>JBDRRS010000012.1:0-99935 GCA_043825615.1 bacterium | reverse complement strand
TCGTCAGCCGCATTCAGTTTTTCTCCTTCGACCGTTACCCTCACTCCGGGCGCAACGGAAGCAATAACCCTTACCATTGATATTCCGTCGACGACGATTGCCGCCATATACAGGGCTACGGTAACCGTTTGGGACGATGACGGCTTTCCTTCTGACAGTTTCATTGTAAGCCTGGCCGTCAGTTCGGCTGCTCTGGTCGAGGCTTTTTCGGTTTTAGACAATGCGTACGACCTGACCGCCGGCACCATGTCTCTGGCGGGAGATTTCTCAACTTCGCAGAACGGCTCTTTTTGCATTGAGAATACGGGAGACATCCTTCTTGATAACATTCAATTCTCTCCTTTTCAACTGGATGACGGCGCGGGCAACACGATTTCTTCGGCAACATACTCATTCAGTCCTTCCAGCGCGAGTCTCGCCTCCGGCGCGACCGCGGTTATAAATCTTTCGGTGGCAATTCCCGCTCTTCAGCCTCCGGCCACTTACTGGGCATCCGTGAGCGTTGCGGATGACGACGGCGACCCGTCGGACAGCTTTGCTTTGAAACTCGTCGTCCATCCTCTGGAAAGCCTTTTTATCAGCGCCAATACTCTTGATGTCTTCGGGTCGTCAATGAGTTTCACGGGAGACCCTTCAACAACTCAGACAGGTTACCTCGCGTTTGAAAATAACGGAAATGTTCTGCTTGATACTGTCACAATCTCATGCACCGGTATTGTCTTTTCATCCGGCGTCGCCATTTCGTCATCCTCGGTCAGTTTCACTTCTTCAACCATATCCTCTTTCCCGTACCTGCCCGCCCCCTCAACAAAGACGGTTGGAGTCAGCGTTGCCATCCCCGCCGACCAGCCGCCCGGAATATATATAAGCACCCTGACGGTTGCGGATGACGACAGCGCCCCGTCGGACAGCATTATCCTTGCGGTAACGGTGAATGTTTTTGAATCAATTGACGTTCACGATAATGCTCTTGACGTTTCATCCAATACAATGAGTATGGAGGTCTGGCCTTTCACCGAGAGCAAGGGAAAAGAATTTATTGTAGAAAACAGGAGTAATGTTAATCTTTCTACGGTAACTTTTACGGTCAGCGTCCTTACGGACGGCGCCAATAACATACCCGGTGCTCCGGTCAGTTTCTCGCCGGAAACCCTGAGTGATTTCCAGTATCAGTCTGGCGCTGATACGAAAACCGTCACCGTGACGGTCGCCGCTCCTGCCGGCCAGCAGCCGGGGATATACACAGGGACGGTAACAGTTCAGGGCGGCGGCGCATCTGATTCTTTTCTGCTTAAAGTGACAGTGAAGTCGATTGCGAAAACAAGGACTTACCAGAATTATCCAAATCCTTTTAATCCTGCGAGGGGCGAATCAACAACAATTGAATACGAAGTCCCCTCTGCGGGATGGATTACTCTGGAACTCTATAACATAGCCGGCGAACTGGTAAAAAAACTGGTGAAGAAATATTATGACGGCGCCGCCCACGACTCGGTGGTTTGGTCGGGCGGCAACGACGCAGACAACCGCGTGGCAAGCGGAATATATCTTCTGGTTATCAGGACGGGCAATAAGGCAATTGAGATTAGAAAGATTGCGGTTATAAAATGAAGACACATTCAAGATTTGCGCTCGTTGCTTTATTCCTTTGTCACTTTGCCGCTTTTACTTATGCTTCATGGGGTCAGAGCGACGCCGGAACCACGGGAGCCGATTTTCTTAAAATCGGTCAGGGCGCCCGCCCCGCCGGTATGGCAGGCGCTTTCACGGGTGTCGCCGACGACCCCCAGGCAATATACTGGAATCCGGCAGGGCTTACACAGATTAAGAAATTTCATTTAACCACCACATATACACAGTGGCTTGCCGGTATTAATACGGGCTTTCTCGGTTACGTTCATCCGTTCGGGAAAGCGGGAACAATGGGGGCGTCCATTACATATCTTGATTACGGCACTCTCTTAAGAACGACGGATTCCTTTGAACCGGTCGGCACTTTTAAGGCCTCGGACCAGTGTCTGAACTTTGCATACGCTTACCCTCTTAAGGGGCTTTCTCTCGGCGGTAACCTGAAATTTATTCAGCGGGCAATCTATAGTGAATCCGCCTTTGCCCTTGGTATTGACCTGGGCGCTTTCTATATTCTGCGGGAGAACCTGCGGGCGGGTTTCTGTATTCAGAATGTCGGCACAGAGGTTAAGTTCGATGTGGAAGGAGACCCGCTCCCCGTTAATATTAAAGCGGGAATCAGTTATAAGTTTCTCCGTCGCCCGAAGCATCAACTGCTGGCTGCAATGGACTGGGCTCAGCCGATTGATAATAAATTCCGGTCCGACCTCGGAATTGAATACTGGTTCAAGAATACACTGTGTATAAGAGCGGGTTACCGGTTAAACTATGACACCGACTGGATGACGGCGGGGCTGAGCGTCAGGGTAAAGGGATGTCAGCTCGACTACGCCTATCAGCCGTTCAAGTTTTTAGAGGCGACACACAGGGCTTCGTTATCGTATGCGTGGGAAAAGGCGTCCGTGAAAGACCCTGAATGGCGAAGGAAAAGAGCCCGGAGAAAAATGACCCGCTCGGAAATTTTGAGCGGTGCCGACGATATGTATAAAAACGGAGAAATTCAGGGAGCCATCGTCCTATGGAAGAAAGTCCTGAAGAAAGATAAAAAGAATGCAAAAATTAAAAAGAAAATAGAAGAGGCGGAGGGAAAAATTGTCCTGATAAAAAAAGGAGACCACTTCAACAGGGCGGTGGCTCTCTTTGAAAACGGAGAGTATAAAAAAGCCGTCAGGGAATGGAAAGAAGTCCTGAAATTCGACCCCGATCACGCCGAATCCAAACGCCTTATTGCAAAGGCAAAAGCAATGCCCGAAGAAAAAAAACCTGTTAAGGAAAAAAAGGATAAAGGAAAGGAAGAGGCGGAAAAACTGATGAATGAAGCGGATGAAAAGTATAAGAGCGGGGAAATTGAGAAAGCAATCATTCTCTGGAAGAAAGCCCTGAAGAAAGATAAAAAGAACGGCGAGATTAAAAATAAAATAGAAGAAGCGGAAAAGAAAATCGCGCAGATAAGAAAGGGCGACCACTTTAACACGGCCGTAAAATATTTTGAGCGGAAAGAATATAAAAAAGCAATCAAAGAATGGAAAAAAGTGCTGAAAATCGACCCCGGCCACGCCGAGTCAAAGCGCCTCATCGAAAAAACGGAAAGAAAAATGTCCGGACGGGAATAAATATCCGCTTTTTGCCGATTTTTTAAACCCGGTCAAAAAATTATCTGTCCCTGTTTTACCCAAACACTACTGACGTCGGAAATGTGTAACAACACTTAATTTCGCGGGTTGCTTATGTGTTATTTTTATTTTATAATCAGACCAAAGAAAAACCTTTAAAGGTAGTTTTTTTATGACACATGCGGAATTAAGAAAAATTTTCTTCGGCTTCTTTGAGAAAAAGGGACACCGGCAGTACCCGTCCATACCTCTCGTCCCAGCCGACCCCACTCTTCTTTTCACGACGGCAGGAATGGTGCAGTTTAAGGATATGTTTCTCGGCATTGTCAAAATGAAGCCCCCGAAAGCGGTCTCCATACAGAAGTGTCTCAGGACTTCGGATATAGATAATGTCGGCAGAACAATGCGGCATCTTACGTTTTTTGAAATGCTGGGAAATTTTTCGGCGGGGGGATATTTTAAGGAAGAGGCGATTCAACTCGCGTGGGAATTTCTGACAAAAGACCTCAAAATGGATATTTCGCGGCTTTACGCGACGGTTCACCGCAAGGATAAAGAAGCGTTTGAAATCTGGAAAAAAATCATCCCCGCCGGCAGGATTGTAAAACTGGGCGACGAGGATAATTTCTGGGCGATGGCTGAAACAGGCCCCTGCGGGTACTGCTCGGAAATCATATACGATATGGGGGAGGGAACCGGCTGCGGCAAAAAAAACTGCTCCGTCGGTTGCAGCTGCGACAGATGGATTGAGGTCTGGAACCTTGTTTTTACGGAGTTTGACAGGAACGCCTCCGGCGGGTTGAGTCATCTCGCGCAGAAAAATATAGATACGGGCATGGGTTTCGAACGGCTGCTGATGGTTCTGAACGGTTTGAAATCAACTTACGAAACGGATGTCCTGCAACCGCTCGTTGACCGGATTGAAGCATCCTGCAAAACCCGCGATTTAGCGCATATCAGGCGTCTCGCCGACCATGTAAGGGCAAGCGCATTTATCATAGGCGACGGGGTTTCCCCGTCGAACACCGGCCGCGGCTATGTCCTCAGACGGCTGATAAGAAGGGCGCTCGTTTCGGCGGACAAAATCGGTTTCAAACACTCTCTTACAAAACTCATGACGATTGTCTTTGATATTTTCGGAGACGTTTATCCCGCTCTCGTCCCGGATTCAGCGGGAATATCGCTCACACTTAAAAACGAAGAGGAGCGGTTTAAAAAATCTCTTGAAACCGGAATGGAAATCCTGAAGAGCGCTCTGAAAGAACTCAGGAGCAAAGACATCATTCCGGCGGCTCTCTGTTTTGAAATGTATGCGACCTACGGTTTTCCCATTGAACTTCTGAAAGACATTGCCGCCTCATATAAATTATCAATTGACGAAAAGGGTTTTGGAGAACTGCTTGAAAAAGAAAAAGAGATGTCCAAGACATCGTGGACGGGGAGCGGCGTCGTGGATGAAAAATATCTGAAATCAGCGTCGGCGGATGCGGGTCTCACGCCTTTCAGGGGCTACGACTCCTTAAACCTGCGGTCAAAGATTCTTTTAATACTTGAAGACGAAAAGAAGACGGGCTCCGTTAAAAAAGGCGCCGAATGCGAAGTGGTTTTATCCGAAACGCCTTTTTACGCTTCTTCTGGCGGGCAGTTAAATGACACGGGCAGGATTTCCGGCGATGATTTTGAAGCGGAGGTTGTGGATGTTTACGTCGTTTCAGGTACGGTTTTTCACAGGCTCAAGGTTTTAAAAGGTTCGGCATCTTTCGGAGATGATGTCTCGTGCTCGGTGGATAAAGAGAGAAGGTCGGCAATTGAGAGGAATCACACCGCCACCCATCTTCTTCAGACGGCGTTAAGGAGCGTTATAGGTGCGGAAGTCCGACAGGCGGGAAGCGCCGTTACGCCGGATGCCCTGAGGTTTGATTTTACCGTATCAAGAAAGATAGAAGACGAGGAACTGGATAAGGTCTCGGAAATCGTAAACAAAATAATCCTTGACGACAGAGATGTTTACAAAAAAGAATACAGCGCTACGGCGGCTAAAAAACTGAAAGCGCTTCATTTTTTTGAGGAAAAATACGGCGAGGTCGTCAGGATAGTGACGGTCGGCAGTGATAATCCGGACAAGGCGGTAAGCGCCGAGTTCTGCGGTGGCTGCCACGTTTCACGGACAGGCAGAATAGGGCTCTTTAAAATCACCGCCCAGAAAGCCGTTGCGCAGGGCATACGGAGAATAGAGGCGGTGACCGGTTTCGGAGTGCTGAAAGAGCTTGCGGAAAATGAAGCTCTCCTGAGCCGCATCTCGGAACGACTTAAAACGGATGTTCAGGGCGTGGAGAAGAAAGTAGAGAAACTGCTCTTGGACGGCAAAAATAAAAAAGCGTCCGTTGATATAACTTCCGGCGAAATAAAGAAGAGCACGGACAATATAAAAAATATACCGGTCGTTATTTACCGTGCGGACGGAGAAATATCAGAGGCAGCCGACCGGATTTTAACAGGCGTTAAAGGCGTCGCTTTTGTGTGGAGCGGGGAGAAAAACAGGGTCTCATACGTTTGCAAGGTTTCAAAGGAATTCACCGGAAAGAATGTTTCCGCCGGCGCCATTGTGAAAGAAATTGCCAAAAAAACGAATACAAAAGCCGGGGGCTCTCCGGGATTCGCACGCGGCGGCGGGGAAAGCAAAGAATTTATCCCCGAAAAACTAAAAGAAATAATCACCGGTGTTCTGCCTGACATCTGATAGCGAAGCATCCCCTTGCGGGATGCCGGGCCTGACGTGCCTGTGGCTTAACTGGATAAAGCATTGGCCTCCGAAGCCAAAGAGTGAGAGTTCGAATCTCTCCAGGCACAAAAAGGAATAAAAATGAAAAAGAAAAAAGTAAAAATTGTGGGCGTGATCGGCGGCTCATCCTGCGGCAGGGAGGTTTATGAGACGAGCAGGCATCTTGGCTCTCTGCTGGCAAAGAAGGGCTATATGGTCGTCTGCGGCGGTCTCGGCGGGGTTATGAGAGGGGTCTGCGAAGGGGCATATAAGGCGGGAGGCATAACGATAGGTATTTTACCGGGGAAATTTTCCGAAGACGCTAACCCTTATATACGGATTCCGGTCGTCACCGCAATGTCCCACGCGAGAAATGCCGTCCTCGTGAGGACGGCGGACGTTCTGGTCGCTGTGGACGGGAAATACGGGACTTTATCGGAAATAGGCATGGCTCTTTCCATAGGAAAAAAAGTTATTTCGCTGAAAACGTCGTGGAATATACCCGGCATCATAAAAGTGCAGACGGCGGAGGAAGCCGTCGGGGAGATAGAGGGATGAAGGCGGTTCTTCAGAGAGTCAGTTCCGGTTCGGTAAAAAATACCGCAACGGACGAGGTCAGGGCAATAGGGAAAGGTCTTGCGGTTCTGCTCGGTTTCTCAAAAACGGATACGGAAGACAAAATAGAATATATGATTGAAAAAATTTTAAACTTGAGGGTTTTTCCAACTGAAGCGGGCAACTCGGATTTTTCCCTGTCAGTCCGCGACAAAAATTACGAGGTGCTCCTCGTCCCGCAGTTTACGCTCTACGGTCTCACAAAGAAGGGACGCCGCCCCGACTTTGCGGACGCGGCGGCGGCGGATTCCGCAGCTTCTTTATTTGAGAAATTCAGTGAAGTAATTTCAAAGCGTATAAAAACGCAGCAGGGCTGGTTCGGCGCCGCGCAGGAAGTCAGCATAGTAAACGAAGGTCCGGTGACGCTAATTGTTGAAAAGTAACCGGCATTTCTTTCAGCGGCTCGTCGCGGCAATAAAAAAATGGTTATTTCTGGTTCCTTTTATTGTTTTTCTCTGTCTGTACGGGCTGATTTTTTCGGGCAGGGCGAGAATTTACTCGGACAGGAGTTATTATCTCCGCTACCATATTGCGGAGTTTGAAATAAAGGAAAAACTTTCCGGCGAATATAAACTCGTTGTTTTCAGGAAGGATAAACCGGTAAAGGGCATCGGCGACCGCATCGTGTATGATTTTTTGTCCGGCGGGGATAAATCGTCCGCAAAATTTCCCATTCCGTGGAACGCGGAAAAGGGTTTTTATGAGGCGCGGGTTTTTCATCCCGACGGGAAAGAAAGAAGAAGATTTTTGCCGTTGACTTTTGCGGTTACCGGAAGAGAGCCGGGCCAGGTGACCTTTCCGTTAAATGCGGTTACATGGGAGAACACGAAACCGCTGGATAAGATAAAGATACCGGTTCCTTCGGGCGAGGTGAAATCGTGGAAGGGAATTTTTGACTGGGTTGAATTTACTGGCGCGAACACTTTGCTTTATCTTGCGGGGCAGACCGCTTTTTACGGGAAATCTTTGCCGCCTGATTTTCCCTGGATAAAAAATAATATGGCGTTTCTGGATAAAATGTGCGACGAGGCGAGAGCCCGTAAAATACGCATCGGGGCGTGGATTGCATCGTATATTATCATAGGTTCGAGGGATTCCGGGCTGGGATACAGATACGGGATTGATTACAGCATCCGGGATGATGCGCTGAAAACAAGGCGCGGTATTTCAATAGGGGATGAGAAACGCCTCAGGGACATAATAAAAGCCGCCCGCCGCATAGACGTTTCCGACGTGGATTTTATAGGTCTGGATTACATAAGACCCGTTCAGGGCGGGCTGGAACTTGTTGACGATTTTCTGTCGGAAATGCAGATTGAGTTTCCGGAGAACCTCGGGACGAAGGAAGACAGGATGCTCTATCTCGGCAGGGAAATTTACAGGGACAAAAATTATAAACTTATGGATTTGTGGAACTGGTGGCGCGCACACAAAACGTCGGAAATTCTCGTGAGGGTCAGGGAGGAAGTGAAGAGCGACAAACCCCTGTGGATTTTTCTCCTTTCCTGGCAGATGGGCCACCAGCACGGTCAGGACCCCGTGATGTTTCAGGATGCGGGGGCGGATTTCCAGACGGTGATGCTTTACGAGTGCGACGGGAGACAGTTCGAACGTCTTATCAGGCAGTGGCGGGAATATGATGCGAGGGGCGTCAATTTCGTCGTCGGGAACCAGGTGGATTTCCCCGTCCATCAGTTCACGGAAGACCCCCCCGCTCCGCAGGAGTTCGGACGGAGAATCCGGGAAGCGAAAAAAGTAATGAAAGCCAAAGGCGTTTTCGTAAACGACCTTTCAAGAGCGTTGTGGGGCAGGAAGGGCCCGTATTCAACGCTTGAATGGCTTGCCCCCCTGAAAAAAGAATTCATAAAACAACCCGCACCCGATAACCCATAATTTAGGAACCGTCCCCAATTCCCCCAATTCCCTTTGTCATTGCGAGTAGTCCACCTGAGGCGGACGACGAAGCAATCTCGAGATTGCCACGCCCCTTCGGGTCTCGCAATGACAGGTATGAATAATGCTCGCTATATCTCCCAATGCCACTTGTCAAATCGCAATTATCGGAGTATAATTAAAGCAACAGAATGCAGTGAAATATGGAGGTTAATTATGTTTAAGAAAATTGTTTTTTCGGTCGCAGTTCTTTTTATTTATTTTTCCGTAAACTCAGTTTCCCAATCCGTTGCCAAAGGAGGGAACCATTACGGGGAAAGGCAGATGCTTGATGTTGATATTCAATTTTCCGGCTCATCCGGCACGACTATTACCAACGCTTCAGGCGTTTTTTACCATTACTATGGACGTGTTATAAAAGAAAACAAGGTTTATCCTCCTGAATACTGGGGAGAATATCCTCTGTATTTCTTCGGCGCGAAGGTGCCGATAACTGTGACTGTCAGAAATTCAGGTCCCAGGGCCAAAGCCAAAATCAGGGTCAGGACGGAATGCTGCTGCCTTCTCAGCGACGGTTCCAGCGGAGTTGCCCTGATGTCCCCGCTGGTCATAGATGTGGAAGTCGGAAAAGGGGAAACAAAGACGATTGACTCTTCCTTTGTCTGCGGATATGTTCCGGGCGCCGAATCCGGCCTTGACCGTTTTACGGTTAAGGTCATGCATATGAACAGCGGCGGCGGCCCGGGAAATGAGGAACCCGCTTTGATAATGAGCAAGGAAGGCGTTTTCTGTCCGCCCGACTCCGCCGACTAATAACCGCAAACTGTAACTCATACCTGTATCACGTTGGCAGTACCCCGTAAATACGGCGGTATTCCCGATGACTTGTAAGAGGATTATTAAAATGATACAAATAAAATTATGACGACAGTAATCGTCGGGGCGTGCGCGGGGATTCTGTGCACGGTATCGTTCCTGCCGCAGGTTATAAAGATTTACCGGACAAAAAGCGTAAAAGATATTTCACTCCTTACGTTCTGCGTTTTCACGGCAGGTGTGTTCCTCTGGTTTATTTACGGGCTGTTGATTAAAGATATGCCCGTCATTATTACGAATGCGCTGATTTTTATTCTGGCTCTTACGATTGCCGGAATGAAAATCAAGTACAGATAAACAGTAGATTGTTTCGTCCGCACACGGCGGGTTCTCAATGAGGGGGAAGCGGGACACGGATTACGGGTCAGGATGACGTTTTTTAATGCGTGCGGATAATCCGCGCAAATACCCCTTTCCCGTCGGAGAAGTTAACAGGCATTATTAACAAATACGGCATAACCCCTTGACGATTGAACTTTTTCGGACTATACTTACCACATATTTACTTACGCAGGTCTGTGTGTTTAGCGATTGGAAGAAATAGGGAAAGTTTTTTTTCAAGGAGGTGCGCATGAAGATGTTTGGTGTGGCTGTTACGCTGGTTTTCCTTGCCACTCTCTCCTATGCGGAGATCGGGAAAGTGGAAGTCAGCGGTTCACTGGAGGTTCAGAAAATCTCTCTGAACAACTCTACGGACTATGCCGATTACGACAAAGGTGCTAATGACGACGCCGTGAGTGAGACAAGAAGCCGCCTGCTTCTGGGTCTGGACGCGCCCGTTTCCGAGGGTGTTGCCGGAAAAATCCTTTTGAGCAAGAACAACAGAAGGTATGGGACTGCCGAGGAAAGTGCCGGTTCAGCGCAATGGCAGATTAACATCAAAAATGCCTATCTTGTGCTTGACGATTTTCTTGACATTTTAAAGGTGACGCTCGGAAGGCAGTTTATCGGCGAGCAGGGCGACCTTGCGCTTTATTACGGCCCGACACAGGATGACAACCTTTCTATTGCCGCTGTTGACGGCTTGAAGGCGGAAGCAACTTTTGGTTCCATAGACATGGCATTTCTCAACTACAAACTTGCAGAGACGGGCGCAGCTATAAGTACGGACGTTGATTTGGCCGGCGTCGTTCTGAAAAGCGGTAAACTTCTGAGCGGTGTTGACCTCGGCGCTTATGCTTATCAGAAAATTGACAGAAGCGGTGGAAAGACGCAGGTTGACAGAGACGACCTCAGGATTTTAGGAATTAAAGCGAATGCCGAAATTCCTGCCGTGGAAGGTCTTAGAGCAAAAGCCGAGTATGCAATGAATGCCGGTCCTGATAAATCAGGAGCAGCGACTGTAAATCACAGCGGGAACGCTTTGATTATCGGCGTTTCTTATGAGGGTCTTAACGTTGGCGGACCTCTTAAGGTTTCGGTAGAGTCCGCTGCGGGTTCCGGAGACAAGGTGTCTGCGGACAAGGACGAGGATTTTGAATCCGTCAGTTCCGACCTCCGCTACGGCGAAATCTGGGCGAATTCACTCGGCAATGTCGGCATCACGGACAGGAACATCATAAAAGTTGGTTTCGGCTGGGACCCGGATTTCAGCAATCGTCTTTCTGCTTCGCTGGATTATTTGACATTTACGGAAAGCGAAGTCGCCTCCGGCGCGAAAGACGACTGGGGTTCTGAAATTGACCTCAAAGTGAAATGGCAGCAGTCGGAGAATGTGGCGCTTGAAATTGTTGCGGCGCAACTCATGCCGGGGGATGCGATGACCGGCGGCGGAACCAATCCGAACGACCCCATCGCAAAGCTTGCGGCCAACCTGAAGGTTTCGTTTTAATACCCCGAAGGGCAGGGATCCACGGGCTTGCCCGTGGGAATTCCACTTCATCCGTGACATTTTTGGGGGGAAGGGAGATTCTCTCTTCCCCCCTCTATAGGCAGTCACGACAATAAGGGTGTCGGAAAGGTTTCCGGCGATAAAGTTCTTTAACCTGCATTATTCACACTATGAGTAAAAGTCATGCATGTTGTCATTGCGAGGCGCAGCCGTGGCAATCTCGAGATTGCTTCACTCCGTTCGCAATGACAGGGAGAGTATGAATAATGCGGGCTAAATAATGAGCATGGCGTCGCCGAAGGAGAAGAATCTCCACTTCCGGCGGATTGCTTCTTCGTATGCTTTGAGGATAAATGTTCTTCCGGCGAAAGCGCTCACGAGGACGAGTAAACTGGATTCAGGGATGTGGAAATTTGTAATCAGAGCGGTAACTATTTTGAATTTATAGGGCGGTTTTATATAAATTTTTGTCCGGCCGGTTCCTTCTTTGAGGAGCCAGAGATTTTTTTTACGCCGGGCATTTCCCTCGAGAGTCCTCACGACGGTGGTTCCGCAGGCGAAGACCCTCCTTTTTTCCGCAAGCGCGCTGTTTATAATTTTTGCCGCGGAGCATGGTATTGAAAAAAACTCATCCTCCATTTCGTGGGCTTCAATCGTACCGGTCTTTATGGGATTGAAGGTGGCGTAACCGGTGTGGAGAGTTATAAAGCAGATTTCAACGCCGTGTTTTTTAAGGGTATTAAGAATTTTTTTCGTAAAATGCAGGCCAGCGGTCGGCGCGGCGACTGCTCCTTCTTCCGATGCAAAAACCGTCTGGTAGCGGGCTGTGTCCTGTTCCCTGCTGCGGATATAAGGGGGCAGGGGAATCCTGCCGAATTTTTTCAGGTTTTTCAGGATGCCGCCGCTGAATAAGAGAACGGCTCTGTCTTTTTTCTTTGCGAGAATTTTGCAGGAAATTTTTCCGCTAATTCTTATTATCTCGCCCGGTTTTACTTTACGGAGGGGCTTTACGAGGCATTCCCATTCTTCACGGTTTTTTCCGGGAACCCGCAGAAGTTTTTTCAGAAGAAAAATTTCAAGTTTCCCGCCCGTTTTCCGGCGGGTTATGATTCTTGCGGGGATTACTTTCGTGTTGTTGAGCACGAGGACATCCCCCCGCCTGAAGAATTTTATTATGTCTCTGAATTTGCCGGCTGAAATTTTTTTTGTCTTTTTTTGCAGAACCATAAGGTTTGACGAATCGCGGCGCGGGGCGGGTTTTTGCGCTACCAGTTCTTCCGGCAGGGTAAAGTTAAAAAGCGAGGTCTTCATTTCTTTGTAAAATGATTACAAAAAAGGCATGTTTTTTCAAATGCGCAGGTTTCAGTTACGAAAAAATCCGGCGCTTATTGCTGAAAAACCGTTTATGTATTAAAATAATCAGATAGATGTAATGTAAATTATGTATTATGATAATAAAAAGAAAACTCTTTCGGAGATTTTCGGGACGGAAAAGATTTTGCTCGGGGAGGATTATGTCCTGGTCGGAGACAGGAAATACCCTGTCATTGACGATGTTATTATTCTATCAGACCCGGAAGAATATACGGAAACCGTGCAAATGAATCTGGTCGGCGGAAATTTTGAGAAACGGAATGAGAACACAAACGGATTTTCAAGGGATGTTCAGTTTACGTTCGGACGCGAGTGGGAACAGTACAGCGGTATTATGAACGAACATAAAGAGGAATTTCAGCAGTATTTCGATATTGTTGATGTGGATTCCCTAAAGGGAACACGGACCTGCGACCTCGGCTGCGGGATGGGACGTTTCAGCTATTTTCTGAAGGACATCTGCAGGGAGCTCATTCTCGTCGATTTTTCAGATTCCATCTTCGTTGCGAGGAAGAATCTTGCCGGAGCGGACAACTGTCTTTTTTTTATGTGTGATATAAGGGAAATTCCTTTTGCCGAAAATTTCGCCGATTTTCTTTTCTGTCTCGGCGTTCTTCACCACCTTCCGCATCCCGCGCTTGAAGAGGCAAGAAAACTCGGGAAATTTTCACGGAGGCTTTTGATATATCTTTACTACGCTCTTGACAACCGTCCCGTCTATTTCCGTTTTATCCTTACCCTCGTTACGGCGCTCCGCGTGTGTCTGTCAAAAATAAAAAACCCGGTTTTCAGAAAAATTATGCCCCCCGCGGGAGCTTATTGTATTTATTTCCCGCTTGTCCTGCTCGGGAAATTTCTAAAACCTTTCGGGCTGGCAAGTTTCGTGCCGTTGTATGATTCTTACCGCGGCAAAGGTCTCAAAAGGATTGAGCAGGACGTTTATGACCGATTTTTTACGCCGATAGAGCAGAGGGTTTCCAAAAAAGAAATTCTTCAGATGAATGACACTTTCGAAAAAATAACCGTTTCCGATAAAGTGCCTTACTGGCATTTCATCTGCCGGAGTAAAAATTGATGAACAGGGACCTGAGTTATTATCTGCACAGGGCGCTTGTTCTTCTGACGCCGGTTCTCTGTTTTCTCGCCGCGGTCGGTTTCTATCTCAAGACATACGATTCTGCTACAATAAAAATTACTTTCGTCCAGATGGGCGGCGTCTTTCTTATAGGGCTTTTCCTTTTGAAAAAACTTGAGGAGGGCCTGAAGTTTTCAAGAGAGGCGGTTCTCTTCGTTCTTCCCGTGCTGGCGTATTTTTTGTGGGGTTGTTTTTCTTACGCCATATCGCCGTTCAAGATGTGGGCTTCGTTTGACGAGTTCTGGCGGAGGTGTATTTACACGGGTTTGTTCCTGATCGGTTTTTTTGAATTCCGCAAGGTAAAAGACGTCAAGTATTTTACGGTGGTTCTGCTCATCACCTGTTTTACCGTTTGCTTTTACGGAATTGTGCAGAAACTCGGTCTTGACCCTTACGCATGGAAAGATGCCTTCGGGCACAGGCGTTTTTCAACCTTCGGCAACCCGAATTTCTTCGGGGCGTGGCTTGAGGGTTTGGCTGCTTTACCGTTGTGCTATTTTTTCAAAACAAAAAATTTCCTGTATCTCGGCTTTTATTGCCTGATAATATACAACATCTACATTACGGTCGCCAAAGGAAGTTTTCTGGGCGTTGCGGGAACGACGGTCTGCGCGTTCCTGCTGATGGCGCTTTTTGCCGGTTTTATGAACAGGAAAAAAGTGATGAAATTTCTCAAAATCTGCGGACCGGTTTTTGTCGCGGGAGTGATATGGCTTGTTTACCTTGCGGGAAATCCGATTTCGTACAAATTCAGAATTTTCACGTGGATGTCGGGAATGGAAATGACAAAAAAACATCCCGTCATCGGCACGGGGATAGGCAGTTTCAAGGAGGTCTATCCCATGTTCCGGCATCCCGAGATATTTCATATTGAGGGAAAACACAACACCGAAACCGACCATTATCACTGCGAGTTTCTTGAGGTATTTTACGAAGAAGGTTTTATAGCGTTCGGGTTTTATCTGCTGATTCTTTTTATCGTTTTTTATTCGGCGGTCGGAAAACTCGGGAAGCTGGAGCGCGTGAGCAGTTCCTCAACGCAATCAGAACTTACGGACAGGACTTTTCTGATTATCGGCTGGGTCTCCGGAGCCGTCGGGATGCTGACGCAGGCGGCGATGAGCGTTCACATGAGGTTTGTCTCATCTGGGCACATTTTCTGGCTGATGCTCGGTATCATAGGAGCGCTTACTTTTCCCGAAAAAGAAAAAAAACAATTTCACATCAAACTGAACGACCTCACGAAAATTATAATGGAATTTGCCGTGGTACTCCTCACGATTTACCTTATGGTTTTTTTCAGGAGATTTTTTATTGCCGACGTCAACCACAACATTGCCATCGCATATTCAAAGCAGGGGCAGTGGGACAAAGCGCTGCTCCACTATGATAAAGTTATAACAGAGTGGCCGCGTTTTATAATGGCGCATTATTTTACGGGGAATGTCTATAACGACAGGTGGGACCTTACCCCCGTCTATAATCCTTTGTGGGACAAGGGTTTGCCGCCGGGAACCGTGCGCACCGACCCTCAGAGGACGATTGCGAAATACGATGATGTGCTCAGGCTGGCGCCGAACTATGTTCAGGTGCATTACCAGGAAGGCAACATCTACCTGAAAATGGGTAAGTTCGGTAAAGCCGTAGAAAAATTCAACAAAGCGATTGACATCGACCCCATTTTTCCGCTTTCGTCTTTCAGAAAGGGCTACTGTCTTGTCCAGATGAACCGGCTGGAGGAGGCGGAGGCATCATTCAAACAGGCAATAAAGAAGAAAAATGACTTTGCGGAGGCGTATACGAATCTTGCGAATGTTCTTTATCTGCAGAAAAAAAACGACGAAGCGGAGCAGTATTATAAAAAATCGGTCGACGTATCGCGCAGCGAAAATTCCTATTTTGCCCTGCTGAATTTTTATAAAAGTATAAATAAGAAAGACAAAGTCCGTGAAGTATGCCTGGAAATGTTAAAAATAAATCCACAAAATCAAAAAGCCAGAGAAATCCTGAAAACCCTTTAATTTCATCCGCTTTTTGGATTTTTGCAGCCGCGGCGGTTATATCCCCGCTGGTGTTTTTTACGAGCGTTACGAGAAACCCGTACATCATACAGAACATCGTTTTCAGAACTTTGACGTTTATTTCCCTCTCGCTGCTCTTTTTTTCAAGGAAAAACGGGATTTTTTTTGCACGGACATATCTTGACAGGCCGCTTGCCGTTTACGGAGCGGTTATATTTTTATCCTTTATTGTTTCGCTTGTTTATTATTTTGATTTCCGCACTGCGTATTTTGTTTTCTGGGGCAAGAGAATGCTCTTTTTCGTCTTTAACTGCGCGGCGGTTTTTTATATTTCCTTTCTGATGGCCAGGGACGCTTTTTACAGGAAGGTTCTGATATATTCTTTGCTCCTGACGGCGGCGATTTCGTCGCTTTACGCGATTTTGCAGTACACGGGCAATGAATTCATCTGGCCGCAGAACCTCCACCATTACGGCTCCCGCAGCGTTTCAACCTTCGGCAACCCGAATTTTCTTGCAAGTTTTTTGCTTATTGTTTTGATGCTGAACCTGTGGCTTTTTTTAAGCAGTAAAAAAATGTACGGGATGATAATATCATTTGCGCTGTTTGCTGCGAACTTCTTTACTCTTTTAATCACGCAGACGAGAAGTTCGTGGGGCGGCTTTGGCGTCGCATTTATTATTTTTGCGGTATTTGCATTGAAAAAAGTAAATGTCCGGAAAATTGCATCCGTCGTCGCTGGGCTTGTTTTCGTTGCGTTTATTTTTCCGAAATTGGCGTATCATAAAGACCATCCGACTGTTCTGGATAGAATAGTAAGAACGTTTCATCTTTCAGACCCGGCTGAGTCGGGGTCAATTAACCAGCGGTTACTGATATGGGAATGCGCTCTCAGAATGTTCCGCCAGTCGCCTGTTTTTGGCCATGGATGGGGGAGCTTTGAGCTCAATTATCCGGTCGAGCAGGGTGTCGTCCTGAAAAACAAGGCTAAATTCAGGGGTCTGAGAACTCACGCTAATAATTCACACAACGAAATTCTTGAAGAATTGTCGCAAATAGGAATTATCGGTTTTGCCGCCTTCGTCTTTCTCTGGCTGACATTTTTTACTAAAGCAATAAAGGCATTTTTCAAAATGAGGTCTTTGTTATTGCTCGGCTGTATTGCGGGTATCGCCGGGTTTTTTGCCGGCGACATGCTGAACGTTACGCTGCATTTCCCGATGCCGGCGCTGGCTTTCTGGGCCGCCGTCGGAATAGGTGTTTCCGAAAGTTCGGCCGGCCCTCCAGGCGTTTTCAGAAGCACCGGCTTTTTGCTGGCGCTTAAAATTGCCGCCGCCCTGGTTTTTATCGTTCTGGTGAAAGGGCAGATTGATTACTTCAAAGGGGAAATGCATTATTTCAGGGGGTTCGGTCTCTCCCGCCAGGGAAACATTGAAAAGGCATCGGCCGAATGCAAAAAATCATGGCAGTACTACCGCTGGAATGTTGACAATAACTACGAACTCGGCAACTGTTACATGAGACAGAAAATGTTGCATAAGGCAATATGGGCATATAAAGAGGCATTGAAAGCAAATCCCGGCTATGACGAGATTTACTTTAATCTTGCAATCGCTTACCAGAATGCGGAAGTCATGGAAGCAGCCGAAAAAAATTTTATCAGGGCGTGCGAGATAAACCCCGTTTCTTTCGAGTATTTTCTTTCCCTCGGAAATTTTTATCTGAAAAACAAAAAGGATTTTGCGCAAGCACAGAAATATTACGGCGGAGCGCTGGCTCTGCATCCCGATTCGGCAGATGTTCTGAACAATATGGGTTATCTCGCGATGCTTGCAAACGATTCCGAAAAAAGTTTCGCTTTTTATAAAAGAGCGCTTAAAGCGGATCCTTCCTACGAACTTGCCCGCAGAAACATCGTCGGTATCCTGAAAAAGATGAACATTCCCGTCGACAAATGGCATAGGCAGGCGGCGGAGTTTGTAAACGGCAGCCATTACGAAAAAGCGATACCTCTTTACGAAAAGATTCTTGAATACGACCCGGGGGATGTTCAGGCGTTGTTTTATCTGGGAAACTGCTGCACTTCTCTGAAAAGGTTTGATGAGGCGGTCGGCATTTATGAGCGTCTCGTCAGATATTTCCCCGGCGAGAAGAATTTCCCGCTTAATCTCTCCAGAATATATCTGCTGAAAGGCGAGAAGGAAAAAGCGCTCCGGCTGGCGGAGGAGACCGCAAAAAGATTTCCCGAAAGCAGGGATGCAGCCGAACTGCTGGAGAAATTCAAATGAAAGGCAAAAGGACCTTCGTTATCAAAACCTTCGGCTGCAAGACGAACCAGATAGATTCTGAAAAAACCGCGGCTCTTTTGACGTCCCGCGGATGGCGCTCCTCGGCAGAAAAGCCGGAAATGTGCATCGTCAATTCCTGCTGTGTTACCGAAAGAAGCGAAAAAAAAGTCCTTCGCGAGGTGAAAAAAATAAAAAAGAGATTTCCTTCTTCAAAAGTTGTTTTAAGCGGGTGTATTACAGGGGACTTGAAAAAAGCGGCCGAAACTTGCGGCATTTCCTCTATGTCAAACAATGCCGCAGGCAAACGTTTGCCGCATTGTCAGGGTGGAGTCACGCCGGGGACAGGTTTTCCGCGGTATTTCCTGAAAATACAAAACGGCTGCAATAATTTCTGCAGTTACTGTATCGTCCCGTACCTGAGAGGCAGGTCGGGAAGTTTTGATTTCAAAGACCTTATCAGGGAACTTGAAGATGTTGAAAGAACTGTCGCTGCCGCCGAAGTCGTAATTTCGGGGACGAACATAACGGATTACCGATGGGGAGGCCTTTCGCTGATTGACCTGCTCCGTGAAATTTCCGAAAGATTTACTTTTAGAATAAGGTTGAGTTCGCTTTCTCTTCCTTTTGAAAAGCATTTTATCGAAAAAATATCACGGATTCAGAGCATTTTACCGCACTTTCACCTGCCTTTACAGAGCGGCTCGCCCGGTATCCTGCGGAAGATGTTCAGGAAATATTCCGTCGGGCAGTTTATAGAGACGGTAAAGGAAATCAGGAAATATTTCAAAAACCCCGCTGTTACGACAGATGTTATTTTTGGTTTTCCGGGTGAAACCGTCGAGGATTTTGAAGCGACGCTGAACGTCATAAAAAAAGTCGGCTTCAGCAAAGTGCACGTTTTTCCGTATTCGCCGCGCAGGGGAACGCCGGCGTACCTGTATAAATGCCTCGCCCCGCATAAGATGGAACAGAGAAAAAGGCGTATTATAGAAGAGGCGGAAAAATCGTCCGCCGCGTACAAAAGAAAATTTATAGAAAAAGAACTTTCTGTCGTCGTGGAAAAGCGGGAAAATGATTTTTTTTACGGCACTTCGGAAAATTATCTGAAAGTGAAGTTTAAAGGAGCGGCGGGGACCCTCCCCGGGCGGGTTGCAAGGGTTTCCGTAACGGGAACCGAAGGCCGATTTTTGAGCGGCGTAGAAGGAGCGGGAAAATGAGTAAACAGGGCGAAGAAATCAAGACGGACATAGAAGAACATTTGAAGAACTGGCGGAAGGTGCTGGATGAAAAAGACGCTAAGATTTCCCGTCTTATCGATGAGAACCGCATCCTTAAAAGCGAGGTGACAAGAAAAATTGTTTTCCGGCCGGCTTTGAAGGACAGGATTATGGATGACGTTAACAGAATTCTCTCGAAAATGAGGACCGATTTAAGGCGCAGCAAAACAAACGAGAATGACCTGCAGATGAAGTTTGAGGCGCTCAAAAACAAGCATGCCTCTTCCCTCGCCGAGATTGCCTCGCAGAACAAAACAATTGAGAACCTGAGGAAGGAAATTGAGGTTTCTTCAAAAGAACACAAGTTGGAACTTGCCGAAAAGATTGATAATCAGAGGAAAGAACTTCAAAAAAAGTTTGAAGAAAAACTGCGCGCGCAGGCTGAGGATGCGCAGAAACAGCTCGACGAATTGATGAAATTGATTTCGGAATAAAATGAAAAAGGGTACGGTTCTGATTGTTTTGATTGCCGCAGGGCTTTTACAGGCATCTTTTCTGTCCGCCGCCGAGGAGAAAGTGAACAAACTGATTGAAAAAGCCGTCGGCGAATATCAGAGAGGGAACAGCCCCGTCGCGCTTCAGATGGTGTATGAAATTCTGGGGAAATATCCGAAGAATCAGCGCGCGATTGACCTGTATTCCCAGATAAAAGAGGAAGAGGCGGAGCGTTTTTTCAAAGCGGCCGCGATTTATTTCAGCAACGGGGAGATTGATATTGCAAGGAGTAAGATAGAAGAAGGGCGCGTTCTTTCAATGGATGTTTTTTTGAAATTCGTCAATTCAAGGATTTTAGAGGCAAAAAGTATGCTTGCCGAGCAAAAAGTTATAATGTGCGGCAAACGGATTTCCGAAGTTCTTTTTTTCGACCCTGCAAACGAAGAGGCAACCAGAATTCAGGCATTTCTGAAAAGTAATTTTTTTTCAGAAATACGCAGGAGCATATTTAAAGAAAAAAAAATTCTTGCGGCTGAAAAACTTTTCGAAGCGAAGAATATCAAGGACAATCCCATAAAATCGCTGGCAATCGTGAACGAAGTGCTGGCGCTGGACCCTTCTAACGCGGAAGCGGCGAAATACAGGAAATACATTTTGGAAGAAGCATCAAAAATGGACGAGACACTCCTCCAGAAAAGCGAAGAGCAGCTCGCCGCCGACAAAGAGAAGGCGGCAAAATACTTTGCGAAGGCGGAAGAATGTTACAATGCGGCGTTGCTTGAAAAGTGCTTTAAGTATCTTACAAAAGCAATTAAAAGAGACCCTCATATGGAAAAAGCGAAAAAACTGTACAGGGATGTCTGCGGCATCCTCTCCGATGCCGAAATATCCTCGGCGGAAGAGGCATTTAATCTTTCGAAAATACGCCGCACAAAAAAACACATAGGGAAGGCAAGAATTTATGACCCGCAGAAAGTTATCAAGAAGGCGGACGAACTTTCGCTTAAAGCAAAAGAACTTCTCAAAGCGGGTCAGGAGGAAAGGGGTAGGGCGCTGATACGTCTGGCAAAACTTTTTAATCCGCGGTATACCATGACTGCGGGCAAGGGAAAGTCGTCGGAGGAGTCACTCAAGAAGGTCTGGGACGTATATTACAAAGGGGACTTTAAGGGAGCGGGAGAGCGGATTTTGGATGTGGAGAAAGAATACCCGAATGACCTGGACGTTTTATTTTTAAAAAATTTGATAAGCGCGCAGATATCGCTGGATGAAGGAGAATTTTTACCGACAAGGAAATATCTGCTCGCGGCAATACACATTAAACCGCTTCATCAGGAGGTCTGGTCTTTTTTTAACCGGCTTGACGAACTGCTGAACATTCTCGGGTATAAATTTGAGAAACAGGGGGCTAAATGATAGCAGGAAAGCAGGAAAGCAGAACGATGATGATTTTCCTTTTGTTGGTTTCTTTTTGCTTCGCGGATGAGCCCGTCCGCCCTGCGGCGGAAAAAGCGGGGGCGGTTAAGAGCGCCGTTGACCCGCGTCTTTTCGGTTCGTCTCTTGAAAATTTTTTGAATGCGAACTACGAGGAAGCGTACAAAGACGCCGATAAACTCTATAAATTAAATCCGGACGAAGCGCGGGTAAAAGACCTGTATTCAAAAATTCTTGTCAAGATGGCTCTTTCACTTGAAGAAAACAAAAAATATGAGGGCGCGCTGGATTACATAACGCAGGCGGAAAAAATACAGCCCTCGTCTGAAACAAAGGAGATTAAAGGCCGCGTCTTAAAAAAAATACCCCGGAAAAAAGTTCCGGATAAAAAAAGAGCCGCTGTAAAGGAAAAACCCGTCCGGAAGAAACCGCCCCCCCCACCTGTAAAAACGGTTGAGCAATCCAAAAAAATCCAGGAAATAACCAAGTCCGAACCCGCAAAGATGAAGTATCCCACATCCGTTTTCATTCTTTCCTTTTTGAACCTGCTGGGGCTTGTTTTTCTCGCTTATTTTGTGGCGGTGGCTTTTTCAAGAAAGAAGGAGACGAAACTTATAGAAGAGGAAAGAAGGATATCCCAGATTGTCCAGACGCTCGGGAGCAAGGGCGAGTATCAGTCGCTTGTCCAGAACCAGCAGGAAATAATGAACACTCTTGCGCGGCTGCCGGAAGAAACGTCTATGATGAAGCTGCAGAACGCGGAAATCATCCGGCTTATAGAGCGTCTTACCAAGGGCGGCGCTTCTTCCAACATTGAACTCCCGGAAGAGTCCGGCCGGGCGGGAATTACGGGGGTTGATAATACGCCGAGAATCCGGGCGGACACGGTTGAACTGATAGCGGATATGTTCAAGGATTCCCCGATTATGGAAGACCTTTTGGAGCCGTATCTGCACGACAGGAATAACAGGGTTCTCGCCAATGCCTGCAGAGCGCTTTTCCCGTATAATAGAAGGAGAGCTCTTGATATTTTAAGGGATATGGCTTTAACCGACGATGTCTGGATGCGGCTTTCCGCCGCCTGGACCTGCGGCGAGCTGGGGGTGTCGGAATGCGTAAAAATTTTAGTCCCACTCCTTAGCGATACGTCTTCCCACGTGAGGGCTCGGGCTTTGACCTCCTTTGAAAATTTGAAGAAGAAAGCCGTAGAGATTCCCCTTGAGGTCGAAGAAAAAATCAGGGAGTTAAAAGAGAAATAAGCGGATAGTTGGGGACAGGTCTTGAGCCCTGTCCCCTTCCACTACTCGGCAAATTCGGAGTAAAATGTAGTATGAAAAGAAATTCTATCCTTTTACCAGGGTTTTATCTTCTTTTTTTTATTTTCTTTTTTGCCGTTAACGGTCGGGCGGTAGATAAACCTTCTACTCTAAAATGCAACGGCAAGACATTACCCGATTACATCGAAAGCCCGTTGCCCGCTTTTTCCTGGACTGTAAATCCGGGTACCGCAACACAGAACTTCTATCAGGTTTTGGTTGCGACTTCTCCGGAAACCCTTTCTATTGCTCAAATTGCCGAAACCGGTAAAATGTGGGATTCGGGCAAGGTCCAATCAATCAGCACAACCTGCTATTATGACGGTGATTCCGCTCTTTCAGGTAACGCAGTGTATTACTGGAAAGTAAGGGTTTGGGAAGTGGAGAACGACACTTCACCGTGGTCCGATTCCGCCACTTTCAGGCTCAATTTTTTTCTGAAGGGTGGGTCATTTTCAAGCGGGAAAATAAAGTCAATCGCCTCGGGAGACCTTGACGGCGACGGCTTTGCCGACCTGGTGCTGGGAACCGACAGCAACGGGATACAATTCTGGAAAAACAATAAAGACGGAACTTTTTCTTCTCAGGGTTCCGCCCAGGCAGGCAAAACGATAGAAGGTCTTGCCATAAAAGACCTGAATAACGACGGTCTCTGCGATATTATTTCAGCTTGCAGCAGCGCGCAGCTGATACCGATAGAAGTGTTTCTGAATGACGGGAATTTTGAATTTCATCTCGGAGATACGCTTTCTCTCTCAAATAATAGCCGTTCCGTTGCTGTTTTTGACATGGATAACGACGGTAATTATGATATTATAGAAGGGGTTTACGGCCTTCCGGTGGGAGAAAATAATGCTTTTTATTCAGGTCTTGGCAATGGTCTTTTTTCGCAGGGAAATGTAATTTGTGAAAAAAACCCTACAGTATCAATTGCCGCGGCTGATTTTGACAACGACGGCAATTTTGACATCGTTTCATTGAATCGTAAGGGTTCAACGCCTCCGGAAGCAAGAGCAATTGTTTATAAAGGCAATGGAGAGGGGTCATTTGAAAAAGTATGGTGGAGTTCTCATCCCCCTTATTCCGGTTGCGATTATTTTAATGCTGTTGCCGTCGGAGATATTAACAACGACGGCAACTGCGATTTTATCGCGGCAACGAAGGCGGTCCTCGGCGATTTTGAGAATACGTCAATAGGCATATATACCGGCGACGGTAATTTCGTTTTTACAAGGAGCACCGAAATCGGCGGGCCGGTAGCGCATGCGACTTCTCTCGCTCTTGCCGACCTAAACAATGACGGTTTTCTTGACCTGATTGTCGGCTGGGAAACAATGGGAGCAGGGAACCAGCGGACGAGGTTTTATCTTAATGACGGCGCCGGCGGCTTTTTACTTTTGGATAAAGCGGAAGAAGACAGCGCCGCCAACTCTTTCGCGATGGCGGATTTTGACGGCGACGGCGACCTTGACTATGTTTCCGCAACAAACGGCGGCTGTGAATTTTTTTATTCGACTCCGGCTGACGACGGCATTCCGAATACGCCCCCGGCCTCGCCCGCATCAGGCGGTCTTACCGCAGGATGGGAAAATAATAATACAAAATTGCATTTGACATGGGGCGACGGCTCCGATTCCGAAACGACGGATAAGGACGCTCTTCAATACAATCTGCTGTTAAGATCAGAGACAGGCATTGTCGTATCGACGGCCGGCGGTAAAATTTTCAACGAGGGCGCGGGTTTTTACGGGAATATGATGTATAGTTCATGGACGATTTTGAACATTGATAGAAAAACGTATCTTTTTTCCGTTCAGACAATTGACGGGCAGGGAGCCGGAAGCGGTTTTTCGGACGAGAAACTCATAAATGAAAAGCCGTATTCCGGCTGGGATGCGGAAGGCGTTATTCCTTCCACCTGCTGCAAACAGTACAGTAAGGATGAAATTTTTGAGGGTTTCGGTTCCACCGGCTATATTAAGATTGAATTCAAAATCAGGGATTTTGAAAAAAACAAATGCGCCCTCACGACTTTCTGGTATTCTCTGGACGGCGGCGGTTCGTGGGATTATATCTCCGATGAGAATTCGGCTCTTGCAGGTTTTCATCCGCCGCCCGACTACTATTTTAATTCGGAAACGGATTTTGAGAGCGCTGATGCGTATTCTTTTATTTGGAATACAAAAGGTACTCTCGACGATATTCTTCGTTCTACTTATACGTCGCAAGCAAAGGTGAAATTCAAGGCATACGATAAATACGAATACAGCGCATTCTGCGAGTCGGGCGGATTTGAGATTGACAACAAAAAACCGACGGCCCCGGGAGACCTCACGCTCAGCGGAGAATATACCGGCGCCGCAATAGGGCTGAAATACGGAACGGCGTCGTTCGACGAGAATTTTGACGAGTATATCATTTACTATAACGACAGTCCGGACGTTTCCGAGATGTATTATCTCGGCAAATGGTCCTCGGAAAACGACACTAACCTCTCCTCGGCAACGTTCTTCGGCGCTTCAGGAACGACAGTAATCGGGCTGACCGAAAATACAACGTACCATTTCATACTTTACGCCTACGACAATTTTGCGAACTGTGGCTTTTCGGCCGTCACGCCGCCGATTAAAACGAATGACGTCCCTTTTCTTGAGTATGTTCCCGCCGTCGAAAACATTCTCCAGCGCACCGACGGCAGCGGTCTGGTTGATTTTAAGTTTAAGGGCTTTGACAGCGACGCGGACGTCTGGGATTATGTTTCCGTGAAAGTGAGAAAAGCGGACGGCAGTACATTGATTGATGCTGTTCCTGTGAATTATGATGCCGGTTTTTCAACGCCTCTTTTTTTCTGTTCGACCGGCACGGTCAACAACTATGTTTTCAGCGCGACAAGCACTTTCGGGTCTGCTGTTTGTTATAATTCCGCTTTCGTTAAAATCATAGTGACGGATGGTATTAATTTTTCAAACGAAATTAATAATTCTAATCAGTTTACAATTGATACCCGTCCACCCGAGGGAATAACCCGTTTCATGGTGAAATCATATTCTTCTACGGACGTCCGGCTTCAGTGGAACCTCGACCCTGAAGTTGATTTTGACGAGGATAATTTTTCCGAATATGTTGTCTGGTACGGGTCCTCGCCGGGCGTGACAAACGGTTTGCCCTTTTCTAAGTGGGATTATTCTTCACAGGGATCCCTTGAAAACAAACCCACAAGGACGGCAAGTGTACAAAATCTTACTCCCGGATTGGAGTATTTTTTCAGGTTGTACGTGTACGATATTTTCGGGAATTTCTGTCAGACATCCGAAGTATCAAAAATTACGCACGGCGGACCGGATTCGCGGTTTAACTCCGTACAGCAGGAGAGCGGCGGAACCGGCGCCGTTTCGATAAACGCTACCTGTTACAATCCGGACGGGCATAATTCTTTTCTGAACGTTTGCTTTTCAACGGTTTCAAGCGGGGGTCCCTGGAGCAAGGTTACTTTTTCAACCGAGGCGTCTGCCTGCTATAACGGCGGCCTGTCCACATTTACGCCCGGAATTTCAAATTTGCAGGAGTATCAGGTGGGCACAGCCGAAAGCCCCATACTGACCACGCCTGATTCCACAACGACTGTTTCGCTCGTATGGAACAGCAGAGAGGAGATCCCCGATGCGTATTACGGCAGTGTGTTTCTCAGAGCAGTGCTTATAGACACCTATAACGTGGTTCAGGCGACTCCGGCGTTTTCAGGGTCATTTGCGGTTGATAACCTTGACCCGTCCGTCCTGTCAGGCAGTTACGAACACGGAAAAGAGGTTTATTCCGTCGGCAAGTCGGCAAACATGAATGTGATTCTCAACAAGGGAATTGAAATTGCTTCCATAGATTATGCGGGGCTGTTTATTTCAACCGTGGGTTTTCCCGCGCAGACGGCGGATGTTAGTATATTAAATGTAGCCGCCGGCGAGTTTGATATAGACAGTTCATCGACGGGACTCTCTTTCCATTTGACGGAGTCATCATTCCGGCAGATTGCCGGCTTTGACAGAAACGGTTACGAGAAGATTTTTCTGCACGCTTTGACCGGTGCGTTCAGGGACGGCGTCGGCAACTTCAGCCGCGCTGTCTCAAAAGAGATTACATGGACCAGGGACGAAGACGCGCCGAAACTTGATATTGTCTCTTACGGACAGAATCCGCAGTCCGAGTTTTCCGGTTTGAAACTTGAATTTGACGAAGAAATATCCGGCTGGGCGGAGGATTTCGGAAATGAAATTTATCTTTCCGCTTCACTCTCATCATCCGAAAAAATCACTCTTTCCGGCGGGGTGACGATAGATACCGAAACGAGCAAAATTTACTGGCTTTATCCGGACGAGGAAACGCATGTCGAAATTATCAGAAGCATAGACAACCTTTATTTTTCCTGCGGCCGGGTCTGCTGCGACCTTTCGGGAAATTTTCTTGCCGAAATTTCCCCCTCGTCGGCAACAATGCTGATAGAACCGAATCCTCCGAAAGTGGACGACTGGGCTCCTGCCGCCTTCGGGGGAAGGGTCAGCCCGGTAAATCTGACAATATGGGTTAAATTCTCGGAGAGGATTTATTCAAAGTCAATTACAGGAAATTCGTTTCGCCTTGAGGCAATTAAGGACAAAACCGGTTTAAGCATTTCCGAGAAGGTGGATGACGTGAATTTTGATTATACATCTTCGTCCTGCGTTCTTTCTATGTATCCGGAAACCCTTGTATACGGCTACTCCTACAGGGTTACAATATCAACTTCAATTCAGGACCTTTCGCTGAATTATCTTCAGACGGATGCGGACGGGGAAGAACCCCATTTTGAATTTCAGACGCTGCTCGACCTTTCGGTCGCGCTCGTTATTTCCTCGGGCCCCGTAACGGTTGAGATTTCGGAAAACGCCCTGAGCGGAACCGGAAGAATCGAACTCCCGCTGAACAGCTCCGCTGAAAATCCGAAAATACTGGCCGCTTTTGTCAAAGAAGATAAGTTTAATGATTTTTCGCACCGCCGGCTGGAGAACGGGCTTGTAACGATTAATGTCTTCAATGAGAATGATGAGCTCCAGACAGGCAATTTCCAGAGCCCCGTGTGGCTTTATTTCGGATATGACAATAACAGTCCCGACGATGATTTTGTGGACGGGGAAGTGCCGCCCGTCAGGGTGGATTCACTCGCAATCTACTGGCTGAACGAAGACAGAGATTTCTGGGTGAAGATTCCGTCGGAAATTGACAAGGACGCCTCCTGCGTGAAAGCGCAGTTACGGCATTTTTCAAGTTATGCTCTGATAGGGGGCGCTTTGTACAGTGTTGGAGAAGCACATCCGTATCCCGTTCCGTATAAAAAATGGGAGGATAATGGACCGTTGCCGGGGATAAAATTTACGTTTCCGGGATGTTCTCAGGCAAAAATAAAAATTTACGACATTATGGGCCGTTGTTTAAAAGAATTCTCTTACGACGATACCACGGCGGAAAATCCCGGAATTTTCACGCAATGGACCGATGTTACTCTACCCTCCGGCGTTTACATTTACAGAATTCTTTCGGGCGAGAATGAGAAAAGCGGAAAGTTAATCGTAATACAATGAGCAAGGGAACAATTCCTATTTGTTTTCCATGACTGTGAAAGCAGCATTCTTCCCCCTCTGGCAAATGCTTGTTCAGGTTAGGGGTAAGTGTTTGAATGCGGCATTGTTTTTCTTGCTCTTCACTCTTTCCACTTTGCTCTTTGCCGATACAGCAGAGACATCCGTGCTTCAGTTTTTGAATATTCCCGCGAGTCCCGTCGCTCAGTCATTAGGCGGAGGGAACGCGTCTTTCGAATCGCCGCAGGACATTCTGATCAATCCGGCTTTGCTCTGTAAAAGGAGCCGTCCTGAAATTTCGGCGGGTTTTACCAGCTGGATAGAGGACATAACCCTTCAGAATTTTTCAGCCGTTTGTCCGGTCGGCAATGGGTTGTCCCTCGGGGTATTTTTGCTCAGGGCGGGTTACGGCAGTATCGCCGGTTACGATTATAAGGACGACCCGACGGGAAATGTTGACACCGGCGCCTCCCTGTATTCTCTGGGCGCGGGGTATGATTTGGGAAGATTTAAGGCGGGATGCAGTTTTGCGGAAATCAGTCAGAAACTTTCCTCCGAAAACAAAGGGGATATAACCGCAACGAGTTTCGGCGCCTCTTTCAGATTTTTAATTTTTGAAATAGGGATTTCCAGGTTCAGCCCTTCGGGAAAAATAGATTACGGACCCGGAAGCGCGCCGCAGCCTGCGCCTAAAATTACAAGAGCGGGTATTAATTTCAAGATTTATAAATTCCTCCTGACCGGAGGCAGGAACTCTCCTGCGCCGGGAGAGCCGTACACAACAGCCGGCATTGTCTTTTCCCCCGTGGATGGCATCAAACTGCGCGCTGGGATGAATACGATTGACTCAATAATCGGATACAGCGCGGGCGCGGGCATTGCTTTTGAGAACATTTCCGTTGACTACGCTTTCGGCAACGCCGACTTCGGCAACAAAATACACAATGTTTCAATCGGGGTAAAATTCGGGCATTCCACGTTAAAGAACTTTCTTCTGAGGGAAGCGAAACGGCTCTACAGCACCGGTTATTACGAAAAAGCGCAGGAAAAACTGAACGATGTTCTGATTCTTGACCCTGAGAACAGAAAAGCGAAAGCTCTTATGTTAAAAATCACCGGAATTCTTTCGCACATCGAGCCGTGAGCAGGGCGATAATCGTTTTTGAATCGGTTATTTTATTTGTTTTAACTTTCGCAACCGCTTCTTCGTAATTCAGGATTTTTATTTTTATGAATTCATCCTCGTCGGGCTTTGCGGTTGATTTTTTCAGGTCGTATGCGGCGAAAATGTCTATTTTCTCCGTTGAAAACGCGCAGGTGGGATAAAAGGAAATCAGATGAATGAATTTCCCCGCGCTGAAACCGGTTTCTTCGGCGAGTTCCCTTTTTATGCATTGGAGAGCATTTTCCCCTTTAAAAATCTTACCGGCCGGAATTTCAAGCATAAATTTCTTTACGGGATAGCGGTACTGTTCAATCAGAATGATTCTGTTGCCGGGCAGAAAAGGTATCGCCGCGGCTGCTCCGCCATGCGCAGTGTATTCTCTGACCGCCGTTTTTCCGTTCTGTATTCTTACTTTATCGGCGTAAAAATCAACCGCCGACCCTTTGTAAATCCGGACTTTCCCGATAGTTTTTTCTCTTTTAAGCATGCGCTAATAATAATTTTTTCCGGCCTTTTCGTCAATGCAGCCCGGCCGCTTGATTTTTGAGAGGACATTTAATAACATCTAAAATATGGGAAACATACTGGATACGATTGTGAAAAGCAGGAAAATTTCGCTGGCTGCCTCGCAAAAGCGGCTGTCCCTTTCCGCCATTAAATCGAAGTTGAAAAAAATCCAGCCGCCTCTTGATTTTGAGTGCGCGGTTTCAAAAAAGCCGTACTCGGTAATAGGGGAGATTAAAAAATCTTCGCCTACGCAGGGGACGATTCTTAAAAGGTTCAGTCCCGCAATACTTGCCGGAATTTACAAAAGAGCGGGGGTTTCCGCAATATCGGTTCTCACCGAGGAGAATCATTTCGGAGGCAGCCCGGATGATATTTTGAAGGTGAAGGAAAGAACGGGATTGCCCGTTTTGAGAAAGGACTTTATTTTTTCGGAGTACCAGATATACGAATCCCGCTATTTCCGCGCGGATGCGGTTCTTCTGATTGCGAGGATATTAGGAAAGAAAAAACTCGCCGAACTCTTCAACCTGACGGTTAAACTTGGTATGACGCCGCTGGTTGAAATATACGGCATGAAGGACATCGCTAAATTAAACGGCTTGCGGATTTCCCTTCTCGGAATAAATACGAGGGACCTGGCGACGGGTAAAATAAACAAGAGTAAAGCGGGGGAACTTGCGAAAAAGGTAAAAGCGAAGGTTCTCGTCTGCGAAAGCGGGATGAAAAACAGAAAGGATATTGACGAAATGAGAAATTTAGGCTTTAATTCATTTCTGGTGGGGACGAGTATTCTTAAAAGCGGGAATAAATTTGTTTTTATACGGGGGCTCTTGGAAAATTAAAAATGAAGAACGAAGAAAAAATTAGAAGTAAAAACGGCGGGGTGAGAATTTCGATTGTGGGGTCGGGTTATGTCGGTCTCGTCAGCGGCGTCTGCTTTGCGGAAATAGGGCACAAAGTGATATGCGTTGACAACAACAGGGAAAAAATCAAAAAGCTCAAAAAGGGCATAACGCCTATTTATGAACCGGGGCTCGAGCAGCTACTTAAGAAAAATATTAAGAACGGGCGTCTTTCGTTTTCGGATTCCGTTAAAAAGTCAGTGCCGTCGTCCGAGGCGATTTTTATTGCCGTGAATACACCGCCCCGCGCCGACGGCTCCTGCGACCTTCAGTTTGTGGAGGCGGTTTCGCGGGAAGTGGCTGTTTCAATGAACGGCTATAAGGTGATTGTTGAGAAGTCGACCGTTCCCGCCCGGACGGGCAGGAAAATCAAGCAGACGGTAAAAATTTACAACAGGAAAAATCTGCCTTTTGACGTGGTTTCAAATCCCGAGTTTCTCAGGGAGGGAAAAGCCATAGGGGATTTTCTGAAACCCGACAGGATAGTGGTAGGGGTTGAAAGCAAAAAAGCCGAGGCGCTGATGCGCAGAATATACAGGCCGATAAAAGCGCCGTTTATCGTGACGAATATCGAGACCTCGGAGCTCATAAAGCACGCATCCAATTCTTTTCTGGCGGCAAAAATTTCCTTTATAAATGCGGTTGCGAATGTGGCGGAGCGGCTTGGCGCTGACATAAAGGATGTTTCCAGGGCCATGGGCCTGGATAAAAGAATCGGCGCTCAGTTCCTTGACGCCGGAATCGGATTCGGCGGCTCGTGTTTTCCGAAGGATGTTCTCGCTTTCATACACATGGCCAAATCCGCTGGGATCGAACTGAATATGCTCAAGGAAGTTTACCGCATAAACGAACGGCAGCGGCTTGTTGTTATCGAAAAGCTGAAGGAAATAATCTGGAACATAGAGGGGAAGAAAATTGCCGTCTGGGGTCTTGCCTTCAAGCCGGACACGGACGATTTGAGAAACGCTCCCGCAATTGATATTGTGAGGGAACTGCTTTCGTCCAATGCGAATGTCTGCGTTTACGACCCCGTGGCGATGCCGGGTTTCAAGAAGATTTTTCAAGGCGCAAAAAAACTCAAATACGCATCTTCCCCGTATGCCGCGGTAAAAGGCGCCGATGCTCTCCTGCTTCTTACGGAATGGGAAATGTTTGCAAAAGCGGATATGAAAAAAGTAAAAACACTTATGAAAGTTCCCGCTCTCATAGACGGCAGGAATCTTTATGATAAGGAAAAAATGAAGAAGGCGGGATTTATTTACAGAGGAATCGGACGATAATGCAGAACAGACGCCACCCCCAATGGGGCAAGCCTTCCGCCTGCGTCGGACGAAGACGCCCCGCCGCTCTGTCAAGGAGTAAGACCGGGAGGGTTGTTATTACGGGCGGGGCGGGGTTTATAGGTTCGCATCTTTGTGAAAGATTTCTGAAGGAAGGTTACGAAGTTATTTGTATGGATAACCTTATAACCGGCAATCTCAATAATATTTCTCATTTATTCGGCAACGGAAAGTTCGGTTTTTTTAAATACGACGTGACGAATTATATTTATGCGGACGGCGAGGTGTCGGGTGTTCTGCATCTGGCGTCCTGCGCATCTCCCGTTGACTACCTGAAATTTCCCATACAGACGCTGAAGGTCGGCTCCCTCGGGACGCACAAGGCGCTCGGCTTCGCCAAGCAGAAGAAAGCGGTTTTCCTTCTCGCATCGACTTCGGAGATTTACGGGGACCCTCTTGAAAAGCCGCAGAAAGAAGAATATTGGGGCAACGTCAACTGCATCGGTCCGAGAGGCGTTTATGACGAGTCAAAAAGATTTGCCGAAGCGCTCACGATGGCTTACCATTATGCGCACGGCGTTGATGTCAGGATTGCCAGAATTTTCAATACATACGGGCCCGGGATGAGACCCGATGACGGGCGTGTCGTTCCGGCATTTATAAACCAAGCGCTTCAGGAAAAACCGCTTACGGTTTTCGGCGCCGGCTCACAGACAAGGAGTTTCTGTTACATTGATGATATGATTGAGGGAATTTTCCGTCTTTTCAAAAGAGGGGAATCGGAGCCGGTCAATATAGGAAACCCCGATGAGAAAAAAATAATTGACTTTGCCGGTCAGGTTCTAAAAATTACGAAAAGCAAGAGCAAAATTTCTTTTAAGAAACTTCCCGTCGACGACCCGAAGGTCAGGTGCCCCGACATAAGCCGTGCGAAAAAAATATTGAAGTGGGAGCCGAGGGTTCCGCTTGAAGAGGGTTTAAAAAAAACGATAAAATATTTCAGGAGTAAAAGAATAATGGGGACGGTTCCCATTAAAACACCGGGGAACGGTGTAATAGGAACCGTCCCCATTAAGGAGTAAGAATGGATGCCACCCGCCCAACCACCCTGATAAGGAGAAAGAATGGAAGAAGAAATTGATTTGGAACAGATTTTGATGGTTTTGTGGAAGAGAAGAATTTTTATAGGGGCGGTGTTTGCCATTTTTTTTATAGCGGGGATTTCTATTTCCGCTTTTAAAAGGAAAATGTATAGAGCTGTCTCGACGATAATGATAACGCCGTCAAAAATCGAATTTATTAAAACCCCTTTGGATCCTTCTCTTTCCCTGCCGGGAAAAATGGAAAAATCGGTTATTTCGCTGGCAACCCACGAGAAACTTTTGATGTCCGATGCAATTATGAGCAAGGTAAAGGATAAACTGGATGAAAGTAAATTAGAAGGCGCAGAATTTAATATAGAAATCTCAAAAGGCACTTCTCTGATCGATTTGTATGTGCTGTCCGGTATCCCGCAAAATGCTCAGGATATTTGCAACGTATGGACGGAAACATATTTGGAATTAAGCCGCGGTATTGTTTCGGTGGAAACCCGTTCCTCAAAGGATTTCCTTTACGGAGAATATAAAGAGTCCAGAGAGTCATTGGAAAGCAATGAAAGAAAACTCGAAAAATTTTACCAGAAGAACCGCTACGAACAACTTAAGGCGACTCTGAATATTTTAAAAGATAAAATGAGCTCCTACGAAAAAAATATCATCAATAAAAAAGACGATCTCAAATTGTCGAATGCAAATCTGGAAAGTTTGAAGGATGAAATAAAAAACCACGTCCGTTTTATAACGATTGCGAAAGCGGTGAGCGACGATGCTCTCTGGCAAAAAGTTGAAAAAAACGAGGATGCCTGGAAAAATCTAAAGGATAAAAAAATGGTATCGCAGATTATAAACCCGGTTTATCAAAATCTGGAGAAGGATATCTCCGATACGGAAGTGCGGATTAAGACCATAGCGAAGGAATTGTCTTATATACAGTCAAGGTATGAAACAACGGAAAAAGAGGTTCTGGCTATGGGAGATAAAATAGATAAAATGTCAACCGAGTTAACGGCAATCCAGAGGGACAAGGGTCTTGCCGGCAGGAGATATGACGCGGTGTTTTCAAAACTCACGGACGCCGAATTGGCGGCAAGGGCAAATCTCGGCGACGTTAAAATTATTTCTCTGGCAGGTTTACCCGGGAGCCCCTTTGCACCGGATAAAAGAAAAATTATTTTGCTCGCCGCCGCTTCGGGTTTATTTTTCGGAGTTCTTGGAGCGTTTTTTGCGGAATTTGCGGAGAAACACAGGTTACCGGCGTAAGTGGGGGGACGGTGCTTTATCCACCTGAGGCGGACAGGCAATATGGCATTTCCCTCATAAGGCGGTTTTCAGCATCCGCTTCAGGCGGACATCTGCGGCCGCGACCGAACCACTCGCTGTAATTTCGTAAAAACTTCTTTGCAGTTTGCGTAGATCCCGTAAGTTTTTAAACTTACAGGGTAGAAACGGCAACGTAAGATTCAACCCTTGACAATAATTTATAATCGCTGTATAATGTTCAAGAAATGAACAAAGCGGGTAACCTTTCTGAAAACGAGTATAATCTGCTCGTGGCGGTAGAGAGTTCCGGCAGTGTTTCGCAGCGGGAGCTCGCCGGCAAACTAAAAGTTTCGCTGGGTTTGATAAACATTTGTCTGCACCGTCTATCCAGAAAGGGTTATATAAAAATACAGGGCCTGAACGCGAGAAAAGTTAAATACATGCTTACGCCGAGGGGGTTTACGGAAAAAATGAGAAAAACCTATCATTATACTCAAAAGACCATAAAGGAATTATCGTGTATAAGGCAGAGTATTAAAAGCGAAGTCGAGAGAAGTATTCTGCTCGGGGAACGGAATTTTACGATTGAAGGCGCCGGCGAGCTTTCGGATATTGCGGAGTTAGCGGTAAAGAACCTGAAACAGAAGGGGTTAAGAATCAGACGGATTAATAACGGCGGCCGCGGGGATTTTATCGTTTCGGGCGGGAAAAAAATTGCCGTTATGGATATAATTATGGACGCCACCCTCCCACCGCCCTGATAAGGAGTAAGAATAGAGAGGTGATAATGAAAAAAGCATTGATTACGGGGATTACGGGCCAGGACGGTTCTTATCTGGCGGAATTTCTTCTTTCCGGAGGTTACGAGGTGCACGGAATTATCAGAAGGGCATCCACATTCAACACTCAGAGGATTGACCACATTTACGTTGACCCCCACACGAAAGGCGCGAAGTTTTTTCTGCACTACGGCGATTTGTCCGACGGGGAGCAGATAACGAATATCGTTTATAATTTAAAGCCGGATGAGATTTACCATTTAGGCGCGCAGAGCCATGTGAGAGTGAGTTTTGATATTCCCGAATACACGGGAAATGTCACCGCCCTGGGAACGACACGTATTCTGGAAGCGGTGAGGAAGAGCGGCATAAAAACGAGGTTCTATCAGGCGTCTTCTTCGGAAATGTTCGGTTCTTCTCCTCCTCCTCAAAATGAAAATTCGCCTTTTATGCCCCGAAGTCCCTATGCAGCGGCAAAACTCTACGCTTACTGGCTGGTGAAAAATTACAGGGAGGGTTACGGCATTTTTGCTTCCAACGGAGTTCTGTTCAACCACGAGAGTCCACGCCGCGGCGAGACGTTCGTAACCCGTAAAATTACCCGCGCTGTCGCCAATATCATTGCCGGAAGCCAGAAAAAACTTTACCTCGGCAACATGGACGCGAAAAGGGACTGGGGTTTTGCTCCCGAGTACTGCGAGGCGATGTGGCGCATTCTTCAGCAGGGAAAACCCGATGATTTTGTCCTCGGCACGGGAGACAGCCATTCGGTGCGTGAGTTTGTGGAAAAGGCGTTTGCCTATGCCGGAATCGGGATTGAATGGAAGGGTTCCGGCGAAAAAGAACGGGGCATTATAAAAAGTTTGGAAAAAGGCCGAGAGGAAACTTTAAAAACGGGAGACGTCATAATTGAAATCGACCCTAAATATTTTCGCCCGACGGAGGTTGACAATCTTAAAGCGGATATAACGAAGGCGAAAAAGGTTCTCGGCTGGCAGCCTCGGGTTTCTTTTGGGGAACTTGTTAAAATCATGATTGATTATGATATGAAAACAACAGGCCTCGTGCCTGCCGGCGCAGGCATTAAAGTTTCAAAGGAGAAGGGCTTCGGCTATACGGAGCACCGGGTTTCTTTCAATTCCCGAAGCGAGGAATGAAAAGATGAAAGGTAAATTGTGAATAAGAACTCAAAAATTTATATAGCAGGCCATACGGGGCTTGTGGGCACCGCGCTCGTAAGGAATTTAAAAGGCAAGGGGTATATCAATCTTGTTCACCGTAATTTTGAAGAATTGGACCTTACCAGACAGGCGGAAGTGGAGAGTTTTTTTGAAAGAGAAAAACCGGAATATGTTTTTCTTGCCGCCGCAAAAGTCGGCGGAATCCTCGCCAACAGCACATATACGGCGCAGTTCATTTATGAAAACATAATGATTGCCGCGAATGTGATAAATTCGGCGTATAAATACGGCGTTAAAAAACTTTTAAATCTCGGTTCATCGTGCATATATCCGAAACTTGCTCCCCAGCCCTTGAAAGAAGAGTATTTATTGACAGGTTTGCTGGAACCCACAAACGAGCCGTATGCCGTAGCAAAAATAGCCGCGATTAAGTTGTGCAGACATTATAATGAGCAGTATGGTACGGATTATATTTCCGTGATGCCGACAAATCTTTACGGTCCAAATGATAACTTCAATCTGGAAACAGCGCATGTACTCCCCATGCTGATAAGAAAATTTCATCTTGCAAAAATGCTTTCAGATGAGAATTACGACGCGATAGCGGCTGATATAAAAAAGTATCCGCTCGGAAGCGGCCGCGACGAGCGAATAGACATAACCGACAGAAACTCCATTGATGGGATATTAGGGGAAACAGGCATAACGAAAGATTATGTTACGATTTGGGGAACAGGGAAACCTTACAGAGAGTTTCTATATTCCGACGACCTCGCCGATGCGTGTGTTTTTCTTATGGGAAAATACGGCTGTAAGGAAATCGGTGAATTCGTAAACATCGGCTGCGGGCGGGATAAAACAATAGCCGAATATGCCGAAATAATAAAAAACGTGGTCGGTTTCAAAGGGAAAATAAAAAAAGACCTCTCGAAACTCGACGGCACTCCGCGCAAACTTTTGGATGTATCACAACTGAAAAATCTCGGCTGGCAGAGCCGCATAAATATTGAAACCGGCCTGAAAATGTACTATGAAAACTATGTGCGGGAGTTGGAAGTCCCGAAGAAATAAAAAATGGATTTGAGAAAACTGGTTTTACAAGGCGAATCGGAAACGCTGGAATTTAAAAAATCCGCCGGCGAATGGAAAGAAATAATCAAGACAATCGCCGCTTTCGGCAGTACCCGCGTCGGGAAAATAGTTATAGACATTTCTGATTCGGACAAAATGTCCGGTGTAAAAATTGGCAGTCAGGATAGTGGAAGTTTTGAGTCGCAGTTTGTAAAAAAGAGGAGGATATTGTGTTAAATGGTAAAGTCATTTTGATAACAGGGGGAACAGGTTCATTCGGTAAGAAATTTACAGAAATAGTTCTTAGGAAATATAAACCAAAGAAATTGATAATATTCAGCAGGGATGAAATGAAGCAATATGAAATGAGAAAGGAATTTAGTGATGCTAAATACAGGAATTTAAGGTATTTTGTAGGGAATGTCAGAGATGCCGACAGGCTGCATCGGGCATTTAACGGCGTTGATATTGTTATTCATGCTGCGGCTTTGAAAATTGTGCCGACGGCGGAGTACAATCCGTTTGAGGCGGTAAAGACAAATATAATGGGTGCGGAAAATGTTATAAATGTTGCGATAGACAACGGTGTCAAAAAAGTTATTGCTCTCAGTACAGATAAGGCGGCGAATCCTATTAATCTTTACGGAGCGACAAAGCTTTGCGCAGAGAAAATGTTTGTTGCGGCGAATAATTATTCACCGCGGGGAACAAAGTTCAGTGTTGTCAGGTATGGCAATGTTTTTGGTTCGAGGGGCAGTGTCGTGCCGTTTTTTAAGGAATGCAGAAAGAAAAGGGTAGTGCCTATTACTGATGAGCGAATGACACGATTCTGGATAACTTTGGAACAGGGTGTTAATTTTGTGTTATCATGTCTGAAAGATATGGTAGGCGGAGAGATTTTTATCCCCAAAATTCCTAGCATGAAAGTAACGGACCTCGCTAAAGCCATCTGTCCTGACTGCCGGCAGGATATAATAGGAATTCGTCCCGGTGAGAAACTGAATGAAACGCTTCTAAGTGAGGACGATGGACCATTCAGTTATGAATTTAAAGATAAATATGCGATATATGCGCGGGTTGTGAAACGGTTGAAAAAGAAGGCGAAAGAAGGCAAATATTTAGGAATTGGGTTTAAAGGTTACAGAAGCGATAACAATACGAAATGGCTGACGGTAAACGATTTAAAAGCCATGGCAAAGAAAGAAAAATATTGATGAATAAAATTCCTTACGGAAAACAGCACATAGACAAAGAGGACATAAAGGCGGTAATGGCGGTTTTGAGCTCTGACTGGCTTACGCAAGGTCCTAAAATTGAGGGATTTGAGACAAAACTTGCGAAATTCTGCGGCGCGAAATATGCGGTTGCCGTTTCATCAGGCACAGCGGCGCTTCATTTGGCTTATCTCGCGGCGGGCTTTGGAAAAGGTGATGAGATTATAACGACGCCGATTACTTTTCTGTCAACGGCGAATGCCGCTTTATATGTGGGAGCGAAACCGATATTTGCCGATATTGATTATGATAGCGCAAACATTTCTCCCGAAAAGATAAAAAGCAAAATCGTAAATAAAACAAAAGCGATTGTTCCTGTCCATTTCGCGGGGTGCCCTTGTGACATGAAGGAAATATTCTTTATAGCTGAAAAAAATAAGATTATGATTATTGAGGATGCCTGTCATGCTTTGGGTGCCGAGTATAAAATCAACGGACAATGGGAAAAAGTTGGAAATTGCAGATATTCCGATATGACGGTTTTCAGTTTTCATCCGGTTAAGCATATCACGACGGGTGAGGGCGGAGCTATTACCACAAACAGTCAAAAACTTTATAGAAAATTAAAAGCGTTAAAAACCCACGGAATTTACAAAGACAGTTCCACGGCAAAAAAAGGTCAGTGGTATTATGAAATGAGGGATTTGGGTTTTAATTACCGGATTACGGATTTTCAATGCGCTTTGGGAATCAGCCAGCTTGAAAAAATAGATAAATTCGTAGCCCGGCGGCGGCAAATTGCCGGAAGATATAATGAAGCATTTAGAGAGATTAGTAAATTTGTCGGATTGCCCGAATATACCAAGAAGGATAAAAAACATTCATGGCATTTGTATGTGCTGCGCGTAAAATTTGAAAAACTGAAAATTAACAGAAAAGAACTATTCGCAAATTTAAATAAAGCCGGAATATTCCCACAAGTGCATTACATCCCGATACACCAACAACCGTATTATAAAAAGTATATTTGTAAAAATGTTTTCCTAAAAAACGCAGAAAAATATTACGGAGAATGTATCAGTCTGCCCATTTTTCCATCACTGGATAAGAAATCGCAGAATTATGTGATAAAAGTTTTCAGGAGGATTGTTCTGAAAAATGCGAAATAAAAATTCTGTAAAATTTATAGCCGAAGTTTCAAGCAATCATAATCGGGATTTGAAAAGATGCTTAAGGTTTATTAAAACAGCGGCGGAAATAGGCTGCGATGCGGTAAAATTTCAATTATTCAAAATAGATAAACTTTTCGCGCCGGAAATTGTCAAAAAAAACAAAGAAATTCAGAAAAGAAAGCAATGGGAGCTTCCCGTCGCTTTTCTGCCCGAATTAGCCCAGGCATGTAAAAACGAAGGTATAGAGTTTTCATGCACTCCTTTCTATCTGGATGCTGTGGATGAATTATTGCCGTATGTAGATTTTTATAAAATAGCATCTTACGAATTGCTGTGGGATGATTTGCTGAAGAAATGCGCGAAAACGGGGAAACCGATTATTCTATCAACGGGCATGGCCACGTTAAAAGAGGTTGAAAAAGCGGTGCGGGTCTTGCGGGATTCGGGCTGTGAAGACATGTCTCTTCTTCATTGTGTTTCGTCTTACCCTGTTCCGGTCAAAGACTGTAATTTAGCGGCGATAAAGACACTCGCCGATAAATTTAATTGTCCCGTCGGCTGGTCCGATCATACGGTTAAAGAAAATGTTATATGGCGAGCCGTGTGCAGATGGCAGGCGCGGATTGTAGAGTTTCATCTGGATCTGGACGGAGAAGGCGAGGAATTTAAATCGGGGCACTGCTGGCTGCCTCATAAAATCGGCGCGGTTATAAAAGACATAAGAGAAAGTTTTACTGCTGACGGTACGGGTTTAAAAGAACCCGCTGGAATTGAGTTAGCTGAAAGAGAATGGAGGGCTGATACTAAAGACGGGTTAAGGCCGATATTAAAGATCAGAAAGTAATTATTCAAATATAAAATATAAAGGATATTAATTTTAGAATGAAAGACAAAAAAATAGCAATTATACAATCAAATTATATCCCGTGGAAGGGATATTTTGATATTATAAATAGGGTGAATGAATTTATTTTATATGATAATGTGCAATATACACAAAGAGATTGGAGAAATAGAAATAAAATAAAAACCCCGGAAGGTTTAAGATGGCTTACGATACCTGTGGAAGTAAAAGGTAAATACTTTCAAAAAATCAATGAAACAAAAATTGCTCAGAAAGATTGGGGCAAAAGACACTGGAATAAGATATTGCAAAATTATTCAAAAGCAAAATATTTTAAAGATTATAAAAAGTTGTTCGAGGATTTATATTTGAGCAGTAACGAAAAATATCTAAGTCAAATCAATTATAAGTTTATCAAAGTTATCAACAAAATACTTAATATTGCTACTCAAATATCTTGGTTAAATGATTACGAAAAAACAGAATGCAAAACTAAGGCGTTATTACATATTTGTAAAAAAGTGGGAGCAACAGAATATATTTCCGGTACAGCAGCAAAAGATTATATTGAGGAAGAACTTTTTAAGCAGGAAAAAATTAAATTAACCTGGTTTGATTATTCAGACTACCAAGAATATAATCAATTATATCCACCGTTTGAACATAATGTAAGTATTATTGATTTAATTTTTAATGAGGGTCCTAATGCTGCAAAGTTTATGAGGAGTTTTAAGAATTAAGATGAGATTATCAATAATTACTACTCTTTACTATTCGGAACCAGATTTAAAAGAGTTCTATAAGAAAATAAGCATTTCCGCAAGAAAAATTACCAATAATTACGAAATAATTTTTGTAAACGACGGCTCTCCGGATAACTCGCTTAATATTGCCGTATACTTATACGAAAAAGACCCAAAGGTCAAAATTATTGATTTTTCAAGAAATTTTGGCCATCACAAAGCAATGATGACAGGCCTTATGCACGCTCAGGGAGATATCGTTTTTCTTATAGATTGTGATTTAGAGGAAGATCCAGAGCTTGTGGAAAGTTTTTATGCAGAATACATAAAAAATGACGATATAGATGTTGTTTATGGTGTGCAAAAGTCACGCAAGGGGAGATTTTTTGAGAAGTTGTCAGGAAATATTTTTTACTGGTTGATTAATATTCTTTCAACTTACCCTATTCCTGCAAATCTGGTAACATCCCGCTTGATGAGCAAAAGATATGTCAACAATCTGGTGAAACATAAGGACCGCGAGGTTTTTATGGCAGGTCTCTGGGCTATTACCGGATTTAAGCAGGTTCCTCTAATGGTTGAGAAGAGGGATAAGAAAACAACCAGCTATGATATAGGAAAAAAATTTTCCTTATTGGTAAATTCCATTACGTCGTTCAGTAACAAACCTTTGTTATTTATCTTCTACCTTGGCTGTGTAATTCTTCTTGTATCCAGTATAACCGCATTATACCTTGTAATAAAGAGGGCGTTTTTCGGCGTGCTTCTTGCAGGTTGGCCGTCCCTGATTGTGACTATATGGTTTTTTGGAGGATTAACGATTTTTTGCGTGGGCTTAATAGGCATTTATCTCTCAAGGGTTTTTATGGAAACCAAAGACAGGCCGTACACTATAATAAGAAAAATTTATGAAAGGTAAAAAAATGATATTTGACGATATTTTATTTCAAACAAAACAATATTATGATAAAAAACTTGATGTTTATGGCCCATTCCCAAAAGGTGTAGATTGGAATTCGGCGCAGTCTCAGGAATTAAGATTCGAACAACTCCTCAAGATCTTTAACACGAGTCAGTATTTTACATTAACTGACTATGGTTGCGGTTATGGCGCACTGGCAGGGTATTTAGCGGAAAAAGGGTACCAATTTGAATATAATGGATTTGATATATCAGTACACATGATTGATGCGGCTCGAGCAAAATACGGCAGTTTAAAAAATTGTGCTTTTACTTCCGATGAAAAGGACATTAGTATTACAGATTATACGGTTGCCAGCGGTATATTTAATGTCAAGATGCGAACGAGCGATGACGCATGGAAAGATTATGTGCTTCGCACTCTCGGAAAATTAGCGGAAATAAGCAAGAAAGGCTTTGCTTTCAATATGTTGACAAAGTATTCTGACCCCGAATTTATGAGGCATAATCTTTTTTATGCAGATCCACTTTTTTTATTTGACTATTGCAAAAAAAACTTCTCAAGATTGATTGCCGTATTACATGATTATCCATTATATGAGTTCACTATACTGGTGAGAAAAGAGGAATAATGGCTAAACTAATTATTTTTGGAACAGGCGATATTGCAAAACTGGCGCACCATTATTTTTCTTGTGATAGCGAGCATGAAGTGGTTGGTTTTACCATTGACAGCAAGTATATGACAGGTGATAATTTTATGGGATTGCCGATTATTGATTTTGAAGCTATTGTAGACAGATGTTCTCCATCAACCCATAAGATGTTCATAGCTCTTAGTTATGCCGAAATGAATAAAATTAGAGCGCAGAAGTTTTGCATGGCGAAAGAAAAGGGTTATCAGTTGGTATCATACATCAGCAGCAAATGCACTTTTCTAAGCGACAAACCTGTGGGGGATAACTGCTTTATTCTGGAAAACAACACAATCCAGCCTTTTGTGAAGATAGGAAATAACGTGACACTGTGGAGCGGAAACCATATAGGGCATGATTCGGTTATTGAAGACCACTGCTTTATTACATCGCATGTTGTTGTGTCGGGAAATGTTCATATCAGTAAGTATTGTTTTATAGGTGTTAATGCGACTTTGCGTAATTCAATTACAATTGCAGCTGAAACATTAATTGGTGCCGGAGCGATTATTATGAAAGATACTGTTGAGAAAGGAGTATATGTTCCGCAGAGGACCCCGCTTTTTAAAATAAACAGCGATAAGATAAAATTGTAGGGCATATAAACTTAATAAATGAAGTGGATAAAAAAAGGTCTTATCTTTGAGCCGCCGAAGAATCTGAAATGGATGGTTTTCCATGCCGCGGTTCCGTTTGCATTTAGGATAGACCATGATTTATATCGTATCTATTTTAGTGGACGTAGTATATTTAATAAATCCCAAATTGGATTCATTGAAATTAATATCAATAAGCCAGAAGAAGTTTTTAGTATAGCAAGTGAACCAATAATAAAAACTGGTGAGTTCGGCACTTTTGATGAGTCAGGGGCTATGGCGTCGTGGTTATGCGAGTATAGCAATTGCATGTACTTGTATTATATAGGATGGAATACTGGGGGAACATTGCCGTTTAGAAATTCTATAGGTTTGGCGCTTAGTTATGATGGAGGAAGGACGTTTGAGAAATATGGTGACGGACCTGTCGTGGATAGAAGCATCTATGATGCCTGTTTTGTGGCAAGCCCTTGCGTTTTGATTGAAAATAACATTTGGAGAATGTGGTATGTGTCCGGAATAAAATGGACAGTGGAAAACAACGCGCCAAAACATTATTATCATATCAAGTATGCTGAATCTAAGGACGGAATTATATGGGATAGAAAAGGGATTGTTTGTATAGATTTTAAATCGCCGGATGAATATGCTATTGCCCGCCCCTGCGTTCTCAAGGAAAACGGTATTTATAAAATGTGGTATTCTTATCGCGGGAAGAGTTACAGAATCGGCTATGCCGAATCTAAAGATGGGTTACGGTGGGAAAGGAAGGACAATGAGGTGGGCATTGATGTGTCCGACACGGGCTGGGATTCCGAAATGATATGCTATGCTCATGTTTTTGAACATAATGGTAAAAAATACATGCTTTACAACGGTAATGGCTACGGCAAGACCGGTATAGGTTTGGCCATTTTAGAACAATAATGAAACGAAAAATAATTGCTTTTAACAAACCATATGGAACTTATAAAGAAATTAAATATATGAAAAAAGCTTTGAAAAATTTATGTATTTCCGGTGATGGTGAGTTTACAAAAAAAGTATCTAAACTGTTAGAAAGAATTATTGGTGCAAAGAAGGTTCTTTTAACACCTTCTTGTACTTCTGCACTGGAAATGGCGGCACTTTTACTTAATTTAAAAGCAGGAGATGAAGTAATAATGCCTGCTTATACATTCCCGTCAACAGCGACAAGTTTTGTTTTAAGGGGGGCAAAACCGGTATTTGTGGATATAAGAGAAGATACCTTGAATATAAATGAAAATGAAATAGAAAAAAAAATCACGAAAAAAACAAAAGCCATAGTCCCTGTTCATTATGCCGGTATTGGATGCGAAATGAACAAGATAATGCAAATAGCAAAGGCGCATAATTTGTATGTTGTTGAAGACGCCGCCCAGGGAGTTAACGCAAAATATGAAAATCAATATTTAGGAACCATAGGTGATTTTGGAGCGTACAGTTTTCATGAAACAAAAAATTACAGTTGCGGTGAGGGAGGGGCATTAATTATTAATAATGATAAATTCCTTGAAAGAGCGGATATAATAAGACAGAAGGGTACAAATAGAAAGAAGTTTAATATGGGCTTGATTGATAAATATACGTGGGTTGATGTGGGGTCAAGTTATTTATTGTCTGATTTACTTGCAGCTTATTTATATGCTCAATTGGAAAGTATGGAAAAGATACAAGAAATGAGAAAAAAAATATTTTGGTTTTATTATGAAAATTTGAAACCATTGGAAAAGCAGGGGTATATAAAACTTCCAGTGATCCCCCAAAATACTAAGCCAAATTATCATATGTTTTATTTGTTATTGCCATCGCATAAATTAAGAGATAAGCTAATTCAAAAACTGCAAGAGAAAAAAATATGCGCAATATTTCATTATGTCCCCTTGCATCTTTCTGTGATGGGAAAAAAATTTGGATATAAAAAAGGGGATTTTCCAATTGCGGAGGATTTTAGCTCAAGATTAGTAAGGTTACCGTTTTATAATAAATTAAGGAAAAGAGATCAAAAAATAATCATTAAAGAAATAAAAAAGTTTGAAATTGCAATTTTTCCCGGTGATAAAAAATGAAAACAGGTGCAATTGTTCAAGCAAGACTGAGCTCCGAAAGATTGCCAGGAAAAGTGCTCTTGCCCTTATCAAGAAAGCCGGTTCTATGGCATGTTTTAAAGAGATTGAAGAGCTGCCGGAAGCTTGATTGTGTTATTCTTGCCACTTCAACCGAAAAATCGGATAGGAAATTGAAAAAAGTTGCGGACGAACTGGGGATTCCTGTTTTTTTCGGTAGTCTTAACGACGTGCTTGCGAGGTATTATTACGCGGCGAAAAAATACGGCTTGGATAATATTGTCAGAGTGACGGCGGATTGCCCTGTAATAGATCCGGGCATAGTTGATGAGGTGGTGGAACGGTTTATAAAAGGCGGCTTTGATTATTACGGTTTGTCTGGTGATTTTCCCGACGGTCTTGATGTGACGGTGTATTCGTTTAAAGCGCTGGAAGAGGCCTTTAAAGAGACAATTTTACCGTCGGAAAGGGAGCATGTCGCTGGCGCTTTTATTGAGAAAAGCAAAGACCGGTTTAAAGTGGGTGGCTACAAAAAGTTCAGGAATAAAGTAAATTATAGATGGACTATTGACGAGCCGGAAGATTATGAGTTTTTGAAGGCTATTTTTGATGAACTTTGCAAAGAAGATAAAAAAAATTTCACATATCAGGATATATTCAAGTTACTACGGAGGAAACCGGAGTTGGCAAAAATAAATATGCATATTATAAGAAATGAAGGTTATTTGCAGTCCTTAAAAACGGACAAAGATTTTAATAAAAAGAATATGCAAAGGAACAATATCAATGAAAAAAACTCTTAATTATTTATTGTTCCATAGAGAGTTTAATTTATCAGATGTTTTAAAAAACCAATTGAAAGTGTTTGGAATAATTGCCATCTCAATTTTTACTGTTTTGTTTTTAAGAAGTTTTTTATTTTTTTCTTGGAAAGAATTTTACGGGTTTGCATTTTCAATATATGTTCTTGTATTTTCAATAGGATGGGCAGTTGTATGGTTAGCGCAAATAAATAATTTAAATTTGTTTGAAAAAATTGTTTTCTCCTGTCTTATTGGATATCCTCTGACCACTGCTCTTTTCTTTGTTCTAAGTGGGATAGGTTTTGAAATGGGATATTTTGCTATTTGCGGATTAGCGGTAGTTTCCCATATGTATATATTAATTGGTGCTTTGAAAAAGAAAAATGTTGTGATATCGCATAAAATAAAAGAAGTCGATTTTATGCTTCTTCTATTAATTTGTTTGGTAATAATTATTAATGCTCATGATTTACAATATTTTTTGGTTGAATCCCCTTTTAAATTTATTTATACACAATATCATGATCATTTAATCCACTTAAGTTTTGTGCAGGAAATTTTAAAAAACTGTCCGCCTCAGCAAAATCCTTGCTTGGCGGGATATCCCTTTCCAGTATATCATGTATTTCCCGATGTGTTTATAGCTGTTATGGCAAAATTCAGCAAGATAGATATGTTTCAAATCTATCATATTTTTCTTCCCATTTTCCGCGATATTTTGTTTGCCTCAAGTTTATTTATTTTAATCAGAAGGCTGACAACTTCCACTGTAATGGGCTATGTAGCCATTATAATGTTTTATTTGTATTTTTTCACAAATGGGCAAGTAACGATCATAGGAAATGATAATGCAGGACTTTTAAAATATCTTTTTCATAACCCTCCGGCATATGCTGGGTTTTTGATTTATATGGGATTTTTCCTCTCTCTTAATTTTTTTGACCGACAGAAAAGGATTGTTTTTCTTTATATGGCAGCGTTCTTTTCTATAGTAATGTTTCAATTTAAGGCAAATTTTTTTATTGTTATATTTCCATCTTTTGCTGTAATTATTGGGCTGGTACATATATACAAGCAGTATTTTTACAAAGATTTATCTTATTTGTATGGAGTTCCCTCTGCTTTTTCAAGAAAAAATCATAAACAGAAAAGTGAAATCTATAACAGGGGTTACCTGTATTGTTTTTTATTTATTGTCTGCTTTGGAATTATATTCATATTTTATTCTATGCAGTCGCCTGTAGTGGCCAAAATAGGAATTAAATATGGGTTATATGCAGATCATGTATATAGTCAATACTTTATAACAGGAAAAATTTTACACCTTGTCGGACGTTTGCCAGTAGATATAAGACGGATTGTTGTAATTTTTATTCAATTTTTCATAAGGATGCCGGGGATTTATTTCCCTTTTATATTGGTATATATTGTTAAAAAAATAAGGTCTAAAACTTTAAATTTCCTTGATTACAGCATTTTTATGGGATGGCTTGGAGTAATTTTTGTAAGTCTTTTTCTTATTCAGGAAGATGCCGGTCGATTTACATCATGGAATGTAGCGGGGCATTCAGCAACAATTGTAAGTTTGTTTTCTGTAATTTTAGGGATAAGTGGTTTTAATTTGTTCTATAAGAAAATAAAAGTATTACTGGGTACGAAAACATTTTTTTATCAAAAAAGTTTATTTGTTACATGCACAATTATGTTTTTTAATTATATTTTCCCACGGTCATTGCTCATAGCTGAAAAGAGAAACCCAATTAACGTTTCACATGTACAAAAATTTAATAAGGATCAATATTTGGCGTATTGTTTTTTAAGAGATAAAACACCTGTTAATTCAGTGATAATTAGCAACCGGCAAAAGGGACATATTTTTTCTGCGTTTACCGGCAGGCGGGCATTTTTTGAGAGTGTTTGGACAATGTCTGTTATTTACAAAAGCGAAACTGATAAGAGAGACGAAGTCTTCCGGCAATTAAGCAAAATTAAGGATATTGGTTTGGCTAAGAAAATATTCAGGAAGTATAATATAAATTATTTACTATACTATAAATCCGGCTTGTCGGATTTTCCATTTAGAAGTGAATTAAAGCCAGTTTTTGCTACGTCAAGCATCACTGTATTTGAGGTTAATTCTAATATATTAAAATAGGGAGAATAATTATGAAAGGTCAAAAACTTTATAAAAAGGCGCTGAAAGTTATGCCGGGCGGAACGCAGCTTTTTTCAAAAAGGCCGGAAATGTTTCTTCCCGATTTGTGGCCGGCGTATTATAAAAAAGCTAAAGGTGTTGAAGTCACGGATCTGGACGGCAAAAAATATATTGATATGAGTATATTCGGCGTAGGGGCGTGTGTTCTCGGTTATGCGGATGCGGAAGTTAATAAAGCGGTTAAAAACGCCGTTGATAACGGTTCCGCTTCAACGCTGAATTGCCCTGAAGAAGTGGAGCTTGCGGAAATGCTTTGTAAACTTCATCCCTGGGCGGATATGGCGAGATTTTGCAGAGGCGGCGGCGAGGCCGTTTCGATAGCCGTAAGAATAGCAAGAGCATATTCAGGAAAAGATAAAATAGCTTTTTGCGGCTATCACGGCTGGTGTGACTGGTACCTGGCGGCCAATTTGTCAGGCAAAAAAGCGCTGGACGGGTCATTGATGCCCGGCCTTCCGCCGGGCGGCGTTCCCCGCGGTTTGAGAAACACGGTATTTCCTTTTAATTACGGCAACACGGAAGAACTGGAAAATATTGTAAAAAAACACGGGAAAGAACTGGGCATCATAATAATGGAGCCGGCCAGAGGCATGCCCGATAAAAGTTTTTTGAAAAAAGTCAGAAGAATAGCCGACAAAACGAGAGCAATTTTGATATTTGACGAAATAACCACCGGCTTCAGAATGACATGCGGAGGGATTCATCTTTTGCTCGGAGTCAATCCGGATATGGCGGTTTTTGCCAAATCAATGGGCAACGGTTATCCTATAGGAGCCATAATAGGGAAAAGAAAAGTTATGCAGGCGGCCCAGAAAACATTTATAAGCAGCACTAACTGGACGGAAAGGACCGGCCCCGCGGCGGCCATAGCCACAATAAAAAAATACAAAAAAAATAAAGTTGAGAAGCACATCATAAAAATAGGCAATATGTTCATGAAAGGGCTGGAAAATGTAGCGAAAGAAACGGGTCTGAAAATACATGTTTCCGGCATCTCGACACTTTGCCATTTTTCTTTTGATTATAAAAATGAGCTTGCCATAACAACATATTTTACTCAGGAGATGCTGAAAAAAGGTTTTCTCGCGTGGGTGCAGTTCAAGCCGTCCTATGCGCACAAAAAACAGCACATTGATAAATATTTGAGAGCCGCGAAGGATGTCTTTGTGAAGATAAAAAAGGCCGTTGACGGTGAAAAAGTTGAATCGCAATTGGAATGTCCCGTTGCGCTGAGAGGTTTTCACAGGTTTGTGAAAAATTAGAATTATGGAATACAGGGCTTTAGGAAAAACAGGTTTGCTGGTTTCGGCTTTAAGTTTGGGAACCGTTGAGCTTGGAGTGGCTTACGGCATTAAAAAACCGGGTGAATATGGCAAGCCGGACAGAACGGAGTCGGCAAGAATACTTAAAAAAGCGGTTGATTCGGGAATAAATTTGTTTGATACGGCGCCCGCTTACGGAGAAAGTGAAAATTTGCTCGGAGATATATTAGGCGGAGAAAAATGTTATTTTGCGACGAAAATTAATATCCCTCCGCCGGGCGAAAACGCGGAGATGTTCATTGAAAAATCATTGCTGGCAAGTTTGAAAAATCTGAAAAGAGATGCCCTCGATATTGTTCAGATACATAATGCGACGGTGGAAACAATTTTGCATTCGGATATTCCCGAAATGCTGCTTAAATTTAAAAAGAAGGGAATCGTCAGATTTATAGGCGCTTCGGTCTACGAGCCGGAAAACGCCATCGCGGCGCTGGATTCGGGGTATTTTGATGTTTTGCAGATTGCTTATAATATTTTAGACCAGAGGATGAGAACGGAAGTTTTTCCCGAAGCGGTGAAAAAAGGCGTGGGGATTATAAGCCGCTCAGCTTATCTGAAAGGCGTTCTCACGGAAAAGGCCGACTTTCTGGACGACAGATTCAGTGTTTTGAAAGAAGCTGCCGGTAAAATCAAAAGAGATTTGAATCTATCCGAAGGGGAGGATTTAACAAAAACGGCATTAAGGTTCTGTTTTTCAACGGAAGGTATATCGTCGGTTCTGGCAGGAGTCAGATCAATGGATGAACTTGCGTTTGCTCTTGAAACAGAAAAAGAGGGCAGAGCGCCGGACACGGAATATAATAAACTTTTGGATATGGGGATAGCGGATAAATTCTGGCTGAATCCAGCCAATTGGCCGGAAATGTAATGTTATGAAAGATAAGGAAATTATTTTTATCACGGAAGGCGGCTCAAAAATAGGCATGGGTCATTTAATGAGATCTATCGCGGTGGCCGAGCGCGTAAGAGATAAAGGACGAACGCCTATTTTTATAGTCAACAAAGAAAAAAACGTCACAGAGACTTTGAAAAACTATAAATTCCCTTTTCAAACAGTGTCTTCTATTATAAAATGCGATTTGAATATAAAAGATAAACGGGTTCTTATAGATTCCAAGAAAAATGTAAGCGGCATAATAAGAAAAGTAAAGCGGAATAATTGCAAGGTTACCTTGATGGACAACGCGACGAACGCCCGTTTATTGGTGAATAATGTTATTTATCCCATTGAGCATTTTGATCCGGACGCTCTGGATTGGAGCAAAGCTGAAGGAAAACTTTATTACGGCGCCAAGTATTTTCCGTTAAGAAAAGATTTTTTAAAGCATAAAAGAAAAAAGAAGACTATAAAAAAAGGAAAGAATATACTAATTTCTTTTGGCGGCGCAGACCCGAACAATTTATCATTGAAGATGTTAAAAATTTTGAATGCTCATCTGCAAGAACATAATATAAAAATTATATTAGGCTCGGCTTTCAAAAACAAACAAATTATACGGGATTACGTTGCGAAATATGAAATGAAAGTTGATGTAATAGATGACAGTAAATTATTTCCGCAGATTTTATCCACAGCGGATTTGTTTATTACGGCTTTAGGAGTGTCTATATATGAGGCCAATTATTTCTCGGTACCTGTTGTGGTTATAAATAATTATAAGGAAGACAAAAAGGATTCTATTTTGCTGAAAAATAGAAATCTGACTAAGTCTTTGGGTTATTATAAAAGTGTTACAGGCCGCGCCGTGTGGGAAGCGGTTAATGATATAATAGAAGAGCAGAATAATTTCAAAAAAGTTGTTGATTCTGCCGGAGCTTGTAGAATAGCAAAAATTGTTATAAATTGAGGAGAGGTAATTATGAAAAAGCATATAGGGAAAGTTATTGATAAGAAAGGGAAATACAGGATAATTGACTGCAAAACCTGCGGTTTTATTCATATTTTACCGTATCCCTCTAATGAGAAATTGAAAAAATATTATCAGAATGAGTTTATTGAAGAAAGGCCGCTTTATACTGATAGATTCAGTGAAGACTTAGAATGGTGGAATCTCATTTATTCTGACAGGTATGAGAATTTTAGAAAATTTTTCCCGAAGAAAAAAAAGCCCAATATTCTTGATATAGGGAGTGGTTTGGGGCATTTTTTAAATTATGGCAAAAAAAAAGGCTGGGATGTTTTGGGTGTGGAGCCCGGCAAAAAAGCTTGTTCTTATTCAAAAAAAATGGGAATAAAGGTTATCAATGGTCTTTTTGGTGAGGTCGATTTATGTCGTTATGCGCCATTTGATGTAGTACATTTATCAGAAGTAATGGAACATGTGCCATGTCCTGATGCAATTTTACAGGAAAGTTGGAAATTACTTAAGCCTAACGGGATTTTATGTATTTGCGTTCCAAATGATTATAATCCTTTTCAGAAACTTCTTCTCAAAGAGGGTTTTTCGCCATATTGGCTCTCTCCGAAAGTTCATATTAATTATTTCAATCAACAAATGATTTCTTGTCTTGTTGAACGTAATGGGTTTGACATAGTTAAAAAAGATGTAATGTTTCCGATGGAATTGTTTTTGATTATGGGCGAGAATTATGTTGGTAATGACGACGTTGGCAGAGAGTGCCATAAGAAAAGAAAAAATTGGGACATTATTTTATCTAAAAGGGGGATGTCTAAATTTAGACAAAAATTTTATAGCTTTTTGGCTGACGAAGGACTTGGAAGGGAATCAATAATTTATGCTAAAAGGAGGATTAAAATTTGAAATCGGTTTGTTTTATTCAGTGCCATTATACGGATCTAAAGGGCAGGAGTACAGATGAGGCCTTTTATTCTGTCAGGAAAATTAAGAATTCAGGGATTTTCAGCGATATTGTGCTTGCTGTAGCGGATTTACCTGAGAATAGAATTCTTGAAGGTTTTGCAAGGAAATGGAATTTGGAAATATTTTATGGATCCGCTAATAATTTAGTTGAAAGAATGAATCAGGTGTTGCAAAAATATCGTGCTGATATTGTGGTAAGGATACTTATAGATTGGTTTTATGTGGACGTACCTCTTATTGCTGGTATGGTGCAACATATGGAAAAGTCAAATGCTGATTATTTAAAATTACCCTATGATTTCGATATTAAGTTTGGAGCAGATGTCGTTTCACAAAAAGCAATATCGGCTCTTTTAACAATATTTCAAAAAGAACCGGATACTAAAAAATTATATGCATTTCGCCCTTGGTTTTATTTGGAAGAAAATTCCAAAAAACTTTGGAAAACAGAAACGTATAATGATGTTCCAATTTATTCAAATAGATATTTTTATCAGTTAAGAAAAAAGATGGTAGAAACAGCTCCTGTGGCATGGAACTATGGTAAAAATTTTTATTATCATGAATATGCTTATGCTTTGAATTATATCAATTCTTCCGATAGTGTTCTTGATTTGGCATGCGGGTGGGGTAATGGGACAGCGATTTTGGCAAAAAAATGCAAGGAAGCCATAGGAGTGGATATTTCGGAAGAATATATAGAATATGCTAAAAAAAAATACTCAATGGCTAATTTGAAATATGTAACCAGCGACGCTGTTAAGACAGGATTTGGGTCAAATTTGTTTGATAGGGTGGTGTCAGTTCATACTATAGAACATATAAAAAAAGATAGTCTCTTCTTAAAAGAACTCGCGCGAGTGTTATGTGCACACGGAATTCTCTTTATAGAAGCTCCTCTGAGAATGAGGCGGCCATTTATTTATAATAATGAGCCGTTGGTTAAAGCAACGGAAAATTATGCGGGACATTATAGAGAATATACGACAGGGGGGCTAAAAAAAATATTGTCGAAACAATTTAGAATTGTTAAATCCTTTGGCGTTTCGCGCGGCGTTTACAGTGATTTAGATAAAGCCAGAAATGCAGTAGCTTTTGTTTGCGTAAAAGATTAATAGCGAAGAAAATAAAATGATAGTTAAGGAAAGATATGAAAATTATTTAGGGCATTATGAGCAGAAATAAATCTAAACTAAATGTATTAATAATTCTTGGTGGCAGTAAATCACACCTTGATTTTGTATTAACCGCAAAGAAAAAATGTTTATGTGCTTTTGTATTTGACCAAAATAAAAAAGCGTTTTGTAGCAAGTATGCGGATGTTTTTATTGAATTAAGCATATATGATACGGAATCAATAATAAAGGAAATACGTAATTTTCGAAAGCAATATAATTTGGTGGGTATTATAACTTATTCATCGTCTACTGCGGCTCTTAAAACGTGTGCTCTTGCTGCAAAAGAATTCAATATAAAATCCTTTTCTGTTAAAGCGGTGCAGAATACTACGAATAAGCAAAAGATGAAAAATATTTTAGTTGATTCTCATATTCCTACGCCTAAATATATTATGCTGCGGAATAAAGATGAAATATCCGCAATGAAAGATTATAAATTTAAATTTCCCGTTGTTGTTAAACCCGCTGTAGACTCAGTGGGTTCGGCAGGGGTGTATTTTTTTGGGAAGAGTAAGGATATGGCGGAGTATATGAGAAAATACAAATTTAAAAAACCTTTAATTATAGAGGAATATATTCGTGGCAAACAATTGAATATTTCGGGTTACGTTGATGACGGGGAAGTATTTATCGTTGATATTATTGACAAGTTTAATCTTGGTCGAAAAAAGTCGTTTATTACTTCTGGGTTTGTTGCGGGAATTAGGAATAAAACGGGTAAAAAGAATAGAGACTATGTGAGAATCAAGAGACTTGTTGCAAAAACAGTGCGAGCATTAGGAATAAATAATTATCTATTTAGCGTAGACCTTATTCTGACAAAGGATAAGGTTTTATATGTGTTGGAAGCTGGGATGTTAATGGATGCGAAATTGGATAGATTATTCAGATCCCTTAATGTTGATATTTATGATATTCTTATTAACATTGCCATCGGTAAAAAAAACATGGATACTGATTTTAATTTTAAAGAGGCTTGCGCTCTGCATTTTATGTTTGCTAACAAAAAGATGTTGTTACGTGAACTTGCATTATATACAAGAGGTTTGAATATAGGGAAAGATATCATATGTGAATGGAATAAAACATCGGGAGCTATTGTTTGTTCTCCGAAATCGTTGGCGGATGTCGTGGCATGGGTTATAACTAAAGGCCCATCTCGTAAGAAAGCATTACTTGCTGCGGAGAATGAAGTGAGGAAATTAGAAGCAAAAATGAATACCGCTGGGAAAGCGTCATGAAGTCTGTTGTAATGGTCGGTGGTGGGATTCAGGAAAGTAAGGCCGTCGGAATTATTCAAGATATGGGATACAGGGTTATTGTAACAGATATGAATGGTAAAGCCCCCGCATTTGAAAAAGCAGATGTTCCTGTTAATATAGATGCGCGTGATGTGCAAAGTCTTATAGCATGGATATTGCTCAACAAGGATCATCTGAATATATCCGGTATCTTTACGCTCATTAATCAGGCGCCCACAGTCGCTATTGTGGCTTCGGCTACGGCATTGCCGACAATTTCCATTGAAGTTGTAATGAATTGTGATAATAAAGTCCTGATGAAAAGAAATTTTAAAAAACACAATTTGCCTACAGCTGACTATTTTGAAATAGCTTCTTTAAAGGCTGCTGAAAAAGCCTATAAAAAGTTGGGCAGAGGGCATATGTTTATGAAAGCTGTTGATAGTTGCGGGGGAAGAGGTATAAAAAAGATTGAGAATCTAAGTGGCATTGAAAAAGCATATACTGAAGTTAGGCAGGTTAGCAAATTTCCCGTTCTAATATTGGAAGAGTGCTTGTCAGGAACTTTTATTGACGCTCAGGGGATATTCAGCGATGGCAAATTTCATCGCGGTGGAACTGCTGACAGTTTTTTTTCCAATGATACGGAGGAATATAGGCAATATAATCCAGTAGAGAATTTTAATATATGCCCTTCTTTGCAAAGCCCTGCGGTAATCGAGAATGTTTATAGTTTGCTCGAAACAGCGGCTAAAGCCATGGGTATAGAATGGGGTCCGATAGGGGGTGATTTTATTTTGACCCGCGAAGGAGACTTGAAAATTATTGAAATAGCTCCCCGGCTACACGGGCCAAACGGGTCACTACAAATATTTCCCGAAGCTACGGGCATTAAACCTTTCAACTTTATGATACAATGCATTGTCGGTGACGAGCCCGATATAGCATATGTAAAACCCACTAGAACAAAAGTGGCTCTGTGCAAAGTTATATTGAGTAAAAAACGGGATATCAAGGCAATTCGCTTTAAGAGTGACCCCGAAAAATTAGAAGGTTTGTTTTCTTGGTTTATTTATATGAATAATATTAAATCTGCTGAATCGAAAAGTGCTTTATCCGGCGTGGCGAGTGTGTTTGTAAGGGGGGATAACTATAAAAATGCTTTGGATAGTTTGAAAAAAGTCGAATCAGAAATTGAGATTTTGTAAATTGTGAGATTTTGTGTTGGATTCCGAAAATTATGAAATACCGGAATTAAGGAGGGTTTGTGGAATATTTTCTAGACACGGCATCAATTGAAGACATTAAGGAGTACAATCCTTTAGGTCTTGTCGACGGGATTACAACTAATCCCGCATTACTGGCAAAAGAGGGAAATGAGCCGGTTGAGCAGATAAAAAAAATTGCTTCATTAGTTTCCGGTCCAATTTCCGTTGAAGTGACCCATCCTGATCCTGCAGGTATGGTAAAGCAAGCAATGAAACTCAATAAATTAGCTGATAATATTGTTATTAAGGTTCCTGCTTCAGTACAGGGACTTCTTGCCGCTCAGGATATGAAAGCCGCCGGTCTCAAAATGAATGTGACATTGATTTTTCATCCTTCTCAGGCGATTCCGTTTATCAAGCTGGGCGTGGATTATGTGAGTCTGTTTATCGGGCGAGTTGAAGATTTTGGTTTAAGTAATATTGAGGCTATTTCACAGATGAAACAGGCAATAGTCAAAATGGAAAGCCCGACGAAGTTATTATCAGCATCAATAAGGGATCCTAATTATCTCATCGACGCTATTATCGCCGGTTCTGATGCAATAACGGTTCCGCCGTCATGTTGGGAGAAGGTTTATAATAATCCGCTTTTTCAGTTAGGCGAAAAGGAATTTTTGGATAGTTGGAAACAATTATCGGTCAGCGTGAGAGAATTATATGAGTCAATAGATTAAGGAGTTGAATAATGCGTTTAAAAGATAAAGTGTGCATTGTGACGGGTTCAAGCAGGGGAATTGGGGCTGCCATAACCGCGGGTTTTGCAAAAGAAGGAGCAAAAGTAGTAATTACTTATGTTTCACAGAAGCAAAAAGCAAAAGAGTTGGCAAAGAAGTTAAACACAGAATTAGTTCTTCCTCTGGATGTGCGTGATCGCGGAAGTGTTCGTGAGGCATTTAGGAAAGTAGCGGAACGGTATGGGCATATTAATGTTTTGGTCAATAACGCGGGTATTAATAGAACTGCTGATTTTGACAAGCAAACAGATGAAGAATGGAAAGAAGTTATAGATGTCGATTTAACGGGTGTATTCCGATGCTGTCAAGAAGTTTTGCCGTTTATTACGGATTATGGGCGCATTATTAACATCGGTTCTCTCTCGGGTGAATATGGCGGACCGAGGACTCCTTCATACGCCTGCGCGAAAATGGGGGTTATGGCGTTGACGCATAATCTTGCCCGTTTTCTCGGGTCGCGCAATATATGTGTTAATACGCTTTCTCCGGGTGTGATCGCCGGAGAATTGACTGAAAAGACAATGGCTCCGGAAGTGCGCGAGACAGCGCTGTCCTTAATGCTGATAAAGAGATTTGCAAGATATGAAGAAATGGTTGGCGCCGCCATATTTTTAGCATCGGATGAATCGTCGTATATGACGGCTCAAACTTTGAGTGTAAACGGGGGAGCATGGGTCAGATAAGCAAGACGCTTTTAGTACTTTCGGGCGGCCAAGAAGCTATTGAGGGTATAACAGTTGCCAAAGAAATGGGTTTGAGGGTGATTATTTGCGACGGAAATGTAAATGCTCCAGCAAATTACATAGGAGATGATTTTATACATGCCAGCATATATGACCCAGAAGAAGTACTAGAAGCTGTTGCGGCATATCGAGATAAGGATAAAATTAATGGGGTAATAACTATAGCGAGTGATGCTGTTAGATCTGTAGCGAGAGTTGCTGAATACCTTAAATTACCATCGCCTGGTATGGAACAGGCCGTTCTTTCAACCGATAAATACAAAATGAAAAAATGTTTTAAAGAAGAAGGTCTGCCGATTGGGGGATTCACCGATATTAATTCAGAAGAAGAATTGAAAAATAAAATTAAATATTTCAAAGAATCTGTTTTGAAACCCATAGACAGCCGGGGGGCTCGCGGTGTAGTGAGAGTTAATAAAGATTCGGATTTATCATGGGCATATGAGTATTCAAAGCAATTTTCGAAACTTGGGAAATTAATTTTAGAAGAATGGTTGTCTGGGCAGCAAATCAGTACGGAGTCGCTGGTGCTAAACGGCAAAACATATTTGTGCGGCGTTGCGGATAGGAATTATTCCATGTTGGATAAAACGTACCCGTTTGTGGTAGAGAACGGAGGGGAGACGCCAAGTAAATATTATTCTAAAATTAAAAGCAAACTTAATAATATTTTAGATGCAGCTGCCAAAGCCATAGGTATAAGAAATGGCGTTTTGAAAGGGGATATTGTTATTAAGAACGGGCAGCCGTATATCATTGAAGTTGCGATAAGATTAAGTGGTGGTTTTTTTTCAACAATAACAATACCTCTGGTTTATGGGATAAATTTAGTTAAAGCCGCTATATCGATTTCTTTAGCGGAGGAAGTCTCGCCTCCGAAACAGTTACAACATAAAGTATATCAGTCAAATAGGTTTTTATTCGTGGATAGCGGTGTTGTAAAGAGTATTAATTGCCCTAAACGGGATACTTTACCGGATTGGGTAAAATATTACGATGTGAATTTAAAAGTTGGAGAAAAAATATTTAATATTGAAAATCATACTATGCGCAAAGGTACTGTGTTGGTTTGCGGAAAAACCCGTCAGCAGGCAGTAAGCCGGGCAAATCGAATAATTAATTTGATTAAAGTGAAGATGAAATAACTGTTATGCTATCTTTGTATTCGCTATTTCATCTGAATATGTTTTATTCCTCCATTCCGAAAAATAAGAGAAAAACAGTAATTGAGAAATGTTATTGTCCCATACTTAAATTGGCTGAAAAGTTTGATGTGCCCGTAGGTATCGAAATATCCGGCGCGTCGCTGGAAGTTGTAAATAAACTGGATAAAAAGTGGGTGAATGTTTTTCGCAGACTACTGCGTAAGAAAAAATGCGAACTGATAGGAAGCGGTTATATGCAGATAATCGGGCCGCTTGTTCCGGCGGAAGTCAATGAAAAGAATCAGCGTTTTGGAATGGAAACATATCAAAAAATATTGGGAGTTAAGCCGAAGATTGCTTTGGTAAACGAACAGGCGTATTCTTCAGGAATAATAACGCATTATCTTAAAGCGGGGTATAAAGCGATAATAATGGAGTGGAACAACCCGTATAAATTTCATCCTGAATGGAAAAGGGAATGGCAGTTTTATCCGCAGTATGCTGTGGATAATCAAGGTAATAAAATTTCAGTGATATGGAACAATGCCATAGCATTTCAAAAATTCCAAAGATATGTTCACAGAGAAACGGATATGGAAACATATTTTAAGTATTTGCATTCGGAAATCAGCGGGGAAAAAAGAATTTTGGCGCTTTATGGAAATGACGCTGAAATATTTGATTACAGGCCGGGGCGATTTTTTACGGAGGCGAAGCTTGGTCGTGGCGGCGAATGGAACAGAATTTCCAAACTGTTTGGCAGGTTAAAGGAAGATAAAAGATTTAACCTGATATGTCCGTCGGAAGCGCTGAGTTTTAGCGCAAAATCTTTGTCAGGGCATAAATTAAAACTTGAATCTACGGATTGTCCGATTCCGGTGAAGAAACAGGGGAAATATAATATTACAAGATGGGCGGTAACAGGCAGGGACGACACAAAAATAAATACGAAATGCTGGCAGATATATGAGGCTCTTAAAAACGGCAAACAGCGTACTGAAAAAACAGATTTTTTGTGGGAAAAACTTTGTTATCTTTGGAGCAGTGATTTTCGGACGCACATTGATGAAAAAAGATTTCAAAAATACAGAAAAGAATTAGATACAGCGTTAAAGGAATCAGGGGCAGGGGATAAAAAGGGAATATTGAAAGAAAAAAAATGCGTGTATGAAAAAAAGTCAAACAAAATAACGGAAAGAAATAATCTCATGGATATAGACACGCCGCAGGTAAAAATAACGCTTAACAGAGATAGGGGGCTTGCGATACATAAACTTTTTTTTAAAAAAGTTTCTTCAGAGCCGTTGATAGGAACGCTGTATCACGGTTATTATGATGATATATCATACGCCGCTGATTTTTATACGGGGCACACAATAATTGAATTTCAGGGAAAACCAAAAATTACGGATTTGCTGTGTGTAAAGCCTGTGTTTAGGGATATGGCTGATTTTATATCGATCAAAGCTAATATAAAAACTTTAGCAGGGGATATTGAAAAGGAAATAAAAATATACAAAAAGCTCAGCAGAGTGGATATAAATTATAAATTTAAACTTGTAATTAAAACGCCGGCTTCCGTTAAAATGGGCATTGTGACGTTTATGCCATACTCGTTTGATGAAAAATCTCTCTATTATAAGACGGTAAACGGCGGATTTGAGCCTGAAAGTTTTAACATAGAAGAGAATGTTGACCATCTGAAAGAAGTGAACAGTTTAATATCTTCATCTCATTGTCTTGGTTCAACGGAAGGCTGGACCGAATTTGGAGATAATCAAAAGAGTATCAGAATTTACTCGGATAAGACAGAGATGTATTGTGTGCCGATGGTAAAGTTTCAGAAAATTGATGATACTTATTTTTTAAGGATTTATCATTCTATCGCTGAAACCGATGAAACAGCGAAATTTCCGTTGAAACTTAACGGTTCAATTTCTTTTTCTATATATTAGTGTTTAAAGCTTGATGAAAAAAATCAAAAATATTATAAAACAAAAAATAATTCTCTTGCCGTATGGTCAAGCGATTTTGGATTATAGTACTATGTCATTTGCAACGATTTCTGGGATGATGTTTGGTTTCGTGAAGGGATTTATCGTTGCAAAAATTTTAGGACCCACAAATTTTGGAACGTGGAAGGGTATAGAAATTCTACAACTATACCATCAATACACAACATTTGGGACACAAAATGGTTTATCCAGAGAAATACCACGATTGCGCGGAGAAGGAAAGTTAAAAGAGATTGAAGAAATAAGGAATATAGGTTTTGGCCAAATTTTTACGGTCCCATTTTTAATAGCTATCTTAATGGCAATGTATAGTTTGACTTTGTCTGCCGGACTCATGAAATTTGCTATTTTTATGACTTCAATAAATGTTATGCTTCTTATGATTCATAATTATTTCGTGCGTCTATTATTTGCCGATTTGCGTTTTGTCACGTTCTCGAAAGTGAATTTTATTTTGTCAATCATGATTAATACGCTGGCTATCATTAGTGCCTTTATATGGAAATCAAGGGCTCCATATATAACTGTTTTTATTGCTGAAATATTAACTATAAGTGTTTTGGTATATATAGGCCGATACAAAATTATGCCCATTATTTCATTTGCAAAAAGTATCCGCCTTATCCGCATTGGGTTTCCTATCATGATGGTGGGATTCTTGTATGGATTATTAACAACTGTAGATAGAATTATAATACTGAAATATTTTGATACAACTCAACTTGGTTATTACAGTTTATTGCTGATGGTCGGAGTAATTTACAGTTCAATTTCTAATGGAATAGGTGAAATTGTTTATCCGCGTATGAATCAAAAATATGGCGTAACAAAACGCGCGGATAGTTTGGATTTTCTTTTGTTTATCCCCGGATATGTTATGTCTGTGCTGTTCGCAATATTATCAGTTGTACTAATTTTATTTATATCGTATCTTGTGCCGATATTTCTAAAAAAGTATTCAGCGGGTATTTTGCCGGCCTCTATATTTTGTATAGGCGCTTCTGTTTCCGGTGGTTCAATATTGAACACGATAGATAGGCAATGGTATTCTTTGGTTATACAATTCATTGCAGTAGTTATTAATGTTTTTATTAGCATGTTTTTGATTAAGCACTCATTTGGCCTTGCAGGAGTTGCTATTGGTACAATAATTTCACTCATAATATATAGACTTGGTGTAACCATGCTTTCGTATAGATATGTGAATTTGAATAAGTATTTAATAGTAAAGAGAATAATTGCTACTACTGCGCCTGCCGGTATGGTAGGTGTTTATTATTTCTTTTTCATTAATATTCCAAAAATATTTAATGTAAACAATACTATCTATTTTCAAGGTGTTGTTTTTTTTACTTTTCTGATTATTTTGACAGTTATATTGGTAAAACGATTTAAATCGGTTTTGACTAAAAAAGTTTATTTCAAATATGGTATTGTTCAGTAATGAGTAAAAATATTTTATTATTTAGTCCGGATTGGGGTTATTGGGATGAGAAGGAAGCAAGTGAGTTGATTTTAAAGATAGCTCATCATGATGTCGTTATCTATTATAATCCTGATGATCTTGCATTATTGAAAACTATTTGGCAACCGCCATTTGAAGTCATATTTTATTTGGACATATTAAAAAAATACGATAACCTTAAGGGACTATCTAATTATGTTTGGAATTTGGCTCGAAACTTTTATAAAGAATTTGATGCCGATATAAAAAAAAACAGCATATTTAAAGGGATTAATCTATTTGAAATTGATGAAATCTTTTGGGGTTCTCAGTTTTCATGGATACTAAGAGATTCTTTAATTATAGATTTTGTGTTTAAATCTTATCCATTGATTAAAAAGATTACATTGGTATCAGGCAATACTGAATATGACGATTTTGTGCAAGAGCAGGCAAAAACGAAGAATTGCAATTGCGAGTTAATTAAAAGAAGTTCTCTCATAAAGCACGTAGACAATACAATTTCGTCTGATAACAAAAACATTATCCTTCAAAAAATAATTCAATTAATAAAAAATACATTCAGAATTTTTTTTCTTAAAAAGTCTAATAAAATAAATATATTAGCAGGTTCTCATCGAAATACTATTCCAATTATTGAATATTTATCAAAATCAGACGAGTACATGTTTTATACTGAAGGAAAAATAAATAACGTAAATGAAAATGTTAAAACAATATCGCCTAATTTAATAAGTTTATTAATAAGAATTTGGTTTAATGTTTTTGAAAAATACCGGAGCAAGAAAATATCAGAAAAAATATTATTAAAGATAAAAGATGATATTGTTTTGCATATTAGTGATCATTTTTCTGCAAATAGCCAAGTTGCATCCTATCTTATAGAGGGCATGCTAAGAAAATACGTTAATAGAATGCCGTATTTGAAAAGATCAATATTAAATTATTTATGGATGATTAGTAGAATCAAACCGAAAATTATTTTAATGGGCAGTTACGTTTCTGTGGAACAAAGAATTTTAAACGTATTAGCAAAAAAGGTAAATGCTGTTACTATAGCGACGGAGCATGGGCTGATGAACGACTTGAGATTATCTTCAGATATTATATACACTGACGTTTTGGGAGTGTGGGGTAAATTGTCAGTCGATTCATACAGCGGACTGCATAGTTCAAATACGGATAAAGTTAGGATTGTCGGACACCCCCTGTATAAAACAAATGACGAATCTTTCTTTGAAAAACAACCGCAAAAAATACTTATTGAGGTACCTCAAATTATTGGCAAAAGTCAGTATAGAAATAACATTGAAATTTTTACTCCTATAGCCAGCAGTTATATTTATTATAAATGGTTACATTCTTTAACTGATTTTGTTAATCATTTTTCAAAAAACAACAAATTGCATTTGATGGTTCATCCGATGGATAATTTAAAATATTGGATGAGAACATTTAATCATAGCAATATTACTTTTTCTCAAGGCGATGCGTATAAACAATTTAATGAAGCGGAGATTCTGGTTTCATTTTCTTCCTCAACATTAGTTTTTGACGCCATTATGAATAATTTAGAAGTGATAATCTGTCAAACATTAGATAGCGAATATGAAAAGTTTATGATAAATTATAAGAAATTTGATGTTGTTCATTTTTGTGGGGATTCAGATGAAGTAATTAATAAGATAGACGAAATAGAACACGGTTTGAAAATTAGGAAAAATATCAAGAAAAATTACTTTGCCAATAATATAGTTGAATGTACTGGGGAAAAATCATTGTTAAAATGGAAGGAGCTCTTTAAGAGTGTGTTAAAATAATGAAAAGTAAATTTGAATTTAATTTTATCGCATGTTTAATTGAGTTACGCAGGGGGGTGGTGTGAAAAAAGATGAAAGAGAACTAAAATTAAATGAGTATTTCGAATGTTATGCTCCTGAAACTGCAATTTGTGAGAAAGAGCATAACGCAAGATATAAATATGCCCGTAGTTTTGCGCAAGGTTTAAATCTTCTGGATATTGGTTGCGGGTACGGGAAAGGCACATATTTGTTATCAAAGGTTGCAAAAAGTGCAATCGGAATTGACTATCATAAAGATTTAATATCATACCTTAAAAAAAAATATATACGGAAAAATCTTGCATTTTATGTAATGGATTGCAGTGATAAGTTGAAATTTAAAGATAATGTATTTGATATAATATGTGGGTTTGATATTATTGAGCATTTAAATAATCCAGAACAATTCTTGAAAGAGGTAAGAAGAGTTTTAAAACCCGAAGGGAAATTGTTATTATCTACTCCAAATGCCCTCCATGAAAAGGGATACCCGTACCATACAAAAGAATATAATGAATTAGAATTCAGAAGTTTGTTGCAGCACTATTTTGACCAGGTTGCTTTACTGGGGCAGGGATTTAATGTTTTAGAGAGAACGGGTAATGATACAAAAAGAGAGCGGGGATTGTTATTTTTAAGAATAAAGTCAATATTTTTGCTTCTACCCGTTTCGACAAGAAAATTACTTAAAAAAATATTCAAAATATATATTTATAAGTATAGCCCTTTTTGGCAAAAAGCAACTGCTAAAAATATTTTAATACAAAATGGTGATCTCAAAAATGCAAAACATTTTATTGCAATATGTCGGAGTAAAAAATGTGCGGAATAGCAGGTATTTATAACTTTAACAAACAATCGGTCCCGGATTCTATCTTAAGGAAAATGGTTAGTGTTATTTCTCATCGAGGTCCTGATGATGAAGGCATAATGGTAGATAAGAATATTGGTCTTGGACATAAGAGACTAAGTATTGTTGATTTGTCTTCTGCTGGACATCAACCGATGTCAAACGAGGATGGGATGCTTTGGATAGTTTATAATGGAGAAGCGTACAACTTTAAAGAAATTAAAGAGTCCCTTGTAAAGAAGGGCTATAAATTCAAGTCAAATACCGATACAGAAGTTATTCTGCATTCTTATAGGGAATGGGGAACAAGCTGTCTTGAAAGATTTAATGGCATGTTTGCATTCGCAATATGGGATAAAAGAAATAATAAATTATTTATTGCCAGGGATAGGTTGGGAATAAAGCCATTGTATTATTTTCATAAAAATGGAGTGTTTGTTTTTGGTTCAGAGATAAAAACAATATTACAGCACCCGAAGGTTAAAACAGGAGTTAATAAATCCGCTCTTGTAGAATATTTAAATCTTAGATATGTCATGGCGCCTAAAACTATGTTTAAGGACATTTGCAAGTTAAAACAAGGACATTTTTTGGAAATAGAAAATGGCAAAATTAAAATTCGTCAATATTGGAATATATTCAGCAAAATATTGCTCAATAACAACAAAGATGAGGCTTTCTACATTGAAGCGTATACTGAGCTTCTTCGGAAATCCATTAAAAGAAGATTAATCAGCGATGTCCCGTTAGGAGCATATTTAAGTGGGGGGCTTGATTCGAGCGTTGTCGTTGGATTTATGTCACAGATAGCCAAAGAACCGATTAAGACTTTTTCTGTTGGGTTTGGCCGGGGAGCGCCTATAGATGAATTAAAATACGCTAGGATTACTGCGAATTATTTTAAAACAGACCACCATGAATTGACTGTGAAACCAGTATCATTAGAACAAATTGATAAGATAATTTACCATATGGAAGAACCCATTGTTGATCCTGCAATAATCCCCACTTATTTACTTTCAGAATTTGCCAGGAAGCATGTGACCGTTGTTTTAACTGGAGAAGGTTCTGACGAGACAAATTTCGGATATTCAAAATATCTATTACATAAGCGATTAGTATTAATAAATCAATATAAAAAATTTCCGAAGATATTTAAGAAAATGGTTTCAAATTTGCCGATTAAGCATGATGAATTGGGAAAATTAAATGATGCCAGTACGAATATAATTAATTTATTTAAGACCTATACATTATTTAGCAACAAACAAAATATTCTTTCAGACGATTTTGCGGAAGTATTAAAAAATTACACACATCCTTTTGACAGTTTAATACCCCCTGAAATAATAGAACGGGATTCCCAAATGGTATTTCCATTGATTGATATAAACAGTTGGATGGTGGATGATCTTTTGCTAAAAATCGATAAGATGAGTATGGCTCACTCCCTGGAAGCGAGAGTGCCTTTTTTAGATTATCAATTAGTAGAATTTGCTTTATCAATTCCTTCAAAATATAAAATTAATGGAAATGTTACCAAAGCATTGCTGAGAAAAGTAAGCCGAAAGGTAGTGCCGGAAAGTATTTTGAACAGAAAACAACATGGGTTTAATGTCCCGATTGATGTGTGGCTTAAAGACGAACTGCGGGAATATACACTTGATATATTGTCGGATTCAGCGCTAAAGAGAAGAGGGTACTTCAATATTAATTCTGTGCATTGTATGTTAGGTGAGTTTTTTAGTGGAAAAAAGGATTGGTCCGTTCAAATATGGGGACTGTTAACATTTGAATTGTGGTGCAGAAAATTTATAGATAAATAAATCAATGAAAGTAATAAAAGTTTGCATGTTCGTTAGTAGGTTTTTGCCACAATATAGTGGAGCGGCAATTCAATGTTATAGTTTATTGCGGGAATTAAAAAAAAGGAAAGTTGAGGCATTTGTCATATCTTTTTCAAATGACAGGAAAGAGCCCAAGTATAGTATTGATGGAATTTCTGTTGAAACAATATTCGTAAACCAGAAGGGAACCATTAAGGATAAAATTAAAGAAATGATTAAAATTTTCTTAACCATCTACAGGAATAGAAGCAAAATTGATATATTGCATATACATTGCCTGTCTCTATCAAGTCTTTTGGCAGGTTTTATTCTGCGGAAAAGAATCATTCAGAAATTAACATTAATGGGCGAAGATGATATAGTGACGATAAAAAAACACAAACTTGGAATTATAAAACTTCTTTTAATGTCCAAAGTAAATCAAATAGTATCTGTTAGTCCAGCTTTAACGGATACTCTTAGAAACAGTAAATATTTTCATAATTATGATGAAGTCCCCAATGGAGTAAATACAAAAATATTCCGGCCAGTAAAAAATAAATATGAAAAATTTGAATATAGAGAAAAATTATTACTGCCAGTTAATGCCAAAATCGCCCTATTTATGGGCGCTATCATTGATAGAAAGGGAATAGATGTGTTAATTGAAGCGTGGAATAAAGTTTCTTTGAAATATGGCAAGCAACTCCAACTGCTATTAGTTGGGCCGGAATATATTGAGGGAAATTCAGAATTCAGTGTATCTTTTAATAGGAAATTACATAAAACAATTTCGTGTTTAAAGCTTGAATCAAAGATTAAATTTGTTGGTGAAGTTAAGAATCCCGAAAAATATTTAATGTGCTCTGATGTTTTTCTTTTTCCTTCACGGCGTGAGGGATTACCAAATGTCTTACTGGAAGCAATGTCATGCGGTCTTCCGTGTGTTGTAAGCAGAATTCCCCAGATAACTGATCATATAATTGACCATGGTTTGAATGGGTATTTGTGTGAGCAAGAAGATATTGAAAGTATGGCAGGAAATATATTAAAGCTTTTTATGGATAAAGAGCTATTTGTTAAGATAGGTGCAGCAGCAAGAAAGACAATAGAGAATAGGTATGATATTGCTAATATTGCGGATACATATAAGGGCATGTATAGAAATTTGCTTTTATAAAAAGCACGTATGCTGATATTAATTCCCACAAAATGTTATAGTTGCTGTGTTAATGGCTTGTCTTTTGCTTCGATTTTGAAAATTTCGGGTCTATTTAAAGTGAGTTTATTTATGGGTATTTTTACGAGGGAGGCTGGATTGTTGTATGCGGTGTGAATATTTTGTGACATTTGTCCTCGTAACGCGTCCTTGGATTGGGACTGTTTTTTGTTTTGAAAATGCGTTTGCCAATCAAACAGGCGTCGCATCGGCAATGTCTATCGATGGAATAATCAACATAGTTTTGGTGGGTATCTTAATGTTAAATAACTGGAATAAGAAAAGGGAATATCATTTCCTGTTGAAAAAATATTGGCTAATTATGATATTTTTTTCTGTTCTTTCATTATGGCATTCTCCGAACATGATGTTCTCATTGAGAAAAATAATCAGATTGTTTTCAGATTATTTGTTGGCACTTTATATATTTCATAGAATAAAGGACGTTAACAAATTGAAATATTATTTAAAGGTTATATTGGTATCTGCAATAATTCCGGTATTTTGGGGCATTTATAATATTTTCACAGGGGACTACGGCAATTTTATAACATTTTTTGTAAAAGGTATAATAAAACGACCGGACGGGGTAAGAATAGCCGGACCATTTAACCACGCAAACAGTTATGGATATTTTTTGTGTATCATTATTCTTTTTTCATTAAACTATTTCTTATCGCATAAAGCGTTTTTAAAAAAAACATTCTGGTTATTTTTTTCTAGTATCCTGTTTATATTGCTTGGTTTTACTTTTTCAAGAGGGGCATGGTTAGCTTGTTTGGTAGGGATTTTATGTTTAAGAAACAATAAAATATATAAATTTATTATTGCAGGTATGAGTGTGCTGTTAATAGGATATACCCCGATAATTCAAGATGTTTTTACGCATATAAAAAATCTTGATATTACATCACCTATTGCTCAATCAACCTTGCATGCCAGATTATATATCTGGCATAGTTATCTTAAGATTATCCCGAGGTATATATTTATTGGAAATGGATTGGGAACCAGTACCTATATATCTAACGAGATTATGGGGCAAAATATTGCTACGCATAATGATTATTTACTAATATTTGTGGAATTGGGTGGGGTAGCTCTGATAGCATATCTTTCTATTATTTATCTTAGCTTGAAGAAAGCATTATACTTGGGGAAGAGAATAGGCGACCCGTTTTTGAAAAATATTTTGCATACTTTATTTGCAATAATAATGTGTATTTCAATTGCAAGTATGGCAGATGGAATATTTATTAATCAAGCATTGGTGTCTTATTTTTGGATTATCATTGCTTTCGTATTCGCAATTCAAAAAATATACATAAAGGAAGTCACTTGATATGAATAAGGTAGATTATCGAAAAACCGCAATTATAATATGTACAAAAGATCGACTTCAAGATTTAAAAGAGTATTTAGATTCCATATTTATTCAAACCGTGCTACCTAATGAATTAATCATTGTTGATAGCAGCAAGAATAATAAGACGAAGAGTTTTATAAATCAAATAGAATATGAAGTGCCTTTCAAAATTCAATATGTGCATACTGTGCCATGTTTGACATTGCAGAGAAATATTGGAATAAAAACAACCGAAGCGGAAATAATACACTTTATGGATGACGATGTAATTCTGGAAAGAGACTATCTGGAAGAGATAAACAGGATATATTCGGATGATAAAAAAAACGATATCGGAGGGGTCTTCGGCTTGTTGACAAATATCCAAAATAGTTCTTTTTTTGCAAAATTTATTAGGAGATTATTTATGTTGTCTCGTTCTGATGGGTTTGGAAATATGCAGCCTTCAGGTTTTCAGGCATTTCAGTTTATTACCAATAGAAGCACTGTTGCTGAGACAGAAGTTTTTTGCGGTATTTGCAGTTATAGAAAGGAAGTGTTCAATAACTTTCAATTTGATGAGAATATGAAGGGGTACGGTCTTATGGAAGATATTGACTTTTCGTATAGGGTATCCAGAAAATATAAACTTATTTACACCCCATATGCCAAAGTGTTTCATAAATCTTCACCAGTTTCAAGAATAAACAGTAGGCAATTTTGTTTTATGAAAACATATAACCATTATTATTTCTTCATGAAAAATATTGAGAAAACTTCAAAGACTTGGTTTTGTTTTTGGTGGTCAACCATAGGTGTTTTTATAGAGAGTATAGTAATGGCAATTAAATTTTTCAGTTTTAACCCGATATATGGGTTTGCTAAAGGAATATTTAAAATTGTTTTACAAAAATGAATAAAGAAAACAAGAAGAATGTTATGTTTATAGGCGTGGGTTATTTTCCGTATATAACAGCAGGTGAGAAGAATTTTTATTGTCAAATGATTGATTTACTTGTCAAAACAGAAAAAGTTAAGGCGGAAGTAATATCTATCAATGATCAAGATGTCCCAATATATATTCAAAAAACAGGAAAAGAAGAAGTAATGATACACAATTTAAAACGTCCTTTCCATTTATATAGGAAAAGATTTTATAGACGCATAAATGATAAAATATATTATCACCACGAACATAAACAACCCCGGGAAATGATAGAAAGATTCTTGACTATTGTGTGGTATGAAAAGTATATTTCAGAAATTATTAAGAAATCAAATATAGGGGTGATACATTTTATGGATAATTTTGGATTAGTGATGCCGCATTTAAAGAAAAAATATCCACATATAAAAATGACTTATTCGCCAGCGAGTTATAACCCCCGAGGAAAATTTTATGACAATTATCTTAAGCTCAGTTTTAAGAAATTGGATAGATTGTTTCCTTTTACGAAGGCATATAAAGAAATACTTTTTGATATAGGAATATCCCCCAAAACAATGGAAGTTATACATTGGGGTGTAAAAATGCCTAAAAAAAGGCTTTCGTTCGAAGAAAAAAATGCAATCAAAATGAAGTACGGATGCTCCGTGAAAAATAAATTGTTTTTATGGTCAGGGCGAATTCAACAGATACAGGAAGATGATTTTTACCGCGCAGTTGATAGTGCAAAAGAAGTGGTACAAAAATGCGATGATATAGAATTTATTTTTGCTTTCAAGCCTGAAAGTTATAAAACAAAATATATTAAAAAGGCGTGTCAAAAGGTGCAAATTATTACAAATGTAGATGAATTTAATAAACTTCTTGAATCGGCTGATGTGTTCTTTTCTCCTGTTGGAAAAAAAGAATCAACAGTAGCGCCGCCATTGACATGGATTGAAGCGATGAGCATGGGGACGCCTGTCATGACTACAGGAGTAAGGGGGGGGGGGGAATTAATAGAAGACGGCGAAACCGGTTTTGTTGTAGATGATTATTCGGATATCATATCAAAATGTATAGAAGTAAAAAGTTTTAATCTAAATATAATTTCAAATAAAGCGAGGGAATTTGTTGCTGAAGAATTTAATATTGAAAAAATATGTGAAGAGTATTTGAAGAATTGGGAGGCATTATATGGCGGACAAGAATGATTTTAGTAAGGATGCGGTTTCTCAACAAAGAAACGGAGGGTATAGGGCGCGAAAGGTGTACCAGAATAAGAGAGTTGTTCAAACGTATGATAAGGATCGGTTTACGAATTTTAAAGGTAAAATTGTTAATAAAATGGAGCTGAAATTAATAGGGAGGGCTCTAAATTTGGCAAATATAAAACCGCCGAATAGGCTCCTTGATGTTCCTTGCGGGACAGGGAGATTATCCATTTATTTGGCTAGTAAGGGATATAAAGTTGTAGGGGTAGATCTTTCGAACGAAATGGTTATGTGTACAAGAGAAAAACTAAAATCGCTCAATTTAGAGGAAAATATAGTGGTAGAAGAAAAAGATGCAGAAAAATTAACATATCCTGAAAATAGTTTTGATGCCTGTGTTTCATTACGCTTATTTGGGCATACCCCCGAAAACAATAGAAAAAAAATAATTCTTGAGTTAAAGAGGGTATCACGGAGTGTTCTTATTTTGGCTTATTATCATAAAAATTGTATCAAAAATCTAATAAGAAGGAAACAAAGGAGGGCAGAATGGCATCCTGTTACATATCATCAAATTGACAAAGAGCTGAAACAATGCGGGCTGAGCAGAATAAAATTTCTTCCGCTTTTGCCTGGCATTTCAGAAACAATAGTCGTAATAGCTAAAAAGTAAATGAAAGTTTTGCTGATAAATAAATTTTTATACCCTAAAGGGGGGGATGCGATAGTAACTTTTAATACTGGGAAACTCCTTAAAGAAAAAGGGCATAAAGTCGCATATTGGGGAATGCGGCATGAAAAAAATTTGGAGTTTAAATATGAAGTTTTTTTTGTGGATAAAGTAGATTATAAAACAAGCGGTTTTAAAACGAGCATAAGTTTTGTATTAAAGATTTTATATTCTTTAGAGGCAAAAAACAAAATCAAGAGGCTTTTATCCCATGAGTCATTTGACATAATCCATCTGCATAATTTTGCGCATCAGATATCGCCGTCTATACTGCATGTTTTTAAAAAACGCAACATTCCTGTTGTGATGACTTCGCATGATTATAAGCTTGTTTGTCCGTCTTATTCTATGTTAGTTGACGGGGTACCGTGTGAAAGGTGCAAAAACAGCAAATATTATTGGTGCTTTGTCAAAAAATGTACAAAAAATTCTTATTTGAAAAGTTTTATAAATGTTGTGGAGATGTATTTACATCATAAAATTCTGCATATTTACGATGACATTGATATTTTTATTTCGCCTAGTATGTTTTTGAAAGAGAAACTCAAAGAAATGGGGTTCAAGCACAAAATTGAATATTTGCCGAATTGTATATATCCGGGAGAATTTATCCCTAAGTATGAAAACAACGGAAAATCAATTTGTTATTTTGGCCGCCTTTCGCATGAAAAAGGTTTAGTTACTTTGATAAAGGCAATGAAAGGACTGGATGATGTTGAATTGAAAATTATCGGGGATGGCCAGATAAAGGAAAAGCTTAAACATTACATTGAAGACCATGGAGTTAAAAACATTAGATTCTTAGGTTATAAAACAGGGAATGATTTAGATAATGAAATTAAAAACTCGTCTGCGGTTGTTATTCCTTCTGAATGGTATGAAAATAATCCAAGAACAGTTTTGGAAGCGTTTGCCTTAGGCAAACCTGTCATTGGAGCAAGGATTGGCGGAATACCGGAGCTTGTCAAAGATGCTGATACCGGCTATACTTTCGAGGCAGGGAATGCAGGAGATTTAAGAGAAAAGATCATGGATTTGATATCATCTCCTGAGAAAATTGTTCAGATGGGTAAAAATGCGAGGAAATTTGTTGAAGAAAAGTTTAATGCCGAAAAACATTATAAAGAATTGATGAGATTATATCAGTTGGCAATAGAAAAAAACAAAGGTAACTTAAAGTGAGAATAGAAACGGTAGGCCCTTCACGCGCCAATCAGTGTTTCTGTTTTTTGTTGGGGCTTTTGTTGCGGTGGGGTAACAAATATAGACATTTCCTTATGGGCTATACCAGCCCTAGAACTTTTTCTTCCAAGCAGGTAGAAAGAAGCGTTCTACATGTTTTTGATTATGTGGAAAAATGGAGAAGATATCTAAGGGAATATAGTGAAAGCAAGTTAGTTTTTGAGAACAAGGATATACTGGAACTTGGCCCAGGTCCCGATTTAGGCACAGGGGTAATACTTCTTGCTTTCGGCGCTCGAAGTTATACTGCGTTTGACAAATTTCGTCTTATTAGGCAAACGCCGCTTCTATTTTATAAGATATTACTTGAAAAATTGAAGAATTATCCTTTTTTTGAGAGAGCTAAAAATGCGGTTGAAAAAATCAGTAATGGGGAATTTTCGGGAAATTTCATGTATATTTCGGACAGGCAATACAACATTGACATGCATCTGAGCGGGCGATACGATTTAGTTATAAGCCAAGCGGTAATGGAACATCTTGATAACCCTAGTTGGGTTATTAAAGAAATATATAGAAAAATGAGGAAAAACGGAATTATATTTGGTGAGGTTGATACAGGAACGCATACGGGTATTTTAAGAGATATTGATCCTTTGAACCTTTACCGTTATTCTGATTTTTTATGGAATTTGCTGAAGTTTCAAGGTTCTCCTAATAGAGTACTTCCTTCGGAATATCACAAAATGCTCGTAAACGAAAGTTTTAAGAATGTAAAAATTCAACCAAACAGGGTCTATAAAGAGAAGTATGTAAAGAAATCAAAAATTTGGCTGTCTAAAAAATTTAGAAATGCCTCTAAAGAAGATATTAGAATAAAATCATTTCTTTTATTTGGGGCTAAAGAAAAAGGAAACACTAATTATGGAAACGGCAGTAAATTAAGTACCGATGAAACAGATTAAAGAAAAACTTTTGCAATGGCCTGACGGATTGCTTTGGAAAAAAACTGAAAAGATAATATTGAAATCAAGAAAAAACAAATATGATTTGTTTATTTCTCTTATGAAACCAAGACGGGTAGAGAAACTTCTTGATGTGGGGGTTAGTCCTTTTTTGGGCAGAGCGACTAATTTTTTAGAATTATGGTATCCTTATCCAGAAAATATTACGGCTTTGACCAATGATGAATCTGAAAAGTTTAAAAATTTTAATAGACGTTTCCCGAAGGTAAGATTAGTTTTTGGTGATGGTAAAAACCTCCCATTCCCCGATAATTGTTTTGATATTGTATTCTCAAATGCAGTGGTAGAACATGTAGGGGGGGGGGAATGAACAGAAGCGATTTATCCATGAAATTTTGAGAGTAAGCAAGAAGGCATTTATTACTACCCCAAATTATTGTTTTCCAGTTGATCCTCATACGTTACTCCCATTTGCTCATTGGTTGCCCCCCAAAATGAAGTTCTGGATTTACAAGAAGTTTGGAAGAGAGTACTGGGCTGATATAAATCATCTCAATCTTTTAACAGGGAAGAGATTTCTTTCACTTTTTCCAAAGAAAATTAAAGTAAGATTGTATAAACAAAAAATTTTTGGTATCACAGGAAATTTAATTGCTTTGGTAGAGAAAAAATAATGGAAGCAGCAATAATAACGACGTATAGGTGCAACTGCAAATGTGTGATGTGCAATATCTGGCAGTATCCTACGACGATAGAAGAGGAATTTAAGCCGGAGATACTTGAAAAACTGCCTCATTTGAAATTTGCGAATGTGACCGGAGGTGAGCCCTTTCTGCGGGTTGATATTGAAGATATTGTAAAGATACTTTTAAAAAAAGCAGACAGAGTGGTAATCAGCACAAACGGTTATTTTACTGAAAAAATAGTGACGCTTGCGAAAACACTTGGAAACAATCGTCTCGGGGTGAGAATAAGTATAGAGGGGCTTCCGGCGGCTAATGACGAACTCAGGGGAATAAAGGATGGTTTTGACCACGGCATTAGAACTTTGCTTGAATTACAGCGCTTAGGTTTGAAAGACATAGGTTTCGGTATAACCGTATCTGACCGAAATCACAGGGATATGCTGGAACTTTATCAGCTTGCAAAATCTATGAATGTTGAGTTCGCCACCGCGGCGGTGCATAATTCCTATTATTTTCATAAGCATGATAACAGCATTGAAAACAAAAAAGAGGTTATAAGCAGTTTTGAAGAGATTGTGAATGAGCTTCTTAGAACCAACAGGATAAAGAATTGGTTTCGCGCATATTTTAATTACGGACTGGTAAATTACATAAAAGGCAATACCCGGCTTTTGCCCTGCGGAGCGGGTAAGAATATGTTTTTTCTTGATCCTTTCGGCGAAATAAGGCCATGCAACGGTCTGGATACTGATTCCTCCGAAAACAGCATGGGTAATTTGAATGAAAACACTTTTGATGAAATATGGAACAGCGAAAAAGCTGTGAAAATAAAATCGGATATTGGGAAATGCGCTAAAAACTGCTGGATGATTGGAACCGCTTCTCCGGCTATGAAAAAAAATATTTTTAAACCGGCCGCATGGGTTTTGAAAAGCAAAATCAAATCATTACTTGGAAAGAAAATTTGCATAAAATAAAAATTATTGTACTTGGAACAAGAGGTTTTCCGCATGTTCAGGGCGGGGTGGAAAAACATTGTGAGGAACTTTATCCGAGGCTGGTGAAACTGGGCTGCGATATTACGGTTTTTACAAGAACGCCGTATATTCCTGCGGAGGAAAGATTAACGGAGTGGAGGGGAATAAAATTTATTCACCTCTGGTGTCCGAGAAAAAAAAGTTTTGAAGCGATTATCCACACTTTTCTGGGGGTAATCGTATCCTGGCGAAAATCACCTGATATTCTGCATATTCATGCTATTGGTCCGTCGCTGTTAGTCCCGTTGGCAAGACTATTAGGATTAAAAGTTGTGATGACACATCACGGGCCGGATTATGAGAGAAAAAAATGGGGGTCTGCTGCTAAATTGGTTTTAAGGGCAGGTGAATATATGGGTATCTCATTTGCCAACAGGATAATAGCAATTTCACGAGGGATAAAACAAAGACTGGAAAAAAAAACATGTAGTGCCGAAAAATCAGGCTATATCCCGAATGGTGTTACATTTCCTGACATTGTTTCGGAGGGGAAGGCATTGGAGCGATTTTCTCTTGAACCGCGAAAATATGTTTTTACCGCCGCCAGGTTTGTTCCCGAGAAAGGGCTACATGATTTAATTAAGGCATACAGAAGGATTGAAAATTCGGAATTTAAACTTGTTATTGCCGGAGATGCTGACCATGAAACAGAATATAGCAGGCAACTCAAAAGATTGGCGAAAGAGACAGCGGGGGTTATTCTGACTGGATTTATATCTGGAGAGCCCTTACAGGAGTTGTTTTCTAATGCAGGACTTTTTGTTTTGCCGTCCTACTATGAAGGTTTGCCGATTGCTTTGCTCGAGGCGTTGAGTTATGGTTTGCCCGTACTTGCGAGTGATATACCACAGAACAGAGAAGTTCATTTGCCTGATTTTAGGTTTTTTGAAACTGGCAATGTAAATGATTTGTCGAAGACGATGATTAACTTATTTAATTTGGGCATCAGCGAAGAAGAAAAAAATAGCCAAAAAAAGAATCTAAAAGAAAATTATAACTGGGATAAAATTGCTGCAAAAACTTGTGAGGTGTATAAACAGGTAGTCGTATTTCATTAGGCGGAGGGGACATAGTGATGCCTTCTAAAGTATTCGGCCCGGCTTCTGCGGGCAAACCGTTGATTATAGCGGCTGCGGATAATTGTGAAATATCGCACATTGCAAGAAAATATAAATTTGGGATAGTAATTTTTCCGGAAAAACCGGAAGAATTAAGGGAAAATATTTATAAATTGAAAAAAAATAAGGACGTTGCTGAGCGGTTGGGAGAAAACGGGCGTTCTTTTAGGATAAATGAACGGAGCAAAGAAACGATAATTGATGAATTTGAAGAAAAATACTTAATGCAGAATTGGATAAAATGATTAAGAAAAAAATAATAATACTTTTAGTTCTGACTTTATTTTGTTTGGGTTGTAAGGAGAAAAACAAACTGGGTGTACATTTCATCGATGTCGGTTACGGGGTCTGTATTTTGATAGAAAATGAAATTTGCGGGAATCTTCTTATAGACGGGGGTTATCCGGAACAATCGGATAAAATCTTAAATTATCTGAAAGAGGAGGAAATTGAAAGATTGGACCTTGTTGTCGCCACGCACCCGCATCCAGACCACATCGGAGGTCTGCCGGAAGTTCTCCAAAACATTGAGGTCGGGAAACTTCTGACAAACGAAGGCATGACGGGGAGAAAAGAATGGGCGGAACTCAGGGAACTGTCTTCGGGAAAAAACATTGAATGCGTAATTTTAAAACGCGGCGATATAATGGTTGATGAACCGGATTTTAAAATAGAAGTTCTGCATCCTGAGAAGCCCGGCAACAATCTAAACGAATCCGCCCTGGTTTTAAAGATGACCCACGGCGGTGTGAGATTTCTTTTCACGGCAGATATCAGTTCGCGAATATGCGAAGAGTTGGCAGGATTATACGGAGACAAACTTAAAAGCGAAGTTTTGAAAGCGCCCCATCACGGCAAGCAGCCGTCCCGCGTGTTTTTTAAAACCGTCGATCCAAGTATTGCTGTTATCTCGACCGGTGAGAGCGAATGGAGAAAGCCCGAAGATGAAGAAAAAGTGCTTTCAATTTTAGAAGAACTCGGAATTAAAGTGCTTTCAACGGAAAATCGCGGAACGGTAGTTGTTAAAAGCAACGGAAGAAGATTTAAAATCATAAAGTAAAACCTTTATTCAATAAGTGCGTTGTGATTTAAGAATCTTATTCTGCATTATTCATAATGAGGGAGTTTTCAAATAAATCAGAAGTGACCCATTTTCCAATAAATAGAGGTGACCCTATTTTCCCCGGAGAGTATGAATAATGCAGATTTAAGAATCTTATCAATTGCTAAAAGTCGGGATGTTTTGTTAAAATAAACAGGTTTTAGAAAACAGAGGGAAGCACCTGAAAAGAAATTGCGGGAGAGTTGTAGAAGATGATTTTGAAAGAAGTTTAATGAAGAAAACATTAGAACTTATAAATGAGATGCAGGCGGCGGGTCTGATAAAGGATTATGCCGTCGGCGGAGCTGTCGGCGCTTTGAGATGGGTTGAGCCTTTCTTTACACGTGATTTGGATGTTTTTGTTATTCTTGCGCAAGAGCCGAAGGGAAAGGATTTAATCGTGTTGACGCCTTTGTATGAATATCTTAAAAAAAAAGGATGTTTATGGGAAGGGCAATGGCTTGTTGTTGACGGCGTGCCCGTTGATTTTTTCCCCGCAGACAATCTTGAAAAAGAAGCGGTGGCCGACGCCGAAGAGACGGAATATGAGGGTGTTAAAACGAAAGTAATTACTCCCGAGTTTCTTATCGCTCTTTTTTTAAGGGCATCGAGAGATAAGGATATAAGAAAAACGGAAATGCTTTTAGAGCAGGCGCAAATAAACAGGAAAAAACTAGACAGAATTTTGAAAAAGTATAAATTGTCCGGTAAGTTCGTCAGATTAAGAAGGAAATATTTATGAAAAATAAACCTCGTAAGTCAAACTGTCCTTGTAATCTGCCGCGCGGATTTCAAGGCGAAGACAACTTGCGGGGTGACCAGAGGTTTGTTATCGGCGATGAGGTAATGACGCGCGAGGAATTGTTCGAGGGAAAAGAAAGATTTCGCAGAGAGCGGGCGAAAATTCCTTTTGGAGAAAAAATTAAAGAACTTGTTAATTTACAAAAAATTGCATCCGTTTGGGGAAAGAAAAAAAATGTTATAATCTGGAAGTTAAGATGAATCCTGTTAGAAATTGTGAGAATAAAGTTATTGATTATGTGAAAAAAAATTCTTCCGAAAGGAAATTTCTAACGAGTATTGCGAAGGGAGCATCTAAAAGCGTAAAAACCTGCGGAGGAAAAAGATATGGCGCTGAATTACAACAACGGCGAGCCGTTTGAAACGTATGATATTGAGGAGAAAGCGGGTTTGTCCTGTGTTGGCCTGCTGCGCGCAAGGGCAATGTCGGCGGCGAGGTCAGTATAATCGCCTGTGCGCTGGTTCCCGAAGACGAAAAAATAAAAGCCGGAATTCTTAAATGCGGGAAATAGAAACAAGACTGGATGAAGCCTGCGATATGGCGCGTGCGGCGGGGGAAATTCTTAAATCGAATTTCAGGAAGGCGTTTCATTTTGAAACAAAAGACGACGGTTCGCTCGTCTCGGATATCGACATAATGGCGCAAAGAAAAATTGTTTCCGGGATAAAAGCGCGTTTTCCCGACGACGGGGTTTTGGCCGAGGAGGCGACTCTGCCGGATTCCCTCAATTCCGCCAGCGGGTTTTTGTGGATTATAGATCCTCTTGACGGCACGCACAATTACATAAAGGGGATTGATATTTTCGGAACATCCATTGCCGTTTGCAAAGACAATGAAGTAAAAGCGGGCGCCATCTATCTTCCGATGACAGATTGTCTCTACAGAACAGTCAGGGGAGGCGGCGCTTTCTGCAACGGCGAGGGAATTTCCGTTTCAAAGAGAAAGATGCGCGATTCGACAATGATTTTTGACAGTTCTCTCGTCCGCAACACGGAAAAGAGTTTTGCGGCGCTGGCGAAACTTCATGATAAGGTGTTTAATATAAGGATGCTGGGCTCGACCGTCGCCGGTTTGTCTCATATAGCAAACGGCCGCGCGGAATTCGAGGTGGAGTTCAGCGATATGGTATGGGATTTTGCTGCGGGGCTTCTTTTGGTGGAAGAAGCGGGAGGAACCGCGACGGATTTGGAAGGCGGCCGGTGCGGTTTGGATACTGTCGGGTATGTCGTTTCCAACGGGCTTTTCCACGCCGAGATTCTGGAACAAGTCAAGTTGTGACATAAATTACATTGACAAGATATCCGCAAGTATTGTAAAATGATGGGGAGAGACAAGGAGTAAGATAGTGAAAGAAGATAAAGAAAGTCCGGACGAGACCGTAGACATTGAGGAACTGGCCGGTTTTATCGGCGAATCGGAAGGCGCTTCCGAAAACCGTCCGGAACAATCCGCTGATTCAGGCGGAGTTCCGGAGGAACCGGTGATTGAGGAACAGAGCCCTGATGCCGGAGCCGCATCTCCGGAAGAAGAAACGGACGTTCCCCCGGAGCCGGCGGGGGACGCCGACGCTGCTTCCGCAGTTCCGGAAAGCGCGGACGTTTCCCGGGAACCGTTGATTGAAGAACGGCCCGCCGTATTGGAGGGAGAAGGCGGCGACATAGACGACCTCATAAAAAAGTATGAGGAACTCCCGCCGAAGAAGGATGAGCCGGCGAAGCCGTCAAAAGCGAAATTTAAGTTAAGCAAAAAAAATCTTCTTGTCCCTGCGGCTGCGCTCGCGGTTGTTTTAATAGCAGTTGTTGCTCTGAAGTTTTTAACGGGACCATCGAAAAAAGTTAAGGCGCCTCCCGCCGGAACGGTTTCCGCCGCAAAGGAAACCCCGCCCGCGGTTCCAAAGCCCGAAGGCTTAAGCATGCTGTATCCCTCCGGCGCGGTTTTTAAATCATCTGGGACGGAGGAGGGAATAAATCTCACGGTATATGAAACAAATTCAAACGCAAGCGATATAAAACTTTTTTATCAGAAAAAAATGGCGGAATTGGGTTATGAAATTTCTTCCGGCAGAAAAAATGTCCAAACGTTCAATATGAGTTTTTCCAAAGGGGAAAAATTGTATAATATATCGGTTATCCCGCGCGGCGGGAAGAATGTTATTGTTTTATCACGGCCCGTCGGGATTTGAGTTTGTGGAAAGTGTAATAGGAGGAAAAGATGAAGAAGTTTGTTGGTTTGTTTGTTGCGGTTTTTGTGTTTTCGCTGGTCGGCTGCGGCGGTCCTGTTGTCCGTCCGGTTGGCTCGCAGACGGTTATTGAAAAGAGCGCCGACAAGACCCCCGAGTGGGTTATGGTGCCCTTTTTTGAAGATGAAACGACGATGTATTTTTCCGGCGCACTGAAAGGCGTCGGCGATTATGCCGTCGGTCTTCGTCAGGCGAAGGCGGAGGCGATGAAAAATGTTGCCGAGTCCATCCAGACGAAAGCCAAAACGGAATTTGTTCAGAACACCCGCGGAGCGAATCTCAGTCCCGACGACCTCGGAAGATTTGTCCAGGACGGCATTGCAATGACGGCGGACAACATCAACATCAGCGGTCTTCTTCCGGCGGAGAGTTATTACGAGAAAGTGGAGGAAATCACGGAAGTCGGCGTGAAATATTTTTACAACTGCTCGGTTCTATTCCAGCTCCCCGTACAGGACTATAAGCAGGCGAGAAACAGGGCAATTAACGGTCTTGCGGATAAAGCGAAAGAAGAGCAGAACAAGGCGGCGGAAGAAGCGGCGATGGGCCTTCTCGACAAACTTCAGTAAAATAGTGGAAGGGGACAGGTCTTATTGAAGGGGACAGGGCTTTTCAAGACCTGTCCCCAACTATCAACTGTCCCCAACCATCAAGCGTCCCGGGCGTAGGTTTCCCGGTTGGAATTATCCAGTAGTTGCCGTATTACGGTATATGGCAATTACCTGAATGGCAATGGCGGATACTATAAAGGAGTGTCAAACGCCTGTCCGCCGTGGCGGGAAAGTTTGACCGGAAGAAGGCATGCACTCCAAATAATGAGAGGGGGTAATGTAAAGTTATGACGACAGGAAAAAAGTTTACTGCTCTGTTGTTTTATTGTCTTGCAGTTTGTTCCTTCCGCGCGGAAATTTCTTTCGCGCAGGATGACTGCATAGCAGTGGTCAACCGGATTTCCGGCAGCGTTTCCGCTCTCAAAGAAGGCGCTTCGCAGTGGATTACCGTGAACAAAGATGATGTTTTTGCAAGCGGGGATATTATAAAAACAGGCGAGGATGCGATGTGCGAACTTTACCTCATTGACGGCACCATTTTTGAAATAGGGGAACGCTCGACGCTCAAGATTCAGGACCTTTCAGGGGACAAAAAACATTTAAAAAGGGCGATACTTGATCTTGAAATAGGGGAACTTCTGTCAACGATTGAAAAGGGGCTTGATTACAGCGTGCGGACTCCTCAGGCGGTCTGCGCGGTCAGGGGAACGGAGTTCGTCGTGCAGTCATCAAAGGACAAACTGACGAAAGCGGCGGTTTTTTCCGGTAAAGTCGGCGTGTTCCATTACGAGAAGAGCGGCAAACTTTCAAAACAGGCGAAAATAATAAAGAAAATGCAGGAAACGCACGTCCGCCTTTACCAAAAGCCGGAAGTTCTGAAGGAATTTTCAAAAGAAATAAAGAACGTCCGCAAAAGGTTGCTGAATGACCGTGCCCGCCGGAACAAATTGAAGAAGGAAATTATAAAAAACCGGAAGCAGCTGCTTAAGAAGAAGGAAAAAGCAATTCTGCACAGGAATCAAGATATGAAAAAACGCGCGGTGCAGGAAAGAAGGTCGAAACGCCCGCCGCGGAGAAGCAGGTAACCGGCTGCTGATGCTCTACGGGGATAAACCTTTAATGCGGGGTTGCCCTGTCTTTCTACTATTGTTTTTAAGTATCGGCGCTTTCGCAAAAACACCTTCCTGGTTCTTGTCTCCTCCCGAAAACGAGGAGTTTTTTTATTTTCTGGCATCCAGCACAGAATGCTCGAAAAATGAGGCGTTTAGAGCCGCGCATAGCGATATTGTAAGTCAGGCGGCCGCATATATCGGGGATTTTTTTGAAAAAACCCAGATTAAAGTAACGAAAGAGACCTATTCAAAGGACATAAAAACGGAGATTTTTACCTGTTTTCTTCTCGCCAGATATCCGGCGACCGCCTCTCGCGACAGGGAATTTATGGAGGAAAGCCGCCGCAGGCAGATAGACGGCATTTTTAACCGCGCGGTCGAGAGGTCAAAGAAACTTTCCTCAAAGGACAGAATTATTGACGCCATCGGAGTGGTCTCGCGAGCGAAGGCCGACACGCGTCTTCCTTCCGTGAAAAAAGACGAACTTTCAAACCTGATAAAGGAACTCACCACGAGAGTAAAATTGAGGCCGATGGAATATGCGAGAACGGCGGACACAAGGTTCGGGCTGCAGGGCGAAGCCGGTGTCCTTGTAAGTGTTTTCGGGAAAGAGGAAAGCCCGGTGTCCGACGTAAACGTTCTTTTTTCATTTGAGGAGGGCTCCGGTTTTATTGAGAATGAGTCGGTTCTCACCGATAAAAAAGGTCTTGCCGTAACAAAAATTCTGAGGTTCAATAAACCCGGGAAAACAGTTATTTCGGCCCGGATTGTCAGCGATACCGTCCCCGAATTCGCCCTTGTGTCTCCCGTAAAATTTGAGGTGGACGTAAAGGGGAAAAGACCTGAAATTGTGAAAAGAAGCGTTGCGCTCGCCAGGGGCGTTTCCAAAAATCAGAACATACTTCTCCTGAAGAATAATGTCCCTCTGGGCGTCGTGGCTTTAAAAATTATTCTCCAGCCGCTCGTTCTCGGAGGCAGCGTGAAGATAGTTCCGACGGCGGATACCGCCGGTTTCGCGATTGATGAGCAGATAAACACGGAAGGTTTGAATATCGGCGAAATTTCGCGCGAAATTTCTGTTCCCGTGGATGAAATTGAAGAAGGTAAAAATTATTCTATTCAGGTACAGCCGTTAGAAATTATTTTTCAGTTGTCAAAAATACAGAAGCAGAAAGTCACCCATCCCTTAAAAGGCGAAATCGAGACGGTAAAAAGTTTAATTTTTAACTTCGTTATTTACTACTTATAGTTATTCCCAGGTGAGTTCTTCCGATTCTTTTTTGATTATGGAAGCCGGGTAAATTCTGTAAACCAGTTCCTCAGGGTTGAACCAGAGTTTTATTTCTCTTTCCGCCTCAACCGTGTTGGATGATGCGTGGATGATATTTTCAAACAGACCCCGCGTCGTTATTCTGCCGTAAGCGCCGCGGATTGACGTCGGATCCGCTGTTTCGGGATTCGTCGTGCCGCAGATTTTTCTTACCAGCGTTATTGCGTTTTCTCCGTGATAGACGAGAGCCATGACTTTTCTTCTGTCGTGCAGTTCTCCCGTCAGGTAATTTATCAGTTCCTTGAAAAAGGGTTTGTCTTTCATGTGCAGGTAGTGCTGTTCGGCGTGGGCCTTCGTGACGTGCACTATTTTTGCGCCCGCAATCTCAAGTTTTGTTTCCGAAAGGCGCGTCAGAATGTTGCCCGTCAGCGATTTCTTAAGCCCGTCGGGCTTTATTAGCACGAGTGTCTGTTCAATCATAAGAGTATTCTACCAAATTATGTGATAAAAAGCAACTTGCTAAACTGCGCCAATCAATGTATAATTTATACCATGGACGCGAAAAGAAAATACGACCGGAAAAGAGAAACGGTTTTGCTGGATGTCTATAAGGCGGGCGCCTTCGAAGAGAAGAGCCGCGCCTGTCTGACGGATATAAGTATCGGCGGTTTGGGTTTTGAGAGTTCAAGCCAGTTTAATATGGGGGATAAAGTAGATCTTGTGTTTTGCATTAAAGAAGGGAAGGAATATGTTCTGGAGGGTGTCATAAGAAGGGTTGCCCGCTCGGCGGTGACATACTCTTACGGCGTGCAGTTTGTTGAGATGGGGTTTTTCGCAAAGCTTCGCCTCAGGAAGTTTGTAAAAGGTCTTTTGAGCGAGTCAGGATAAAATGTTCATGCTGCGCATAAGGTAGATGAAAATTTGCAGGATAGAATGAAGAAAACTATTTATATTATGGACCCAAGGAAGAATGTGAAGAGGAAATACGACCGGGTAAAGGATACGGTTTTGCTGGATGTCTATAAGCCGGGCGCCTTCGAGGAAAAGAGCAAGGCGTGCCTGACAGATATAGGCATGGGCGGAGTGGGTTTTGAGAGTTCGAGCCAGTTTAATAAAGGCGATAAAATTGATCTTGTTTTTACCCTTGAAAACGGCGACGAATATGTTTTAGAGGGTGTTATAATAAGGGTCGTGCGCGCGGCAGTTACCTATTCTTACGGTGTGGAGTTTGTTTTAACGAGCTTTTTCACAAGGGTCAGACTCAAGAAATTTCTAAAAAGTCTTTTGAGTAAGTCAGAATGAAATATCTTTACGCTCCGTGGAGGGACGTTTATTTTGAGCGGGGAAAACAGGGCTGCATTTTCTGCAGAGCGTCTAAATCAAAGTCGGACGGGAAAAATTTTGTTGTCTTTCGCGGGAAGCACTGCTTTGCGATGCTTAACATTTTTCCTTACACGTCGGCGCATGTTATGATAGCCCCGTATAGGCACTGTGCGGATTTGTGTAAACTAAAGAAAAAAGAACTGGATGAGATGATGGAAATCGCGCAGAAAATGACGGTTGTTTTCAAAAAAGTTTTCAAATGCCGGAACTTCAATATCGGCATAAATCAGGGCGCCGCCTCCGGCGCCGGCTTTGCGGGACACATCCACCTGCACGTCGTCGGGCGCTGGCCGGGCGATGTGAACTTTATGACGGCAGTTTCAAAAACAAGAGTAATTTCATCGGCTCCGGAAAAAATTTACGGAATTCTGAAAAAGCAGTTAAGATGAGATTGGCGTTTTTTGGAGCGGATAAATAAAATTATGAAAGTCGTGTTCGTTTCATCGGAAGTCGCGCCGTTCGCCAAGACAGGCGGGCTCGCCGACGTTTCAAGCGCCCTTCCGCGGGCTCTCGCAAAGAAAGGACTCAAAATAAGCGTTTTTATGCCGCTTTATAAGGGGATAAAAAAGAAGGAATTTTTAATAAGAAAGAAAAAGAATCTGAGCGTAATGAAGCTTGATTTCGGCGTTTTCCACACTGCCTGCGACGGCGTTGATTTTTATTTTATAGAGCGGGATAAAATGTTCGCACGCTCGGGGCTTTATGGAACGGCAAAAGGAGATTTTGCGGACAATGCGCAGCGGTTCATTTTTTTTCAGAGAGCGGTTCTTGCGGCGGTCCGGAATCTTGGAATAAAACCCGACGTGTTTCATCTGAACGACTGGCAGACGGCGCTGATTCCTGAATTTGCCGCGGAGGAGGGAGTCCCTGCTGTTCTGACCGTACACAACCTTGCCTACCAGGGGATTTACGAGCCGAAATTCGCATCTTACGCTGGGCTTGAGGGAAAGAGGGTTCTTCTGAACGGAAGGTTTAATTTTTTGTATTCGGGTCTCGCCGCCGCGGATGCGATAACCACGGTGAGCCCGTCGTATGCGGAGGAAGTTAAAACAAAACGATTCGGTTTCGGTCTGGATTTTCTTCTGAGAAAAAGAGATGCCTGTTTAAAAGGCATTTTGAACGGGATTGATTATTCCGAATGGAACCCTGCTTCCGACGGAATGCTTGCCGAAAAGTACGATGCGGAAAACCCCGGCGGAAAAATTAAATGTAAGAGAGAACTTCAGCGCCGGCTGGGTCTTCCCGCGAGTGATTCCATGCTGGTCGCCTTTATCAGCCGTCTCGCCGAGCAGAAAGGCGTGGACATTATTATTCCCGCTCTTTCGGAAATTTTAAAAAGTAACGTTCAGGTCGCCGTTCTGGCAACCGGGGACGACATTTACCGTCGGAAACTGCAAGCGGTCAAGAAAAAATTCCCTTCCGGAATTTCGCTGAACCTCTGTTTTAATAATGTTCTTTCGCACAGGATTTATGCCGGCAGCGACGTTTTTCTTATGCCTTCGCTGTACGAACCCTGCGGTCTCGGGTCCATGATTGCGTTTTCGTACGGCAGCGTGCCTGTGGTCAATCCCGTCGGCGGCTTGAAGGACGCTGTGTCCCCGTATAATCCATCTGCCGGCAAAGGCACAGGTTTTTTTATGAGGAAATACAGTTCGGCGTCTCTTGTCTCGTCCGTCCGCTCGGCTCAGGCGTGCTGGCTGATGAAACAGAAATGGGCGCGGCTGGTGAAAAGAATTATGAGATTGTCTTTTTCGTGGGATAAATCCGCAGAGGAGTACATAAAACTTTATGGAAAATTAATTCGCAGAAAAAAGAGGGGAAGGAATGCTTGACGTCGGGATTTCAACGGGTCTTTTTTACCACAAGGATATTTTTTCCTGTCTGGATAAAATAAAAAATGCGGGTTTTAAGAATGTGGAACTCTGGGCGGGCGCGAAAAAATGGGGCAGGAATACCCACTTCAACTATAATGACGGGGATGTTCTTGAAAAAATAAAATCGCACCTCCGCGGGATGAATCTTAACGTCTGTTCCATAAACGCCCCGTTCAGCGGTCTGCTTGATATTTCCTCGATTGACGAAATGCAGAGGAATATTGCTGTGAATGAAATTAAAAAAGCGGTGAATATCTGTGAATTTTTTGAAACAGAGCATCTTATCATTCATCCGTGCGTGAAGGTCTTTCCCGTTACGGACATCGAGTTCATAAGGAAAAAAACCGCGCGGATAAAAAAGAGCATGGAACAAATCTGCGAAAACGCGCTGCTGCACAGGGTGAAGGTCTCCTGCGAAAATCCGGCGCCCCATCTTTTAGGCGGCTGGGCAGCCGACCTCCTTGAAATAATCGGGGATTTTCCGAAGGATGTCGTCGGCGTTTGTCTCGATACGGGCCACGCCAATATGATAGGCAATCCTTCGGAATTTCTCAGAGACATTTCCGGCCGGCTTTTTACGCTGCATGTTTCCGATAACGACGGTTCGTACTCCGCTCACCTCCCCCCCGGACAGGGAAAGATAGACTGGGATGAATTTGCCGCCGCGCTCATGGATTCGGATTTTAACGGTATTTTTATGCTTGAAATTCTCGGCAGTTCGAGATTTGAAGACCCTGACGAGGTCTTAAGAATTTCTTATAACAAAGCAAAAGAAATAGCGGCCAAGGCGGGAAAATAATTATGTTTGAGAAAGCATCATTCTCTATATTTTGAAAGAGGGGGAATGTAAATTTCAATGAAAATAGGGATTATTTCGGACACGCACGAAAACATGCCGGCGATAGCCGCCGCCGTAAAAATTTTTAAAGAAGAGGCGGTTAAAATCGTTTTTCACGCCGGCGACATAATTTCTCCGATAGCGCATAAGGAATTTAAAGAACTCAATTGTCCGCTGATTTTTACTTTCGGAAACAACGACGGCGACAGGGAATATCTGAAAGAAAAATTCAAAGGGCTTGCCCTGTTCCATAATTTTTACAGCGGCACTGCCGGCGGCAGAAAAATTTTTATGACTCACTGTCCCGATTTTATTGAAGAGCTTGCCGAGGGCGGGAAATACGATGTGATCATATACGGGCATACTCACAAAACTGATATCAGAAAAGCGGGGACATCCCTGATAATAAATCCGGGTGAGGCAGGCGGGTGGCTTACGGGAAAGAAAACAATTGTTATTCTGAATACGGATGACCTGTCTTACAGAATATGTGAGTTGCCGGATTAGAAAATTTAAGTTAAAATCAGCAATTAGAGCAATTAGGGACGGTTCCTAATTCAGGGAATTAGGAACCGTCCCTAATAAGGAGTAATATATGGATATGATAGACGTTTTGACCGAGGCGGTACGGAGCGATGTTTCGGATATACACATTGTGCCCCGGAAACCAGTGATGGTTCGTCTGCACGGCGAACTTATTCCTCTTCCCGCTTACAAGGATACTGTTTTAACGGCAGAAGACACGAAAGATTTGATTTACAGCATTCTCTATGATGAGCAGAAACAGAAATACGAGGAAAACCATGAACTGGACTGCTCGTTCCAGATAGAAAATGTCAGCCGTTTCAGGGTAAATGTCCTTATGCAGAAGGACGGCACCGCCGCTGTCCTTCGCGTCATATCTTCAAAAATTCCGTCTCCGGAAGCGCTCGCTTTTACGCCTGCAATGATCGCGTGCACGAAATATGCGCGGGGGATGGTTCTCGTCACGGGGCCCACCGGCAGCGGGAAGACCACGACTCTCGCCTGCCTCCTGGACATGCTGAACGAACAGCGTAAGGAGCATGTGCTCACGATTGAAGACCCGATTGAATTTGTTTATGAGTCAAAGGGCTGCGTTTTTACGCAGAGAGAAGTGGGAAGTTCCACCAAGAGTTTTACGAACGCTTTAAGGAGCGCTCTCAGAGAAGACCCCGATATTGTTCTGGTCGGCGAGATGAGAGACCTTGAAACAATCGGCGCGGCTTTAACCATTGCCGAAACGGGGCATCTTGTCTTCGGGACGCTCCACACGACGGACGCTCCGCAGACGGTGGACAGAATAATAGATGTTTTCCCGCCATACCAGCAGCAGCAGGTGAGGATGCAGCTTTCGGTGACGCTCAAGGCGGTAATCACTCAGCAGCTTCTCCCGACCGTTGACGGTAAGGGGCGCGTGGCTGCGAGAGAAATTCTTATCGTAACTCCCGCGATAGCCAATCTCATAAGAGAGGGCAAAACGCACTTGATTTACGGCGCTCTGGATACGGGCGTCAAAGTCGGCATGATTCCGATGGACAAATCCCTCGCTCAGCTTGTAAAAGCGGGTAAAATTTCCAAGGAGATGGCGATGATGAAAGCAAACAAGCCGGAAGTCCTCGCTCAACTGATAGGAGCGGGGCCCTCCCGCAGCGGGTTTGAGGGGTCATCTTCCTCAGTGCCCGGCGGCGAGGCGAAAAAAAGATCTTTTTGAAAAAGAAAGAAAAGAAAGGGTGAAGGGTGTAGGAACCGTCCCCAATAGAGGAAATATGGCTGAACTCAGGGATTATTTGAAAAAACTTGTGGAATTGAAGGGCAGCGACCTTCACATAAAAGTCGGTCAGCCGCCGATTTACCGCCTCCGCGGTCTGCTCGACAGAAGCGAAGAAGAACCGCTGACGGAGGAGAAAATAACGGAACTTTTCAGGAGAGAAGTCGGAGAAGAAAAATACAAAAAATTCTGCGAAGAAAAAGAATATGATTTTGCCATAGCGATACAGGGCTTCGGCAGGTTCAGGGCGAATCTTTTTTTTCAGAAGAATTTTCCGGGAGGCGTTTTCAGGGTAATTCCGGAGGAAATTCCCACCATAGACGAAATGGGGCTTCCTCCCGTTCTAAAGGAAATCGTCAAAAAAAATCAGGGGCTGATACTGGTAGTGGGCCCCACGGGGTCGGGCAAATCAACGACTCTCGCTGCAATGATTAACGAGGTGAATGAAAAGAACCCCGTCAACATAATCACTGTCGAGGACCCCATAGAGTTTGTGCATTCCGACAAAAAAGCAATCATAAACCAGCGGGAAATAGGAATGGACACCGCTTCGTGGTCGTCATCGCTGAAAAGAGCGCTCCGTCAGGACCCCGACTGCATACTCATCGGGGAGATGAGGGACCAGGAGTCGATATCAATCGCGCTCAGCGCCGCGGAAACGGGGCACCTTGTATTTTCAACGCTGCACACGAACGACGCAAAGCAGACGATTGAAAGAATCGTTGACACGTTCCCGGGCGACACGCAGGACTTTACGAGACACCAGCTTGCACTGGCGCTGGTTGCGATTGTTTCACAGCGTCTGTGCAAAACGAAAGACCAGAAAGGAAGAGTCGCCGCCCATGAAATAATGCTAAACACGCCCGTGATTGCCAAAGCCATAGAAGATAACCAGACGAATAAAATACAGCAGTTTATCGCCGAGTCCGCCTCGTTTTATAACATGTGCACATTGAATCAGTCGCTGTATGCGCTTTTGCAGAAAGACCTGATTACCGAAGAGGAAGCCCTCGGCGTCAGCAACAATCCGAATGACCTGAAAATAAAAATTAAAACGTCAAAAGTCGCCGCGCAGGATGAGGCATCCGAAGCGCACAAAAAGGCCGTAAGAAAATTCTGATGTCCTTAAAGAAAATATCCGACATAAAGCTGTTTGAACATCTCGGCGCCGTTGAAATGAACGACCTAAGCAGAATATCCCGAATAAGGCAGGTTAAGGAAGGGGAAGTTATTTTCAAGGAAGGCGAGAAGTCAAAAGATATCTACTTTCTTCTTGACGGCCGGATAGGCATAAGGAAAAAAATTTCTTCCGGCAGCAAAACGATAGCAATAATGAGAAAAGGCGACATATTCGGCGAAATGGCTCTTTTTGAGAACGCTCCGCGTTCCGCCACCGCTTTTGCGATGACGCAGTCGGAAATTCTTGATATCAGCGGTGACGACTTCAGACGATTCCTGTCCGAAAAACCGGAGGAGAGCTTCGGCATTCTGATGAAAATAATTGCGGTCTCGTCCTCGCGTTTGAGAAATATGGACAGATACTTTACAACGGTTTATGAAATAGCCCTGCAGATAGGAGCGTGCGGGGATACGGAAGAACTTTCGGGGGTGGTGCTTGAATATATCTCGAATTCCCTGAACATAACGGGTTCTTTTTTCTACTCCTATGATATGTATAACGATGAATACGGGTGCGTAAAAACATGCGGCAGCGTTAAGAATACGCAACCAATCTCTTCGGAGCAGGAGATTATTAAAAGATTAAAAACGGAAAAGCATCTGCCGCTGCAAAATTCCGATTTCGGAGAGGGTTTCTGTTTTCTGAACACTCTTACAAACGAAGACGGCTTAATCGGTTTTATCGGTATTCTGTCCGGTTCGGAATTTTCCTGGGAAGACAGGGTTCTTATCGGCACCATCTGTAATATGATAACTCCCGTTATTTCAAATTTGCGGATGAAGCAGGCGGAGATGATGAAAAATCGTCTGGAGGAGAAGAAATGGGCGCTGTAGCGCGGCTTTTCCTCGCTCATTTTATCGCCGATTTTCCCCTGCAGTTTGATTTAATTTTCAAACTAAAAAAGAAAAGTTTCCTGGGCTGCCTGCTGCATTCTCTTATTCACGTTCTGGTGATTGTCGGACTCTTTGCGGGAAGCTGGAAAGACGGTTCATTCTGGGCTTATGTGGTTATTCTGGTTGCGGTGCACAGCGTTCAGGACAGGGCCAAGATAAAACTGTGGAAAAGAGCGGAAGACGACAAAATTACATATTTTCTGCTTGACCAGATACTCCACTACGCATTTATTTTTGCGGCGCTTCTTTTCAAGTTCAGCGGTGACGCGCAGTACTGGGGGACGTTTCTTCCGCCCGGCTGGCTTATTTATTACAACGACCCGCAATTTATAAACATTCTTTCGGCGATTGTTCTTTCCGGCTGGGGCGGCTGCGTGCTGCTGTTCTATCTTGATAAAAGTATTTATAAGATTGAACAGGAAGCCCTGAACCGGTTTGAGAGAAGTTACGGAGTTATGGAAAGAATTTTCGTGGTGATATTCGTTATGCAGGGCGGTTTTTTCTTTTTGTTTATACCGTTTCTTTTCCTGCTGCGTTTATCCGGTTTGAAGCAGCAGCCTCTTTACAGGGGCATACTTTCTCTCGGTTTTTCTTCGCTTGTGGGTTTTCTGACATATATGATAAATCTGATTATCAAAGTTTGAAAAGCGGATTTAATTTTTCGGTTCTAAAAGAGGTCTCAAAAATACCGAGGGGTTCCGTTTGTTCGTATTCCGAAATTGCCGAAAGGATCGGCCGGGCGGGAAGCGACCGCGCTGTCGGTGCCACCCTGAGGAAAAATAAAAAGCCGGTGCTGATTCCCTGCCACAGGGTTATAAGGAAAGACGGCTGTATCGGCGGTTATTCAAGGGGTGTTAAAGAAAAGATAAAATTGCTAAAATCGGAAGGCGTGAAAATAACAAAGGTAAATAATAAATGGAAAATAGAAAATGAAAAAATATAAGTTCCTGTTTTTCTCTTTCTTATTCTTCACTCTTCACTCTTCACTCTTCACTCTGTTTGCTCAGCCGCCTGAAGTGGAAAAACTGTTCGACCAGGCGGCGGAAAAATATCTTGCGCATGACTGGGCAGGAGCTGCGGCCGATTTGAAAGAGGTCGTTAAAAAAGACCCCGGTAATTTAAAGGCGATAGGGCTTCTCGGCAGGGCGTTGACGTCTCTTGCCAAGGACAGCCATGCGGCCGGCGACCTCGACGGCGCGCTGAGTGTGGCGGAAGAGGCGCTGAAATACACGCCGGAACTGAAAGAAGCAAGAGACGCGCAGGCAAGCATAACAAAAGATATAGAGAAAAGGGACGACGTAAAAATTGAAGAGCAGAAAAGACGAGCCTATGCGGCAAAAAGGGAAAGGGAAGAAGAACTCGCGCGGGAAAAACTGCGTGCAGAAAGCAACCAGCGCCTTGCGGAAGAAACGAGAATCAGGGAGGAAAGGGAAAAGTCAATGCGCGGGGAAATAGAAAAAACGAAGAAAGACCTGGGGGAAAGAAAAGAGGAAATAGAAATATTAAGACAGCAGACGCACATAATCGCGACCAGATGGCTTATCTTTTTTTCAATCGCAGTTTTTATCGTTGTTGCGGCGAGTTTTCTGATATCGTCAAGGGTCGTTTCAAATATAAGTCTGCGGCTAAGAGAAGAATTTTCCAGGAGTTCCGACAGGACGGCAGAACTTATTCACGAACTTGCGGCGAAGGGCGATGTCGGCGCCTCTCTTGATGACTTGAAAAGCGCGAACGCGGAACTGCTTGAGAAGATTGCGGCGAACCGCTCGCATCCGCTGGAAGAGAATTTGATGAAGCAGGCGGAAAATCTGATAAGCGTTGTGGAAAAAAGCGTGAAAGGCGCATCTGCTTCGACGGAGAATGTGGAATTCGAAAGCGCGGTTTCCCGGAGTGTTATAACCGATATTTCTTCGGCCAACCGCGCCCGCGCCAAAAGCGTCGTTTCAATTGCCAGGGCGGTAAACAACCCCGCGCTCGCCGCGCGCCTTATTGCGCCGTTTTTAAAAGATAAAAACAACAGGGTCAGGGCGGATGCCGCGGTTGAAATGTTCAGGTTCGACGCCGTCGCCTCGGAAAATACGTTGAAAGAAATGGTACAGTCGGAAAATAAATGGGACCGCATTTCCGCCGCCTGGGCGGCGGGAGAGATTGCCGATATTTCGGTGATGAACTTTCTGGAAACGCTGATTGAGGATTACGACCCTCTCGTTAAAGCGAGGGCAATTGCCTCGGCGAAAAAAGCGGAAGAAATTCTCAAGGCAAAGTTCCCAGCGACACTCAGGGTGAAAATCCAGAGAAAAACATAAGGTTGGTATAAACGCGGTTGTAACCGTGAATGGGAGGATTTATGTATCTGCTGATTATTCTCGTTGTAATTTTTCTGATGAACGCGGTAAAAATCGCCAAGGAGTATGAAAGAGGCGTGGTTTTCCGTCTGGGACGTCTTGTCGGCGCCCGCGGCCCGGGTCTTTTTTTTATAATCCCTTTCCTTGAAAAATGGGTTAAGATAGATTTGAGGACTGTTACGCTGGATGTGCCCTCGCAGGAAGTTATCACCATGGATAACGTGCCGGTTAAGGTAAATGCCGTCTGCTATTTCAGGGTTATGGATCCGGAGAAGGCCGTTGTGGAAATAGAGGACTTCATCATGGCGACCAGCCAGATTTCGCAGACAACCCTCCGCAGCGTCGTGGGGCAGGTCTCGTTTGACGAGGTGCTTTCCAAGAGGGATAAGATAAATTCGGAACTTCAGAGGATTATAGACCAGGCGACGGACCCGTGGGGAATCAAGGTCTCAAGAGTTGAAATAAAGGATGTTCAAATCCCCGCGGATATGCAGAGAGCCATTGCCCGCCAGGCGGAAGCGGAAAGGGACCGCCGCGCGAAAGTCATACACGCCGAAGGAGAATTTCAGGCGGCGCAAAAGATTACCGACGCTGCGAAAATAATGAGCCAGAGCCCGGTCGCTGTGCAGCTGCGGTATCTTCAAACGCTTACGGAAATCGCAACCGAGAACAATTCCGTGACGGTATTCCCGATTCCGATTGACCTGTTCAAGGCGTTTATGGAAAATAAAAAAGAACAAAAATAAACAGGCAGAAGGGGAAGTTCTCATCCGCCTCAGGCGGACCGCAAATTATTATTTTGCTCCTTTGACAAAAACACAGAGTTAAAGTAAAATATCAAAGTTATAAAATTATGTACGGTAATATCTTTATTCTTGGCGGCGGTTGCTGGGGCGGAACCGTGGGAGAAGTTTTAAGTGAAAAAGCATCCGTCACGGTATGGGAGTGGGACAGGAAAAAATACAGGTATCTGAAAAAATACAGGCATCCCCCCTTTTTTCCGTATGCCAGATTGAAGAACGTCAGAATAACCGACGAGTTGAAAATTTCTCCCGGGACAGGGCTTGTTGTTGTGGCGATTTCTTCGCAGAGCGTGAGGGCGACGCTTCGCAAAATTGCAGGGGATATAAAACGTTTTAAAATACCCGTTCTTGTCCTGAGCAAGGGCATTGAAATTTCCACTCTGAAAAGTATGGATGTGGTTTGCAGCGAGGAGCTCGGCGCAAATTTTCCCGTCGCTGTTTTATCGGGCCCGTCGCATGCTGAAGAATTGAGCCGGCGCCTTCCGACGAGCGTTGTAATCGCTTCAAGGAATATCCGTCTTGCGGAGAAACTCCAGCGCCTTTTTAAAAGGTCATTTCTGAGGCCGTACGTTCATACGGATATCCGAGGCGTTGCTCTTGGAGGCGCGGTTAAAAACGTTATGGCAATCGCCGCGGGTTTAAGCGACGGTCTCGGCCTCGGAGCGAATGCCAAGTCGGCTCTTGTTACAAGGGGCCTTGTGGAAATGACGAGAATAGGGGTTTCCCTCGGCGGGAGACCTGCGACTTTCTGCGGTCTGTCGGGGCTCGGCGATCTGATGGTAACGTGTTTTTCAAAATACAGCAGGAACAGGAACCTCGGCGAGGCGATAGGCAGGGGGTTAAATCTTGCGGAGGCGAAGAAAAAAGTAAAAACAACGGCGGAAGGAGCTGAAACGGTAAAAGCGCTCCGGCAGCTGACGGCGTCTAATAAAATTTCAGCGCCCATAACGGATGAGGTTTACGCGGTTCTGTACAAAGGGCGGTCTCCGGCGAAAGCGGTAAAAAACCTGATGTTAAGACCGGTGAGAAAAGAGGATGAAAAGTTGTAAGCGCGATTTTCGAGGCGTGTATGGTCGTGCAAAGCTACAAAGTTTTTACCATATGGGGGGTGACAAGCGACGAATGCGCTGGTAAGCGCGTGAGGAGCACAATCAGGGGGGAGAATCCCCCCTATTGAGTCAAGCAGCCGGGAATTATAAGCGGGCGAGTAAGTATAATGGAGGAGACGGATGAACAAGATTGATTTGATAGAGGCGGTAAGTAATGTGACCTGCGCGAAAAGCGAAGCGAAGGACGCCGTGAACAGGGTTTTTGAAGAAATTACGCTGGCGCTCAGGAGAAAGGAGAAGGTTGTTGTCCAGAATTTCGGCTCCTTTCATGTTCGTCTGAAGAAACCGTACGAGGCGAGGAATCCCAAAACCGGCGAGAAGGTTTACGTCCCCCCGCATAATGTGGTAAAATTCATTATGTCTCCGAAGGTGTTTAAATAATGCTTATTCCAGGCAAGAAATTTTTTACGATTAAAGAAACGAGCGGCATGACGAAAGTTCCTCCGCATGTTCTGCGCTACTGGGAGAAGGAATTCAGGATGCTCCGGCCCATCAGAAGGGAGTCCGGCCAGAGAAGATATACGGTGTCGCACATACACCTGATAGAAGAAATAAAGGACCTTCTTTACAAAAAGAAGTTTACGATTGCCGGCGCAAAGAAAGAACTCCTGAAATCGAAAACCAGCGACAAGCAGATACAACTTCCGATAGAACAGAATCCTGTGGCGATAGATATGCTTAAAAAGGCAAAGAAGGAACTTGATTCCATCTTCAAAATACTTTCCAAATAATTGAATAAAACTCTTTTTTTTGATATTTAATACTTCTTTCGGGGTGTGGCCCAGTTGGCTAGGGCGTCCGCCCCGCCGCAGGCGGACGAAGACGCCTCGGGCGGAAGGTCGGCGGTTATTAAATGTATTTTGCTTATGTTTTAAAAAGCGAGAACAGCGGGAAATATTATTACGGACATACGAATAATTTGGAAAGAAGATTGTTTGAACATAATAATGAAAAAAGACATTATGCCGGTATACGGGGACTCTGGAAAATAGTATATTATGAAAAGTTTTTGTCGCGAGCGACAGCGATGAAAAGAGAAAGGTTTTTCAAAAGCGGTTTAGGCCGCAAATTTTTGAAAAATATTTTATCCAAATAGACGGGGTGTGGCCCAGTTGGCTAGGGTGTCCGCCCCGCCGCAGGCGGACGAAGACGCCAAGGGCGGGAGGTCGGCGGTTATTATTAGTTTATTAAAACGAATAAAACGACGGGGTGTGGCCCAGTTGGCTAGGGCGCTGCGTTCGGGACGCAGAGGTCGGCGGTTCAAGTCCGCCCACCCCGACCATTTCAAACTTGTTGCGCGATTTTCAAAAAAATTCGGTGAGCGATGCTCACCGTTCTTTTCGGAATTTCCGGAATCCCCCTCTGAAGAAAACAAAAAAGACCACGGCTTTTCTAAATCCAAAAGAAAGGTTTTGTCCAGCAAGCGGCGGTTCGTCGTCGCTAAGCTCCCTACAAAAAAAGTTTTTGTCTCCTGTTTTTTTAACTTTCGCTAAAAGCGAAATACAAAGCAAGTTTATTTTTGAATCCCGCACTTTAACCAAAGGCGACCCAGGAGGTTATTTTTATGAAAACTAAATTTTTTCTTTATGCCCGTAAATCTACTGAGGACGAAGAACGGCAAATAATGTCTATTGAAGCTCAAATTGCCGAACTTCGAGAATATGCTGAAAAAGAAAAAATTGAGATATTAGAGGAATTTATTGAAAGCAAGAGCGCAAAAAAGCCCGGCAGAGAAATTTTCAATCGGATGATTGATAAAATCAAGCAGAGCAAAGAAGCAATCGGATTATTAGCATGGCATCCCGACCGCCTGGCAAGAAACTCAATAGACGGCGGTCAGATAATTTATTTAATTGATACAGAAAATATTGCTTCTTTGCGATTTCCTACTTTCTGGTTTGAACCGACACCGCAAGGGCTTTTTATGCTCCAGGTCGCCTTTGGTCAGAGCAAATACTATTCTGATAACCTTTCACAGAATGTAAAGCGCGGGATGCGACAAAAACTCAGGCGGGGAGAATGGCCGACTCTCGCCCCTCTGGGTTATGTTAATAATCCGAAGACAAGAAATATTGAGCCGGATTCTTTTAAGGCGAGAGCCATCAAGAAAGCTTTTGACGAATTTTCTCAGGGGAAACACACTTTAAAAAGTTTGAGCAACCGCCTGAGTTTTTGGGGCGTGGAGAGCAAAACCGGAAAACCGCTCTGCAAGGCCACTCTAAAGCTAATGCTTACGAATAAAGTTTATCTTGGAATCATTGTTCAGAATGGTGAAAGTTATGAGGGCTGTTTTCCGGCAATTATTTCCGGAGCGACTTTTGAAAAAGTTCAGCAAATATTAAAAGAAAGAGCCAAGCCGAGAAAAAGTAAAAAAGGTCATGATTTCCCGTTTACAGGTTTAATGAGATGCGGAGAATGCGGAGCCGCTATAACCGCGCAATACGCCCACGGCAACGGCGGGACATACCGCTATTATCGCTGTACCAAACGGCTTGGCCCTTGCAGTCAAGGTTATTTAAGGGAAGAACCTCTTGCCGACCAATTAAGAGATAAGATTTCAAAAGTCGCTCTTTGCGAAGACTGGAAAGAAAAAATGTTAGCGCAGGTAGATATATGGGAAAAGGAAGGAGCCCAGTCTTCGCAGTCTTCCGCCCAAAATCTCAAAAAGAAAATAAAAGACACAGAACAAAAACTTGATAAGCTGGTAAATGCCTTTCTTGATGGCATTATTGAAAAAGACATTTACCTTCAAAAGAAAGATGAACTGATAAAGACAAAAGTGGAACTACTACAGAAAAAAACAAATTTTGGGCGTAAGGGGAACAATTGGATCGAACCATTGAGAAACTGGATTAACGACGCTCACCACGCCGGAGAACTTGCTTTGTCAAAAGATTTACCCGAAATAAAATCTTTTGTTAAAAAAATCGGAACGAACCGCCGCCTGCTGGACAAAACCTTTCTTCTGGATTTAGAAAAGCCGTGGTCTTTTTTGTTTTCTTCAGAGGGGGATTCCGGAAATTCCGAAAAGAACGGTGAGCTCCGCTCACCGAATTTTTTTGAAAATCGCGCAACAAGTTTGAAATGGTCGGGGTGGGCGGACTTGAACCGCCGACCTCTGCGTCCCGAACGCAG
>JBDRRS010000011.1:0-117710 GCA_043825615.1 bacterium | reverse complement strand
TTTGTCATCGCCTTTATCTTTGTCATCGCCTTTATCTTTGTCATCGCCTTTATCTTTGTCATCGCCTTTATCTTTGTCATCGCCTTTATCTTTGTCATCGCCTTTATCTTTGTCATCGCCTTTATCTTTGTCATCGCCTTTATCTTTGTCATCGGCTTTATCTTTGTCATCGGCTTTATCTTTGTCATCGGCTTTATCTTTGTCATCGGCTTTATCTTTATCATTATTCTTATCATCGTCCTTGGCTGTAACAACATCTATTTCCCAGCCCGTAAGCTGCGAAGCAAGGGAAACGTTCACCCCTTCAAACCCGATTACCTGCGACCTCTGGGAAGGTGCGATCCTGACCACAGCCGTGTGTTTTTTTTTCGAGAGAGAAACCTGCGATGCTTCAATATGCGCGGGACTTAAAGCCCCGGCAATCAGAGCGTCCTGCGGGCGGGATGCATTGATAAGGTCTATTCTCTCTCCGCCGAGGTCATTGATTATCGTTTTTATTCTCGTCCCGCGAACCCCGACGCACGTTCCGACGGGATCAATTTTATCATTGTTGGATTTCACCAGAACTTTCGAGCGGATACCCGGCACTCTTACAATTTTTATAACCTCAACGATGCCGTCTTTCACCTCGGGAACCTCTTCAAAGAGAAGCATTTTGATAAAATCCGGATGGACCCTTGAAAGAATAATTTCGCATTTTTGCTCGTCTCCCGAAACTTTCAGAACAAACACCCTGACATTCGCATTAAGCCGCAAAAACTGTTTAGGAATTTGTTCGGCGGCAGGTAAAACACCTTCCGCAGCGCCCAGGTCCACAATTGCTTTCCTCCCGATAAATCTGAAAACTCTCCCCGTAATAACCGTCCCTTCAAGCTTTTTATATTTTTTATAAACGGAACTCTTCTCGCGTTCCCTGATTTTCTGGGTAATAACTTTTTTGATTGCCTGGCTCGCAATACGGGCGATCTCATTTATGTCTATCGGAAGTTCCACGTCCTCACCCAATTTCACTCCGGGGACGAGCGCCCGCGCGGCCGAAAGCATGACCTCGTCTTTCGGGGACACGGCTTTTCCCACCGCTTTTTTTATTCCCCATGCTTTGATATCTCCTGTCTTTCGGTCGAGAACAACCCTGTACCGGGAGGCAAATACATAGTGCTTCTCAAGGCACTTTTCGACCGCTTCCTCTATAAGAGCCATTATCTCGCTGCGCGGCACCCCTTTCTCATATTCAATCTGGTCAAGAGCCGCCAAAAATTCTTCAGCCATCAGATTAAAATCCTCGCGGTTTCCACCTCGGAAACGGAAACCCTTTCTTCAAGCGGCGCTTCGAGGAAAATATTATTTTTCTCAACTCTCACAATCTTTCCCTCGATTTTTGCGCCATTCTTCTTTTTGATACGAACGCTGTATAAAATCTTCCTGCGGAATTCGTCAATTGTCCTGATGGGCCTGTCAAGACCGGGAGGCGAAACCGTAATTTTCGCTTCCGGAAAGGCATCTCCTTTCAGATGCGTTACCAGCTCTTTGTTGAGCGCCTCACATTCTTCCACCCCGATGCCGCCGGGCTTGTCACAAACGACATCAATAAGCCCTTTCCCCGGACTGTACCTGACCTCGCAGACCTCAACACCCCGAACTGCCGCCGAGTCCTCAACGATTTTTCTTAGTATCTTTCTATCCATATTTTGCAATTCTATCAAAAAATCCGCTTTTTTTCAATGTTTTTCCTTACCAGGGCGGCGTCACACCAGCTTTTTTAAAATTTTTTCGCCGGCTTCATACACATCGCCCGCGCCAACGGTAATGAGAACATCATTCTTCTGCAGTAACTGGAGCATGCCCCTCACGGCATCCGCTCCCGTAAAAAACATTTTCTTTCTGATATTCCTCGGAATGTTTTCCCAGATAAGCTGGGACGTGATGCCCGGGATTTTCTCTTCGCCCGCAGAATAAATAGGCAGGACGCACACTGCGTCCGCTCTGTCAAAAGCCCTTCCGAGCTGCCACGCCTGTTCTTTCGTTCTCGTGTATCTGTGCGGCTGAAAAAGGACGACAAGCCGGCGCTCCGGCCACGTTTCCCTCGCTGTTTTCAATGTCATTTTTATCTCCGTCGGGTGATGGGCGTAATCATCAATAAAAATAATGCCGCGTTTTTCGCCTTTAACCTCAAATCTCCGCGCCACGCCCATATATTCCTTCAGCGCCCCCTTAATTTTTGACATACTGACGCCCAGATTCAAACAAACGCACGCGGCGGCGGCCGAGTTAACGACGTTATGGAGACCCGGAGCGGGAATGGTAACCGAGCCGAGTTTTTTCCCCCTGAAACCGATAGAATAAGTCGTTTTGAAAAACCTTGTCCCCGAGACACTTACCGCATAATCGGCGTTCGCCGAAAAACCGTACGTAAAGTATTTCTTTCTTATCTGAGGAAGAACCTCGGAAATATTTGCGTCATCCGCGCACAGGAAAGCCATCCCGTAGAAAGGAATGCTGTTTATAAAATCGACGAACGTCTGCTTTAAATTATCCATATTTCCGTAAAAATTCAGGTGGTCGTCGTCTATGTTCGTCACGACGACAACGGCGGGAGAAAGTTTAAGGAACGAAGCGTCGGACTCATCCGCCTCCGCCACAAGAAAATCCCCCGAACCGCGGTAGCCCCCCGAAGCAATGTTTTTAAACCTGCCGCCGATGACCATTGTGGGGTCGAAACCGGCGAACGACAGAATCTGGCTGACCATGGAAGTCGTGCTCGTCTTCCCGTGACTCCCCGCGATTGCTATCCCGTATTTAATGCGCATGAGTTCCGCCAGCATCTCTGCCCTCTGGATGACGGGAATTCCTTTTTTCACCGCATGGACAACTTCAATATTGTCCGGCTTCACCGCGGAAGAGACAACCACGACCTGCGCGTCCCTGACATTGGAGGCCTTATGCCCTATGTGCACGGTACAACCGCCGGCTCTGAGGCGGGCGGTCACGCCGGTATTCTGAAGGTCGCTGCCGGTAACCGTATACCCCAGCCGCCTCAGCACTTCCGCTATCCCGCTCATTCCCGAACCGCCGATGCCTACAAAATGAATCTTCCTTATATTACCTATCATCTTTTCTCTCAGCTTTGCCCGGGGGGCACCCGCAAGGGGCTCGGCGTTGCCTGACAAGCCCGTCAGTCCGAGGGTCTCTGCTTTCTCCCCGCAGGACTGCGGAGCGAGCCGCCCCCGTGAGCGTGCTTGGAAGGCAATGCCGTGCGCCGCTGTTCATCTACTCTATGTACTGCCTTAATTTCCTGCTCTCTGCAATATCCTTCAGCTTTGAAACGGCCTTCGCTTCTATCTGTCTTATCCTTTCCCGCGTAACATTGAAAATCCGCCCGACTTCCTCCAGCGTTCTGGGAAAACCCGAGTCAATACCGTATCTGAGTTTTAAAATTTCCCCTTCGCGGAAGGAAAGAACTTCAACGAGTTTTTTTACTTCCCTCTTCAGCAGCTCCATCTGGGCGGAGTCCTCAGGGCTTGCCATCGTCGTATCTTTTACATATTCCTCAAGCTGAGCGTCATCCTCGTCGCCAACCGGCTGGGCGAGGGAAAAAGGTTCGGGCAGAACTTTGAGCACGGTATAAATCCTTTCAACCGGAATCTTCAGGCCCTCGGCGCACTGTTCGGGCGAAGGATCCCTTCCGTGTTTGTGCCTGAATTTCTGCGAATACCCCGAAACCTTGCTTATCACTTCCTTCATATGCACGGGAATCCTTATTGTCCTCGCCTGGTCGGCGATCGCCCGGTTTATAGACTGTCTTATCCACCAGGTCGCATACGTGCTGAATTTAAAGCCCTTTTTGTACTCAAATTTATCCACCGCCTTCATCAGGCCTATGCAGCCCTCCTGAATCAGGTCAAGAAGCGACAGATGCGGATTTGAATGATGTTTTGCAATTGAAACGACAAGCCGCAGATTGCTGCGCACGACCTTGAGTTTCATATCCTTTATCTCTTTTTCCAAATTTCCTACTTCATTATAAACGCTTAAAAGTTCTTCCGGCTCCTGAATCGTTTCCTTTTTAATCCGCGCAAGTTTCTCCTTAAACTCGGCGACTTCGCTTTTCTTCTTTTCCCACTGCGCGGGAGTCATTCCCGTATGGCCCTGAAAACCGTATTTTGTGAGGCGGCCGCTCTTCAGCTGCATGCAGAATTTCCGCATGGCATTTTCGTCGGCTTTTTTAAAAATATTTTCCTTGATTTTTAGAATCCTTTCGCACCTTCTACCCTCGTTCTTGATTAAATTCATCAGCCGCGTCAATTTCTGCGTGTTAAGTTCCAGAGTGTTGAGTCTTTTGTAAAGATTTGCCTTTATCTTTTCCACCTCGCGGTTGATTTTCCCGATGGCTTCCACGCCCCGCGCGGCATCCCGTTTTTTCTGAAAAAAGATAAGGCGTTTGTGCCCGTTTCTGATAATCCTGGAAACGGATGAAACGTTTTTTTTCATCTGTTCAATAATTCTTTTCGTCTTCTTTCCGCGGGGCATAAGTTCCCTGGCGGAAATAACATTTTCCTGAAGGAGCGCGTTTATGTGCAGCATTTCGCCGAACGATATGGGATTGGAAAGAATAATAAATTTTAAATGGTTCTCCCTGTCCTTTATGCCTTTCGCAAGAAATGTTTCCTCTTCTCTCGACAGGAGCGCCGCTTTACCCATTTCGCTCAGAAACATTTTTACCGAATCGGACGTGTCAATCTCTTCCAGCGGGGTAATCGGCACCAGGCCGGTCTCTTCCTTCTTTGACTGTCCCGTTATTTCCACGCCCGTTTGTTCAAGCGACGTTAAGACCGCACTTATCATCTCCGTGTTGTTATATTCGGGCGGAAGAAAATCATTCAACTCGGAAAAAGTCATAGAACCCGATTCCTTCCCCTTAAGAACAATATCCTTAATAACCATTTTTCTGCTTTTCTTTCCTTTCCGGACCGGTTTTACGGATTTTTTCAAGAGTACCCTCCTCTCTGACCCGAATACTTCATAACCTTCTCGAACTCAGCGATGTTTTCATTTGTCGGATTCTCGCTGCAAATTTTCCGCAGTTTCTCAAAGGACTCCATCCCCACTATTCTCTTAAACTCGGCAATCAGACCGGCCGCCTCGTTTTTCCGCGCACTCAGTTTTTCCTTATCAACCCCGCCCGGAATTACGGGGTCAACGGTCTCTTTCAGACCTTTCAGGGCATCACTGGCAATTCCGCTAATAAATTCCGCGTCGGCGGGCTCGGGGAAAAGTGAAATAAACTTTGCTATGGAAATTCCTTCTTTTCTGTCAAAAAAATCGTATATCTTTGAAAGGAACTTTTCCATATAGGCAAAATCGGATATTTTAATTTCCTTCTTGAACCTGTCTATCATTTCGGGATAATTTATCAGGAAAGACACGATTCTGCGCTCGAGTTTCGATTTCTTCGGGTCTTGTCCGGGCGGTTTTTCTTCCTCCCTGTACGCAGCCCTTTTTGTCCTGGTCATTTCCTCCTTTATGGAAGAAACGCTCACGTCGAGAAGAGCGGCGGTCCGTTTTATCTCCTCCTCCCGCGTTACGGCATTAGCCGCCTCGCGTATGAGCGGCAGAATTTCACGCACAACTTTCGCCTTCCAGGCCGGCGCTCCTTTAGAATATCTTTTAACAAGCGCCGAGCGCACAAAATCCATGACCGGTAATGCCTTCGCCAGACATTCCTGCAGGTGAGTCCGCCCTTTCTTCCTCAGGAATTCGTCCACGTCTTTGGCGCCGGACAATTGAACGGCAAACCCTTCAAGTTCTGCGGAAAGAATCTTCGGCGCGGCGCGGAGGACCGCGGTGATGCCGGCAAAATCGGAATCAAACAGCAAAAAAATCTTATCCGTAAATCTCCTCAACTGGTAAAGATGCTGGTCGGTCAGCGCGGTTCCCAAAACACCGCAGACATTCTTGAAACCGAACTGATAAAGGGTTAAAACGTCCATATAACCTTCTGTCACGATAACGGCATGCTCCGCTACGACCGCCTTCTTCGCCCTGTTCATTGAAAAGAGAACATCGCTTTTATGGAACAGAACCGTTTCGGGGGAGTTGAGGTATTTCACGGCGCTTTCTTCCTTTATCGTTCTCCCGCCGAAAGCAACAGTGCGCCCCCTGATATCGTGAATCGGGAAAATAATTCTGAACCTGAACTTGTCAACCGCATGTCCCGAGCGCATGACGACAAGCCCGAGTTTTTCCAGGTCGGAAGTGCTGATATTCTCCTCCCGCGCAAATGAAATAAGGGAATCTTCATCCGGAGAAAAACCGATGTTGAACGTTTCAATCATTTCGCGCGTAATGCCCCGCCCCTCAAGATAGTTCAGCGCCGGGCGGCTTTGCTTGATATTTTTTGAATAAAATCTGAGAATTTTTTCCATTACCTCATACAATTCCTCTTTTCTGCGCTCAAGCGGCGAAACTTTCTTATCAGTGACCGGTATTCCGGCTTTTACCGCCAGTACCCGCACGGCTTCCGGAAAAGAAATTTTTTCCATTTTCATCACAAAAGTAAAGACATTGCCGCCTTCGCCGCAGCCGAAGCACTTAAAAATCTGCTTCTGTTTTGAAATGATAAAAGAGGGGGTCTTCTCGCTGTGGAAAGGGCAGAGAGCCGTAAAATTAACGCCCGCGTTCTTCAGAGGAATGTACTGTCCGGCGACAGAGACAATGTCCGAAGAAGCCCGCACTTTTTCTATGAAATCAGAGCCGTATGTCATTAAAGGTTTACTTTCTTGAAACTCTATGAAAACCGGAACATTCTATTATTTGAAGACCGCCGAATTTTTTTTCTATCTTATCAAAAAGGAGATTCAGACCGAGGTTGTCCGAAGAAATGTGCCCCGCTATGATAATGTTCACGTGGCTGCGGCGCGCTTTCTTTATGTGTTTCTCGCTGAAATGCATGCCGACAATCGTTCCCACGCCGGCTTCGGCCATTTTTGAAATCATATCGACCGGCCCCTCTGTCCCGCCCGTCATATCAACGATGATTTTTCCCGCGCTTCTTTCGGGCTTCCCGACGATTATTTTCGGGCCAGGCAGGTAATTTTTTCTCGCCCAGCGGTATTCTTCAATTTTTGCGAGGCGGTCAATCACATCTTTCAGGCGCAGTTTCTTTGCCGAGGCAAAAATCTTCCCGAGAAAACTCGCGACATGATTATCGGCGGGCGTGTGAACGTTGAGAAAAGGAATTCCTATAATTTTAGCGGCGTCAACGGTTTTAGTGTGATTCCTCGGCATAACGGACATCTCTACATCACTGCGCCGGGCGGCGAGCAAATCCTCCGCAATGTTGATGGGGACGCCCCAGTTCGACTGAATCTCCGACTGCATATCCATAACATCAAAAAAATTGCTGTAAGAATAACCCTGCGGATGATGCGCCATCACGAGGTCAACGCCGCGGCCGTTCCTTTTGAGATGAGCCGCCAGAAGAATTTCCCCCGCATCAATATCTATTCCGCACAGAATTTTTTTGACACCGCCGGCTCCTCTGAGGGGATTGTGCAGAATTCTGGAATCGGCATAAGGATTGACAAGCCGCTCTTTATCGTAAAACTTCTTTTCTTCCGCCGGCATTTTATCAAATTTTTCTTTTTCAAAAGCGAGAGACCTCTTCACCGCATCCCTGCCGCGCGGGTCGGCTTCCATACCGCATTTGATGCAATAAGAAAAAAAATCGGTTATTTTCATTTTACGTCCTTTTTAAAACCGCTGCTTCCTGCGGGCAAGCATCCTCTTTGCTCTGGAAGCATTGATTTTCCGCCGCCGCCTCATGTCGTCTTTCTTTTTCTTCCTCAGCATGCTGGGACTTTCAAAATACTGTCTTTTTTTGATTTCTTTCAAGAGCCCCTCGTTCTCGCACTGCCTCTTAAAACGCCGCAGAGCGCTCTCAAATCTTTCGCTTTCGCCTATCCTGATATACGCCAATTAAATCACCTCCATTACACTTATTCTCTACGTCTATAATTCCCTATCGCCTATCCCGGCGGCCAGCCGAATTTTCTTCCGCCCAGAAGATGCAGATGTATGTGAAAAACCTCCTGACCGGCATCCGGGCCGCAGTTAAAAACAAGCCGGTAACTCTTCATATTAAGAGAAGCGGCAACCGCCGAAGCGGCAGCCACCATCTTCCCCACAAGAAGCGAATCCCCGACAGAGACCTCGTTAATCGTCTCTATGTGCTTTGCTGGAATAACAAGCGCATGGTTCGGCGCCTTCGGATTCACGTCTTTAAAAGCCATTATTTCTTCGTCCCTGTAAAGAACTTCCGCTTTAATTTCGCCTTTGAAAATCCTGCAAAAAAGACAGTTTTTTTCCATAGTTAGTAATTATAGTCCGATTTACCCGAAATGGCAAGGGGCAATACCGATTTAGCAGATGTTTACATTCTTCTGGAAAGGTAAATAATTAAGATATCAACGGCGGCGGGCGTCACGCCTGAAATGCGGGAGGCGGAATAAAGGTCTTCCGGTCTGTGGCGGTTGAGTTTCTGAACAATCTCGTTGGAAAGCCCCTTTACCGAGTTAAACCTGAATTTATCCGGTATTTTGATTTCTCTGAGAGAATCGTATCTTTTTATATCCCTCTCCATTCTTTCCATATACCCCGAGTACCTGGTCTCGACAACCGCTTCCTTCAGAGCCGCATCCGTTACATCCGGAAAATCGCACATTCTTTTCAGCCGGTTTAATTTATAACCATTGAGAATCAGGGCGCTGACAGTCGTTTTCATGTGTGTTTTTTTGTTCAGAACTTTTCTTTCTTTTATGAAATCAACCGCCGTACGGAAATCCTTTTGAAAACGCTCCATCTGCGAAAGGGCGCTTTTATCCGCAAGTTTATATTTCCCGGCATGGGGCAGAAGACGGAGAATAGTATTCCCCTCTCTCAATTTCAGACGGTATTCGGCGCGGGACGTAAACATCCTGTACGGCTCATTTGTGCCCTTTGTAACGAGGTCGTCTATCAAAACGCCGATATAGGACTCTTCCCTCTTCAATACAAGCGGCTGGATATCCAGAATCCGGCAGGCGGCATTTATTCCCGCCACGAGACCGCCGCCGGCCGCTTCTTCATAACCCGTTGTCCCGTCGATCTGACCCGCAAAGAAAAGACCTTTAACGTGTTTTGCCTCAAGCGTGTGATGCAGCTGGACGCTGTCTATGACGTCGTGCTCAATCGCATAACCCGGCCTGACAATCTTTACATTTTTCAGCCCTTCTATTGAATGAAGAAACGCTTCCTGAACCTCATACGGAAGGGATGTGGACAGGCCGTTCGGATAGAACTCGTTCGTGTTCAACCCGTCGGGCTCAAGGAAAACCTGATGCCTGATTTTATCCGGAAACTTGCGGTACTTATCCTCAACGGAAGGACAGTACCTCACGCTGGTCCCCGTGATAATCCCCGAGAAAAGCGACGAGCGTTTTATGTTCCCTTTTATTATTTTTTCGGTTTTCCTGTTCGTGTAAGTGATGTAGCAGGGAAGGAATTTTCTGCCACGCCCTGAAAATCTCATTGAAAAAGGCGCAATCTTCCTGTCGCCGTGCTGGGGTGTCAACCTTTTGAAATCTATCGTCCTGCCGTCGAGGCGCGGACAGGTGCCCGTCTTGAACCTCATCATTCTGAATCCGAGTTCCTTTAATGCGGCGGTCAGCAAAACCGAAGCCGGCTCCCCGAAACGCCCGCCGGAAAACTTGACATTGCCGATGTACATCATCCCGTTCGGGAAAGTTCCGGGACAGATTACAACGCTCCGGCACTTCTGATACAGCCCGCGCAGCGTTTTTACGCCCCTGACCAGCCCGCCTTTCACGTCTATGTCAACGACCTCGTCCTGAAGAAGATAAAGATTCTTCTGGTTCTCAAGCATATTTTTCATTGAAGACCTGTAGGTCTGCCTGTCGACCTGCGCGCGAGAGGACTGAACCGCTTCGCCCCGGGAAGAATTCAGGGTCCTCATCTGGACACAACTCGTGTCCGAGACGAGAGGCATCACGCCTCCCAGAACATCAATCTCCCGGACGATGTGCCCCTTCGCCGTTCCGCCGACGGCAGGATTGCAGGAAGTGTAACCGATTGTATCAAGGTGCATCGTGATGAGGAGCGTTTCAACGCCCATGCGCGCCGAAGCCGAGGCCGCTTCACAGCCGGCGTGGCCGCCGCCCACGACAACGCATTTTATGTCCTTAAATGATTTTAAAATCACCTAAATACCTGATGAAAATGACCGTTGTCTGACGGGGCTGTGTGAGCGAGCCGACTTCTCTTTAAATGTCATATTGTAAAGCACCGTCCCCCTCCCTAAGTTTTTTACCTGCCGAGCATTGAATCAATTTTTGAAACGGGAAGCGTCAGCATCACGGGACGGCCGTGCGGGCACCTGAGAGGTTCGCCGCATTTTTTCAGGCCGTCTATAATAACTTCCGCATCTTTTCTTTTGATGCCGTCACCCGCCCGAAGGGACGTATGGCAGGCGACAATTTTCAACACCGTGTCCCTGATTTCCGCAAAGATATCCGGGCGGCGGCGGCCTTCGAGAAGGGCGTTTGCAATATCCTTTATAAACCCGCTTTCCGAACCACGGAAACCCGCCGGCAGGGCCGAAATTTTAATACTCCGCCGGCCGAGCGAAATTATGAGGCCTATGTCCGCGAGAAAATTCAAGTTCCGCTCCAATGCCTCAATCTCCTCCGGCGTAAGTTTCATCTCCGCAGGAATTAAAAGTTTCTGCGCAGGAACGGGTTTTTCTCCCGCCTCCTTTTTTAATTTTTCATAATTTATCCTTTCGCAGGCAGCGTGGAAATCAACGATGTGAATGGCCGCCGCCGTCGAAAAAATCAGGAATTTTTTGTGGGAAACCCCCACGTAGAAAAATTCGTCCCATTTCACATCATGCGGGAAAAACTCTTCCCCGGAGGCCGTTCCCTCATCCGCCGGCGTTCTAAACGATGAAAATGCCGCTTCCTTTGAGGGCGAAAAATGATACCCCGGCCCGGGGCGCCGCTCGGCAACGCCGGAAGACGCATACGCTCCCGCTTCCGGCATCGGCAGATTATACTCAACGGGTTTTTCCGCGGCAAACTTCCGTTTAACCACATCATAAATAACCTGATAAAAACTTTGCGGGCTCTGGAATTTTACCTCTCTTTTCGTCGGATGGACATTAACGTCCACCAGTGACGGCAGCACTGTGACATACAGAAAGAGAGGCGGGAATTGCCCGGGCGGGAAATAACCCGAAACGGCATTCTCGGCGGCTTTAAGCAAAACGGGACTGTAAACCGGACGCCTGTTCACGTAAACGAACTGCCATCTTTTTGACGGTTTGAGTTCCGAGGGAAAGATAAAGCACGAGATAAAAACCGTCTCGCTTTTGTATTCCGCCCCGACGGCATTTTCAAACCCGAATATTTTTCTTATCCTTTCCGGTATTTCCTCACCCGGGGCAAGGCCTTCAAGATAATTTTTACCGTCAATTTCAAGAGTAAAAAGAACCTCGTTGAAAGAAAGAGCAAAACTCTGGACAGTCCTTATTATTTCCGTTTTTAAATACGCCGGGCTTTTCAGAAACCTTTTCCTGACGGGCGCATTAAAGAAGAGACGCCTCACTTCAACGTTTGTCCCGGCAGGGCAGTCAAAATGCGCATGGGTTATTAAATTTTCCCCATCTTTGCAGATGATGCCGCCGGACTCCCCAGAAGGTTTTGAAAATATTTTAACGGAGGCGACACTGCAGACAGAAGCGAGCGCTTCGCCCCGGAAACCGAGCGTCTTTATGCCGGAAAGTTCCAGTTTCGTGTTTATTTTGCTTGTGGCAAACGAGGCAAGGGCAAGAGGCAGTTCCGCGTACTTTATCCCGCTGCCGTCGTCCGAAACATTTATCAGCGAAAGACCCGAGTCCTGAATTTTTATGTCTATCCTGCGGGAACCCGCATCAATAGAATTTTCAACCAGTTCCTTGACGACCGAGGAAGGCGACTCAATGACTTCGCCGCAGGAAATAAAGTTTCTTACATCTTCAGGCAGAACCTTGATGTTTGGCATAAATCTTTTTGTCTTTTTTCGTGCAAAGATTGTAATACGAGCACCTTGAACAACTCGGTTTCTGTCCGACGGCGCAACCTTCCTCGCAGGTCTTCCAGTCCAGCGCCATGTCGTTTATCTTCTTTTTTAATTTCACAGGAATTTTTACAAATTTCAGGCCTATCAGATACGTGCCGTTTTTTTCTTCCACCCTGATTATCTGCGCGACGACTTTCCGCAAATTTATTCCGGGCAGATTCAAGTCCAGAACAATTTTGCTCAACTTCGGCAAGGGCAGAAAAGTAATCATAGCCAGCCCGCCCACCGAAATATCGCACATTATGGCGGGAACATTTGTCCTGCCGTCGCCCCGGCTGATCTCAACTGTCTTTATAACCGACAGTGTCGGGAATCTTTGATGAATTCTTCTTTCCATAAATATATTAGTATTTTACTCCGATTTTGCGCTATCGTCAACCCTTGCGGCGCAAAATGACAATTTCCGGACCGAGAACACAGCGCCCCTTTTGTCAGAATGAGTAATATCATCTTATACAATGTCCTTTCGAACACATTCGCTTCGCTCAATGTAAACTCCGTGAGAAATCTTTCTCTGGAACTTAGGTTTCTCAGTCGACTATTTGAAAAAAGTCTCTTTCGAAATGATAAAAAATTTTGAGTTACGAGACCTCATTAAGAGAAAATGCAGGACGTCCCCATTTTCCATTTTCCCAGAGTATAATAAATTATTGAAGAAATTAAGAAATGCCTAATAATTCACCGCACCTGAACCGCCTTCGGCGGACAGGCGTGATTGACCGTTACACTTTTTTATTAAGAGATTCTCTTCCGAGCACAAGCGCTTGTATTCTGTTTGAAAGATATGACTGCCTGCGGATGTTGTAGCCGATGGCCATTTTCACGACTTCATACGGCATAATCATAATCAGTTTTTCCTTTGCCCTTGTGATTGCCGTGTAAAAAAGATTTTTGTTCAGAAGAAAATAGCAGCCGGCTCTTGTCGCGAGAAAAATCACGGCTTTCGACTCGCTCCCCTGCGCTTTGTGCACCGTCATTGCATAATTGAGAGTGATGTTGTCCATGCTGGAGTATGGTATGACTTTTTCTTCTTCAGAAAAATCGACGGTAACTTCCTTGTTATGCGCGTCATTTTTAACGACAAAACCGATATCGCCGTTATAAATGTCAAGGTCATAATCGTTTACCCTCTGCATTACCTTGTCTCCGAGCCGGAATTCCCTGTCGTGGACGTAAAAATAGTTTTTTTCAGTCAACGGATTAAGATAGTCCCTCAATCTTCTGTTCAGGTTGGAAACGGATATGTCTCCGCCGCCCTTGTTCAGGGGCGTGAGAATGTTTATGTCCTTTATCGGATGGCAGCCCTGGCATTTGAGTTCCTCTATGGAATCATAAAGCGCCTTTACCATTTTAACGGGGTCTTCCACGTCTATGAATTTGAAATCGTCCGTGTTTTCCATGGGAAAGACCTTTTCCAGATTAACCATTGTGGCGTTCCTCAGAATCGTGGATTCTTTTTTCTGCCTGAATATCCTGGGAAGCAGCACCTGAGAAACGGAATAACTTCCGACAAGCGCCTGCAGGGAGTTGCCGGCATCCACGGGAGGAAGCTGGTAGGGGTCGCCTATAAAGACGATTCTCGTGTTTTTCCCCGCCCCTTCAAAAACCGCCTTCAAAAGCAGAAGGTCAACCATGGAAGCCTCGTCCACAATCAGGTAATCGGTTGTGAGGGGTTCCTGTTCATTGACCCTGAATCCGATTGAGGGCGCATACTTAAACAGCCGGTGTATTGTGGAGGCATTTACTCCGGTCAGCATTTCCAGTTTATTGGCGGCTTTCCCGGTGGGAGCGCAGACCTTGTATCTGTAATTGAGTTTATCAAGCAGTTTAAGAAGCCCCCTGCACAAAGTTGTTTTTCCGCTTCCCGCCGCGCCGGTTATCACGGTGATGGGATTTTCCACCGAGCCCTTGATGGCTTCCTTCTGTTCCTCCGTAAATTTTATTTTAATATTATTTTCGATATCTTTTATCTTTCCCTCGAAATCTTCCACTTTGACCGGCGGCAGATAAAGTTTTTCCGCAATTTTCAGGGCCACGGCTTTTTCCGCTTCGTAGTATCTCGGCAAATAAACGCGGTTTTCCTCTATGGCAAGGCCGGGCTGCGAAAGAATCTCCGATTCCGTGTAAGCCCCCGGAATGCCGAGAAGCCGTGATGCCGTATTTTTCAGGTCGTTCAGATACAAAAAATTGTGCCCCGTATTCCGGAGAGTCGTCTTTATGGAAAAATAAATTCCCGCTTTGATCCTTTCGGTGTCCAGCTTGCCTACCCCCGTTTTTCCCGCAATTATCTCGGCTTTTTTGAAACCTATTCCCTTGAAATCCCGGATAAGGTTATAGGGACGTTCCTTCACTTTTTTTGCGGCATCTTTCCCGTATTTGAGGTATATGCGGCTTGCCCATTTGGGCGAAAAGCCCGTCAGTACCAGTTCTTTTACCGTGGTGTTTATTTTTTCGGCGCAGCTTCTTACTCTCTCAATCAGTTTCTCGTGAATTCCTTCCACTTCCATAAGTTTCTCAGGTTCTTCCTCCAGTATTTTAAGAGTTCTGTCCTTAAATTTATCCACGATCCGCTCCGCAAGCTGTTCGCCGATGCCGTCAACCATCGCAACCATGAATTTCATTACCCCTTCTTTCTGGAACGGCAGTTCCTTGTAAAATTCGTCTATCTGAAAGCTTTCGCCGAACTTCGGATGATTGACAACGGTGCATCTTGCGTTAATCCTGTCATTTGACTTAATCCCGGGCAGGTATCCCGCGAGTTTCAATTCTTTTTTTTTGCCGTCCGGCAGAACCTCCACGACTTTCCAGTTCGTGTTCGGGTTTTCATAAAGAACCGTCCTTACCACACCGGAAACTTCTTCGTATGAGTGTTCCCTGTCCGATATGAAATCAAGCGAAAGCTGGCGTTTATCCTTCATTTTTTATTCTGCTCATGTCGGGCTTGCAGATTTTAAAGGCGGGGCAGTAACAGCAGAGTTTCGTGACAATTTTTTTATAATCGGCATCTTTATTAACCGCCGAAATATGATTTCTCAATTCTTCGCCGTATTCCCCGCGGTAATCCGTTTCAAAATTCACTTCCCGTCCGTGCCGCAGGTAATAAAGGGAAAACCTGAAACGCTTGTAAAATTTCCTGTAAAGAAAATAGGCGGCCGCAATATAAAACTTCATCTGTATATCATCCTCCAATTCCTTTTCCGTGAGTTCATTCTTTCCGGTCTTGTAGTCAATGATGTGAAGCAGCCCGCCTTCTTTGTGATACTCAATGTCAATCCTGTCAATCCTGCCGTCTATGCTGATTTCGCCGTCCCCGTAAACCCCGTTAGAAACGGGCTCCTTCGGGTAAAAAGGGATCTGGAAAAATTTTTCCACGGCATAAATCTTTGAAGGATTGATTTTTTTTGAAGCGAACCTGTTCAGGATAATGTCCGCCTCAAAAAAAGAAAGTTCTCCGGTGTTTGGAATCTCCTCAAATTCCTTTTTCTTTGACGAGACAATCCCGTAAAGGCCCTCCATGTCCTGCTGTCTGCCGGTTATCAGCAGGTGCTTCAGATAGTTCTCCAAAACGGCGTGAATATAGGCGCCGAACCGGGTGGCTTTTGTCTCCTTCTGAAATATTCCCTCGCCGTATGCATAGTAATACCGGAGCGGGCATTGAAGATAAAGCCGCAGTTTTGAGGCGGACATAGTTTTTAATTCTATTTTTTTCACGGTTTATATTATAATAAACTCCCTGAAAATAACAGGTCTAAACCCCCGCGGCACAAGACCTGTGAACGGGCATTCATCATGAAATAACCGGTAAAAAGTTTCCCGGAGAAGATGATTGAATTTATGCGGTCTGCTCAGGCGGCGGTACGATAAAACTGGCGGTTTCCGGAATGACCTCAACCTTCGCTTCCCTTAAAAACCCGAGAAATTCGCCGTCCGCCTGAAAGGGAACTTCGAAAGGGGATTTTATTTCGATTTCCCTGACCCTCAATTTTATAATTCCCTTTTCCCTTTTGCCCGCGCGCAAATCTCCGAAAATTCCGAGCAGCTTGAAAAAACCCGTTTCACGAAAAATAAAAACATCGCCCAGCCCGTCCTCTATTGAAATCCCGCCGTCCCAGAAGAACTTCCCGCCCCAGAATTTTCCGTTTGAAAAAATAACCTGGAAAGAATCAAACGATTCCCCGCCGGCTGAAACGCTGAAAAATTTTTTCTTCTGAATGAATTTGCAGAACCCGGCGGGGACATGCGCCGCTTTTCCGAAAAACCGTTTAATTTTTGCATTACTCTCGGCGAGACGCACAATATCGGCCGTTACGCCGAAGTCAACCATTGAAATAAAATATTTCTCAAATCCGGCGGATGTAATTCTGCCGACGTCCGTTTTTTTTACCCGCCCATGCCTGACCACCCGGCACGCCCGCCGGAGTTCCTGCGGAATTCCGAGGGAATTGGCAGCAACGTTACTCATTCCCGCAGGAATAAAACCTATAGAAACATTGGACGAGACACTCAGGACGCCGTTCAGCACTGCGTTGAGTATTCCGTCGCCGCCGACGGCAATGACGGGGTTCACTCCTATCACGGCAAAACGGCGCGCCTGCTCCCTCGCCTCGTCCAGAGTTTCGGAAAACAGAATATCCGCATCCGCCAGAGAGAGTTCCTTTTTTACGAGACCCGCCAGAACGGAACCGCGCCCCCTTCCGGAGGCAGGATTTACAATAACTTTGCAATTGAGCATATTCCGGATTTATTATAGAATATAACCATAAGAGTTAAAAGCAAAAATGACCGGATTTATTAAAACCTGCATAAAGCGTATTTTGAAAGAAACGAACGCCGGCGAAGAAATTCACTTTGACGTGATGAAGGCGCCGCCTTTCACAGCATGCGATTATGCGACGAACGTCCTCACAAAGTTAGGTCCGCAATATTCCGCTATCCTGCGGCAGAAACTTCTTGAAGAAAACATTTTTGAAGAAGTTAAAATTCAAATGCCGTTTCTGAACATGCGGCTTACGAATGATTTTATCAAAGAGATGTTCCTGAAAGCCGTGAAGGAACAGCGTGCAGTTGAGAAAAATAAGGAAAAATTTATTATAGAATTTATTTCCGCAAATCCGACGGGCCCCATCCACATAGGTCACATCCGCGGCGGAGTCCTCGGCGACTGCCTCGCGCGGATACTGAGGCACAGGGGCTGCGATGTTGAAACCCAGTATTATGTAAACGACCGCGGGAGGCAGGTAAAACTCCTTGCGGAGTCGGTGGTGGCTGCAAAAAACAAACAGCCCGCGCCTGCGGACGGCTACTCGGGAGAATACATCGAGGAAATCGCCGGAACCCTGGACGGCAAGCTGGAAACGGGAGAGATACAGAAAATTGCCGTTCAGAAGATTCTCGGAGGAATCAAAGACGACCTCGTAAAACTTGATATAAAATTTGATACTTTCTTTTTTGAAACATCCCTTTACGAAAAGGACAACGCCGGAAAAACCCTGCAAATCCTGAAGGAAAAAAATGTAATTTTCGAAAAGGACAATGCAATCTGGCTCAACGTCGAGGACTGGGACTCCAAGGACAGGGTTCTGTTCAAAAAAGACGGCGAACCGACATACTTTTTTTCGGATATTATGTATCACAGGGAAAAATTCCGCAGAGCCGGCGTCTGCATAAACGTATGGGGGGCCGACCATCACGGCTACACCGGCAGGATAAAAAGAGCGGTCGGCCTGCTCGGTTATAACCCTGATAATCTCAAAATTGTTCTCTGTCAGATTGTCCGTCTGAAAAGGGGCGGGGAATTTCTTAAAATGTCCAAAAGGGAGGGCAATTTCCTGACCGCGGGAGAAGTGATGCGGGAAGTCGGCCGGGATGCGGTGAGATTTTTCCTCCTCACGAGAAAAGCGAACGCGCAGCTTGATTTTGACCTCGAACTCGCGAAGGAAAGGACCCAAAAAAATCCCGTCTATTACATACAGTACGCCAACGCGAGAATCTGCTCTATTTTCGAAAAAGCAAAACAGGACAATCTGAAAGCCGGAGCCGGGATTGATTCTCTCGGCGATGAATCAAGAGAACTCCTCAGGCAGATATGCGAATTCGAGGACACCGTCGAACTGTGCGCGGCGGAATACGCCCCGCACCACCTTGCCTCCTATCTCCTGGCTTTAGCCTCTTCTTTCCACAACTTTTATGACCGCAACAGGGTGATTCTCGAAGACAGAAATGTTACCGAACAGCGGCTTTTACTTATATCGGGCGTCAGAAAAGTTCTCGGGACGGGCCTCGGACTCCTCGGGATTTCGGCGCCCGAAAAGATGTAGTCAAAACTTCAATTCGCCGCTTTGATTTTTTTTAGATTTACCTTCGGATGCAGATTTTTCGGGAGATATGATTTCGCAACTTTCGGATTTATGTTAAGCGCTTTTATCTGGTAAAACCTGATTCCCGCAACGACAAATAATCCGAACGCCAGACCCAGAACCAGACGGATAATCTGAATTCTGAGCAGGGTTGAAAGTAGAAAATAAACGACATTCGCAAGCATAAGAATGTGCAGGCACTGATTGGCAATGTCAAACCCTTTCCACGGATAAAGGAACAATCCCGTGATGCCGTAGTAAAGAAGCGACGGGACAGCGAGCGATTTCAAAAAACCGCCGCCTATGAAAAGAAACGCGAAACAAGCCGCAAGGATAAAAACCTGAGGACTGACGGCAAAAACCTGCCCCGCCGGCAAAGCGCATACCTTAAAATAATAAAATCCTACGGCAACAACGCAGACGAGATTCAGAAAAGCCAGAGTTTTTTTCATTTTACACCTAATGCAGCTTTTAGCCGCGTTCGCAGGAGGCACGGCGTTGTCTGACAAGCCCGTCAGTCCGAGGGTCTCTGCTTTCTCCCCGCAGGACTGCGGAGCGAGCCGCCCTCGTGAGGGTGCTTGGAAGGCAATGCCGTGCCAACAAACCGCTCGCTGCAATTCCTTAAGAACTTCTTCGCAATCTGCGTAGAAGTTGCAGCATAAGATTCTATCTATATTTTATCAAATTTTCGGGGACATGCCACTTCGTGAAATTGTAGGAAATGCCCGCCGGCGCAACTTCGGGGCCGCTGAACCTTGAATGAACAACCGGCAGGGCATCCGGCACGTAAAGAAAACAGTACGGGACTTCTTCAGCGAGAATCTCCTGGAGGCGGAAATAGATTTTTTTTCTCTCCCCCGTATCAAATGTGGCCCGGCCATTTTCAAGAAGTTCGTCAACTTCCCTGTTTCTGTAGGAAACAAAATTGTAGCCGCCGGCGCGGATTTCGGAGGAATGCCAGATGGAGAACTGGTCGGGGTCGAGCGCGAGCGACCAGCCGAGCAGGACCGCCTCAAAATTCCTCGGGTCAATGTACTGGTGAATAAAAGAAGCCCATTCAAGAATTCTGATTTTCGCTTGAATCCCCGCTTCCTTCAACTGCGCCTGAATGATCGTCGCGCACTCCTCCCTCATTTTATTCCCCTGGTTTGTCAGAATCGTAAAAGAAAATTTCCGGCCGTCCTTCTCCCTGATGCCGTCGCCGTCGGTGTCAACCCACCCGTTTTCCTCAAGAATTTCGCGCGCTTTCTGCGGACTGTATTTAATCTTTTCCACATTCTTATTGTAAGCCCACGAACTCGGAGGATACGGAGCGGAAACAGGCGTTCCGTAGCCGAGTAAAACCGCCTCGACAATCGCTTTTTTATCAACCGCATAAGCAATCGCCCGGCGGATTTCCTTTTCTTTGAAAAGCGCATTTTTCAAATTAAACCCGAGATAGGTGTACGTAAAAGAAGGATACCTGAATTTCCGAAAACTCTTCTTAAAAACATCCCCGCCCGTCTGAAGTTTAAACTGGTACGGGGTCAAACCCATTCTGTCAACCATCTGCCTTTTCAGTTCAAGGAACTGAACGGATTCGTCGGGAATAATCCTGTAAACAATTCTTGAAATGTTCCCCATTCCTTCAAAATAACGCTCGTTCCTTTCAAGAACGAGTTTCTCGCCGGCATCCCACCGGACAAATTTATAAGGTCCCGTTCCGACGGGCTTCTTGTTCGCCGGATGCGTGTTGAAATCTCCTTCGCCGAAAATGTGTTCCGGAATTATTCCCATCCCCCACGACTCGAGAGCGGGGGCGAAGGGCTCACCGTATTTTACAACCACGGTGTAATCATCCGGTGCCTCAATTTTCTCTACCCTCTTAAACCTGCTTGAGAAAGGGGTCAGAACCCCGGGATTGAGCAGGCACCTGTACGTAAAAACCACGTCCCGCGAAGTAAAGGGACGTCCGTCGTGCCAGATGACTCCTTTCCTCAGGAAAAACGAAATCGTAAGACCGTCCTCCGAGACCGACCATTTCTCGGCGAGGTCGCCCGTAAGTTTCAGGTTCTTATCGTATTTTACAAGACCGTTGAAAACAAGATCGTTTATGTCGCCTGAAGAGGAGTCGCTGGCGAGAACCGGATTGAGATACGACGGCTCACCGCCGGAGGCAAAAACGATTGTATCGCCTGCGAGGTCCCGTTTTTCCCTCCCGCAGCCGGAAAGTAAAAAACAAAAAACAATCACCAATTGGGGACGGTTCCTAATTATCCGTGCAAATTTTATCATCCGCAACATTTCAGCACTCCCCTGACAATTAGGAACCGTCCCTAATTATTTTCAGCAGATTTTCCGCCGTCAGCGTATTTATCACATTTTCCTTCGCAACCCAGCCGCGCCTCATTGTCTTTATTCCGTATTTTACATTGGAAAGCTGGCGGAGAGCATGCGTGTCCGAACCGAGAGAAAGCATGACGCCTTCCTCCACCGCCTGCCGGCAATGTATGTCGTTGAGGTCAAGACGGTCGGGGAATGCGTTTACTTCAAGTATTATTCCTCTTTCTTTTGCCTTTTTGATTATTCTTTCGATATCCACGGCAAGCGCCTCTCTTTTGCCGATGAGCCGGCAGGAAGGATGCGCGAGAATGTCAACAAAGGGATTGTCCATTGCCTTTAATATTCTCCTGTTCATAACATCCGCCGGCTGTCTGAACGCGGAGTGAACGGCTGCTATACACACATCCAGTTCCTTCAAAACCTCATCCGGATAATCAAGAGCGCCGTCGGGAAGAATGTCAACTTCCGCTCCGAAAAGAATTCTGATTTTCGAGGACCTGTTCAGTTTTTCTATTTCTTTCCTCTTTTTCATTAAATCCCCGACACTCAGCCCTTTTGCAATTTTCAGGGAGCGGGAATGGTCGCAGACGGCAATCCAGGAATAACCCGTTTTACCCGCCGCTTCCGCAATTTCGGCAATTTTTGCCGAACCGTCGGAATAAACGCTGTGAATGTGCAGGTCGCCTTTTATATCCTCAATCTCAATCAAACGCGGCAGATTTCCCTTCTGCGCCGATTCTATTTCCCCGCGGTCTTCCCTGAGTTCGGGAGGGATAAAATCAAGACCGAGTTTTTTATAGACATCTTTCTCCGTCTTCCCCGCCGCATATTCAACCGCAGCATCTTTCGACTTCCTATTTTTGCATAGACCGTACTCATTCAGCGTAAAACCTTTTTTAAGGGCAAACTCACGAAGTTTAATGTTATGCTGTTTGCTTCCGGTAAAATACATACAGGCGGCGCCCCATGATTTTTTGTCAATGACCCTCAAATCCGCCTGAACGTTATTTTTCAGAAAAACGCTTCCCTTTGTCTTCCCCGACGCAAAGACCTTTTCGACATCATCTCTTTTCGTAAATTCGTCAATCAGCGCCTGCGGCTCGTCCGAAACCGCAAGGATATCTATATCGCCTATTGTGTCGCAGCCTCGGCGGTAACTGCCGCAGGTAAGAGCCCTCGAGCATTTTTCGTTCTTCCCGAGCCACGTTATAATGCCGTTCGCCGTCTCTTCCGCCGTAGGGAGCAGAAACCGCCCGGACATACGCGTCACCATTTCTATGCCCCGCAGGATGTTGCGCTCCGTCTTTTCACCGAAACCCGGAATCCCCGCAAGGTCTCCCCGTCTTGCCGCAATCTCCAGCCCGCGCATGCTTTCAATATGCAGCGTTTCCCTGATATGTCTTATTTTATTCGGGCCGAGGCCGGAAATTTTCAGCATCTGAACAAGCCCGGCGGGGATTTCCTTTTTCAGTTTTTCAAGCTCATTTATTTCCCCCGTTTTTACATATTCGGTTATCTTGCCGGAAATTCCCTTCCCGATTCCCGGAATCTTCAGGAGTTCCCCCCTCTCCGCAATTTGTTTTATATCGCCGGTTAGCGACATAATCGTGTCCGCCGCCTTCTCGTAACTCCTGATCTTAAAAGGGTTCTCGCCTTTAAGTTCTAAAAGCTGCTTTATCTCAAGAAACAGATTCGCCAATTCTTTGTTCTTCATACTTTTAATTTCTCTTTTTATATTTAGTATTTTTGTGCCCTCGCCCCGATTTGAACGGGGAACCTTCTCCTTCGCAGGGAGGTGTTCTATCCAGTTGAACTACGAGGGCAAACCGGAAACTTTATTATAATTCACTTTTTATAAAAATCATAAAGGGTTGACACTCTATTTTATTTCCCAAAATCATTTTCTTATCGGATAAATTCACCAAAATACATTTTTTGATATTATCCTTAAAAATTTTATAGAATGAAAAAAGTCCGCGCGCTGAATCCTTATTTGTTTTTGAGGACATTTTTACTTCCACTGGAAAAATTTTCCCGTTACGTTCAATTATAAAATCCACCTCTTCCCCGTAAGATGTTCTCCACCAGAAGATTCTTGGAATTTCTCCGTTATTATAAAAATTTTTTATAACTTCCCCTAAAACAACCGTTTCGAATAACTGCCCCGCTGCGGGTCCTTTAAATACCTGCTCTTTATGCGTAATACCTAATAAATAACACAAAAAACCCGTATCCAGAAAATATACCTTCGGGCTTTTTATTATACGTTTGCCTTTATTTTTGTAAAAGGGTTTTATAAGAATAATCTGATTGCACGCCTCAAGCACCGAAATCCATGCCTTAACCGTATTGACCGCAACACCCAAATCATTCGACAATCCTGAAAGATTCAATACCTGACCGTTATATGCGGCAAGAAGCTCAAGAAACCTCTGAAAATCCATTAAATCCCCTATCTGCCGAAGCTGACGGACATCTCTTTCCAAATATGTCTGAAAATACCCGCCGAACCATAAACCTGTATCAACATTCCTGGTAAGAACAACTTCGGGAAATCCCCCTTTTAACGTCCTGTGTCTCAGGTCTGCCAAATTTGAGATATCCTTCCCCGTCAATTGTTCCTTGAGCGATAAAGACAGAAGAGTAAAAACTGCGATTCTGCCTGCAAGGGATTCGCCGACATTCGCCATAAGCGGAAAACTTTGAGACCCCGTCAAAAGGAAACGGCCGTTCTTGGACCGCTCGTTGTCTATGGCAATTTTCAGGAAAGGAAAAAGCTCCGGAGCATATTGTATTTCATCTATAATAAGCGGCGGCGGATAGTTTTTGAGAAAAAGTTTCGGCTCGCCAACTGCCATCAGCCGGATATCAGGGTCGTCAAGAGACACATAATTATGGGTTTTCGCAAAGAGATGTTTTAAAAGAGTGGTTTTACCCGACTGCCGCGGACCGGTGATTATAACGGCGGGAAATTGCTTTGCGGCTTTTTTAACCGCACCTTCTATATCCCTTTTTACATATATTTTAGCCATAAACGTCTATACTTGCAATTTTGCATTCCTATTGCAAATATACATTATAATTTCCTGCTGGTCAAGGTTCCGGAATAACCGGTTCACTGATTATTTACAAACTTTGTGGGCGTTTTTTAAGCGCTATAATGTTTTAACCAGAATCGTCGCGTTGTGTCCGCCGAAACCCAGAGAGTTGGAAAGCGCCACCTTAACCTTATGTTCCCTTGGTTTGTTCGGGACATAATCCAGGTCGCATTCAGGGTCGGGGTTTTCGTAGTTTATCGTCGGGTGAACGATTCCGTTCTGCATGCAGAGCAAAGTGGCAATAATTTCATTGGCTGCCGCCGCACCGAGCATATGACCCGTCATTGATTTCGTGGATGAAACGAGCATCTTATAGGCATGGTCGCCGAAGACCTTCTTAATCGCGGCGGTCTCGCCTTTGTCGTTGAGCGGCGTGGAAGTTCCGTGGGCGTTAAAATAATCGACCTCACCGGGCCGGACATTGGCGTCCCTGAGACAGAACTCCAACGTCTTGGCCGATGGTTCTCCGTCCGGCGAGGGCGCCGTTATGTGGTATGCGTCATCGGTGGCTCCGAAGCCGGCGAGTTCCGCATATATGCGAGCGCCTCTTTTTTCCGCGTGACTCAACTCCTCTAAAACCAGAATTCCCGCGCCTTCCGCCATTACAAAACCGTCTCTTTCCTTATCAAACGGCCGCGAAGCGCGCTTCGGCTCGGCGTTCCGCGTGCTGAGAGCTTTCAGAGCGCAGAAGCCGCCGAGACCTATCGGGGTTATAGATGCCTCCGTTCCTCCCGCGAGAATTACGTCGGCATCGCCGTATTGAATCAATCTCAGCGCTGTTCCGAAAGCATGATTAGCGGACGCGCAGGCGGAAACCACGCTGTAATTAGGGCCCTTCAACCCCCACCTTATTGCTATCTCGCCGCCGGCCATGTTTATAATCATCATAGGAATAAGAAAAGGGGAAATCCTGCGGGGACCTCTTTCCAGAAGAACCTTCTCTTCTCTTTCAACCGTTATCAGACCCCCGATTCCGGATGCAACAATAACGCCGCACCGGTAAGGGTCTTCATTTTCAACATTAAGAGAGGAGTCCTCCATTGCCATCTTGGCGGCAGCCATCGCGAACTGGACAAAGCGGTCCATTTTGCGGACCTTCTTAGGGTCAATATAATTTTCCGGATTAAAGTCCTTCACCTCGCAGGCGAAAGTCGTTGAGTAACCGGACGCGTCAAACGCCGTAACCGGCGCGGCGGAGGATTCGCACTTCATCAAACCGGCCCAGTAATTTTCTTTTCCCTTTCCTATGGGCGAAACAATCCCCAGACCTGTGATAACCACTCTTCTTTTATCCATAATAGCGCTCCTTAATTATTATCCGGTTAATTCCCCGACAGCGCTCTCGAGCGACGCGGCGTCGCCGACGCTGAAAGTTCTTACTCCCGGTATTATTCTTTTTATAAGCCCGCTTATAATATTTCCCGGCCCGATTTCTATGAAGGTGTCAACACCCCTGCCCGCCATAAATTTTACGGAATCCACCCACATAACCGGTGAAACAAACTGGTCAAGAAGCGCCTGCTTTATCCCGCCGGGCTCGGTTGACGGCCGGGCGGAGCAGTTCGCCACCACAGGCACATTTGCAGCGGTAAACTTAACGCGCTGAATAAACTCCGCAAACTCATCCTGAGCAGGTTTCATAAGCGATGAATGGAACGGTCCGCTCACAGCCAGAGGGAGAGCCCTCTTTGCCCCTGCCGCCTTGGCCGCCTCGCATGCCTTCACGATAGATTCTTTTTCGCCGGCTATCGCTATCTGACCGGGTGAATTGAAATTGACCGGCTCCACCACCCCGGCGAGGTTTTTACATATTTCTCTGACCTTATCATCATCAAGACCAATAATTGCGGCCATTCCGCCGCCGGTGATTTTCGCCATAATCCGTCCGCGCGCCGAGACAACCTTGAGAGCGTTCTCAAAATCCAGAGCGCCTGAAGCATAAACAGCGGTATATTCCCCCAGACTGTGGCCGGCAACGTAAGCCGGCTGAATGCCGGGCAGTTTATTTTTTAATGCCGCGAGACACGCCGCGCTCGCGAGAAAAACGGCCGGCTGGGTGATTTCGGTCTTCTTGAGTTCCTCCGCCGGACCGTTAAATATTTTTTCCGATATTGAATAACCCAGAATCCTGTCGGCATTTTCAAACATTTCACGGGATGCGGAACTGCCGTCAAAAAAGTCCTTCCCCATTCCCACTTTCTGCGCGCCCTGACCCGGAAAAACAAAAGCGATTTTTTTCATATTCTCCCCTAATATCTGAGTACTGCCGCGCCCCACGTAAAACCGCCGCCGAAAGCAACGAGTTCCACGAGGTCGCCTCTTTTCACGCGTCCCTGCTCCACCGCCTGAGCCAGACCGATGGGCACCGTGGCGGCGGAAGAATTCCCCAATTTATCAATGTTTACAAAAACCTTTTCCATCGGGAAATTCAGACCCCTGGCAAGAGCGTCTATGATACGCATATTCGCCTGATGGGGTATCAGAAGTTTTATGTCGCCTGGGGCGACATGGGCTTTTTCAAGAGCTGCCAGCGCCACCGATTTCATTCTGCTTACCGCGACTTTAAATGTCTTATTGCCTTCCATTTTCACGAAATGCCCTCTTTCGTCAACCGTCTTATGGCTGGCGGGATTCTTAGAACCTCCCGCCGGAATATAGAGGAGTTCTCTGAATGCCCCGTCGGCGCCGAGAGAAAAACTTAAAAAATTTTCTTCCTCCGACGCCTGGATTATGCAGGAGCCCGCGCCGTCGGCAAAAATGACACAGCTCCCGCGGTCTTCCCAATCCGTGACGGACGAAAGTTTTTCCACGCCCGTAATGAGAGCCGTTTTGGCTATGCCTGTTTTTATCATTGAATAACCGACCGATAAACCGTAGATAAAACCCGTGCAGGCGGCGGACAAATCAAACATCTGCACATTTTTAATCCCGAGTTTCCGGCCGAGAACGCAGGCGGAAGAAGGCATCGGATAATCCGCAGTGAAAGTCGCGTTGATAATAAGGTCGATTTCATCCCTGGAAATTCCGGCTTTTTCTATCGCCGACACCGCAGAGGCGGCGGCAAGGTCGGAAACGGCTTCGCTGTCAGACGCTATCCGCCTTTCCTTTATTCCCGTTCTGGTAGTAATCCATTCGTCGGACGTGTCAACAATTTTTTCAAGGTCCTCATTCGTAAGAATTTTCTCGGGAACATAATACCCCGTGGAAATTATTTTTACTCCGGGCATGGTTTTATTTTAACTTACTAAAAACACTCTGTCAAATTTTTTTCCGTCTGCCGAGAGAACTTATCATTTTCTCTCTCTTTGCAAGAATCCCGTCAACCCTTTTAATATCTTCCCCGCTGACAGCCCATCCGGCGGCGCCAGCATTTTCCGTAATCTGTTCAACCGTCCGCGCGCCGGTAAGAACCGAGGTAATGCCCTGCCTCTGAAGAGTCCATCTCAAAACAAACCGGCTGAGCGGCTCCCCATACTTTGAGGCAATTTCTCTTATTTCAGCGAGAATCTTTCTATCGGCGGAAAAAAGCGGCTCTTTTAAGCCGTCTATGTTTTTCCTGCGCATGTCTTTCGGGATTTCCGCGCCATCCAAAAAAAACTTCCCCGTGAGAACGCCGCCATAAAGAGGACTATAGGTAATAACCGAAATGCCGTGTTCCATGCAGAACGGCAGAATTTCTTTTTCAATTTCCCGCTGAAACATATTGTAAGGCGGCTGGAGACAGTGAAGCGGACAGTTTTTCATAAACTCTTTCATCTGAGACAGCGAGTAATTGCTCACGCCCACGGCTTTTATCAGGCCCTTTTCATAAAATCCCCTCATCGTTTCCGCGCTTTCCCCGACGGGAGTGTTCGGGTCGGGCCAGTGAATCTGGTAAAGGTCTATGTAATCCGTCCTCAGGCGCTTTAAACTTTCCTCCATTTCGCGGAGCATCCTGTCCCTCTTCAGGTTGAAAAAACCCTTTTTCGTCCAGTCGAGACCGAGTTTTGTCGCCAGAATTATTTCCTTTCTCGCGTGTCCTTTTATAAATCTCCCGACAACCTCTTCGGAATGCCCCCGTCCGTAAAAAGGGGCGGTGTCTATAAAATTTATTCCTTTTTCCCGCGCTTTTTCCATCACGGCGAGAGAGACCCCGTCGTCCTGTTTCCCCCACCATGAATCGCCGCCGAAAACCCACGTTCCGAGTCCGAGGACGGAAACTTCCTTTTCTATGTTTGTAATGCTTCTGTATTCCACAATGAAATTTTAAAATAAACAAGCATTTTTATCAAGGGCGTAATTTTGCTAAAATCAGGTCATGCCTTACAGAAACTATCTGAAAATTGCGGGGCTCCTCGGCCTCTGCTGGCTGGCGGGTTTTTTCTTCCTTAAAATTTTTGCGAGGAACCTGCCCGACATAAACGTCCTGCGGCAGTATCAGCCGCCCATCATAACGCGCCTTTACGACAGAGGCGGCAAAGAGTTCGCCGAATTTTTTCTTGAAAGAAGAACGCTCACCCCGATTACCGAAATACCGGTTGACCTGCAGAACGCAATCCTCGCCATTGAAGACAGCGACTTCTTCTACCACTGGGGCATCTATCCGAAAAGGATTCTGAAAGCGTTCATGGTGAACATTCAAAGGGGAAGAATCGCGCAGGGCGCCTCAACGATAACCCAGCAGCTTTCAAAAGTCCTTTTCCTTACGAGAGCAAGAACCCTCGCGAGAAAAGTAAGGGAAGTCCTCCTCGCCGTTCAGATCGAAAAAAAATATTCAAAGCAGGAAATCCTGCAGTTCTATCTGAACCAGATTTACTTCGGATTCGGCTCCTACGGGGTCGAGGCGGCAAGCCGCATTTACTTTAACAAATCCGTGCGCGAACTGAACCTCGCCGAATGCGCAATGCTTGCGGGCCTGCCGAGAGCGCCGAACCTGTACTGCCCGTTCAACGACATAAAGAGAGCATACCGGAGAAGGCAGACCGTCCTTATAAGAATGCTTGAAGAAGGCATGATAAGCAGAAAGCAGTTCGTTGAAGCAAATTCAACGCCCATGCTCATAACAAGCCCTTATCAGAAACAGGAGACGGGAGCGCACTTCAAGGAATACATACGGCGGTACCTCGAGGAAAAATACGGGTACAACTCAATTTACAAGGCGGGGCTCAAGGTTTACACGACGCTCGATTACGATATGCAGACGGCGGCGGAAGAGGAGATGGAAAAATTCCTGAAAAGATTCGACGAGGACAAGGCGCAGGAAGTCCTGAGGGGAAAAGTCAAGGAAGAAATCTTCGAAGTTACGGAGGATGAAGACGGGTCTCTGTCCATAACGCCCGAGGTTCAGGGCGCGCTCCTCGCAATCGAGGCAAAGACGGGCGAAATCCTCGCAATGGTCGGCGGACGGGATTTCTCAAAATCACAGTTTAACCGCGCAGTTCAGGCAAAGAGACAGCCGGGAAGCGCTTTTAAAATTTTCAACTACACCGCCGCCTGCGACAACGGCTATACGGTCGTAAGCGAACTGAACGACAGCCCCGTCGCGTTCTTTCAGGACGGGATAACATGGAAACTTCTCTCAAAAACGACGGACCTCTCCGATATAGAACCCCAGCTTCTGATGAGCATCCCGCCCGAAAAAATCTGGATACCCGCAAATTACTACGCGGACTATGCGGGCAAAACACTTCTCCTGGACGCAATAAGAAAGTCCCAGAACCTCTGCGCGGTTGACCTCATTCAGAAGATAACGCCCGAACTCGTAGTCAAATACGCTTACAAAATGGGCATAACGGAAGAGCTGCTGCCCATTCCTTCACTGACGCTCGGCGCCTGCGAGGTGACTCTTTTTGACATGGTAACCGCATACGCGGTGCTGCCGAACGAAGGGGTGAAAGCCGTCCCTTTTGCGATAACAAAGATTACAGATAACTCCGGAAATGTTCTTGAGGTGAACGGACCTGCGCCCGAAAAATGCCTTTCGGCGCAGACCGCATACATTATGACCTGGCTCCTCCAGGAAGTCGCGGGCGAAGGCGGGACCGGCTGGTACACAAAATACCTCGGACGTCCCAGAGGAGGGAAAACAGGCACGACGAATATTTTTACGGACGCCTGGTTCCTCGGTTTCACACCCGATATCGTCTGCGGGATTTGGACGGGATACGACGAAAATATTACGCTCGGCCCGAAAAAGTCGGGCGCGGTAATGGCTGTGCCCATCTGGACGGAATTTATGAAACGGGCAACGGAGGGAATCCCGTCTTCAAGTTTTCAGGCGCCTGCGGGAATAAACTTCGTGCCGATAGATAAAAACACGGGGAAAAGAGCTCTGCCCGACAGCCCCGATGCCGTCCTGATGCCTTTTATAACAGGAACCGAACCTATCAGATACCAGTAAAATAACAATGTCAAAGAAAATATGAAAAGTTATCAACAGGGAGGAAGTTAATAAAGGGATATACCCCCCTTTATTAAAGGGGGGTAAGGGGGATTTGAATGCTCTCGTATAATAAAAACTTAAAAAAATATTCCAGAGAGCTAAGAAAAAATATGACAGATACAGAAACGATAATGTGGTTGAAAATCAGGCGCAGGCAATTAAAGAATTATCAGTTCTACAGGCAAAAGATTATTGGAGATTATATTGTTGATTTTTATTGTCCGAAGGCGAAACTTGTTATTGAATTAGACGGCGGGCAACACTACATGTATAAAGAAAAAAAGAAGGATGAAAAAAGAGATAATTATCTGCGGGCTCTTGGGTTAAAGGTTTTAAGGTTTTCAGACAGGGATTTTCTCAAAAATCAAAAAGAAGTTTTAGAGGAGATATGGAGAAATTTATGATATTTTTAAAATCCCCCTCTTATCCCCCTTTTTCAAAGGGGGAAGAAATTAAGGATAATTATTAACAATTTTACAGAAGTAGGGGACAAGTAAATAAATGGTTTTACCGATAAGAGATTATGGATAATGTCAATACACTTTTGACATTACCTGTAAAATCGCAAGGGGGGAAAAATGAGTGATAAGATTTTTGAGGACGGAATAAAAAGCGCCGTTTCGCTGATCGCGATAGCCGGCAAAACCGCTCCGAAAGCGAAAGGGTTGGACGCGCTTGAGATAAAAGTTATGACTCCCGCGCAGAAAAAGAAACTCACCGCGAAAATGAAGGAAATCGCAAAAGCAGGGTATAACAGCAGGATATTTTTAAGGGATTCCGCGGGCGTCGCCAAGGCTGACGCCATAATTCTCATCGGAAGCTCCGATATTGAGCGCGGCCTTGACTGCCGCTTCTGCGGTTACCTGTGTAAAACCCGCAAAGGTATCTGCGCCTACACGGGGGTTGACCTCGGCATAGCGCTCGGCTCAATGGTTTCGACCGCATCCGCCCTCAAAATAGACAACCGTATCATGTACACGGCCGGCTACGCCGCCGTCAACGGCGGTTTTCTCTCAAAAAAAATAAAAGCCGCCTTCGGAATTCCCCTCTCGGTCTCGTCCAAAAACATTTTCTTCGACAGAAAAAAATAGAGCTGACCCCATTTTTCTATAAGAGTTTTACGAGGTGAGCGAGTGTTTTCAGAGATTTCAAATCAGGAGGGTTTTTTATTGCGCAGATATCGACTCCGACAATCCTGCGGGAGGCCTTAATCTTCCCGTAAATATCGCAGATTTCTTCCGCCGTCATATTCCCGTTTCCCCAGTCCGTCGTGATAAACGCATCCGAAAGACAGTCAAGGTCGAAAGAAACATAAACATCCTCCGTAGGGATAACCGGCGCCCCGCTTAAACTGCCGAGAGAAATCCGCCTGAACCGTCCGTCATAAACCCTGTCCGTTTCTCCCTTCTGTATAATCTGAGCGGTTTCCGGGAACCGGAAGGAATTGTTGCCGTAAAAATCCCGCTTGTCCGTATCAATCCCGATTAAAATAACTTTTTTTACATTTTCAATCTTCAAAAGTTCCATCACCCACGAACCGCAGTCAAAAGCGTTTTCCGGCGTTTCCCTGAAATCCGTATGGGCGTCAAAAACGACGACCGTCACCGGCGTCCGGATTTTTGAAACGAAAAAATATGAGAGGTGATGGTAATTCCCCGGGCCGTTAAAAAAAACCCGCGCATTTTTCGCGTCAAATTCCAGAAAATCATTCAAAAGGTTTTCGGGATACCTTAAAAGGAACTCCGCTTCCTGCGATACGCCGGCGAATCCGCAGTCGCCCGCCTCAAGTATTTTTTCGCCGACAAGATAATCCATCTGTTCCTTCACTCCGGGCAAACCCAGAAAAATAAATTTCTTATCCGATTTGAAAACCGGCGGTTTCGCGGCCGGTTCAAAATTTCCAAGAGAGTATTCCTTTCCGTAACCCTGAAATTTTTTCAGTTTATCCGTTAAGCCGCCGTAATCCGCCCCCGTTCTTTTTGCGGAATTAATTCCCAGCCATGCGGCAGCCGGAAAATAGGATGACTTCCCGTAATTTTCCGCGAACGCCGACGCCGCCGAAAAAACATTCCCGTATTTTCCTTCTACATAAGCGCCGTGCAGCCGGCGGAGGGCAATGGATGCCCCGCTGAAATAGCGGCGGTTTCCGGGAAAAGAAAAACTGCCCGAACCGGCTAAAGAAATAAAAAAAACCGCAACGGCGAGAACAACGTTCCTGAAAGGACTCAACGGGAAAAACCGTCGGTAGTGGCTGCGGGAGAAACCTTAATATACGCAAAAATCTTTTCGGAGATAAAAACGTCCGGCTGTATCGCGCTCAACAGCATCTTCATCCGCGTATCCCCGTCGTCGTAAATCACCTTTGACGGAATATGTTTCCCGCCGGCGTACGTATATTCGTATTTTGTGTTCTCGCTGACGCGGCCGTCCAAAAGAACGGAAATTTCCTTTATCACAGCGCTCTTATAATCCACGAGCATATCGGTGTCCTTCTGCCAGAACACCGACCCCGGCTGGCCGGTCGGCCGCCGGGCTTTTTTGCTGTAGTCCTGCCAGGCGGAATAATCATCCCCTGAAAGATTTCCTTTCTTAAAGACCTGTTTCATAAATTCGTCCTGCTGGCGGGCGGCATCCAGTTCGTCCCCGCCTTCCTCGGGCATCCTCACCCTGATTACATAAAACCTTTCCTCTCCGCCCGTATTCAAATCATCCGCAGGTATAACTTCTACCTCCGCCTTCCCGAAGTCGGTAATGTCCCCCGTGATGTAATCAAAAAAATCGCCGCAGCACGCGGCCCCCGTCGCCGTCAGTTCGTAACCGTTTTCGTCAACCGTTACGACCGAGCCGTCGGCGGTTCTTATCGCGCTCAGGCCCGCGCCTTCAAATTCATCCGGTCCCGTAAAATCGACCCGCACCTGCGGCCGTTTGAAAAAGATGTTGCCGGCGAAACGGACTTCGCCGGTATCCGCATCCTTCTGAACGATTTTCGCCTTGAAACTTTTTATTTTGTCGGTGTTTTCCTTGACCCTGCTTAAAATTTCTTCCGGCTCCGGCGACGGCGCCGCAAAAGCGAAAGAAAAAATAAAAATCAAGAAAAATGAAAAAAATGGGGACGTCCTTAATATTTTTAATATTTTCATTCCGGATTTTTCGTTTTAATACGGGACTTCCTCAACCTTCATCCCCTCCGCCAGAATCCTCGGAGTCACGAAAATCACGACGGTCGTTTTGTCGTCCGTCACGCCGTGGTGGCCGAAAAGATATTTCAGCACGGGAATCTGTCCGAGGAGCGGAATCCCGTAACTCGTTTCCTGCTTGAACGTTCTCAGCAGTTTCGCTATCGCGACCGTCTCCCCCGACCGGATTTTTATCGTAGAAGAAGCGTTCCTCGTTACCACGGCGGGAACCTTCATATTGGAGTAAACGGCACCGTTCGCCCAGTCAAGGTCGCTGACCTCGGTAAAAATGGACAGGCCGAGTATATCGTCATTCTCCGAGATAATGGTCGGAACGATGTTCATCTTTACCCCGTATTCCTTCCACTCAACGTTCGGGCCGTCAGCGGTAATTACAATGTAAGGCATCTCCCCTCCCACCATAAACCTCGCGTTCGTCCCGGATTTCGTTATCATTTTCGGATTAGCGAGAAGGCGCGCGGCTCCTTTCTCCATCATAAGTTTTATGTCTGCGGTGATTGCGCCGAGACGGGCGAACTCGCCTATACGGAAGAAACTGGGGAGTTCCGGCATCGTGGCGGGGACGCGGTTTTCACTGGTGTAGGAAATCTCGCCTATCTTCAGCGTATCAACCCATCTGATACCGATGTCCCTCGCCTTGTTGTTTTTTATCTCCACCGCCTCCACCGCAATTTCAAGGAGTTTCGCATCCTTCCTGTTCGCCAGCTCCAGCATTGACATTTCTTCGGCGGTCGAGTCGTCGGTCAGGTGTTTTGCGACAGCCGCATAGGTTGCCTCCGCCAAACAAAACAGGCCCGCAAAAATAAGCAGTTTATAATTTTTCACTATTTCCTCCAATATTTTTCATTTTACCAAAATAATTCCGAAACATAAACCCTCTCTTTCCCTTTTTCCCTTGAGGGAAACCTTATCCGGCAACTTTATCCAAGCCATTTTGCCATTATCGGGTCAACAAGCCGCCAAACCCCGTCGGGACATTTCTCAATTATATCCAATTCTATCAGAGTTTTTATTGCCTTTTGCAAACCTCCGAGTGAGAAGCCGAATTGTTTTATAAATTCCTTGGAAAAAAGAGTATCCGTGGGCTGTTTCGCTAACACTTTAATAACCTGTTTTTGCGTTTGCGCCAACCCCTGAAACAAATTTTCAAATTCAACGGTCTCTGTGTTTACAAGATTCTTTTTTGCCTGTTCCAACAGGTTCTTATTTGCCTTTTTCTTTGTCATATCCCACAATAGATAAGAAATCTTCTGAACATAATACGGATGCCCTTGGGCATATTCATATATTTCTTCGCCTATTTCGGAGGGACATAACTTACCCGTTCTTTCGAACTGAACGCACAGATAAGGAACAAATCTGCCCTTGTCAATCTTGTTAATCTGATAGTTCATAGCCGCTTTGTAAAACGGCCGGTTCTTTTGAGAAAACATGGAAAGAAGAATACGGCGGCGGCTGCCAATAAACAAATATGAGACGCTCCTCTGTTCCTGAATGAAACTGCGCATTATACCCTCAATCTTTTTGCTTTCCGGCAATCTTGTAATTTCCTGAAACTCGTCAAAAGCAATAACTGCTTTTTTACGTTCCTGCTTCAAATACCTGTCTATTCCCTTAAAAATGTCTTCCAACAAATAATCCGCTTTTACTGAACTGTCATATTTTACCGATATAGACAACCCCTCCGGTTTTATATCAATCGTGGGAATCAGCCGCCTGAAAATATTTTTTAACTTTTGCTGGAATTTTCCTTCCAAAACTTTCTTCCCCATACCCTCTATTACCCTTGCCGCAAAGATTCTAATGACATCATCCGTAGAAGTAACCGGGAAAAAATCAACATAAACCGTATAATACCCTTTCTTTTTAATCTCCGACAGAACTTTTTTTACCAGTGAGGTCTTTCCATACCGTCGGGGAGAAAAAATAATTGCCGATGTAGAGTTTTTAATGAAATTAAGAATATCCCTTATCTCTTTTTCTCTGTTACAGAAGGTCTCTTCCGGCTGGATTACTCCAACCTTGAATGGGTTCATAATATTCTCCGCTATTATTCTCTTGGAATTATTCTAAATGAATAATGACTTATTGTCAACCCCCCTGCGGATTATTACAAAAAAACTTCTGCCTTTTAAAAGCATATACCACGGGACGACAATGACGGGGCGGCCGCTACCTGATAATCGCGATTTTGGTTTTCGCATCAATCCCGCCGCCTGTAATGTGGCAGATGTATATCCCGCTTGAGACCTTGTTACCCCTGCCGTTTCTCCCGTCCCAGGGTATTTCATACCACTCGGTTGTGCCCGGTTTTATAGAACCCGCAACTTCCGCCTGCGATAATTTCCACGTTTTTACGAGCATACCGACGCAGTTGTAAATCGCAATCTTAACCGGCGACGCCTGGGCAAGTTTGAACCTTATGTTCGTTTTATAAGGCGGCTCCGACATTATAAAGGGATTCGGATAATTATTAAAAACCGGAACTTTGTACCCCGACGCCGTCGTTCCTTTTATCTGAACCGTCTTCACTTCAACGACGTCTCCGTCTATGCTCAACCTTATTTCATAATTGCCGTCGGACACTATTTCACCGTCTTCGTTTTTGCCGTCCCAGGTAACCGAGCCCGAATACACGGCGAAAAGCGTTGCCGTAGATGAAAAAAGTTCTCTGACTTTTTCCCCAGACTTATCAAAAACCGAAATTTCGACGTTCTCGGAGTCCTCGTTCAAAACAAAGAAAACTTCCATTCCATCAGCAATTCCGTCGCCGTTCGGGGTAAAGGAAGCCGCGGGAATACCGTCCGAATAAATCTCAAACCCCGTCAAAATCCGCATAACCCACTTTGAAACCGTGCCTGACCAAACCGAATAGTTGCCCGATGAATCTTTCGCCCCTATTTTATAGTAATAAGTCACGCCGTCCGACAGGGAAGAATGCAGACGCTGTACCGCCTGCGGAGAGTTGATATCTATTGTATTTGATAAATTCCCCTCTTCCGTGCCCCACTTTATTTCATAACCCGCGAGGTCGGCGCAGGCAGAGCCGTCGGTGTTTGAAGAAACCTGAACCCAGGTGAGAAGAAGCGAGGAGGAAATCGTTGACAGCATAACCTTAAAACCGGAAGGCGTTTCCGGATTCAGGGTATCTTCGGGGAACGCCGGATAAACATCGGTATTCGTGGACTCATAAATAATATATGTACTCGTACTCAGATAATTGATTGTCCTTACCCCGTAGTAATAGGTCGTTTTGTTTGTCAGACCCGTATCCATATAGAAAGTCGCTGGAGGAATAAGGGTGCTTATCAGGACGCTGAAAACCGTCGCCGAATTCTGCGACCTGTAAATTCTGACTCCTTTCAGGGCGGAGGGATTCTCCCAGTTGAGGTCAACCTTTCCTCCGCAGACCGGCAAAGCCACCGTAATATTCAGGGGGGGAGAAGCCGCAATATCCTTTACAAAAACGGACACCGCCGACGGCGTGCTGACGTTATCGGAATAGTCCAGCGCGGAAATTTCATAGTAATACGTCGCGCCCCCGACGGGAACGGCGGTAGAGGCATCAACATAAAAAGTCGTATTCTTATCCGACAGCGTCGTAATAACGGCGCTGGCCCTCTGAATGCTGTAAATCCTGAAGTCAACCTCGGTATTCGCCGTCCAGGATAGGAGAACCTCTCCGCCGTTTCCGGCGTCTGCCGCCGTAAAATTCTGCGCCGCCGACGGAGGGTCCGGGTCGAGCGGGCGGACGGAATAAACGTCCGTGTTAGTGGACTCGTTGAACACGTAATCAGCGTAAAGATAGTTGAACGTCCTTACCCCGTAATAATAAGTCGTCCCGTCCGTCACGCCCGTATCCGCATAATAAGTAGCCGGAGGAATCAAAGTACTGTAAATAACGCTGAAAACAGACGTCGTGCCCGGCTCCACCGCCCTGTAAATTCTGATTCCCCTCAAATTTTCAGGGTTCTCCCAGTTAAGTTCAACCTCGCCCCCCGAATACGGATAAGAACACGCAATGTTTGAAGGCGGCTGGGCGGTTACATCATACACGGGAACGGAAATTGCCGAGGAACTCTTATTGTCCGAAAAGTCCCAGACGGAAATCTCGTAGTAATAAGTCGTACCCGCCGAAGGAACAGTATCGGTGTAACAAGTCGTGTTTTTCTCCGACAGCGTTGTAATCACGGCGCTGTCCCTTTCAATAACGTAATAGCGGAAGTCGTTATCCGTGTTCGCCGTCCAGGACAGGATAACCTGCGTGCTGTCCCCCACATCATAACCCGCAAAATCTGACAACGCCGAAGGCGCATAGGAGTCAAGAGGCCTTCCCGAATAAATGTCAGTATTCTGGTCTTCGTTCCCCGTTTCGTCAATTGAACGGAGAATATAGTAATACGTCGTTCCGTTTTCAAGGTCTATGTCCGTATAAGTTGTGGAAGTTGACGAGTCAATGTAGGAGGGACTTTCCAGTCCCGATGTGGAGCGGTAAATTGTAACGGACGAAAAATCAACCTCGGAAGGGTTCGTCCAACTGATTTTTAACGCCCCGCCGTTGCCGGGATAATTCGCCTTTATCACCGAAATACCCGAAGGCGCCGAAGGCGGCACCGTATCCGTCGGGATTACGCTGACCGTACTTGAAATAACACCCTCCTGGCTCGCTTCGTCAACCGCCGTGAGCCCGAAATAATACGTAACATAATTCGTAAGCCCCGTAACTGTTTCTGTTGCTCCCGGCGTTGAAACGAAACACTTGTATTCGTAATTTGACGTCGTCAGGGCGACCGAATACGACGCCCTGTAAATATTGTAGCCGTTAATATCCGACGCCGAAGAAGCCGTCCATGAAAGAGAGACCTCTCCGCCCTGCCCGGTATTCAGCGCGCTCAAAGTCGTAATCTGTTCCGGCGGAGAATCCGACGGAGTCGCTGTCCTCATATACAAAGTACTTGGAAGTTCATTTTGTTCATTCGTATTGTTATCCACTCCGGTAACCATAAACCAGTGCTTCACATCTTCTATTAAACCCGTTACGTTTTTTGTTTTAGTTCCCGCAGGGACCTCCGCGAAATATGTACTCGTGTGAACGTCGTAAGGTGACGGCAATTCATAGGTTGAATAATACACTTTGTAGTGAGCAAGGTCGGACGGAGGAGAATAATTTGCCCACGACAAAATTATTATTGTTCCGGAACCCTCGTTTTCCGCTGTTAAATAAGTTTTTTCAACCGGCGCCGGAGGATAAATATCGGTAGGAGTAGTGGATACATTGACACTGAGAGTTCCTTCGTTTCCGTTAAAGTCAATACCTGAAATCCTAAAATAACGCTTTGTGTCGTTTGTCAAACCTATGACAACCGTTGTTGAACTCTTTCCAAGGCCGGATATTGTATAAGAACTGACAGACCCCCATTCAGCGCCAATTTCCTCACTATCGTGACCTATTCTGTACAAAGAAATGTCAGCCGCCGAAGACGGTATCCAGTCAAGACGGACTTCCCCTCCGACGCCCGTATCAACAGCGGTCAGCCCCGTTATCTGGTCCGGCGGGGTCAGGTCGGTTGAAAAGGCGCTGGCGTCTTCATCAATTACTGTTTTCTCTGATTCATTATTTCTCGACGCTGTTGACATCGCGGAAATCTGATAATAATATGTAACATTTTCAAGAACGCTAGTGCTGTCCCAGTAAGTAAGTGTTACAGCATCCGGCGTCTGGTCGTGGTAGGATGTGGAAACATCGGTTATCCCACGGTAAATTTTGAAATAATCGTATGTTCCCGAATAAGAATCCGGAGTTATTACAACTTTTAGAGTCCCGTCCTGCTTTTCGTCCGTAACAGAAAGCCCCGTCGGAACAGGAGGCGGCTCCGGCTCCACGGTGCCGTCGGACAAACTCTGCGGGTCTCTTGCGGTTCTTATAATAAAATCTTCACTGTTGTCCTCGGAGTCCTCACCGTTTCCCAAATACTGGTCGGCGCCGCTTTCCATTGACGCCTGCGTGGAACCGTTGGTTACCTTTCTCTCAATACTGCCGTCTAGTTGAGTGCTTTCGTGTTCAGGCGCAACTGTTGTTTCAGGGGAAATTGCTGTTCCCCAACCGACCCTATCTATCTCTTCACTACTGCTATTTACCAATCTCATATGACCACCGGCAGCTAAAATACCATAACTCCAACCATTAAGAGCATCCGCATTACCACCACTGTACCCGTCAATATTCGCAACAAGGTAATACTGATATGCTGGAAGTATCGTTCCTGCGTCTATTGTCTGTTTAGCGGAAAAAGTTACGCCGTTATCAGCAGCAGAATACTGAACTTTCCAACCGCTTATATCTACACTTGAAGAAGTCGGGTTATATAATTCCACAAACTCATCCTTTGCACTAGCTGAACTTCCCGTCGCTATTTCGCTGATGACGATGTGGTCTTCCGACCAGGCGGCATACAGGGACGAAACATTAAAAATTAAAATTGCAAAAGCAGAAAAACAAAACTTTTTAATTTTCATTTAAAATCCAATCCCCGACGGCAGAAGAGAAGATTCCTCAGTCGCTGCGCTCCTTCGGAATGACAAGAGAGGGGTTCGGAATGACAGACAAATCCCCAGAGATTGCCACGTCGCTGCGCTCCTCGCAATGACATGTTCCATCATAGGATGCGGGAGAGGCGCCGGATTAAATCCCTGAGTTCTTCGCGGTCTTTGAAGGAGACCACGAGTTTCTCTTCTTTTTTCCCCTGCCTTATATTTATTCTGCTGCGCCATTCGCTCCTGAATGCGCTCATTATGTCGCTTTCAATTTTATTTAATTCCTTTTCTTCCTCGGAAAGTTCTCCCCGCGGGCGGGCTCTGTCAACAAGGAGCGCCGTGTCCCTGATTGATAAGTCCTTTTCAATAACTTCCCTGCAAATGTCAAGTTGTTTATTTTTATCATCCAGCGTCATCAGAACTTTTGCGTGACCGAAGGATATTTTCCCTTTTTCAAGATAGTCGAGGATGAAGTGATTCAACCGGCTGAGAAGCCGTATATGATTAGCGATTTCGGAACGGCTCCTGCCGCATCTACGTTCCAATTCCTGCTGGGTGATATCAAGTTCCTCAATCATATTCTGATACGCTTTTGCTTTCTCCAGCGGGGTTAAATCAACCTTCTCAATATTCTCCACCAATGTTTTTATTACCAGATCCTTTTCGTGCATTCCCTCTAAAATAATCAGGTCAACCTCTTTCCATTTGAGTTTCTTTACCGCCTCAAGCCGCCGGTGGCCGAAAGCAAGAATGTATTTGCTTCCCTGACGCGTTGCCGCAGGCGGACACAGGAGCCCGTTCATTTTTATTGAGCGGGCTAAACTGTCAATATCTTTCTTTGCAGTGTTGAACCTCATCTGGTATTTAGCCGTAATAATGTCGTTTACACTGATTTTTTTAATCTGCATTTAAACCCTCTAAAATTGTTCTACGTAGAACAATTTGCCTTTTTCCCGACGACGCCGTTTTAGGGGTTCCCCTTTTCCGGCAATTTCGCGCCTCTTGCATTTTAGCAAATTTTGGCATCTTAAAAAAGTACAAAATGGAAAATGGGGAAAATGGGGACGTCCTACATTTTTTCCTGCTTTTTTTTAGCTTTACCCTGCTTGAGAACGTCCCTGCTTTTTTTGTTTTACCCTAATTCTGAAAAGTATTGACCCCGTCCCCTCACTTCTCACCCTTCCCCATCCTCTCCCTCCAAGTTAAGATACATTTACTAAGAAGAAATTCTTTTTGTAGGTTTGAGCTGGGAGAAAAGTATCAGAACCGTACTTATACTTTATAATATGAAGTTAATAACCGTTTTTATATGCATCTGCTTTCTTAACCACATCAAAAAAAATTACACTCTTTTCAGAGATAGTTCCACAGAAAGCACAATTAAGATATTCTTGTAACCGATTTTTTATACATCTTTCACACCAAGTATATACTAACAGGAATCCACTTTTTCCTACATATTTTTTGAACTTTCCCCGATGTTCTCCATGATATGGTCCATCAGTAAGATCAGGGGTATCCAACAATCTATCAATTGTCTTTTGTATTCTTTTTAAATCTTGCCCTTTAATATTTTCAATACTTTCTGAAAATTGTTTTGTTTCTTGATACTTATATTTGAGCAAATCTTTCTTTGTACGAAATATTTGAAAGCATTTTCATCTTTCGCTTATTTTCATCAGTGGTTTCAAAATTATAATTTAAGTCTTCTAGTAAATTATCGCCTATTTTAAACTCCTGTTTATAGTTTATAAGTCCCGGACCAATAATATCTATAAATGCGGGGATATCTTTAATCATCAACTCTCTATCCGGATTAACGTACGTTTTTACTTTGAATTTATATACAATATCCATCAATTGTTCACCGGTATATCTAGCCCACTTTAAAATTGTTCTATCCATACCCTTGATAATCAATTTATTATAATCCCGCTTTACTATATCCGAGAAAAACGAGTTGAGTAATTTTTTTCCTCTTTCGGTTAGAGTATATTTATTTTTATTAACAAAATTATTTTCAGCAAGAAAATCATAATCACACGCAAGTTCTTTACTAAACGGGCCATTGTAATGCCTAAAAAACATAAAATTAAATCCCTTATATTCTTCCTTGTTTAATTCCCATTCACATAGAAAAGTAAGCTTTTGTAGTTTAACTTTTCCTGTTATCTCTTCTGATTTGTTTGTCTTATCTATTAGGTAAAGGAGTAAATATCTATCAATAATCTGAGCGCTTAATGATTTCATTTTCAATTTCCTTTTTCTACTCGTTCTTCGGTATTCGTTATTATAACATATTTCTATGCATTGCAAACTCACTGATGTTTATTAAAACAAAAATCTCCAATTCTCCCACATCCCTTTACCCTTTAATGTGATCGCTTTCAATTAGAGTATACCATATTTCCGTTGAAAGTTGTAAGAAGAATCGGGATTCTGGAAAACATTCTCCTTACAGTAAGTTTAAAGGTAAAATGAGAACGTCTATCATCACTCATTTAAACCCTCCTGAAATTGTGCCACGTGGCACAATTTGCCTTTTTTCCGACGACGCCGCTTTAAGGGGGCCCCTTTTTGTATTGCTTATTTTGTATAGTCTATTGAATCTATAATTGAATCGTAATCAGTTTTCTTTAAATAATGACACCACAATTTGTATTTTTTTGAATATAGTTGCCGATTTTGTCCCGGACCTCTCCATGCGCAAGCTTCTGCACGGGGTTTATTTTTGTAGCGGTCACAAACAAACTCAATTGCCGGTATTAAGTCCGTATCTGTAGAAGCGATAATCCCAATATCAAATTTCTTATCAATGGCCGCAGCAATAAAATCAATAGCTATCTGAACATCAATTCCTTTTTCTTCGGCTTTTGAATCCGGCCAATCTGGTGGATAACGCAAAGGACGCGTTATAACAACAATTCCTTTTTTTCTCCAAACACTAAATTGTTTTTGGGTTGCACCATATCCTTTAGGTTCCTTATGGCCGTCCGGTTGTCCGGAATATACCCTCACCTCTTTGAGAATTCTAGGATATTCCGGAGGAGCCTTTGAGCAAATAAGTTTCCCCATGGCCAATGGATCGTATTGTCCTTGAGTAAAATTGTCGGGGCATGGAAAAAAAGTCTTTCGAGCACATTTATAAGTGTTCTGATAATCAATGAAAAGAATAACCCTTGCTTTGCTTGTAAACATCCCTTTTTCCTTAATAAAGTAGTAAGCCCGCCAATTCTTTGCTCACATGCTTTCGCAAGCTATGCAAAGAAGGGCGGGCAGTATTTCCACTTAATTTTCGCATTTTCGCAAAACACCTGTCAACCCCCATTCCGGAACATCTAAATTCTTCCGGAAAAAGTACAAGCCGTTTTTTGGAAAATGCGTCCTACATTTACTTCCATTTTAATTCTTTATAAACAACCCACCGTAAATTTTTCATAAAAAAAGTACGCCAAAATGCCGACGGCGAGGTAAAAGCCGAAGGGGAGAGCCGGGCTTTTCGTCTGCGGCAGGGGCGAAATCTTAAAGCCGGAAACGGCGGACGTGAAAAGCGGGATGCCGACGTTTTTGAGCCCTTTCAGAAGAGTTCCGTTTACGAGCATCAGAAAAACCGTGATAACACCCGCAACAAAAATTCCGCAGACCGACGCCTTAAAAACAAAAAGCGGGCCCTTCAGAGCGCCCACGCCCATCAGGAGTTTAACGTCGCCGGCGCCGATGCCTCCGCCGAGATAAAAAAAGTAAAGGAGCAGAAAACCCGCAAGAATTCCTAAAAGGGAATTCCCCGCACCGCCCCAGCCGGAATAAATAAAGTTCAGGCCAACTCCCAGAATCACCGCCGGGAACGTCGCCCAGTTGTAAATTTTCTTTTTCCACACGTCGGTAACGGCGCAAAGGAGAACAAACAAAATCAGCACGCAATCCGCCGGGCCGCATTTTGACAACAAGTTATAAAAAAATAAATTTACAACACACATTTTTTATTTTTTGCTTTCCTGCAGTATTTTCCTCGCCCGCGGCAGCGCCCTGCTTGCTCTCTTGTGCCCGGGATTATATTTAAGGGCTTTTTCCCAGCTCGCTATGGCGAGTTTCAGGTAGCCCTGGCTGTACTGTTTCAGGCCCTCGTTATAAAAATCCTCCGCCTTTGCGTTGTCTATAACCGGCTGCGGTTTCTTCGGAGGCGGCGGGGGTTGGCGCTCGACTTTCTCTTTCTTTTCTTTTTTTCCTTTCTTTCTCTGTTTTCTCTGTTCCTCTTCCTTCGCTTCCAGTTCCCTGTCCTTTTTGGCTTTGCCGCCGAACTCCATCCCGTCTTTTTTTACGCCTTTCTTCAGTTCCGAACTGACATAGTCATAATAACCCCTGACCTCCGTATTCTCCTTAAGCGTCAGAATTTTTTCCCATTCAAAAAGCGCCTTCGCATAGTCGCCGCGGGTATAAAAAAGAAAACCGTTTGCATAGGACTTCTCCATAAAATCGTAATAGCCCCACTTCGTAAGATTCTTTTTGTAATTCTCCGACATTTTCTCCATTTCGCTCAGCGCAACTTCATTGAAAGGGTCAAGCCAGTACGCCTCCGACAATTTGTCGTAAGCTGTCAGGCATAAACCTTTCTTCACATCCGACCGCGCCGACATAAAAAGTTTCTTCGACTCCCACGCATCCGATTTAGCGAAAACGCCCGCCGCGGCTAACAGAAGAACAAAAGCCATCCGGCCCCATCTCAATTTACATTTGCAATTTTTCATTTACTTCAATTTTCTCTCCGCATTTTTGATTGCCCTTTTTATCTTCCTGCTGCCCGGGTCATATTTCAACGCCATATTCCAGTAATTTACCGCATTTTTAAGGCGGCCGAGCGAATACTCCACCAGACCGTCGTTATACAGCGCCTCCGCTTTTGCGGGGTCAAGCGCAATTATTTCCTTCTTTTCCTCCGCCTTTTTCTCTTTTTTCAACTGAGGTTTCGGCTGCGGCTTTAACGGCTCTTTCAGACGCTCCAGTTCCTCCATGCAGAGAGACAGATACTTCTCCGCCTCCTGATTTTCAGGGTCAATCTTCAGAATCTCTTCAAATTTCTTTACGGCATTTTCAAATTCCTCTACCGAATAAAGGTATATGCCGTCGTTAAGCAGCCGCTCTGCCATCGCCGCCTTTTCTCTTTCTTCCTTCTCTCTTTTCTCCCTTAAAATATCTTCCTCAAGTTTCTTTATGATTTCCCTCACTTCCTTTCTTGAAGGGTCAAGGCTTTCAACCTGTTTCAGCTGATTGAGCGTAGAGGGAAAGTCATTATTCAGATAAAAAAGAACGCCCCGCGTGTATGCGGCGTCTTCAAATGTCTTGATTTTACCCGACGAAGCGGCGTCCTCCAGACGGACGCTTATCTCCCGAAGAAGTTCCGCCGCCTCGGTATCCTGGCTGTCGTAGGAACGCGTCTCCTTCAGCGCATCCACCGCAAAAAAATACTGTCCTTTTCTGTAAAATTTTCTCGCCCTCCTGAACAGTTTTCTTGCCTTCTTGTTGCCGCCGCCTTTGAATTTCTGAACAGCATCCGAGAACATCCAGCAGATGTCAACGCGGTGGGAACTGCCGAGGTTTTCCTCCCACGCGACGTGTTCGGCAAAAGCGTAATTGAGCGCCATCCGCCCGCGCCGGAAACCGAAACCGTACGTAATTTCCGTTTCGTTTATTCCGAACCTCAGGGCAAACGGTTTAAACCGGAGATACTCCGTCCCGAACGAAATCTTCATTTTCTGGGACGACGTCCATCCGGCATCCAGCGCGACAAGAAAATTCATCCACTCTACCGCCGCGCCGATTGCCGCGGCGGAAGGAAATCTTTCCCTTTCATTCTTTAATTTGATTGTCGGGCCTAAAATATTCCGGCAGACAGCGCCGACGCTGACGGGCGGACTTCCGAAAGTGTATATCGCTCCCGCATCAAAACCGAAACCCGTATCCGAGTAGCCCGCAACATTGTGGTAGGAAATTTTCAACGTGGCGCCGAGTTCAAGGGCGCTGGCGTAGCCGGAATTGCCGTATGAAACAAAATAGGTCGATTTCTCGTTGTTAAGACCGCCCGTCGAAAAATTCTGATTGTCCCAGCCGGCGACATCCTCGACCTTCAACTGCAGCGCTCCGACGCCGAAATTGCCCAGCCACTGCGTCGGGAAAACCGCTCCCGTAAAATATTCGTTAGTTCCGGCAAACAATTTGTTGTACATAAAAACCGCTTCGTACGCGGAAAGACGGTTAAGCCCGGCGGGATTCCAGTAAACCGCATCGCTTCCCGAGGGCGAGGCGACGCCTGTTCTCCCCATCGCCAGATGCCTCGCGCCGATGCCTGACCTGAGGTAATCGTCTATGCTGCCGGCGTCCTCGCCGGAGCTGAAGAACGACGCATTGGCAAAAGAGGTAAAGTAAAACAGCAAAAGAAAGGGGAGTGCGCAGCCCCCCCGATAGGGGGCGGTTCTAATTCTTTTCATTTATGGTATGAATAACCCGGAATAACCTGTTAAAAAAATCAGAGCTGACCCCCAATTTATTCTTTGCTTTTCAGCTGAATAACGACCCCGAGCGGCCGTCCTGTTGAAATTTCCCTGACAACTTTTACCAAAGCGGAACAATTCAACGAAAGAATTTCTCTCTCATTAAGGGTATTTACTTTCTGCGAGGCGACATTGACGAACTCCACAAGTTCGGCATTTTTTATCATCTCGAGCATGTGCTTGCCGAGACAGGCCATAACCTGAAAACCGACGATTCCCGATGCAATTTCGTTGGCAAAGATTATCTTGTTGTTTTCGTCCAGGACAATGACGCCGTCCCCCAAAAACTCGCAGATATTCTGAACAAAAAAGTCGTAGTCCTTTTTCAGTTCCTTCTTCTGCTCCTCAAACACGGCGGTGTTCTCCCTGAATTTATCAAACATCCTTTCCAGGACGCGCGCGAGATAACCGAGCTCGCCGCCCGACGGCACCTCTATTTTTTCCGGAATTTCACCGCGCGACACATCCTTTGCCGCCTGCTTGATATGGTTTATCGCTACGCCTATTCCGGAATTTATGATAAAAGAACTCACGATGACGACAATCAATCCGACAATTGCGACAATGCTCAGATTTTCCCTGATGTCCTCTATTCCCGCCTCAATGTTCGCCGGCGAAAAACCCACCCGCAGAGTCGCCGCCTTTTTGTGCGAAACGAGGACGGGGGCCGAAAAATCAGCCAGAGCCTCGCCTTCATACGATAATTCCTGCTGGAGACCTTCCTCCGACGTCACCGCCTTCAAAGAGGCGGCGTCCTGATACGTTTTTCCGACCTCCCTCATATCGGAATGGAACAGAACCTTGACCCTGCCGTCAAGGACCATCACATACCTGACCGTCGGCACCCTCTTTAACCTTTCTATGTAATCCACAATTATCAGGTCGTCGCTCATCTCTTTCGCATCGGATATAAACGACGCGTATGTCTTAACGGTTTCCATGTTTTTCCCGTTTATGTGCCTCGCAAGAAAATTTTTCTGGTAATTGAATATGAAAAAACAGATAATGCCGAGAAGGATGACAAATAAAACAACCGACTTTGCAATCAGCTGCGTCACGAGACCTATTTTCGGCGGTCGCACTCTTCTTTCCTTGATGTCCTTTTCAACTTTTTTGTCCATTTTTTAAAAGACTCCTTCAAAAACGCCGCTCATAAATTTCAGCGCCAGCGGCCCGAACAGCATTATAACGATTGACGGGAAAATAAAAAACATCAGGGGAAAAAGCATCTTCACGGGCGCCTGGTGAGCGAGTTTTTCCGCCAGTTGAAATCTCTCCACCCTCATCTGCTCCGACTGTACCCTCAGGACGGGCCCGATGCTTGCGCCGAGGTTGTCCGCCTGTATTATCGCCGAGGTAACCGAACTCAGCGCATCAAGCGAGACCCTATCTCCCATATCCCTCATTGACTCTCTCCTTGACTGCCCCAGACGGAGGCCCTGCTGCATAAGAGCGAGTTCGTCGATAAGCGGCGACTTTTTGCTCTTCCCTATAACCTTGTTTACCGCCGCATTGAAATCAATTCCCGCCTCCATCGAAAGGGTGAGCAGGTCCAGAATATTCGGCAGTTCCCTCAAAATGGAATGGTGCCTTTTCGTGATTATGTTCTTGAGCGATGCGTTCGGAAGGAAATATCCTAAAATCCCTGCAATAGCAAAAGCAACGAGGTTTATCTTCTTGAAGAAAAGAACCTCAAGAATAATCATCCCTACGACGCTCACCAGGACCAGCGCGATGAAACTGTCGGGGATTAAATCTGCGGGGTTGCCCGCCTGGTTGAGCCGCTTCCTTATCTCATCCCTGTATTTTTCAAGAAAAGGGAATTTCAACTTTGCAATCTGAGAGGTAAGACCGTCCATCAGAATTTTTCCGATTGAAATTTTTTTTCTTGTCTCTTTTTTGCGGCGCAATTCAAGGCGGCTTGAGATGTCTATCTCCCCCCCTCCCGAAAGAATACCGAAAACAAGGGAGAAAACTACCGCAAAAACCGTGAAAAAAATTGCGTAAATCATGGGGACGGTGCTTTACAATATGACATTTTCACTGCATTTTCATCTATAAATCCTTGCCATCCTGTCATTACGAGGCATAGCCGAAGTAATCTCGAGATTGCCACGAGTCCTTCGGACTCTCGCAATGACATTTTTATTCTCTTTCATTTTTCACCTCTTAAATATCTATCGAAACGATTTTCTGTATGACAATAAAACCTATCACTATCAGAAACACTATTACAACAAGCATGATGTTGCCCAGCGTCGTGCTGACCATAGGAGCCATTATGTCGGGGGACATCCACGAAATCGCCGCAAAAAGAGCAATCGGCGTAAGGGCGGTGATAACTCCCGAAATTTTACCCTGCGTCGTCAGGGCGTCTATCTTGCCCTGTATTTCCTTCCTCTTCCTCATCGTTTCGCTCAGCCGCGACAGCGTTTCGGCGAGGTTCCCGCCGACTTCCTGCGCTATATTTATGGCGAGGACCGCAATCTGAAGATTCACGACGTTCGGCCACCGGGCGGCGAGATTGAAAAGCGCTTTTTCCATGGAAACGCCGAGTTTCTCCTCACCCGCGACCTCGTTGAATTCCGTTGAAAGCGGAGGAGACCCCTGGCGCGCCATCACCCCGAGCGTCTGCGGAAAACTCATCCCCGCCTTAAGCGAATTGGCAATCAGAACAAGCCCGTCCGCGAGCTGGTCGTCAAGACGTTTGGCTTTCCTTGCCCTGCGGAGGTTTGCGAGGAACTGCGGAAGAAGAAGACCGCCGACGCCGGCCGCTCCCGCAAGAAAAATTTTTTTCGTCCAGAGCAGGAAAAAAAGGAAACAGAACGCCGATGAAACCAGTTTCAGGTTCCTCGCCTTACGCGACTTCGGCGCTCTTTCAAAAACCGACAGAATTTCGTCTATCTGAAAAACTTCTCTCTTTCCCGAAACGCGCCCGCCTTCCCTTTCCTTTGACATTTCCTCCGCCGTTGCCGTTACCGCAATGTAAATAACCCCCAAGACGGCAAGGGAAATCAGCGCTTTAAGAAGAATCAGAAACATTTAATAATGAATCCCGAAACTAACCCTGTGAATATATCCGAGTTCTCCGAAATTCTGGAAAGCATAATCGAACAGAAGAAGCACCGGAACGCTGCGCCCGGTTGCCAGTTCCTCCATTGAATCGCGGCTTGCAATTTCAAAACCCAGACCTGCGGTCAGGCCGGCGCCGGATTTCAAGCCCGCCGTTTTATCATAACCGCAGCGGAGTTTGACCTTTTCCTTCAGGCGCCACTCAATACCCGCTTTTATGCTGTCGTCGTAGGGATATTCAATATCAGCCATGGCGGTTACGTTCGAGCGTATTTTCCAGCCGATTCCCGCCTTTAACAGGCGCGGAAGAGCGTACCTTGAGCCCCCTATTTCAACACCCGGGCCCGCGTTCTGCAGGGAAACGCCGGCCGTCAGACATTTGCTCAAAGAATATACACCGCCGATGCCGGCGGCGAATAAAATCTTTCTGTTATTCACATTGTCAATGGAAACAACTTTGGCGGAAACACCGCCGCGCAGTTTCTCCGTTATGTTTTTGCCGTAAAACGGGCTGAACAAAAAGTCCTTAATCTGAAAATCACCGCTCAGTTCATTTCCGCCGGCGTCAAACCTCTCCATTTCCCCGGACGAGAAAAAACTCACGCCGGCGCCGAAGGCGGCATTCCCGTCCGGCGAATGAGCGGCCAAAACATTCATAAGTTTCGTGCCGCTGAGCCAGCCCGTGTAAGAAGTATTTATCTGACTGCTCCCGCTCTTCTTTAACTCGGGCAAAGCGGGGTTGAGAAAAACATAACCGGCGGGACCCCTGAGAGCCGCCCCGGCGTTACCGAGGGCGGAGGATGCGACAGAGGGGTTAATCCGCAGGAACTCGCCTATGGACGTATCAACTTCCGCCCGCGACGGCTGTTTTACGCAGACCGCCGCGGCGAAAAATAGAATTATTATCTTTTTCAGCATCATCTTTTTATGAATAATTTTTTCACGACTTCCTGTCCCGCTGCGGATTTAATCCTGTAAACATACAGGCCCGGGGCGGCTTTTCCTTCCGAATTTGTACAATTCCATGTTTGTCCGCTAATGGCATTCGTAATTTTTTCCACGAGTTCGCCCATAATGTTGTAAATGGAAATTACAGCGCTTTCCCCTCCCTCCCATCTGAAAGTAATATTTCCGCTGCTGTCAGGCCCGGGGTTCGGACCACTGCTGACGTTCTCACTCGTAAAACCCGCGAGAGTATTGTTCACCGTAAAACTAAATGTCTGCACGGTGGAAAAACCGTAAATATCCACGGCGGTCGTCTCCACCGTATAAATGCCGTTTCCGCCTATGGCCGCCGGCCAGAAAACGAAATTATTTTCGTCGTGCTGGACCGTTCCCGAAATACTCTGTCCGGCGGGATTTTTTACCGACACCGTCGTCTTCGTCCAGTTTATCGCCGAGGCGTCGGACAGGTTAATCACTATGCTCGAGGGCGGCTTGGAAAGAACGCTCCCCGCTGAAGGCAAACTCAGCTGCACGACGGGGCCGGTCGCGTCCTCCGGCGTATCGTCGCTCTCGTCGGAGCGGCTGATAGCCATCTTCGTCCAGACGGGGCGGTAGTTGCCGTTTTCATCTTTGGCGACGCGCCCGTAATCGTCTTTCGCCATAACCGCCGTCGTGTAAAGGCCGTCAAGCAGGAAATTGCCGGCGTCGTCAGTTCCGTCGTAATATGCCTCGTAAGTGCCCGCCGTCTTAAAATATGTCAGCGTCTTCAAAGCGGCGGTGCTCGTTACCGGCTCCCCCGTCGTCTGGCTGATTTCCGAACCCAGAACGGTTCCCTGCGGATAAATTTTTATTTTGACGGTGGCAGGGTTGGAGATGGTGTAGGTAAAAATCTTTTCCGAGGAATAACTTGTCAGTGTGTCCGCTGTAAAATCGGAAAGCCGCAGAATAGCCCTGTCCAGCGTAACGTATGTATAAATCGGGTGGTCGTTCCCGTCCTCGTTAAAGGCGACCCTGTTGTCGTCGTTCTTCGCCATAATCGCGATAGGATAAATCCCGTTGTCAAGAGGAAGCCCGCTGTCGTCAGTCCCGTCCCACTCGTCAGTGTGCTCCCCGTCCCCCCTGTAATAAACAAGCGTCCTCAGGGGTGAGGCCGACGCAATTGGTTCTCCGAACGCGGCGCTGGCGGGGTTCGTGTCAACAACCGTCTGAAACGTTGTTCCTGCAGGATAGACCTTTATTTTCACTTCGGCGCCGGCTGTTATTTTATAATGAAAAACACCCATTGACTGGTTCCCCGTGAGAGTGTTGGTATAAAAATCCAGTATTCTCACCACGTCCACGGGGAGAGTGAGCATTCTATTCCCGACCCTTGAATTCAAACCGGAGACGGAATCGGTGTCATGAACGATGTGACAGTCAAAAGCGTCTATCGTAAGAAGATAGATGCCGTTGTCAACCACCGTCCCCGTATCGTCCCTGCAGTCCCAGTCCTCTTCGTTCCACCAGACGCTCTCAAGCAATTCCTCGCTCCTCGGAGTGTATTTGATAATCGTCCTTATCGGCGGTTTGTTGTAGCCGGTCGGCATTCCGTAACAGGTCCTTCCGGTAATGGTGGTGGTGGAGGGATAAACCCTGATTGTTACGAATTCATCTTTCTGCATCTGGTACCAGACCTTCCACAGGGGTCCGTAGCAGAGCTGGCTTTCTTCATAGTCGCCGTAACCGCCTCTTTTGAGGTCGTGTATGAAATAAGAACACGCCGTTCCCGACCATGGACAGGTACTTAAACGCGGGCCGGGAAAATAAGCCGTAACCCTGTAAGAATAGTCCGTGTGCAAATTCTGAACCTGTAAACTGCTGTCAAGAAGTTCCGTATCGCTCAACACAGTTCCTATATCTTCCCAAGGCATAACTGAATACGGATTGCCTATCTTCCGCTGAACATCATAGAATACATATTCCACGTCACCGAGGTCAACGGGCGCCCAGGTAACACTATTCCCGTTTTCCGCAGGGTTATAGACAGCGTGAACCCAGCCGGGGGCGCCGGATGCGGAAAAAACATTCCGGCTTAAAATGCACAGCAGAATTACAGCCGGCAGGCCGAGTTTTTTAAAAAAATTAATCAGATTCCTCATCGTGTCTGTAAAGCAGGAAGTTCCTCGCGCTCACGGTATCCCCCGGACGGGCGTTTATGCTTATCCTCTCGTTTGCCGTCGTGGTAACGCTGGGGTTGTAGGAAGTAGGCACGTCGCCCCACGCTTCAAGGGTGTATGTTTCCGACCTGGAATAACCCAGAATCCGCGGCACCTCTATTTTCAGGACATAACTTCCGTCCGACGCGGCGTCCGTTACGGTCGTGTGGTCAACCTCTTTTACTTTTGCGCCGCCAAGGGCTCCGTGCACCAGAATGCCGCCGCCGCTCGACTCGCTGCCGTAATAAACTTTCCCCTTGAACGTTACGGTCGTATCCGAACAGCCCGAAAGCAGCGCCGCGCTCAAAATTATCGCTCTGAGATAATTACTCATATACTTTCTCCCTTTTTATGCCCTGTAAAATTGTATTATAAAGCCCTTTTCCGGTCAACCTCTTGCCCCTTTTCTTTTTTGAAATATGCTTAAATCCAGCGTTATGCCCTTGGCTTTCACTTCGTCAATAAACTTCGGCACGACGCCCACGGGCGTAAACTCGCCCTGGACCTTGCCTTTTTCGTCAAGGCCCGTCTGCTTGTACTCGAAAAGGGAACTCATAACAATGCGGTCCTGCTCTTTCCCCGTTATTTCGCAGACATCCGTAACTTTTCTGGAGCCGTCGGAAAACCTGCTTAACTGTACCACAATGTTTACGGCGGCGACAATCTGCTCCCTGATTGCCGTAACCGGCAGTTCCATCCCCGCCATAAGAACCAGCGTCTCAAGACGCGAAAGGCAGTCCCTCGGGCTGTTAGCGTGAATGGTCGTGAGAGAACCGTCGTGACCGGTGTTCATCGCCTGAAGCATATCAAGCGCCTCGCCGCCGCGGCATTCCCCGACGACAATCCTGTCGGGCCTCATTCTCAGGGAATTTATCACGAGCTGCCTGATTGAGACGTGACCCTTCCCCTCTATGTTAGGCGGGCGCGACTCAAGGGAAATAATGTGCTCCTGCGGCAGACGCAGTTCCGCCGAGTCCTCAATCGTAACGATTCTTTCGTCGGCCGGGACAAACCCCGAAACAATGTTCAGCATCGTCGTTTTGCCGGTGCCGGTGCCCCCCGAAATAATTATATTCTTTCTCAAAAGAACGCAAACGCGCAGAAATTCAACGACCTCCGCGGTAATCGTGCCGAGATGTATCAGGTCGGAAAAAGTAAAAAGTTCCTTGCCGAATTTTCTTATCGTTATGGTTGGGCCCACGAGCGAAAGGGGGGGTATTATGACATTTACGCGGGAACCGTCCGCGAGGCGGGCGTCCACCATGGGCGATGACTCGTCAACCCTGCGGCCGAGCGGAATGACGATTCTCTGTATGACGTTCATCAGTTCGTCGACGGATGAAAATCTTTTGTTCGTCAGGGTTATCTTCCCTTTTCTTTCAACGTAAATTTTGTCCGTGCCGTTCACCATGACCTCGGTAATCGTCGGGTCTTTCAAAAGGTCCTCTATGGGCCCGAGGCCCAGAGCCCTGTCCATAATTTCCTTCGTCAGACGTATCCTGTCGACGCGCTGGGAAAGATCCGACCCTTCCCTGGCGAGAAGGTTTTCCGTCTCCCTCTCAATTTCCCTCTTTGCCTGCTCCTCCTGCTGCTTGCTCCTGACGTTCAAAACATCTATCTGTTTCTCCTTTATTCTCTCAACGAGCTGGCGGTATATTTTTTCCTTCAGCGGTTCGTAGATATCTTTTTGACCGGCCTGCTTTTCCTTCCCGGATGAAACCTCTTTCCTGACATAGTCCCTCCTCGCTTTTGAAAGGACATCCCTGATGCCCGCAAAAATTCCCTGCCCTTTTTCTTCTTCCTCCTCCGCAAAGGAAAGTTTCTGCGCGAGTTGCATCATACTTTTGGCGAAACCCGATTTCGGCGCGTTAAAAACAACCGGTATCCCCTTGTTTATCGCGTCAAACGCCGCTTCCGCATCATACGGCAGGTCCCAGAAAATCTCCTGTTTCAACGACTCGGAAATCTGGTCCAGGGAAAGCGATTTTCTAATCCCGCTCTTGTTCAAAACAATCTTGAGCATCTGCGGCGGGAAATGGTTTTCAATAAAACCCTCCACAATTTTTCTCGTGTGAAAGAGCGCCAGCAGTTCCGGAGTAAACAGCAGGAAAACAAGGTCGCTTGTATCGTACGTGGCTATCTGAACGCCGCTGAAGCCCCTGCCGAGATTTATGACGACAAAATCATACGATGTCTGGAATGAATCAATAACTTTTGAAATGTGAGCCGGCTTTATGTTTTCGGTTTCCGGCTTCTCGGCGGCGCAGCTCAGAAAATCCAGACCGCTTGAGTGTTTTGAAACAAAGCCCTTGATGAGTTCCCCCGTCAGCTGGTTGATGACGGGAAGCAGGTCTATGAGCGTTTTGTCAACCGTCATCTGAAGCATCAGCGAAATTTCCCCGAGGAGCCCCGTGTTAAAATCCAGAAGAACAACCTTCTTGCCCAAGTTCTGCAGAGAGAGCGCAAGATTGCAGGCGAACGTCGTCTGACCGACGCCGCCTTTCGCCCCTATTATCGTTACGACTCTTCCGCTTGCCATTCCTTATTTCAACAGGTCGGACGTGTCAACCGTTTTCAGCGCCGACGTCCCTTTCTCCCCGATGGGTCTCAAAGCAAGTTTAATTTCTCCGGCTTTCGCCAGGTGCGTAATCTTCTGCGCATCGGCAGGACTGAGAGCGAGTGTAACCGTCGGTATTTTATCCTCCGCGCTTTCCTCTTTACCGCCGAGCATTTGATCTTCCCCTTCCCGCTGCTGTTTTTCGGGGACAACCATCGTTCCCATTATGTTCTGCTCGTAAGCGATAACAAGGACATCCTGAAGCGCAGTAAACGTCCGCAGGGTCGCCTGGTGCTTTACGACAAATTCGCACGTGCCTATGACATCCACCCTGTCGCCGGGTTTTATCAGGCGGGCAACGCCGCTCACGTCGCTTACCTCGATTGAAACAGCCCTGTAGCCCTCCGGAATTATTATTGACATCCCGGTTTCCTTTCCCGGCTGAACAAGTTTCGTCGAAGTTATCTGCTCGCCCTCGAGAATCGGAACGACGGTCGCGTTTATGTACGTCCCCTGCTCGTTCATAAGCTGCTGGACGGAGGTTATCGCCCCGGGCGCGAGAAAATTTCTCGGAATCCTTTTGACGTCCACCATATACTCCGTAACCAGCGTCCCTTCGGAAATGTAACCCTTAGCGACGAGAACATTGACGGGTTCCGAACCGCTCTTGTACTTATTCTCCACGCTGCTCAAAAACGTCTGGATTAAAAGAACCGCAACAATACCCAGAACCGCCGCTATCAGAATAATCTTCCTGTTTTTCATCCTGCCCCCTTATTACCGTTATAGTTTAATATTTTACAAACTCTAAGTATAGTTAGCAAGTTGCAAATTGATTTCTTTTTAATTATTATATTTCTATGAAAATGAAATTTGATATCAGAGGCATTGTCGCGCTCTATCTTTTCTCCGTTATTTTTGTGCTCAACCTGACGAAAATCTCCGACCCTGATTTCTTCTGGCACATTAAAACAGGCGAAAAAATAATGTCGGAAGGGTTTCAGAGAACGGATTCTTTCTCATGGTCTTTCCCCCTGAAGGAATGGCGCAACCACGAATGGCTGTCACAGGTTGTTTTTCATCTGCTTTACAAATATACAGGGGCGGGCGGTTTAATACTCGTCAAGGCATTTCTTGTCACCCTCGTTTTCGGGCTGCTGTTCCTGACAATTTTTAAAAAAACATCATCCTTTGAAACTGCCGTTTTTGTGACCGCCTTAAGCGGCTGGTTTTCCTCAATAACCTATTCCGTCAGGCCGCAGATTTTTTCGTTTTTCCTTCTCTCCGCCCTGATTTACCTGCTTTTTTGCGGGAATAAAAAACAACGGCTCATACCTCTTATCTTTCTTTTGTGGATAAACCTGCACGGGATGTTTATCGTCGGGCTGGGAGTGCTTTTTATTTTTGCATTGGAAGAAACGATAAAAACCGGAAAGTCCGGCGGGCTCGCAAAAATTTTCATTCTCTCCCTGCTTGCTTCCCTGATAAACCCTCACGGAGCGGCCGGCATTCTTCACCCTCTGAAATACCTCGCCGGCTCAACGCACATTCACCTCTCTTACATAATGGAATGGATGAGCCCCGACTTCCACGAACCATACGGCAGGGGTCTTTTCGCTTTCATTGCAATTTCCGTTTTTTCGTTTGCTTTTTCAAAAGAAAAACCATCCTTAAGAAACGCTCTGCTTTTTCTGATTTTTCTTTTTCTCGCGCTTTACTCGGTAAGGAACGTTCCGCTGTTTCTTCTTGTTGTTTCCCCCGTTATTGCGGTTCACCTTAAAAATTCCGCAGCCGCCTTTCTCCCCTTTTCCAAAGCGGGAATTCCGGCAAACCTCTTTCAAAATTCAAAACTGCTGAAACATTTTAACTACTTTCTTGTCCTGACTGCTCTGTTTCTGATTTTTATAACATTCAGGACAAATTTTTCGGACGGTTTTATGGACAAAACGGATTATCCCGTTAAAGCGGCGGAAATTCTTAAAAAAATTAAGCCGGAAAAAATATTAAACCCCTACCGCTGGGGCGGCTACCTGATTTTTAATGACATTCCCGTTTTTATAGACGGGCGTGCGGATTTTTACCCGGGAAAGTTTCTTGAGGATTTCTTCCTTTCAACCACGCTGGAAAAAGACCCCGGAAAATTTCTGAAAAAATACGGCTTTGATTTAATTCTCTGGGAAAAAAACACGCCTCTTTCTTTTTATCTTGAGAGTTCCAAAAAATGGAAATGCGTTTACTCCGATGAAATCTCCGAAATCTACAGACCTGCGCGTCATAGCGCAAAGAATTTTTAACCTGCTGACTTTCTTGTTAACTCTCCAACTGCCCTTCTGAAGTAATTGAGCGAATTAAAACCTTTTTTCAGATTATCGCAAACTCGCTTATAGTTAAGTTTAACATACTGATGAACAAGATAATTTCTAAAACCCGCGAGTTGTTTCAAAACATCCGCATTTTCTTTGCTGATTATCTTTTCTGCGGATAGAATTTCAAAGGACTCTCTGTACGAACTCGGCCTTCTTAATTTCTCATTCGCAATTATAAGATTTGCCATATCAATCGCCGTCTGAATTGCAACAAGCATCACATAACAAACCCTGTGGCAGATGTCTCTTTTTTCCGCAATGTCTTTGCAGGAAACTTCCGACTTCAAAATTTTCCAGTCCTCAAGAATTCTGTCAAAACCGTCAAGATATTGCGCTATTCTTTCCCTGTCTATCATGCCCTGTTTATTATTTGAGCATTAAACCAATCATACGTCGGCTTAAAATCCAGAAAAATGTTTAAAACCTCGGCTTCAAACCATGTCGTTTCCTTTTCATCTTTTGAAAACAGCAGCTTGCCCTCGCTGATGATTCTGTATTTCAAATGCATCGGAAATTCCCGCATCAAATGAACATCACATTCCTCTTTTAATTCTGCTTCAAGAGATAACGAAACGTCCGTAATAAACTTCTGCTCGTCCTTTATTTTTCCTGAAGTAATCAGGGCAAAATCAATATCTTCAAAATTCCTGTTTTTCAGAGCGGAACCATATATATATACCGCTTCTATCTGTTTAAATCCTCTTAAAATTTTTGCAGAAACGGAAAAAATATTTCTCATAATGATATTAAACAAAAAATGAACAAATTTGTAAATCCCCCGAATTGCCCGAATTGCCTTACAAAAAATCTACATGAAAGAAGTAAAATTTGACAGTTCTCCCGTTCCCAAAATTTTTTATTAAACAAAAAAGTACCTGTCCCCTTTTTCTTTCCTGCTAAAAGTCAGGAGTGTAGGGCGTGCCGCTCAGACGCCTGAAATTGGCGCAGAAGGCGGATTCTCTTAACGTAATCTGCTCCGTCTTAAACGGCTGAAAAAAATTGTTGCTGAATTTCGGAACCCTTATTCTATAGCCAACCTCCACTCTCGATATGGGATTCCCAAAGGGTCCCGAAACTCTTGAAAGTCGTATCGTTATTCTGTTTCCTTCCATCCTGGGTCTGGACCTTGTGTTAGAGAGGAACCTCCTGATTTCTGACCTTACTTCAGTGTCAGAGACAAGATTCGTTGACCTGAGAATAACCCCGTGTTTCGCCGCCATCAGAAGGCGCTGCTGTATTATGAGCGTCTGGCCGAACCTGACAATACCCGTAACAAAAAGAGGCAGGACAATCAGGCAGATAATCAACTCGACCATTGCCTGCCCGCCAACACCTGATAGTAACGCCGGCAAACGGGGAGGATGACAAATCCCCCTGCTCCCCTTTACTAAAGGGGAAGTTAACGGAAGATTTTTAAATGGGAGATTAAAAATTTTCATCAGTGAAAATAAGCCACTCCGACGGGAACAAGGTAAGCGTTGAATTGAGCCGGATTCATGAACGAAGCGGGCTGGGGAATAAATGCTCTTTCCATCCAGCCGGCATTTCTTTCGCGGGGGAAACCGCCGTAATTCGCCCAGAAATTTCTTGTGCAGTCGTAAAAAACCCTCGCCCGCGCATTTGCGTACGTCTGCTTTGATGACATACTTCCGCCGAAAAGCGATTTTCCAAAGGGACTATAAGCATTTTTCCTTACCACCCAACTTATGTTGTGAGTCGGTTGGGCTCTCCTCTCACCCTGTGCCCATGTTCTTCTGTAATACGCAGGGTCATATCTCGTTCTGAACGGTGGCCAGGGTATCTCAATAGAAATCGTTCCGGAAGGGGTCGGTATTCTGATACATTTCGTCCAGTAAACAGTTATCCTCCGCCCTCTTAATCTCATTCCAAAACCGCCGGTCGGAACCGCCAGGTTGGCGCCATTCAATTGTGCGACTCTACGTCCTACCAACGCTGCCTGACCGGCGCCTGCCCTGACCCACGCCGTTTCAAGAGACCTCATTGCCTCGTAAGCGCCCTTCATACTCTTCAACATAATCGCGCTTCCCCAGAAAATAGGCGTCATAAAACCGCCGACACAATAAATATGTGTGATGCCTATTACATTGTTTGCCTGCGCAATCGTATTCAATGACCTCGCTGTTATTCTCGCGGAACTCAGGGCGGCGCAGTCCGCCGCGTTCTGCATCTGGATTCTCCTGTAAAAAACAACTCCCGTGTTGATTGTCGTAAAAGCGAAAAGGCACATAACCAGAATCGTCAGAGCGACCAGAACGATTGCCTGCCCGCTTTCGTTTTTTTTCTTTTTCATCGGACGCCCTCCGGGAGTTCGTGAACCATCGCCCTCGCCGATGCGGAAAGGGGAATGACGGGCACCTTCATAAACATCGGTTTGAAAAAATAGTTCACCGTGCATTCCACGATTCTTATTCTTCTGTTGCCTCTGATTGACCCGGGAATTCCTCTCGGTCTCCTTGAATTTATTGTGGAACGCCGCGTCGTAACGCCTCCGAAATAACCGTACCCCGTCAGGCCTATTGTTCTGCCGATAACGTAACCCGCCGCAACGTTCGCCGACTTACCGACGGAAGCGGCTCTCGCCGCGGAATTTGCCGCATCGTTTAAGGCGAACATTGACTCGGCAATCATCGCAATCTGCATAATCCCGAAAATCAGCGTGAGAAGAATCGGAAAAACCATAATGACCTCAACGAACGCCTGCCCTTTTTCCCCGCGTCTGTTCATTCTCACGGGTGCATCCCGATAATGCCCGTTCTGGCTCCCGCCACCTTGTTGTAATGGACCCTCATTGCCGACTGATACATTTTGAACGTCCCGGCAGCGACCAGAGCGCAGAGGAAGAGCGCAATCACGTATTCCACGAGCGCCTGACCGGAAGAAGATGCCGGATGAGAAACGCCGGATGTGAGATTTCCAATTTGCAGTTTTTTGAACAAATTTACCTCGCGAGACCTCTGAGTGTTTCCGAACCGACCCTGTAACCCTTCTTTATCTTGCCGCCGTACATCCTGATTCCGAAAACACAGACAAGGGCGATAAGAAAAACAAGCAGAATATATTCGGTCATTCCCTGACCATCCTCACAACCGAACAAACCCAGCCCTTTTGATTTATAAAGGGCAGACATTTAAAGTTTTTGTATTATCTTGCGGCGTTCCTTACTTTTCGCGCGCCCGAATTGAACGCATTTTTCACCGTGTCGCCGAACGTCTTAACCATTGCGTAGGCAAGAAGCGCAATCAGAAAAACGAGAAGAATGTACTCCGTCATCCCCTGCCCTTTTTCATCTGTTAAAAACCTCATATTTTTCCTCCTCCGGCGAACAGAAGTCCGCCCGCTACAATTCAGTCGCCCCAGGCGGACTCAACTTTGTTCCCCGCCCCGATAAACCTTCCGGAAACCGTTTTTCCGAATTCCTGTACGGTAACATAAGCAATAAGCGCAATGAGGAAAACAATAAGAATGTATTCCGTCATCCCCGCCGCTTTTTCTTCCCTTATGAATGCTCTCATTTAATCGTCCCTCCGAAACCGCCGAGTTTCCTCGCCGCCTGGACAAGAGCGAGGTCAAGGGCCAGACCGAAAGTCCTCAAAACCTGCGCGCAGGCGAGAACAATCAGAAAAACCACCAGAATATATTCCGTCATTGCCTGCCCCGCAGTATCCCGAAGAAAACTGAGGGATTGGTTCGGGGCCTGCCCGCTCTCGCCGGACGCAAATTTCACCACTGTCTTATCCTATTCATCGCGTCAAGGTACGCCTTGTTTACGTACAGGTTAAAAATCTTCAAAAAGGTAATCACGCCAAGCAGGCAGAAAATCATAATCACGTACTCCGTTTCGCCCTGCCCTATCTCATCGCTTAGAAATTTATATTTCAAACCATTATATTATATGCCGATTTACATACAGTGTCAAGCACTGTTCCCCGGTTTTCGCCGTATAATCAATCCCGTCTGCAAATTCCTGTCAGAAGACGGAGTTTTTTTGTTATATCTTCCGTGAGAGCGTCAAAATCAAACCGCCAGCGCCAGTTCCTCCCTGTTGTTCCCGGAAAATTAAATCTCGCGCCGCTTCCCAGACCTAAAACATCCTGAAGGGGGAAAACGGAAAAACCCGCTTTTGACGCCATTGCGCTTTGAATCATCTGCCAGTTCAATTCTTTGACGCCGCCGAAAAACCCGATGACCCTTCCCCTTTCCTTTTCGGAACAGCGCCGCCACCAGCCGGCGACAGGATCGTTATCGTGGGACCCCGTATAGACGACGCAGTTTCTGCCGTAATTCTGCGGAAGGAACTCTTTCCGGGCTCTCCCCGAAAAAGCGAATTGGAAAATTTTCATTCCGGGAAATCCGAAAAACTTGCGGAGCTTCCGAACCTCGGGCGTTATGCGCCCGAGATCCTCCGCAATTATCGGAAGAACGCCGAGATATTTCTTCAACGCCCTGAACAATTCATAACCGGGCGACCGTACCCATTTCCCTTTCAAAGCCGTCTTTGCGCGCGCAGGAACCCGCCAGCAGGCGGTAAAACCCCTGAAGTGGTCAATCCTGATTACGTCATAAATCTCAAACGCAGATTGAAACCTCTGCCGCCACCAGCCGTAATGATTCGCCCTCATTGCAGACCAGTTGTAAGCCGGATTGCCCCACAACTGCCCCGTCCTGCTGAAGTAGTCCGGCGGAACCCCCGAAACAAACAGCGGATTTCCTCTCCCGTTCAGCAAAAAGAGTTCCCTGTGCGCCCACACGTCGGCGCTGTCCAGAGAAACAAACATCGGGACGTCGCCTATGATTTTTATCCCTTTTTTATTCGCGTATTTTTTCAACCCGTACCATTGCTTGAAAAAGAGCCATTGAATAAATTTTTGTTCTTCAATTGCTTCCGAAAATTTTTTCCTGAAATCATTCAAATGTTTCTCTTCCCTTTTTGCGAAAGATACAGGCCACCTGTTCCACAAAGGCCCGAATTTATCCCTCAAAACCAGAAAATTGCAGTAATCGTCAAGCCAGTATCCGTTCTTCCGGCAGAAAAGTTCAAACGCCCGGCTTCCCTTGAAATTTCCGAACGCCCGTTTCAACGCTTCTGCTTTGAATTTTCCGGCTTTTCTGAAATCAACCCTTTCCGAAGAAAATTCCGGCGCGGGAATTTTTTTCGGAAGAATTCCGTCTTTGATAAGTTCATCGGGACTGATGAGAAGAGGATTTCCCGCAAAAGCGGAAATGCAGTCGTAGGGAGAGCCGCCCGCGGTATGCTGAAGAGGGAGTATCTGCCAGAGTTTCTGCCCTGATGCGGACAAAAAGTCCACAAATTTACGGGCGGCGGGCCCGAAATCGCCAATGCCGTATTTTGAAGGAAGAGAAGTCGGGTGCAGTAAAATCCCGCTCGCCCTTTCAAGTTTCACGCGCCGGTGATTTTGCGGTACAGAACGCACATTATGTAACTGAAAACAATCGTACCGGCAAGAGTTGCTATCCAGCCCACAAAAATCTGGAACAATTTCCTGTAACTGACGGTTTTGGCGCCCTTCACAATCCCCACGCCCAGAACAGCGCCGACGACCGCCTGCGAAGAAGAAACCGGAACGCCCAATTTCGCAAAGATGTGCAGCACAAGAGCCCCGCTTAAAACGGAGACCAGCGCGCCGAAGGGATTCAGTGTCGTTATACCGCTTCCCACCGTAGCCATTACGTTTTTAGAATAAGTAATGACTCCGAAAGCTATGGCCGCTCCCCCGAGGATTTGTCCGAGACGCCCCGTAAGCATGCCGCCGTGCACGTAAATGCCCACGACGTTCGCAAGGTTATTCGCACCCAGCGAATACGCGCCGTAACAGCCGAAGAGTATGGAAAATATCTTGATGGTCCAGCTGAGCATGAACAGATTCTTTATCCGTTTCACCCATACAAAACTCAGTATGTGGTAAAAAAGAAATGCGAAAACGGCAGCGCCCACAGGCGTTATGACCCAGCAGTAAACGGATTTGACGATTTTTGAGTAGTCCACTTCCTGACCGAAAGCGATTCCCGCTCCTATGAGAGAACCCACAATTGAATGCGAGGTGGAGGCGGGTATCTTTGCGTAACTCATTATGTTCATCATGACCGCCGCCGAAAGCGTCACTATGAATACCTGCGCGGCGGTAAGCCCCGCGACCATGTTCCCGATGTGCGCGAAACCCTTGTCTCCTTCTATCAACGCTCCGAGTATCACAAAAACCGACGTCAGTACAACGGCGGTTCTGTAACTGATTATTCCCGAATGCGTCTGCGGTCCGAAAACATTGGCGGCGTCGTTGGCGCCGAGACCCCAGCCGAGATAAAACCCGGGTAAGAGTTTAAACATACTCTCTCTTACATCCGGTATTTGACCATGAAAATGTCAAGGTCGTCGGCAGCGTCTTCTATTATGTCCGAAATGCATACAATGTGAAAAACAAGATCCCTGAGATGTATTTTCTGCGCGAGAGGCATATCCGAGGTAAAAATATCTCTGGTAATGTGCCACTCTACGGTATCCGCTTTTTCTTCTTCGGTGTTCACCTCTTTTATCTTAACCTTCATAATATCGTAACTGATAAACGTCTGCTCCAGCGCTTCTTTATAGGGCTTAAATGTCTCTACCGAAGCGCTGAGGAGTTCCTCAAATTTCTTCCTGAATTTTCCGGGAATTTCAGGCCGCTGGGTGAGACAGAAATCACAGCACGATTCCGCCCTGTCCGCAATTTTGTCCTGCTGGGCGACGAGTTTTATCAGGTCTTCCCTGAAGACGGGAAGAAAAGCCCCTTTGTGAAGTTTCTCGATTATTGTCCTTCTCTTCTCATCTGCCTCTTTTTCCACAAGATGCGTCTGGTACCCGTTCTCTTTAGCATCGTCTATATTGCCTTTGATATAGTCCTGAACGGAAAGAGTCATTTTTTCAACGGTTTTCGACACCTTCTCCAGGTGTTCGCTGATTAAAACCTTAACTTCATTTTCTTTTTTTCTTCCGAACATAAAAACCTCCATTAACGCGGTTCAAACCCTCTGCCGCCAGCCTCAGGCGGGCAGGCGGGCACACATCAAAAACACTTTGAAAAGTTCACCTAACAACGTTTTTATAATATCATATATTGTCTGAAAATTCCAATTTTTTTCTTTTAAAATCTTACGCTGCAACTTCCACGCAGTTTATAAAAAAGTTTTTAAGAAATTGCAGCGCGCGGTTCGGTTGCGGTTGAATGCCAACGGCCATATTTGAACCGCTGAAAGTTTAATTCGCCCCGATGAAGGCAGTCAGCCCTTCCCGGTAAATTTCGTTCGAAGTAATAAAACCGTCTCTGTGGCCGCCTTTGATTTCAAGAAATTCTTTCGGATTGTTTGCCGCCTGAAAAATCCTAAGCCCCTGGCTGAACGGGACTTCCTTATCTTCGCGGCTGTGAACGACAAGGACGGGACAACGCACATTCCTGATGTGTTCAACGGTTCTGTAATGATACTTCAGTAAATATTTTACCGGCAAAAAAGGGTATTTAATCCTGCTCATATCTTCTATGGACGTAAATGCGGATTCAACCGAAAGAAAACCCGGTTTGTGTTCCGCCGCAAGATGCGAGGCAACGGCTCCTCCGAGCGATCTGCCGACAACGATAATATCTGCCGGTAAAAGACGCTTACTGCCTATAAGCCAGTTCCATGCGGCGGCGGCGTCCAGATAAATCCCTGCCTCGCACGGTTTTCCGCCGCTCCGTCCGTAACCGCGGTAATCAAAAATAAAAACGCCGAAACCCATTCCGTTAAACTGTTTTACTTCGTCAAGAAAATAAGAAATGTTGTCCGCATTTCCGTGGCAGAAAAGAACCGTTTTTCCCCCGGGGACTCCCGCAACGAACCAGCCGTTGAGTTTTATCCCGCCGGAAGTTTCAAAAAAAACATCCTCGTACGGCAAACCTGTTTTTTCGGGCGTAATGATGAGTTCCCGCTTCGGGAAATAAATAAAGTCCTTTTGAAAAACAAACGTTACGGCGACAAAAACAACATACGCGGCCGACAAAATACCGGCAACGTATTTTACGACGTAAAAAATATCCTTCAATTCCCTGTTCAAAACAACTCCTCGTTAACGAAAGGGATCAGCGCGGCGAGCAGCCCCTGGACATAAAATTTTTTTCTGTTTATAACCCCTTTCGTAAAAAATCCGATTGCCCCGTGTTTCTGTTTTGTGTTGTTATCGTTCTGCAGGCGGTCCATCACGTCGCCGAGTTCCGAGCCCTGCAAAAGTTCCCCTGCGATTGCCGGCGGAAGTTCGAACAACGGCGTCGTCCCGAAACCGGTTCTGCCTTTTTTATCCATGATGCACATCCCGCCGAACGAAAACCATCTTGAATGAAGTTTTATTATTCCGCCCTCTATGCCCGTAAAAAAATCCGCGCCGAGTTTTTCCTTTTCATTTTTTTCCAGAAGTTTTCTTGCGCGGTTTTCCGCGCCCTCAAACGTCTGCTCGTTCACCGGCTGTACGGGGACATCCGGGGCGACATCCAGACCTGTAATTTCAACATCGCCGTAGTATTTTGAAAACGCATCCTGCGCCGCCTCTATCTTTACCGGGTTCAGAGAGCCGACGAGGACTTTCACGACAGCCCCTTAAACCACAAACATTTTTCCTGCCACTCGCAGGGACCGCAAACGCCGAGAACATCCGAAACGCTTTTCAACTTTGTATTCACGAGATGCAGAACATCCCCGACCCGCATTTTTGTTCCTTCCTTCATGTCTAATTTTTTCAGGACGGTTCTGTCCATGGTTTTGGCGGCGCCGCGGATTTTCCGGCAATATCCGTCTTCGTTGTGCGGACAGGCGTCGCAAAACACGTCGCAGCGCGAAACCACCTCTGCCTCCGGAGCGGCGCCGGAATTAATTTTAAAAATGACAGACCGCATATTCTCCGCAAATTCCTCATTGTAACCGGAGCCCTGAAAACCCTGCATGCACAGAAAATGATGCGCCCTGATACGCAGCATCAGCGAACGTATTCTGCCCTGTCAAGTTCCCCGTTGTACGGCGCCTTCGGGAGAACGGAAGAACTGATTCCGGCGGACAAAGACGCTTTCAGCAAATCTATTAAAATGAAAGGAAAAACGCCTTTGACCAGCGTCTCCCAAAAACCCGCTTTGATAGCGAGGGAAAGGACTATAACCCCGAAGAAATATATAATCCCGACGCCGAGGAGCATAAATTTCAACTGCGAAAAAAATGTGCGGGCGGATATGTATCTGTCCGTGAAACTGCCGACCGCCAGCGGGGCAAGAATGAAACCGATGAAATAACCGCCTGAAGGCCCAAGAAAAACAGCCGCAGAACCCGCCGTGCCGCCGGCGAACCACGGGACGCCTAAAGCGCCGAGCCCGACATAAATTATCTGGCTGACCGAACCGAAAATGCCGCCGCAGAAAACGCCGCTCAAAAGAACGCCGAGAACCTGACCCGTTACGGGCACCGGCGTAAAAGGAAGACGGAAACAGACCTGAGCGAGGAGACCTGTTAATCCTGCCATCGCGAAAGACAAAGCGAATTTCTTCGGGACGGCAAGGCAATGCCGCCAACTGAAAAAAGAATATCGTGCCGCGAGAAAACCGTCAGCAACTCCCGTCTGTAACATCACCCCTCCTTTTCAAAAGAAAATTTGTATTCAAGCAAGCCCATTTCATCGCGCATCCGGAGAATTTCCCGCTGTGTTTTTTCCGGCACCGGAGCGCCTTTATTTTTTCTTATCTGCCACGCGAGATATTCCTTCTCGCCCGCCGTATAAATTCTGGCCTGCCCGGGCGCTTTTTCGGAGGCGCGCAGGGCGCGCAAAATATCGCCCGCGGTTTTTTTGAAACTTTTCAATTCCGTAAAAGCGGAAACATTTATTGCGATAAAAAAGTGCCCCAGATGATACGCGCCCCTCTCCCCCGAAAGCATTTTCAGAAAAGGGCCGCCCTGAAGAGCGGCGGAAAGAATTTCGACAGCGGTTGAATAACCGTATCCCTTGTATCCCGCAGTTTCCTCCCCTGCCCCGCCGAGGGGCACAAGAGCCGCGTTACCCTTCAGCAGGTCATTCAGAATCTCTCCCGCATCCGTTTTCGAAACGCCGTCGCGGCTTACGACCCAGCCGGGCGGAATTTTTCCCCTTTTCCTGGCATAATTCTCAATTTTTCCGCGCTGGGCAAGGGAAGTGGCGCAGTCAATGACAAAAGGGAATTCTTCGTCGGTCGGGATTCCGAAAGTCAGGGGATTCGTTCCGAGCATGTTCTCAACGCCGAAAGTCGGCGCAACCGAGGGCCGCGCGTTCGTACCCGTTATTCCTATCATGCCCTCTTCCGCCGCCATCAAAACATAATATCCTGCGATTCCGTAATGGGTGGAATTCTTGACCGCCGCCATGCCGAGACCTGTTTTTTTCCCTTTTTCAATTGCAACGGCCATCGCTTTTTTAGAAATGACCTGCCCCATCCCGTCGTGCCCGTCGATGAGAACCGTCGCAGGGGTCTCTTTTACGATTTCAAATTCCGTTTCGGGCTTCTGTATCCCCGCTCTTATCCTGTCGTAGTAAATTGTCTTAAGCCGCGCGATGCCGTGAGAATCAATCCCTCTCTTGTCCGCCGTTACCAGAACGTCCGCGCAGATTTCCGCATCGCGGACGGGGACGCCGAGGGCGGCAAAAACATCCTTAGTGAATTTTTCCAGAACGCCGAATTGAATCCACGCAACCCCGCCGTTTTTCATTTTGATTTTTTTCACAGCAGAATTCCCGCGACGGCGCCGGTCATGCACGCCGCAATCGCGCCGGAGAACATCGCCCGCATACCTATCTTCGCCAGAGTGCTGCGCTTGTTCGGCGCGAGCGAACCGATGCCGCCGATCTGAATCCCGATCGACGCAAAATTCGCAAAGCCGCAGAGAGCGTAAGAAGCGATAACGGCGGAGCGCGGTGAAAGATGAATGACCGAGCCCGTTACCGTCTGATAACCGTTCTGCAAAATCCCGGCTAAATTGATGTACGCAATAAATTCAGTCAGGACCAGTTTTTCGCCGAGGAGCCGGCCTACGACGGCCGCCTCTCTCCACGGAACACCCATCGCCCACGAAACCGGCGCGAAGAGCAAGCCGAGCAGGACCGATAAATTTATAAAAAATACCGGACAATAACCGCTCAGCCCGCCGCCGGTAAATATTTTTTTCCCGGCGCGGAAAACGGCATAATCCTGACTCTGAAAATCAACGCGCAGACGCTTCTCCGTAAAGACGCTGCCTTTTTTTATATTTGAAACACTGTATTCAAAGGTTTTATCCCCTTTACTCACTTTAATAACGTCGTCTTTCTGCAGCGCATTCACGCTTTTTTCCGGCAGTATCAGCCTGTACGGGTTTTTACCGAGCGCCTTGCTGCTTATGTCTGAAAATTTCTCAAGACCGAAATTAATCATCGCGACCAGCGCCACGAAAGCAATGAGCATCCCTGCGACATTGAGAAGCAGCATCATTCCTTCCGAAGCGCCGCGGGAAGCTGCCTCTATAACATTTGAATCGGGTTTTTCAACTTTTATTTTCATATCGCCGGCTGTCTCCGAATGTTCTCTTTCAGGGTACACAATTTTGGAAATGGCAAGCGCCGCGGGAGCGCTCATTATGCTTGCGGTAACAAGATGCCCCGCTATGTTGGGGATATAATCCTTTAAAAAAAGGACATACGCCGCCATCACCCCACCGGCGACAGTAGCAAACCCGCCCGTCATTACGGCGTGGAGTTCGCTCGTCGTCATATTTTTAAGGAACGGCTTTACAATCAGGGGCGCCTCCGTCTGCCCGACAAAAATGTTCGCAGCGGTGGAAAGGGTTTCCGAACCGCTTGTCTTCATTGTCTTACGCATAATCTTTGCAATAAAACTGACGATAACCTGCATAATGCCGAGGTGATACATTATGGTCATAAGCGAACAGAAGAAAATTATCGTCGGGAGCACGGAAAAAAAGAAAAACATTCCCTGCTGCATGCCGCGCGGGTCGGCGGGTCCGTAGGCGAGTTTTCCGAAAACAAAAGCCGCGCCTTCTTCGCTGAACGACAGCAGCACCATCACGGTATTATTAACAAAATTAAAGAAAAAACTTCCAACCGTCTCCGAAAGGACAATCAGTCCGAAAATAATCTGTAAAACAATCCCCCAGATTACCGGACGCCAGTTTATGTTCTTCCTGTCAACGGACATCATCCAGCTGATAAAAACAAGAAGGAAAAGACCGAAGAAACCGAGCAGGCGCATTCCGAGAGATGTGTCTAATTTCTGTCTTGAGCCTATTGCGGTTTTCTGTCCCCCTTCATACGGCGCCGCGGGTGAAGCGCTTACGATTGAAGTTTCACTGCGCTGTTTGTCCGGCGCCCGCGCGCCTGTTATGCGGCCTGCGGCAAACAGCAAAAGAATCATCACGCTGACGGCAAGCCATACCCTGCCCGAAAAAAACTTCTTCATAATTCGCTCCTTACGGAAAGCAATCCGCTTTGCATTTTTAATTACCTCCGTCCCCATAACACGCGGTCGGTCGCAATAAAATTCAAAAAAACCTCCGCGCCCCTTAAATAACCCGCTGAAACTTCCTCGCCGTTATCAAGATACAGATGCTTGTACTGCTCCAGAACCTTTATTACTTCTTCCGTATCTCTTTTTTTATTTTTAAAGAAGGGCTTATGGACCGATAAATGCAGGGTTATCCCTGTTCCTTTCAGAAATTCGCCTGCCGATTTCAATATCTCTACTTCGGCGCCTTCGGTATCCATCTTTATAAAATTGCAATCGGTTATATTGTACCGCTCGAACAGGGTCTGCAGCGTAACGCAGTCAACTTTTATGGTTTTCTTCGGGCGTTTCTTCAAAAAACTGCTCATGCTGCTGCCCCAGCTGCCCCTGAGACCCAGACGCTTTTCTCCATTCCTGCCCCATACGGCCCCGTCAAAAACCGTTATGTTCTTAAAACCGTTCAGGGCAATATTTTCCTTAAGAATTCCCAGCGCAACCTTATCGGGCTCGACCGCATAGCAGCGCTTCGCCAGCTGGCAGCCGTACAGGACGGTGGGGCCTATCCACGCGCCGATGTCTATATAACTGTGCTGTTTGTCCAGAAAACGCCGGAGCGTTTTGAATGTGTCGCTTTCCCAGTTTTCCGACTGCCAGAAACCCGGATTTGACGGAGTTTTATCCGCGTTAACTTTCATTACGAGCCCGTTTCTATTTATTTCTAAAATATTTTCCGGCATTATTTTACAAACCGGCGGAGTTCCCGGCTGAGCAGCAGAAACCTTTTGCTGTCCATCTTCCTGTCAATCTCCCTGTAATTTCTATCAAATTTGCGGACTCTTTGAAATCTGGACATAACGGGAATCACAGTAATATCTTCCCCTATGACCGCAAGTTTGTCCCATGTGGAACAGACAACGTCACCACGCCTGTAATCGCCGAAAAGATCATATCCCAGACAATAATCCGAACTTTCGTTTCTGCATCCGAGCATTTCAAGAATCGTCGGGACAACATCGGAATGCGAAGTCAGTTTCTTAAATTCCCGGTGACCGCGACCCGGGACATAAAAAATCAGAGGCACTTTCGCCTGCTCGTCGGTAAAAGCCCCGTTGTGCCCGTAAAAACCGTGCTCGAAAAACTCTTCGCCGTGGTCGCCCGAAATCACAACAATCGTATTCTTAAGCAAACCTTTCTTCTCAAGACCTCTGATTATGCGCCCCGTTAAAGAATCGTTAAACCCGATTGAATTCTTATACCTGTTAAATACAGGGCGTATGTTTCCGGGATTAAGTTTCAGATAATTCACACTGCCGGTGACGGGTATGAATTTTTCAAATTCCTTCGTGTAGGAATAAGAGCCGTGAGCGGAGTCAAAAAAAACAAACGCGAAGAAAGGTTTAACGCTCTTCCTTCCGTCAAGCCATTTAACGAGCCCGTCTGCGAGAGCGGTGTCTCTCGCAATTTTATCGCGCGTGCCGAATTCATCGGTAATATCTTTATCTTCAATTTCCGCAAAACAGGTCTGGCGAAATTCCGGCGAAGTAAGTTTGGCAGCCGCAAGAATTTTGAAGTCATACCCCAAATTTTTAAGCGAATCCATAAAAACAGGACCGCGGCGGGCGGAAAGAAACCTGAACCAGTAAGAGCCGTGGAGCCCGTAAAACAGGGAAAACACTCCGAACCTGGAGCAGTTCCCGCCGCTGTAATGATTTTGGAAAACAGAACATTTTTTTGAAAACCCGTAAACTTCCGGTGAGATTTCGGGAGAAAACATATCGTATCTGAAAGAGTCAATCAGAATAAAAACAATGTTCGGCTTGCTTTTCCCTTTTTCAAAAACGAGTTCCTTCCCCGGATAACGCAGATGCGATTTCCTGTCAATTCTTACTCTTGCCGGGAAGCGCTCTTCGGGTTTTATCCCGAATTTACCGAGAAACTTTTTCATTGTTACAGGCGTGTAAAAGGGAAAGACGGAAGAAATCGACATTATATCCGTGTTGTTCGTGATGTCCGCATAAGCGAAAATCATTTTGTCGGTAAAAACCACGGCAAGAGCGCACAAAACGGCCGCAAAAATCTTTTTGCCGGCTTTGACTTTCGGCGTCTTTTTCAACAGAAAAGAAAAAACAAAATATTCCGCCGCAAGCACAGTAACGATAAACAGAATGCTGAGAAACAGAAAACCGCCGCTCAGGTCAAGCGTCGCCCAGCCGCCCCTGGTCGTGAGGATATTCAGCGCAAGCGAATTAAGATGAAACCGGAAAAATCTGTATGTGAATATGTCCAGAAAAATCGTTGCGTGAAAAACCGTATAAACCAGCGAAACAAAAACTTTTAATATAAACTGGGCTCTTAAAATTTGCGCGACGGGCAAAAGCAGCAGAAAGAACAACAGATGCAAAGAGAGGAAATTCGAAACATACGCGAGAAAGGAAAATAAATATCCCGCCCTCACGAACGAAAAATACGGAAGACCTATAACGAGGGAAACAACGAAGTTAAAAAAGAATAATATCAGCGCTGCGGAAGCGCGGTTCTTATCCCGCATCTAAAACGCTTTTAATCCAGCCCCTGTTCTTTACGTACCAGCCGACGGTCTTCCTCAGGCCGTCGGGGAATTTTGTCTCCGGGAGCCATCCGAAACCCGCTCTTATTTTTGCCGTATTCAGAGAATATCTGAAATCGTGGCCGGGGCGGTCTTTCACAAATGCGATAAGACCCTGCGGTTTCCCTAAAATTTTCAAAATTCCCTTCACCACGTCTATATTCCGCTCCTCGTGGCCGCTTCCGACGTTATATGCCTCGCCGATTTTTCCTTTTTCAAGAATGCGCAGAATCGCTTCGGCGCAGTCGGAAACATAAAGCCATTCGCGGACATTTTCGCCCTGCGCGTAAACGGGCACTTTCCTGCCGACGAGAGCGTTCTGAATTATGACGGGAATTAGTTTTTCCGGAAACTGCCAGGGTCCGTAATTATTGCTCGGGCGGGCAATTACAACGGGGAGATGATACGTCCTGTAATATGCTCTCGCCAGCATATCGCCGGCGGCTTTACTTGCCGAATACGGGCTGTTGGGGGCAAACGGGGAATTTTCACTGAATTTCCCCTTCTTAATTTCCCCGTAAATTTCATCTGTGGAAATGTGACAGAATTTTTTTACATTGTGTTTCCTCGCCGCATCCAGCAAAACCTGCGTGCCCAGAACATTCGTCTTCATAAAAGGCGAGGCGTCCTCTATGCTTCTGTCCACGTGGCTCTCGGCGGCGAAATGGACGACGGCATCGGGTTTTTCCTTTCTAAAAATTTCAGAGATTTTCTTTGCGGCGCAGATGTCAACTTTGTAAAATCTGAATTTTCCCTTTACACCTTCAAGACGTTTTAAATCTGCGGCGTAAGTAAGTTTGTCAACAACAATAATTCTATACTTTCCGGCAAACTTCCGGACAAACTCGCTGCCGATGAATCCGGCGCCGCCTGTGACTATTAACTTATGAAACCTTTTACGCATTCTTCAAGAACGTCCTGTATTTTTCTCACCTTAAAGCCGGTTTTTTCAAGTTTCTCCGTCGAAAGAATAAGATTCGTCCTTTCCAGATTCAATCTCTCAAGCGGAATGACCGTGTATTCAAAATTCCCGTCGTATTTTTTGTAAACATTCAGAAGTTCCGGATACCCGAGCGCCCCTTTATTTACAACATTAAAAAGCCCCCGGGCGTCAATTTTGAGCAGATGTTTCATCGCCTCAATAAAATCCGGAATATACGTAATGGAATTCGGAACGTCAATAACCGTTTTGTACCTGATGAGTTTTGCCAGAACGTTTTTCGGATGCTTCCTGTCGTCGAGGGGAATTCTGATTCTCAAAATCAGAACATCCAGTTTTTTTGATAAACTCAAAAGCGCTTTTTCGGAGTAAATTTTAGAACGCGAATAAAACAATTTAAAATACAGCGGCTCATCATCTTCGGTTAAAGGTTCCGGCCTGCTATAATCAAAATCGTAAATGCAGCCGCTGCTTATGTGAACGAATTTTGCGTTACTTCTCAGGCACGCCTCCGCCAAAATTAGCGGGACGAAAACGTTTGCGGTGAGGGTCTGGTCAATGTCCTTCTCGCAATCGTCAACATTGGAAACCCCCGTATAACCGATGCAGTTTATGACAATGCCGGGATTGTATTTCTTAATTTCCTTTTCGGCATTCTCGTAAGAATTAATCATTGCGGCAGTAATATCACATTTGAGTTCTTCGTGAAGGCGCGTTCCTATAAAACCTTTACCGAAAATCAGAATTTTCTTATTTTTCACCGATTACCTCTATCAGATATTTTCCGTAGTCCGTCTTCATCTCATCCGCGAGAGAAAGCAACTTCTTTTTATCAATAAAACCCATTTTGTATGCAATCTCCTCAACGCATCCTATCTTCAATGCCTGTCTCTCTTCAATTGTTCGCACGAAAAGGGCCGCGTCCAGAAGGGAATCATAAGTCCCCGTGTCAAGCCAGGCGAACCCCCGCCCCAGCAGTTCCACCCGAAGCGTTCCTCTCTTCAGATACTCCCTGTTGACATCGGTTATTTCAAGTTCGCCCCTCGCCGAGGGCGTCAGCCCTTTCGCAATTCCAACGACATCATTGTCATAAAAATATAGACCCGTGACAGCGTAGTTTGATTTCGGATGCCGCGGCTTCTCCACGAGAGAAAGAACCTTTCTGTTTTTATCAAACTCAACAACGCCGTACCTTTCCGGGTCGTTTACATAATATCCGAAAACCCGCGCGCCCTCTTTAAGCGCGGCTGCCTCTTTCAGCGAAGCGCTGAAACCGCGGCCGAAAAATATGTTGTCTCCCAGAACAAGGCACACGCTATCTCCGCCGATAAATTTCTCCCCTATTATGAACGCTTCCGCGAGACCATGCGGCTGGGCCTGCTCCCTGTACGAAATTGAAATGCCGATCTGCGAACCGTCTCCAAGCAGGTTCTCAAATCTTGGCAGGTCGGGCGGCGTTGAAATAATCAGGATGTCTCTGATGCCCGCAAGCATAAGAACGGACAGAGGATAATAAATCATCGGTTTGTCATACACGGGAAGGAGATGTTTGCAGACGCCTTTCGTAACCGGATAAAGCCGCGTCGCCTTACCCCCTGCCAGAATTATCCCCTTCATAGTAGTTTTATATTAGCAAATTTTAAAGCAACATAAAATAAATGCGTTTAACCACACCGCGCAGAGGAAATTATTGTTTTATTCTTTTTTTGAATTCGTCCGCCGATATCAAGTTCAGGAGTTCCTTTCTGTGAGCGTCAAGATACTCGTATGTATATTCAACAGGGTCGCTGTAAAGTTTCTGCTGTCCCCTTCTTATCACGCCGCAGCCGCAGTCGGTATCCACAACATATATTTCCAAATCCGGGGCGCTGTTCCTCAATCGGGCAATGGATTTCCACACATCGCCCGTCCATGCGGTCTGCACCCTCGGCACTCTCTGGTGCCCTTCACTCAGGGGATTGCAGTCGTGCAGGATTATTGTTCCGCCATCATTCAAGTGCTTCAAAGCGTTCTGAATATCCTTGTCCGCCTGACTGCTGTGGTGCAGACCGTCAATAAATATGATGTCGTAATTTTCGCTTGTCTGTGCAAAAAACTCATCCGATGTCATCCTGTAGTCGGTATCCCCATTAGGGTCAACGCCAACCTTGTGCTTTATTTTTATTTTTTTAAAAGCCAGTCCCTCGTCCACCCCTATCTCAAGATACCTTTTATACTTGTATTTTTTTACGAATCTGTTAATAATTTCAAACCGTTCCATCATAACACCTCAACCTCCCGTTATTTTATATGTTAGCAAAATTCAAATGCAATTTCCTGAATTATTATCCTGTCCTTTTCAGATACCCGTTGGGAAAGAATGTTAAAAAGAATTTTTCTTTTGTTTTATCTATAATAAATTCTTTACCCTTTTCTTTTAAAAATTCCTTAACAGCTTCCATGGGGCCTGGCCCTGAGCCGGGCGAGACAGGATGGCCATTTATGTTGCTGTCTTCAACAATTATGTAGCTGCCTTTACTTACCAAACCGCTGTATTTTCTCAATTCATTCAGCACATGTTCCTTATCATGCGCCGAATCAAGGATAACCATCACCTTTTCTTTGCCGGCAACCGCTTCTCTGACTTTTTCCAGAATTTCTTCGGATACTGATGAGCCGAGCAGGAACTTTATTCTCTTGTGTGCCGGACAGCCCTGTTCCGCAACATCTATGGTCACAATCTCCCCGTGGTCTATCAGGTCGCATACGGAAGCCAGAAATAAAGCCCCGCCGCCATTTGCGGTGCCGCATTCTATTATGATGTCGGGTTTTATTTCAAAAATAATCTCCTGGTAAACCCACATGTCCAGCGGACACTTCAGCACCGGCACGCCCATCCAGAACGTGTTGCCCCATGTCCTGCTGCATCGGCCGTAATAGAGTTTATGAAACTGGTTTACGATTATTTTTTCTTTTACGTTTATTCTCAGCCACCTCAAGAGTTTCATTACAGTCATATTTTGCCTCCACCGCCTATTCACCGATACTGTTTGATTATATCAAATAAAAATCCGGGAAGTTAAATCCTGTATTTTGAATATTCCGCAAAAGATGCTATTATTTATACGGGCAGAACGCTGAGGCAGAAAAATGAAATGTAAAATCTGCGGGAATGAAAATACTCATATATTTAACGGCACACTGCTTTTCAAATACAGTGTAAAATATTACCAGTGTAAAACTTGCAAGTTTTTACAGACGGAAGACCCTTATTGGCTGAAGGAATCGTACCTCACTGCTATCAACAACAGCGATACTGGCTTGCTTCAAAGGAACCTGTCTTTGTCAAAAATAATTACCCCCTTGTTGTATTATCTTTTTAACAGAGAGGGGCAATATCTCGACTATGCAGGCGGCTACGGTATTTTAACCCGTTTAATGAGAGATACGGGATTTGATTTCTACTGGCTGGACCCGTATTCCGAAAATTTGTTTGCAAAAGGATTTGAATATAATCCACTGGTTCGTAATATTGAACTCATTACTTCTTTCGAAAGTTTTGAACATTTTGTAAATCCTCTTACAGAAATCAAAAGAATGCTCTCCATAAGCAGAAATATAATATTCACAACAAATTTGTTGCCGAAAGAGGTTCCAAAACCGGAAGAGTGGTGGTATTACGGGCTGGATCACGGCCAGCATATATCTTTTTATTCAAAAAAAACACTGGAATTTATCGCGAAAAAATATGAGTTAAATCTCCATTCAAAAAACAACTTTCATATCCTAACAGAAAGACAATTAAACAATTTTTATATCGATTTATTCCTGAAACAAAACAACAGCGGGTATCGTAAAATACTAAAAAAATACCTTTGTAAAAAATGTTTCAAATCCTTAAAGAGTAAAACCACCGATGATATGTACCGTATTATAGCAATGAGCAAAAAAGACATATTATGAAAGTGCTGTACGACCACCAAATCTTTCAGGAGCAGAGAAGCGGCGGGATATCCCGCTACTTCAGCGAACTGATTAAGCATTATTCATCAGATAAGGATATTGAAGTTTCTCTTTCCTTACTACATACTGATAACATCCACATGCAGGATAATCCTTTATTTTCCGCGCAGAAAAAACAAAAGAACAAAACTTCATTCATTTCTACCTTATTTGAACTTCTACTCCCGCGACGGGCACGGAAAAAGGAGCGGGTTAAAAATGTCAAAGAAAACCTCAACGCAAGCATAACATCTTTAAAAAAGGGGGATTTTGATATTTTCCATCCCACATATTACAATCCCTACTTTTTGAAATATATCGGTTCAAAGCCTTTTATTTTGACCATTCATGATATGATACATGAAAAATTTCCTAATTTGTTTCCGGGGAATGACAAAACAAGTAAACAAAAAAAGGAGCTGGCTCAAAAAGCCACCAAAATAATTGCTGTTTCTAAAAATACGAAGAGAGATATTATGCATTTATTAGGTATTCCTGAAAATAAAATCAAGGTAATATACCATGGCTGTTCATTAACAGATACTCAAAATATTACAAATAACAATCCCCAAATGCCAAACAAATATTTGCTCTTCGTAGGGAGCAGATGCCTTTATAAAAACTTCGTTTTTTTCCTGCAATCTATATCCTCTTTACTAAGCACAAATGAAGAACTATTTCTTGTCTGTATCGGTAGCGGAACATTTACTGCGGAGGAAACAAATACTTTGAAAAACTTGCACATTAAAAACAAAGTTATACAATACTTTCCAAAAAGCGACGAAGAATTATCTTACTATTACGCCAATGCTCTGGCTTTTTGTTTCCCCTCAAAATACGAGGGTTTCGGGTTTCCAATCATAGAAGCTTTCGCCAATAATTGCCCTGTTCTGGCAAGCAATACCGGTTCCCTGCCCGAGATAGCCGACAGAGCGGCTCTCTATTTTGACCCGAATGATGGAAAGTCTATTCTAAGCGCCGTGAAATTAATATTACACGACACATCCCTTCGAAAAAAATTAATTAACAAAGGGCAAGAAAAATTAAATAACTTCTCCTGGAAAAATACGGCAATTGAAACAAAACAGATTTACTCAAGTATTGTGGTGCAGCATTGAACACTTCTACCGGTTAAATTGACAGAAAAATACGGGAACCTGCAGTGTTTACATTTTATTTAGTTTTTTCTCAATTTCAAGAATATCCCAAATTATCCTTCTTCTATTTTACTCTGCACCCTGCCGATTAAGCAGCTCTTTCCCGAAAAGTCCAATTCTTTTTTTAAATCTCTTATATTTTAATACCCAACGCAACTTTTTATTATACTTTGAAGGAATAATTTTACTTCTTACCGTCACATATTCCAGATTTACCCTGCCTAAGTCCATACATTCATTAAACCCCAGATGTATACAACTCAGCGGCGGGGATGTCCTGCCTATTCCATAGCATTCTTTATACATATTTTGATATTCCCTGCCCGGAATTTCAGGATACCCGCCGTTGTAAGTTTTAAACAGCGACCTTCTGCAGATAGCCATGGCCGTATTTACAGGCGCTTTGAATATCTTATTGTCTGCGTTTTCAATATACCCTGATTCGAAGGTATTAATGTAACGTTCTTTGTTGTACATCAAGAATCCCTGATTTTTACAGTAGTTCTCAAGACTGATGTGGAGTCCTAATTTCCCAATAAAATGATATTTATCCATTAATTCCACCAATCTTGTGAGCCAGCATTTCTCACCCAGTTCCGGCACAATAATATCCGGGTCTGACAGACAATACAGATTTCCGTTAACTTCTTTCAGTCCCGGATTAAAACCTTCCGGCCACTTGTTGAAATTATTGAAAATCAGCTTGTGTATGTAACCCTCACTCTTAAGTCTTTTCAGGTTATCTCTTGCGGCAGATGATGATTTATTATCACATACAATAACTCTGTGCGGATACAGTGTCCGTTCTTTCAGCTTAATCAGCATTTCCGTAATCATTTCCGTCCTTTCATGTGACAATACCACAATATCTATGCATTTATGATTACCCCTGCCTTTCCTGTTATATAAGAGCCATTCGCTCAATAGCGGACGGTCTTTACTTATCACATTTTCTATTTCCTCTTGCGGAATCGGCGCAACTTCATATCTTTCATTTGTTGTATAGACGCTGGTATTCAAAACCATTATATCCTTCTGCCACAGAGCATGCTCCGGCATATACACCTGGTGTATCCAGTAATCACAGCACCAGTTCTTAATAGATGATGGAAAATAACTGCCAAATATTTTTTTGTGCTCTCGCGAAACAAATGTCTGTGTCATATACGCTTGATTATGTTTCTCAAGAGGGCCTGTCACGCCAATATCGTTGTTATTCTTAAGAACATTCACAAACCGCTCGCTCCAGCCGGGGGTAAGCAATAAAATATCGTCTCCCATCTGATAGAAATAATCACAGCCGTCATCGTACGCATCTTTAAACAGTATGTTCCATACATATGCCGGGCAATTCATAGTATCCCTGCATCTTTTTATCTCTTTCAAGATAATACTTTCCGAATTTACCATTTCGCTGAATCTGGATTTAATCTCATTTATATTCTGTTCCTTATCATAAAACCTGTCTCCCTCGTCATATCCCAGATAGAACCAGTATTTAAACCTGTTCGTATCCGCGCCGGTTAGAGATTTAATAAAAGAGGGTAGAAAAATCTTGAATATTTCAATATCGTCAACACTTTTATAACCGGCATTCCTGCTCGTAACAGGAACCATAACGGCTATTGTAAGTTTCCCGCTCAAAATATCCTCTTCAACGTTTAAAATATAATACTGTCGTTTACTGCTTTTGCAAAAAAATACAGACAGTACTATTCTTATCTATTGTCCTTACCATCATTTTATAAATATTCTTTAATAAATTCATCTTATGAAAATGTCCTTGAACCGATTTTTTATCCTGCGGAAAAAAGCCCTGTACCCGCTGACGCTCTTGTAAGTTACCCACCCGCTTTTAAATTCAAGCGGGTCCAGTTTTCTTGTTCCTTCCCAGTCGTGCCGGATATATTCCCTCACCGGAAAATCCTTTAATATATTCCCTGAAAGTTTCTTCCTGTGTATGTCAATCATCGTGAGAATGCAGGGCGCTCCGTGATGCACGTACGGAGGAAAATTCCCGTATATCCTTTTGTTTATTATCTGGAAAAAGGGATGCAGGTAGCGAATGGCTTTTTTATCGCCGGAGGGGATGTTTATTCCCCTTTTATTTACGTGCTGTATTTCGCCCACGCCGAATGTGTCTTCTTCAAACAATTTCAGCATTTCCTCAATCGGGGGTTTTTTCATTATTATGTCCGAGTCAATCGCTGCGACGAAATCGGTCGACGCCATTTTTATGCCTCTGTCAAGCCCGTCGCCGTGCCCTATGTTAAACCCCAGTGAAACAGGTTTTGTGTTCTTGTCCTCGATGCTCCTGACATATTCGTAACAGGGATTATTCTCTTCGGAACCGTCTACAATAATGATTTTTAAATCAGGATAAAAAGTTCTTATTGATTTCAGACAGGTCTCCAGCAGGTCTTTTGTATTGTAAGCGACCACAACCCCCGTTATGTCTTTCAGCTTTATGTCCACATTTTTACCCGTTTTCGTCAACCGCTTTTGACATTGCGAGGCCCGCTAAAAAATAAAACGGGAAATACATCTCCGAGCGGTAAAAAGTGTAATCGGTCAGCCCCGCCAGGGTGTAAGCGGCAAAGCCGAACATCATTCCGGTTAAAATAATTCCGCGCGTATCGCTGAAACCGAGAATTTTAACCCGTCTGTACAAACTGCGGAAAAAAATAAAAATTACCCACAGATAAATGAACAGCGCAAAAATTCCCCTTTCAGCCGTTATATGGATAAACGTATTGTGCAAATGGTAAAACCGGATTTTCTTCATCCTGTACGATTTCTCATAAACAGGTATGACATTCCCCGGGCCGACGCCGAAAAGAGTTCTGTCCTTAATCATCAGCAGCGATGACTTCCAGAGATCTATTCTGCCCCCCGGATTCAAGTTCAGCCGCCTTTTAATTGATAGACCTTTAGTTATTGAGACAATTGAAACTGTCAGAAAAACCGTCAAAACAGTTGTCAAAATCAGCCATTTCAGTTTCCTGAAAAATAAAACAGACGCCATAATAAAAACAACGCTCAAATATATAGCCGGCCCCCTGCTGTAAGTGAAAATAAGCGTAGAAATCATTGCAACCAGACACAATGCCGGAAGCAGCCTCTTTTTTGCCGACGCTAAAAAAGCCGCCGCAAGCGGTATATACAAACACAGATTATCTGCAAGTATCAGGGGATGCGCCCTAGTGGTATCAGCCCTGCCGCCGGTGAGACCTCTGACGCCGGCATAACCAAGGATTTTTTGAACGAATGAACTGCGTTGAAACACATATTGCAGAACCGCCAGAAAGCAAACCGCTGCTGCGGACAAAAGAAAAACTCTGACAATTAAATCAAAATGTTTTTTATTTCTTACGCAGCCGGCAACAATAAAAAAAAGCAGGATGTTTATGTCTTCTCTTACAATAAAGCGGAAACTTCTGCCCGGGTTGACGCCCGTCAAAGCAGACAGAACCGTAATCATCGCGAACATGCAAACCGGTAGAAAGAGAGGCCCTTTAAGTGAAACGTTCCCCCTTAAAATCCACAGAACCCCTATAGCCATCCACAGATACTTGATATTCCTTCCCGCAGTGCCGCCAAGCAGAGGAATAGCAAAAGCAATAATTAAAATGCCCCAGAAAACAGCCCTTTCAATAAATTCCCGTTTATTCACCCGTACGTATTTGTCTCCTTATCCATTCCGTCCCCTTTATAATAGATGCCTGCACCAGCGTTCTCCAGTAATACAAATTCAGAGGGTATATCCCTATGGCATCGAATATATTTTTTATTCCTTCCTCCGCCTCGCCGTTTTTAACAAGAATTTTCCCGATGCGGAAAGAATGATGCGACAGTGTTTTTTTATGCCTTCTGAGAACCCCCGAATACTTTTTTACAATCATCTTCGTCGCATTAACAGTATTTCTCCAGTTGGAGTTAACGCTGTTTGAGGTTTCGCGGCAAACGGTAAGAGGGTCATCAATGTAAAAAAAATCGTATTCGCCGGACATTCTGAGCCACATATCCCAGTCCTCCAGAGCGGGCAGGTTTTCATCAAAGTATCCCAATTTTTCGAAACATTCGCGCTTCACCAGTACATGAATCGTTATGAAATTACCCCTGAGCAGACGACTGTAAAGATTCCCCGTGTACTTTACGTTCCTGCCGGCGGGTGAATATTTTTTACTGCCGTTTTTGCTCCTCCAGACGCCGCTGTAAGCGAGCCCGAAGGATGCGGGATTTTTTTCCAGGGCGACAACCTGTTTCTGAAGTTTATCCTTCAGCCAGTAATCGTCATCGTCCTGAAAAGCAATGTATCTGCCGCGGGCGAGGCGTATACCCGTATTGCGCGAGGAAGCAGGGCCTTTTCTTTCTTCGACTCTCACATATTTGAGCCGCTGGTCATTTATCGCTGAAACTCTCTCTTTTGTGCCGTCGGTTGAGCCGTCGTCAACAACTATAATTTCGAAATTCCGGTACGTCTGCTTCAAAACGCTTTCAATCGACTCCGTTATCAGATGACCCCTGTTGTGTGTCGGAATTATAATGCTTACAAGAGGGTTCGTCCTTTTTTGCTCCACGCCGCATAAATCCAGCATGATATCCGTATTCGCTTTAGATATGCTGTCCCAGTTAAAATTTTTCAAAATCATCTCACGCCCGGCGGCGCCCATTTTTCCGCGCAGATTCTCATCCGATAAAAGTTTCAGAATAACTGCGGAAAGTTCGTTAATGTTTCCGGGATGCACCAATCTGCCGGTAACGCCGTCCGAAACAGCGTCTTCAGAAACACCTCTGCATCCCACAACAGGACAGCCGCAGGCCTGTGAATCCAGATAGGAAAGGCCCATCCCTTCACTGTATGAAGGCATTACGAACAAGTCGGCGGCGCAGTAATATGCCGGCAGTTCCTCATGAGGAACAATTCCTATAAAAATGACCGAGTCCTCTAAATTTAATTTAAGAACCTGCTCCCTGAGTTTTTTTCCGTAGTCCCCTGTTCCAACGATTAAATATACAACATTATGTATTTTTTTTGTGACTTCCTTCAATGCCATCAAAACATCCCCTATCCCCTTGCTCTGAACCAGCTGGGTTACCGTAAGAATTATGCGTTTCCCTTTTAGAGCATATTTTTCATTGATGTGCGAAAAATCAACACCGGGTCTGAATCTGTCATGATTCGTTCCGATGTACACCATTTTTATCTTGCTTTCAGGAACACCTATTTTTACAAGATTCCTTTTAATCGCCTCTGTAGTTGCAACAAACACAGAGGCATCTGCATACCGTTTTTTAAATTTACTAATGTATCTGCGCGGCGTGACCGGCAGTATAAGTTCCTGCGGCGTTTGAATACTCACGACGTAAGGAATCCTCATGCGCCCGGCCGCGCTTATAAGCAGATAATCATAATGTGAAGCAAGGATATAAATACATTGCACCTTGCGCCTGATTAAAACATTCCTGAAATACCGGTAAGTCAGAAAACGCCTGAACAGGTGCGGCTGGTAAGTCGGCGTTCTGAATATCCGAAACGGCAACTGCCCGTCAAACGCAGACCTTTCCGGCGTTACGGAATCTATGGTAAGCACGGAAACCAGATGCCCCAAAGAGTTAAACCTTTTTGCCAGTTCATACGCAACCCTGCAGGAACCGCCGATTGTGGGCAGAAATTTATCCGAATAAATCAGAATGTTCATTGTGTCAGTTCCTTAACTTCTCCGACCTGCCCTAAACCGTTAGCGCAGTAAATTTTTTTTGCTTCTTTTATCTTTCTGTAAATCTCAAGATTTTCAGGTTCCATCGGTATTCTTTTGTGAAACAAATGGTACGAAACCGCGCGGTCTATCATCAGGTACGGTTTTGCGCCCGCGAACTTCAGGCGGCTCGTTATTTCGAAGTCCTCGTAATAAGCGCCGACAAAATCATTGTTGTACCCGTTCACCTTATCATAATCGCTTTTGTGAATCGCCCAAGAGCGGCCGAAAATGTGTTTATCTTTTTTTAATCGGCAGACGATACGCGACAAAATAACCGGAAGAAAAACACCGTATTCAAAAAACCTCGTCCTTCCGAACAGCCCGTCGTATATCAGTAAAATAAAAAAAGGCAAGCCGAAGATTTTCTCCACCGTAATTTTCTTCCGCAGGATTTTCCCCGTCAGATACTCCGAGAGGTAAGCCGAACGGGAAACCATATATCTTCCCTGTTTAACGCCGGAACGGGAGACCTCAAGATACCTCGGGTGAATAACGACATCCCCGTCAAAGAAAAAAAGTTTTTCTCCTCTTGTGACACGAACCGCCTTGTTCAGAATCAAACATTTTCTGAAACCCCTGTCATCCTGCCGTATATGCCTGATATTAAGCCGGGTTCTAAAAGAATTTACAAGTTCGGCAACTTCCCGCCCGGAGCCGTCGTCCGCAATAATCACCTCGAAATTTTTGTATGTCTGGCGCCTCAAACTTTCAAGACAGTATTTCAGGCGGCGCGCACGATTATATACGGCAATAATCACCGAAATTCCGGGATCTGTTTTTTTCAAAGGCGCACCCTCCCCCGCGAGAGATTCAGGTAAAAATCAAAAAGGCACTCATCTCCGCGAACAAGAATTCTTCTCAGCTCAAACCTGTCCTTAACCGGAAATTTATTTTTCCCCTGTTTGATTTTGCAGGCAAAAATATAGCCCGCTCTCCGGAGGATTCCCTTAACTTTTTCATTGAATTTTCCGTAGGGATAAGCGAAACTCATTATGTTTTTTCCGAGTTTCTCCTCGATATTTTCTTTGTCCTCAAAAATTTCTTTCTCCAATGCGTCATCCGGCAGTTCCGTAATATCTTTGTGCGAAAGGGTGTGCCCGCCGATTTCCATGCCGTCCTCGTCCATTTTTTTTATTTCTTCCCATGTCAGCATATCAACAGGTTCTTCAAGTTCGGGATTGTGCCAGAAGTTCTTGCCGCCGGCGCCGCCCGAGACAACAAAAAAAACCGCTTTATAGCCGAACTCCTTCAGGACGGGCAGCGCATTGATAAAGTTGTTGCGGTATCCGTCGTCAAAGGTAATGATGACTTTTCTGGAATCAAATTCATTCATTGCCGCCAGATTCTTAAAAGTTATGCTTTCGTAACCCCTTTTTTTCAAATATGCCAGCTGCTTCCTGAACTTACGCGGACTTACCCACAACTTTTTCAGTTTTGAGCCCATGGGAGGGTCTCCTATCTTGTGATACATAAGAATAGGAATGCCCTGAACTTTGGGCCGCCACCAGTTCCACCTGGCGGATATTGCAAGAAAAATCAGGACTGCAAAAAGATAAATCACCTTTTTACGCTTCTTTCAATTTCCCAGAGTTTTATGTATTTGACCCACGCATAAAAAGCGGACAAAACAGCGTAAACAAATCCGTAAACGCCGTCCAGAAAACCCAATTTAAGCACAAACCGCACAAAAATTTCAAAAGGGATGCGGAAAAGATTGAAAGAACAGAACTTCACCCCCCTCCTGTGTTTTTCCGCCGCCGTGATGCTCGTATAAAAATTAAACTTCTGAAAATATTCCTTCAAATCGCGGTAACTCCTGTGTTCCATGAAGCCCCTCAGTTTCCCGACAGCGCCGGAAACGGCGACGGCCTCGTGGACGGGAGCGTCCTTAAACCGTCCTTTGTCTTTTTTGAAAAGCCGCAGATGCTTTTCCGAACCCAGACCGCCGTAACGCATCGGGTGCCCCATAAAATAAAACCGGAAAGGGATGTGAAACCCGTCAAAATGCGACGGGCAGCCGACAACCTTTCTAATTTCATCCCGAAGCCCCGCTGTCACTCTCTCGTCGGCGTCTATGTTCAGGATCCAGTCCCCCGTTGTTTTCCGAACGGCAAAATTCTTTAACTGCCCGAAACCCATCCACTGCGAAAAAAATACTTTATCGGTATATTCCCTGCAGAGTTCCGCCGTTTTATCCGAACTGCCCGTGTCCACGACGACAATCTCATCAGCCCATTTCACGCTTTCAAGACAGGCAATAATGTTGTCTTCCTCGTTTTTCGCAATAATTATTACGCTCAACTTCATAATGTCTCCAAAAAAGTCCTTTCCGTTTCCGTTATAAAACGTTCATACGAAAACTTTTTCTTTACCCTCTGAAAAGCAGCCCTCCCCATTTCACTTCTGAGCCGCCCGTTCTCAATCAGTCCGCAAATTGCCGCCGACATTGCATTCGGGTCGCCCGGCGTGACGACGATTCCCGTCTTGCCGTCCTCAACCATTTCCGGAAGACAGCCGGCGGCCGTGACCACAAGGGGAGTGCCGCTCGCCATCCATTCAAGCGCCGTCCGCGAAACGGCTTCGGAGCCCACGGAAGCAATGACGCCTATGTCGCTGGCTTTCATATAGGAAGAAACATCCTCCACATAACCCTGAAATTTAACATTTTTCAAACCCAGTCTGCCGGATTCTCTTTTCAGGCCGCTTATTTTAACATTTTTTTCGTCTCCGATAACCCTGAAAGAAGTTCCCGGAAATTTCTCCGATACAATTGCCGCCGCTGCCAGAAAATGCGCGTGGCCCTTGACAGGGTCGAGACGTCCGAGAATCGTAACCCGGGAACCCCCGGCGGATGACGTCTTCTCAACGGCATTTCCCTTAAAAAAGTCCGGGCTAATGCCCTGATAAATTACTTTCACTTTTTCCGAATCCAATCCGTTTTCCAAAAAGTCCCTTTTAATAAATTCCGCAGCGGCAATAAATCTATCCGTTTGTTTCCAGAGGAAAGAATGTTTTTTTACGGGCCGGGCGTCACTGTAAGACCTCACCAATTTAAGTTTTTTTTCACGGAATAATTTTGCCGGAAAACACAAAAAGTGCGAAGCGCCGTCATGGGGATTCATTATTTCTATGTCATACCTGCCCAGCAGTTTCAATAACTTGAATATATCGGCGCGGTTTGAGAAATCAACTGTCTCCAGTTTTTTCCTGCGTGCCTGATTAACGGGCGGCATATTCCTTATGCCGGCGAAAACAACGCGGTGACCGCGCGCCATAAGACCCGTCGCCGAAGATATTGCATAGTTTGTCAGGCCGCTGTCCCATCTTTCAAAATCAAGAATAAGAATATTCATATAATGTTTATTTGCGAACCGCCTTTATAATCGTTGTTTCCCCGAACAGCACCGGCAGAGAAAAGAGCTGCTTTAAAATCCGGCGGTTGCATTTCCGCTGTGCCGCCTGTTTTTCCTCCCTGTAAAAAACCGCCAGCGTAATTAAATATGAAAAGGGTATCAGCAGGCAGTACAGCCAGCTGACTGCCTTGATGCGGTTCGCCGCAATCTTTGAAATTCTGAAACCGTTTGAATGCAGAATATAGCGCAGTTCCGGGAAAGAAATCATATTGATGTGATGGAGCGGATTCGGAGCGGTTTCGTCAAGAGGCGTCTTGTTTTTGTTGTGAAAGCCCGTACACAGCCACCGGGCTCGGGACCTGAAGGAAGAAATGTTCGGCGTGGAAATTACGCAGACACCGCCGGGGCGGAGAACCCTCGCACACTCCCTGATAAAATTAAACGGGTTTTCAATATGCTCTATCCCGTCGATGGAAACAACGGCATCGAACTGCCCTGCCCGATACGGGAAGGTCTTGTTCATATCCGCTATGTCAAAATGCCCTTCCTTTATTTCAAACAAATTTTCACAATCGGCGGAATACACGGTTATTCCGCTTCCCGAGAGCATCCCGGAAAAAGCGCCGGATCCGCAGGGAATATCCAGTACTGTCCTGCAGTTTTTCTCCTCACACAATAAATCCGCAACAACTTTGTGAGTATTCTTCGCAGCGTTGGCTTCAATTTTCAATTCTTTCACACTTACTTGTAGCGCGGGTCGTTGTACATCTTAAACTGCCGGTATAATTTTATCTTTTTTCTTCCGCTTTTTATGCCGTTAAACAAACCGTTCAATTCCTTCACGAGGTCATCTCTCTGCTCCGTAAGAACACCGAGTTTCCGGCCGCATTCTTCTCTGTGCTCCCTGCTGACATCCATTCTTCTCATTTGGTCTTCCATGTGAAACCTTTTCAGTTCGAATATGGAAATCTTATCAACAAGAGTGCCTATCGTTTCAGCCATCTTTCCCTGCCTTTAAAGCGATCGCCGCCTCATCAATCCGCTCTATGAGGTCGTTTCTTTTCTGGTTGAGTTTATCAATTTCCCGCTTCGCGGCGGAAACCTGACTGTCGTCATCCGAGCGGGCTTTATCTTCCGTATGCCACAACTCAATATTAACATGAGAAAGTTCGCTAACCAGTTCCCCGAATTTCCTATCCATACGCCCCTCCTTTACTCTATATTATACTTTTAGCATTTCCACCGCTGCTTTTTCAACCGTGACAGGTTTTAATTGTTCCATGCACCGCATATCTTCGCATTCTCTTTTCCCGCAAAAAAGGCAGGAGACATCAGAGAAAATAACCTCATGCTTCTCATCCGGCGGCTTCCATGACTTCCAGTGGGTCGGTCCGTGTATCGTAAGCGTCGGGGTGCCGGATGCAACCGATATGTGGCGCGTTCCGTTACAGTTTGAGACAAGCAAATCGCAATTGCAAATCAGCGCCGCAAGTTCTCTCAAATCCGTCGGCGGAGCGACAACCGGCTTTTCCTTCATCATTGAAACAATATCCCCTATATAATTTTCTTCACCCGGGCCCCAGACGAAAATAACCTTCAAGCCGCGCGAAACAAACCTGTCGGCAAGTTCCGCAAAATACTCTTTTCTCCACCGCCGGGCCTGCCGGCGGCTTGTGGGCGAAACCGCTACGATTTTAGTTCCTTCCGGCCCTCCGGCGAATTCCGAAAACTTTTCTATTTCCCTTTCGCTCAGGTAAATTTTTGGAATGCCGGGTTTTTCCCTTACTCCGGCCGCTTCAAGCAGCCTGAATTTTGTGGCAGCGGCATATTCTACGCCCGCCGGTCTTTCCGCCCGAAGATTATAAAAGAAAAAAGAACCCCTTTTTTTGAAACCGATTTTTAACGGCGCACGGATAAAAGCGGTCAGCATTCTGCTCCTCGGATTTCCGAGAAAATCAAAAACAATATCAAACTTCTTCAAAAAAAACTTTTGAAGCATCTTAACGGGTTTATTAAAATCATAAGGAATAACTTCATCAATAAAAGGGTTGCCCAGAAAAAGCGGAGAAAAATGCGAGCCGACGACAAAACACGTCCGGCAACCGGGAAACGCATTCTTCAGCGCGGGAAAAACCGGCTCTGTCAGAATGCAGTCGCCGATCTGCTTAATCTGTATTACGAGAATTTTTTTCATTTAGCAGTTTTTTGTAAACCTCGAAAGACCCCGAAACCATTTTCTCCACGCTGAATTTCATCGCTTTCCGGATGCCGTTTTGAGAAAATTTTTCCCTTAACGCCGCATTTTTTATAAGGGCGTCTATTTTTTCGGACATCTTCAGCGGGTTTAGGTGCGGGACAAGGAACCCGTCAACACCGTCCTCTATAATCTCGGGGATGCCCCCAACCGCAGTCGCCACGACGGGAACGCCCGAGAGCATCGCATCAAGAATTGAAGTCCCCAAACCTTCCCACGCCGAAGAGGATACAAAAATGCCGAAAAGAGAGTAAAAATTCGCCACATCGTTTCTGAAACCCGTAAAGATTACATTTTCGGAAATCCCCAGTTCTTTACTCAATTTTGCAAGGCCATTATGCAGAACTCCCTCTCCGATAATAAAAAATTTCAAATTCTCATTATTCCGCACGAGCAGAGAAACCGCTTTCAACAGAGTTTTATGGTCCTTCTGATGCGTTAAAGCCGCAACATTCCCGACGATAAAATCTTTTTCGGAAAGATTAAACTCTTTTTTCAGGCAATCCGCTTCTCGAGATTTGAGCTCAACCCCCGAATAAACAACTTCTATTCTTCCTTCGGGAATACCGTTTTTGACAAGAATTTTTTTGATCGCTTTTGAAACGGTGATTATTTTATCGGCGGAAAGATATTTTCTCCTGCTTTTAATGCGGAAATCCACCCTTCGGGAAGCAATAATTTTCGGTTTTTGTTTTGAAAAAAACCGCGCCATTACTCCAACGGAAAGAGCGTGGGCGCTGTGGCAGTGAAGAATATCGGGTTTTTCAGCATTTATCAATTTCGCCGTTTTTATCGCCGAGAAAATATCAAACTCGCTTATCATCGCGGCAGATTCTTTTTTCACTCCGGAACATCTTTGAAACAAAGGCGATGCCCCGGGACAAATTAAAATATTCTCTACGCCGTATTTTCTCAAACCCTCAAGAAGATAAAGAACCTGCTGCTGGCCGCCGCGGAATGTTTTTTCGGAATCAATATGAAAAACTTTCATCAAACGCCTGCACGGACACGCCGAGGCGTATCCCTACTCATACGGGAGATTTACCGTAAAAACGGAACCCTTCCCGAATTCGCTCTCAACGTCAAGCCAGCCGCCCATCATTCCCACTAATTTTTTTGAAATACTTAATCCGAGGCCCGTCCCCTGAAACTGCTTCGTTACGGAAGCGTCCGCCTGCTGAAACGATTGAAAAATCTTTGAAATATCCTCTTCCTTAATGCCTATGCCCGTATCGGAGACCTTTATTGAAACGACCTTTTCCCTTCTGAAACATTCAATTTTGACGCTTCCCTCTTTCGTGAATTTCAATGCGTTCGAAAGAAGATTGTAAATAACCTGCCTGAGCCGCATCTGGTCGTGAATAAGCGAAATACCGGACGGGCAGGACACGCTGAATTTAACTTCATCCTTAGGGACGACGGTTTCTTTCGAAACCGTGTCAATCAAATCCTTCAAGTCGAATTTCTCCGGAAGGAGTTCTATTTTGCCCGCTTCAATTTTAGACAGGTCAAGAATATCGTTTATCAGATTGAGAAGGTGATTTGAATTTCTCTGAATTTTTGAAAGAATTTCTTTATGCTTTTCCGGCAAATTTCCGTACACCCCGTCTTTCAGGAGGTCGGCGAATCCGATTATGGCGTTCATCGGCGTTCGGAGTTCGTGGCTCATGTTCGCGAGGAACTGCGACTTGTATTTGTCCGCGTCCGCAAGACGCTCGTTTTTTACCGAGATCTCCCTGTAAGCGTTGGAAAGGTCTCTTGTCGCTCCCCTGATTTTTTCATCCTGCCCTTCCTGAATTTTCAAAAGTTTTTCCGCCATCCTGTCAAACTGGTTTCCGAGCACTTCCAGTTCGTCGTTCGTCCTGAGATTTATTCTGTAGGAAAGATTCCCCCCGGAAAATTCGGCGGCGCCCTTTGACAACTCTTCAAGGGGCGAGGAAATTCTTTTTGAAAAATACACGGCAAGAACAGCGGCGAGCAGAACGGCAATAATTGAAAAAATGGCTCCCAGCGCCCGGGAACTGACCAAATTCCCGAAGGCAACTTCATACCTGCTGCAAAGGCAAATTTTCCATCCGGAAAAACCCGAAACCGGACTTGTAATTTCAAAAAACTTTACCCCGTTATACTCAACGGTTCTTTTCCAGAGCGTCTGGCCGGAGCGTTTAACGGGGATAAATTTGCCGGCGCTCGGGGGCGGCGGTTTATCCAGAAAAAGTGTCATACCCGACGGGGCAATGAGGTAAAAAAAGGACTCTTTGTACGGGACGACTTTTTCGAGAATATTTCTGAGAATCTCCACGTTCACAAAAGCGGCAAGAAATGAATTTTCCGTCTGAACTTTTGAAAATACCGCAACTGCGGGAGCGCCGTCGAAATCAACCACATTTGAAATTGAGGTCTCCGCCGGTAAATGCTTCGTAAATATGTCCGAAAAATCCTTTTTTTTCAACCGGTGGCAAGGAACCCTGCCGTAAGACGAAACGGCTCTGCCTTGTTTATCCGTAAACCAAACCTCGGAAAAAATTTTATATTTTCTGAAAATCCTTTTCAAATACGCCCTGTGCAACGCCGTATCCCTGACCGGAAGCAGGTTCTTCGGAACATACGACTGCGCAATAATGGATTTCTGCGCATTCAGCAGAAAATGCTCAACGATTTTGGATGCGCTGTTATCCAGCGCAAACAGAGAATTTTCTATGTCCTCCGCAACTCGCACCTGCCCCCTGATGAGGAAAGTTGAGAAAACAAGCGGAACGATACCCACAATCAGAAAGAAAATTAAAATTTTCCAGCGTAAGCCCGTTTTCATTTCTTTTTCCTTATCAGGACGGCGGTTGGGTAGCGTTCATTACGGAATGAATTTTTTAATTTTGGGGAGAAGCCGCTCCCATGAAACCGGTTTTATGACATAATCATCCGCACCGAGTGAAAATGCCTTTTCTATCTCGCCTATTAGTTCCTTCGCCGTCAGAAAAATTATGGGTATTTTGCTCGTTTTTTCATCTTCTCTTAAAATTTTGCACGTGGTATAACCGTCCACCTGCGGCATCATTATATCCAGCAAAATCAAATCCGGCTTGAACTTCTTCACCTTCTCAAGACATGCCCAGCCGTTGTCGGCTGTTTCAATATCATACCCGCACGATTTAAGACGGGTTGTCAGTATCTCTCTGGCATCCGGGTCATCGTCCACTATAAGAATTTTGGCCATATTTCCTCCCCGCTTCGCTCGACGGGATTAAAAGCATTTTTCATCCCGCGTTTTCTATTTTTCATTTTCACTATTCCATTTAACGTACTTTTTTACTTTTTCAACAAGGTCGCCCGGTTTCAGCGGTTTTGAAATGTAATCGTCGCAGCCGGCTTTTATCGCCCTTTCTTTGTCGCCGCTCATCGCATGCGCCGTCACGGCAATCAGCGGCGTTGCGGGATGTTTTTTCTTTATGATGCCGATAAGTTCCCATCCCGAAATTTTCGGCAGGGACATATCGGCAAGAATCACCGAAAATTTTCCGCTCTCTATTTTTTCAAGGGCTTCCTCGCCGTCAACCGCCGCGATGACCTCAAATTTTTCTCTTTCAAGAACCGTTCTGAATATCTCGCGCGAATCCGCATTGTCTTCAATCAATAATATCTTGCTCATTTCCTTCCCTCTCTCAATCTCTCCAGTATTTTTTTAACAGCCGCCGGATCCGCCGCACCGCGGCTCTGCTTCATCACATAACCTATTATACGGCCGGAAGCTTTTTCCCGCCCATCTTTGTAATCCGACCACGAAGAAGCATTTGCCTCTATCGCTTCTTCCACAAATTTTATCAGAGCCGCCTCATTACTGACAATGTTTACATTTTTCACAAGTTCGCGGGGCGATACGCCTTTACCCGCCATCTCTGGAAACAGCGTCTTCAGAACCTGTTTATTAATTTTTCCCTCCGCCCTGAGTTTTACCAGTTCGCTTATATAAGCGGTCTTTACCCTGTTTAAAAAATCACTCAAAGATAAAACCTGCTTATTAAATTCCGCAAGCAGGTAAGTTATCACTATATTGGCGGCTTCCGGCATTCCGCCCGGCGGAACCTGTTTCAAAACTTCGTCAAAATAATCCGCCAGGACTTTTTCGTCCGTAAGTACGTCCGCCTGATATTCCGAAAGCCCATGTTCTATGAATCTTTTTTTCACCGATTGGGGAAGTTCCGGAAGTTTTTTTCTCTCTTCATCTATTTTTTCCGGACTAACATACAGCGGTTTCAGGTCGGGATCCGGAAAATATCTGTAATCCGCCGCCTCTTCTTTTGACCTCATTGAAACGGTCTTCCCTCCGGATGAATTCCAGAGCCGCGTCTCCTGAACGACTTTTTCTCCATCATCAAGCAATCTTTTCTGACGCTCTATCTCGTAAGCCGAAGCGTCTTTCAGTTCCTTGAAGGAATTCATATTCTTTATTTCCGTTTTTACGCCCAGCGGCTCGGCCTTTGAACGCCTTACCGATATATTGCAGTCACAGCGCAAAGACCCTTCCTCCATGTCGCAGTCGGAAACCCCCGCATAACGCAGAATTCTCCGCAATGTCTTGAGATAATCAAAAGAGAGCTGAGGAGAATCTATATCGGGCTCGGAGACAATTTCAAGAAGAGGCGTTCCGCAGCGGTTGAGGTCCACGAGAGAACCGTCAACCGGAACACTTCCTATAAAATGAAGAAGCTTGCCGGCATCCTCCTCAAGATGAGCCCTTACGAGGCGGACTTTTCTGTCTCCGACTTCAACAAATCCGCCGCTTGCAAGGGGAAGTTCGTACTGCGAAATCTGATAATCTTTCGGAAGATCGGGATAAAAATAATTTTTCCTGGCAAAAACAGAAAATTTTTCAATCTTGCAGTTAAGGGCAATGCCCGCCCTCACAGCCAGCGCAACCGCTTCTTTGTTTTTCACGGGTAAAACGCCCGGCTGACCCGTGCAGACGGGACATATATTCGTATTCGGCGGCGAAGTTGAATCAACCGGGCAGGAACAAAACAGCTTTGATTTCGTTTTCAACTGCACGTGCACCTCAAGCCCTATGTCGGCTATGTAATCATTCACCGGAGAAAACCGCCTCGAAACGCTTCGCAGTATCTATAAGGAAACGGTCTTTAAACCGCGGCGCCATTATCTGGAAACCTACGGGAAGACCGTCGGGAGCGTTTCCGCATGGTATGGATACGGCCGGAATACCCGCCATATTAGCGGGAATCGTATAAATATCCTGAAGATAAAGGGATAAAGGGTCCGTAATCTCGCCGATTTTAAAAGCCGTTCTCGGCGAAGTCGGGCTTATGATAACATCCGCTTTCTCAAAAGCCCTGTCGAACTCATCATTTATCAGACGCCTTACTTTGAGAGCCTTCAGATAATAAGCGTCGTAATACCCGGAAGAAAGAGCAAAAGTTCCCAGCATTATTCTTCTTTTTACTTCTTCGCCGAAACCCGCGCCCCTGGTTTTAAAATACCCGTCTATAAGGTCTTCCGAATCAGCCCTTGCGCCGTATCTTATACCGTCAAATCGCGCGAGATTGGACGAGGCCTCGGACGGCGCAATGATGTAATAGACCGAAACAGCGTAATCCGTAGAAGGGAGCGATACATCGATTAACTGAAAATCGGAAGGGAGCTTATCTACCGCCGCCTTAAAAACATCCTTTACCTCCGGTGAACTGCCGCCGTACTCCTTAGGAATGCCGCAAATAATCTTTTTTTTCGCCTTAAAAGTTTCCTCCGTCTTCTGCGATGTCTCGTCCTTTTTATCTTCGCCCGCTATGACATTGAATACCTTCTCTATGCCCGCCATATCTTTTGCAAATGGTCCTATCTGGTCAAGAGAAGAAGCGAAAGCAATAAGCCCGTAGCGCGAGACGGCTCCGTAACTCGGTTTCATGCCGCAGACGCCGCAGAAAGAAGCCGGCTGACGGATGGACCCGCCCGTATCGGAGCCGAGAGCAAACTGCACCAGCCCCGCCGCAACGGCCGCGGCAGAACCGCCCGAGGAGCCGCCGGGCACACAGGCCGTATTAACCGGGTTTCTGGTCGGACCGTAAACGGATGTTTCGGTTGAAGAGCCCATGGCGAATTCGTCCATGTTGGTTCTTCCCACGATTATTGCCCCTTCGGATTCCAGCCGTTTGACAACTTCGGCGTCGTACGGGGAAATAAAACCCTCGAGAATTTTTGACGAGCAGGTCGCCGATTTTCCCTTTATTACAATGTTGTCCTTTACGGCGACAGGAATGCCCGCCAGATAACCCGCCGGCTCGTTTTTCTCGAGGAGACCGTCTATAATCTTCGCTTTTTCAAGCGCCCGTTCTTCAAAAACCTCGACAAAACAGTTGTAATCGGCGTCTTCGTTTTTTATCTTTTCGAGGACTTTTTTAATTTTTACGAGGACTTTCTCTTTCATTTCTTTTTCCTTATCAGGGCGGTGGGAGGGTAGCGTTCATTTCCTTTTACCCTATTATTTTCCTGACCTTAAAAAAATCACCAGACCTTTCCGGCGCGTTTTTAAGAATTTTATCCCTGTCCTCAAATTTTGAGACCTCATCTTCTCTGTAAACATTTTCCTCCTTTAATTCAAAAGGGGAAACGTTCTCCGTAGGCACCTCGTTCAATTTCTCAAAATACTTCAGAATATTGCTGAAGGCCTCCGTAAACTTATCCAGTTTGGGTTCATCTATATCAATCCTCGCCAGGGCCGCAATGCGCAAAATTTCTTTTTTTATCATCCTTTTATTTATCTGTAAATTTCTTTACGATGCCCTATTCTCAGGACCACAACATTCCTGCCGACGATGTCAAAAACAACCCTGAAATCGCCGATTCTATATCTAAAAGCGCCGAGTTTCGGGTGCAGCAGTTTTTTGGAAATTTTCTGCGGCTGATTTCTTAAATTCGCAATTTTCTTAGCAAGTTTTTTCTTCTGTACCGTATCCAGTTTTTTAACATCTTTCGCCGCGCGGTTTGTATAAACGAGGGTATATTTCATTAAATCTTGCCGAAAATTTCCTGATGCGCAAAAACTTTTCCGCTTTTGTAGTCCTTTCGCGCCTGTTGAATACTTTTAAGATATTTTTTACTCCCGAGCGCAAGCAAATCTTCAAAAAAATCAAGGTTCACAATCGCCCCTGTTGTTTTATCCCGCTTCGTAATAAGAATAAAATGTTTTTTTAAATGGATTTCATTCAGGACATCAGCCAAATGATTCCGCAGCGTCGTAAAATTTACTGTTTCCAACATTTTTTATTACCTCCTAATTGTACATCTTCATTGTACATTATTCTTTTACAGCCGTCAAACACCCGCGATACCCGGGAATTTACGTTTCTATATTGTCAATCAGACGGGCTTTGCCGATTTTGACCGCAACAGCAATCAGACAGCGCCCTTTGATTTTGCCGGGTTCCTCAAGCGTTTCTCTGTCACAGACGGAAACATACTCGATTTTTCCTTTTGTTTTTAAAAGCATTGCTTTTATCTTCTTTTTTATTGCCGCAGCCGATTTATTTTTTTTCGCCAGTTCCCCGCCTGCAAGAAGCGCTTTTCTTAAAAGAGCTGCATTTTTGATTTCCGCCGACGATAAATACCGGTTTCTGGAACTCACGGCCAGACCGCTGCCCTCTCTTACCGTGCCGCATGCAATAACTTTGACGGGAACGTTCAAATCCCTCACCATTTTTTCTATGACCCTGAACTGCTGGTAGTCCTTTTTTCCGAAAACGGCGGCGGCCGGCAGGACGATGTTGAACAGTTTAAGGACGACCGTGGCAACACCCCTGAAATGACCGGGCCGCTTCAAACCGCACAGGTGATTCGGTAACCTTTCAAGATTAACATACGTTTCAAAGCCGTCGGGATACATTTCTTTTACGGAGGGGTTAAAAATTAAATCTACGCCGGTTGCCCTGCAGATTTCAGCATCCCTTTTGAAATTTCTCGGATATTTTTTAAAGTCCTCGGACGGTCCGAACTGCGAAGGGTTAACGAAAATGCTCACAACAAGAAAATCGCACATCTTCCTGCATTCCCTTATTAAGGAAACGTGCCCTGCGTGCAGGTCACCCATCGTCGGAACAAGCCCCACTGTTTCGCCCTTTTTTCTGACCGAGGCGCATTTCGCCGTCACTTCCACGGGGCTTGTCAAAATTATCATATTTTTTCAATTCTATGCGGCAGCGTCTTTTTCGCTTCATCAAGAATTTCGTGAACTTTTCTGCCGTCTTCGGGATTGCAAAAATGGGGCGCTATCTCGGCGAGGGGCACAAGAACAAAAAGACGTTTTCCAAACTCAGGGTGCGGGATTTTCAATAAATCCATTTTAACAATTTCGCTGCCGAAAAATATTATGTCTATGTCAAGTGTGCGCGGGCCGAAATTAATTTCGCGCACTCTCCCCAAATCCTTCTCCACCATATTCGCGTACCTTAAAAGAGAAAGCGCCGAAAGAGCGGTGCGCCCGACAACTGCAATATTTATGAAGTCGGGCTGAAATTTTATTTTAACGGGTTCCGTCCTGTAAAAACTTGAAACCTCCATATCATCCACAACTTTTGAAAGTTCTTTCAGCGCATCTCTGATATTTCTCTTGGAATCCCCGACGTTACTCCCCAGAGAAAGCGCGACCCGAACGCCGCTCATTTCACGTTTTTCTTCCGTGTTACGTTCTACCATTTTATTTTCCTCATTCTTTCGACCGCCTCTCTTATCCTCGCCTCTTCTACCGTAAAAGCGAACCGGACAAAACCCTCGCCTGATTCCCCGAACCCTGACCCGGGCGTGGCGACAATCTGCGCTTCCGTAAGAAGTTTCTCGCAGAACTGCGCGGAACCATAACCCCCCGGCAGTTTCATCCATAAATAAAACGTTGCGGAAGATTTTTCAAGTTCAAAGCCGCAGCTTTTGAGCCCCTCATAAAGGATGTTTCTTCTTTTCTCCCAGATTTTTATGTTTCTTACGAGAAATTTTTTATGGTTTTTTAACGCAAAGACTCCTGCATTCTGAACAGCGGAAAAAGCGCCCGAATCGTAATTATCCTTGACGTCCGAAAGTATTTTTATAATCTTTTTGTTACCGCAGACGAAACCGAGACGCCAGCCCGTCATATTGAACGTTTTTGAAAGGGAGTGGAATTCAACGCCGACGTCTTTTGCCCCGGCCGAGGCAAGAAAACTGAGCGGTTTTTCTTCAAAGTAAATTTCGGAATAGGCATTGTCTGAGGCGACAATAATGTTGTATTTTTCGGCAAAAGAAACGACTTTTTCATAGAATTTTTTGTCCGCAGCGCGGCCGGTCGGATTGTTGGGATAGTTTATAAACATCAGTTTTGATTTTTTCGCGATATCCTCCGGAACAGCGCCTAAGTCGGGGAGAAAATTGTTTTTTTCAAGAAGAGGCATATAAAAAACTTCCCCGCCGGCAAGAAGCGTTCCTCCCGCATAAACAGGATAGCCCGGCGACGGGACAAGGACAACATCCCCCGGATTAAGAATTCCCAGCGGAAGATGTCCTATGCCCTCCTTGGAACCGATGAGAGCATGAACTTCCTCTTCCGGGTTCAGTTTAACGCCGAACCTCTCTTCGTACCAACCGGCGGCCGCGCGGCGAAATTCTTCAAGGCCTCTGCCGAAAGGGTATCTGTGAAAAGCGGGGTTTCCGACGGACTTTCTCATTTCCTCCACGATTTCGGGAGGAGTGGGTATATCCGGGTCTCCTATACCGAAAGAAATAATGTCCTTACCCTGTTTGATAAGTTCATTCTTTTTCCTGTCTATCTCCGCAAAAAGATACGGCGGCAATTGCTCCAGCCGTTTTGATTTCTCAATTATGATTTCAGCCATTTTTATTTCTTTTTTCAATCCCCCTTTCTCCCCCTTTGATAAAGGGGGACGGTGGGATTTTGCTCTTCAAAATCTTCAAGACCTCGTTTTTATCCGTTGAAACCGACACGGGCTTCCCCGCAATTTTAAGCGCCGACTCAACATCTTTCAGACCGCTTCCGGTTACGAGACAGACGACGGTGGAATTTTTCGGAATTTTTCCGCCAGAAACGGCTTCCTTCAAACCGGCATACGCCGCGGCTCCTGCGGGCTCCGGAAATATCCCTTCATTCGCCGAAATCTCCCTGATTGATTCAAGAATTTCCTCATCGCTCACCTGAACCGCAAAGCCGTCCGTTTCCAGAACCGCCCTCACCGCGGCAAGACCGTCCCTGGGAAGGTCAACGCTTATCGAATCGGCGATTGTCGCCGCCGCAACTTTTTCCACCTCAATCTGCTTCGGCAGAATTTCTTTTCCTTCGTATTTTTTAACCGTTTTGTACACCGCATTCGATTTTTTTGACTGAACGGCGACAATTTTCGGGAGACTGTCCGTCAGATGCGTAAAAAACAACTCCCTGAAACCTTTCCAGACGCCGCTTATGATGTTGCCGTCGCCCACCGGAACAAAAACATAATCGGGCACCTTCCAACCCAGAGCATCGGCAATTTCAAAAGAAACAGTTTTTTTCCCTTCCCTTGTCCACGGGTTAAGACCGGTGCTCCTGTTAAAAAATCCCGTTTCCTCGCTGACTTTCTCGCACAAATCAAAAGCATCGTCGTAAGAACCCCTGACGGCAAAAACCCGCGCGCCGAACAGAAGAAGCTGCGCTATTTTCGCAGGCGGTGCGTTCTCCGGCACAAAAATCACGCAATCCGTACCTGTGCTCGCAGCGAGACAGGCGAGAGAAGAACCCGCATTTCCGGTCGAAGCGCAGGAAACCGTTTCAGCCCCGGATTCTTTTGCAACGGCCAGCGCAACGGCGCCGGCCCTGTCTTTGAAAGAAGCGGAAGGATTCCTCGTGTCGTCCTTGAAATAAAGATTAATGCCGCATTTTAAAGAAAGTTTTCCGCTCTTTACAAGCGGCGTGCCGCCGACGACAAGCGGCGGCGCCAGATTCGTGTCGGCGAAAGGCAGAAAAGGCAGGTATTTGTAAATCCCGGGGTTTTTTGATTCTTTTATGACCTGACTCTGTCTTTCTATCTTATGGTAATCATACACAACTTCCAGGTTTCCCGAACAGGCGGGGCACCTGTAGCGCGCCTGCTTAAGGGAATATTCCTTTGCGCATTTCAGACATTTGAAACCAACAAGATTTTCAGAAATCACAGTTCTTTAAAAAAATTCTCCCGCGTAACCGTCTCCTGAGCACCCGTTTCAAGGTCCTTTTTCGTGATTGAGCCGGAATTCAACTCGCTTTCACCGACGAGCAACGCATACCTCAAATTCCTCTCGGAAGCGAACTTCAGCGAAGAATTCATTTTCTTTTTCGTAGAAACAATACAGGCCTTCCCCTTATCTCTTATATTTCCGGCGATATCTTCCAGCGCCCCGCCTGCTATGCCGGCGCCTATAACAATATATCCCTTTCTTTCGTCTTTGACTTCAATCATACTCAGCACCCTGTCAATCCCCACCGCAAAACCGACTGCCGGTACATCCGGACCGCCGAGGAACTTCACAAGACCGTCATACCGCCCGCCGGCGGCAATCGCATCGCGCGCGGAGGGCGAATAAAACTCAAAAACACAGCCGTTGTAATAATCCAGCCCTCTCACAAGCCGGGGATTTATTTTGTAACCAATCTTCTTTTTACTTAAATTCCCGCAGACCGCCTCAAAATTTCCCCGGCAGGTATTACATAGAAATTCCTTAAAGAGCGGCGCCGATTCAAGTTTTTTTCTGCAGGGCTCTTTTTTGCAGTCGAGGACTCTCAGCGGATTGGCGCTGAACCTTTCCTGACAGTCGGAGCAGAAACGTGTAATTCTCTCTTCCAGCCATTTTTTAAAAACCCTTTCGTATTCTCCGCGGCAGCCGGAACAGCCGATTGAATTTATCTCAAGCGAAAAAGGAATCTTTAATTTCTCAAAGGCCTCCGCACATATCCCGATTACTTCAACGTCCGCGGTGATGCTTTTTTCCCCGAAAATTTCCGCGCCCACCTGAAAAAATTCCCGGCGGCGGTCTTTCTGCGGTCTCTCGTATCTGAACATTTCGCCCGAATAGTAAAACCTCTTTGGAAGACCCGTCAGCAGATTGCCGGAGATAACGGCCCTCGCGGCCGGAGCTGTTCCTTCCGGTCTCAAAGATAAAGACCTGCCCGACTTATCAAGGAAAGTGTACATCTGTTTTTTGACAATATCGGAGCCCTCCCCTATAGACCTTTCGAAAAGGGCTGTGTCCTCAAAAACCGGCGTTTTTATTTCTTCAAACCCGTAAAGCGACAGGACCTGCGCGAACACCGACTCGGCTTTGCGCAGTTTCCGTATTTCGCCGCCGAAAAAGTCCCCTGTTCCTCTCGGGCATTGATAATTCATAATAGAATTATAAAAAAAGTTCTATTTTATAGCAAATTGCGGCTTTGTATTTTACTTGTGCACCGCGCCCCTGCGCGCGGCCGGAAAATTTAGTCATAGAAAAGCCGCCATCTGTCTAATGTCAAGACCTGCCCCCTAATATGTTTACGCTGTGTTAGATGAAGTGTAACACTTATTAAGGGACTTTTTAGACACTCCGCAAACCTTGCGGGGGAAGGGTTCACCTTCATTTCCTGCGTTTTTGATATGTCTCTATGAATCTTTCAATGCTCCTGTCGTAGGTTTTTTCCACGTCATCGGGAAAAAAACAGGCGGGCACTTCACTCATTTTCCAGTGGTACCTGATACACTCACAGCACAAACCTTTCCTGCTGCACGACTCGTAGCTGCAGTTGCATTTCTTTTTGTTTTCCTTAACATTACATTCTTTCATTTCTCCTCCCTGGCCGGCTTACTTTTACCAACGGCAGACACCCCTATTTTATATCCAGAAATATTCTTGAATTAAGCGCGGCTGCTACATTTTTTAATGCAATAACAGATATATTTTCTCTTCCGTTTTCAATACGGGATATTAATTGCTGGGAAATTTTCATTTTCCCTGCAAGTTGTTTTTGGGTCAAGCCGTTTTGCTTTCTGATATTTTTGATTTTATTCCCTACGGTTCTACACAATTCATCCACCGGTTCTGCTTGTTTTTTAAAATCATTTATCCGGATTTTTTTATTGCGATATTTTTCAATCAATTTTTCATAGATCGCCTGCCAGAATTCTATACGGGGATTATTCCAGTTATCCCTCCTCATTACCCTTTTGATTTTCTGCCAATTCCTGCAAAAATCAATCGGGTTCAGATACTGCGTAAACACTTCCCTGGTCGAATTCTGCCGGGCAAGTAACAACGCAGCAAATCCCAAAAAATTTTTATTATCAGGATTTCTTAAAATTTTCTTTGCGCTGTTTACACTTGTTTTTCTATCCCACAACCAATTAATGCTCATAAAAACTTCACCTCTCCTTCAAGTGTTTTACAACTTATAAGTTGTATTTTGGTTCGATTTCTTTCCTGACAGAATTACATCCGCGCTGAAACGGGCACTTTTCGCAAGCGTCACTTTCTTTTTTCCGGAAATCCTTGCCGATGATGCCGTTTAAGATTTCCGACAGTTTTCCTAAAATTTCTTTTTTTCCGCTAAGTTCCACTTCCTTGATTTCTCCCGTATAAAGAAAAAAAAGGCGGAGGTTTGTGACAGGCTCAAGTTTCAGAATCTCCTCGCAGCCCAGAGCGTAAACATTCATTGGCAGAGCATAAGGCGCGACCTCCGGATTTTTGTTCGTTTTATAATCGTATATGACAAACCCGGAGGATGTTTTTTCTACTCTGTCAATCGCTCCTTTGATGAAAAAATCGCCGGCGGATTGTATCTTCAACGTAAAAGACGCTTCCTTCATAAAAGGTTCTTCCGTAAAACGGGATTTAAGAAAATTTGAAACCATCTTTTCCGTCCCTGCGGGGTTGTCTTTAAGCGAACTTGAAACTCTTTCTCTGAAACGTTTTTCTCCGCCGCCTTCTTTAAAAAATTCAATTGACTGGTGGAAAACATTGCCTTTTTTCAATGACTCTTTGTTCCGGCTCACGGGCGTTTTCATTATATTCTCAAAATAATACCTGCGCGGGCACTTTTCAAAAGTTGCAAGTTCCGTAACGGTAAAGCCCTTTTTCGTCTTTTCCGAAATTACCGTATCCTCCGAAAAGAAATCCGCCGGTTTTATGTCGGAAAATTCCGGGGTAAAAACGCTGTTTGTTTTTTCTACGCCTTCTCGGCGGGGCGGGATATTATCGATTGTCAGGACGCTCCTGAAATTTTCTCTTACCTCAAAGCCCCCTGCGTTACTCTCAAGAAAAAAATCAAGCAGTGGACTCAGTTTTTTCCGGCGTTCGCTTCCGAGCAGGAAAAGTTTCTCCCGCGCGCGGGTTGCCGAAACATAAAAAAGACGCCACTCCTCCGGTGAAATTTTATCGCTTTTGGCACGGCCCTTTTTATCCGCTCTCCTTATTGTTCCTTTGTAAATTTCCCACGGCATACCGGCTCTGCCCCCCGACGGAAACTGGCGCGGGGTGATGTTCGCCACGAAAACGATTTTTCTTTCAAGGCCTTTTATTTTGTGAATCGTGAAAATTTCGACTGCGGCGGAACTGCACGCATTTGCTTCGCTTTCAACAACGCCCTGCTCGTTAACCTCTTTTACATAATCAATAAAACCCGAAAGAGTCGGGGCAACGGAGTTTTTTTCAAACCTGAGGACAAGTTCCAAAAATTTCTTGATGTTTGCAGAAGCCCGGCCCCTGTGCGCATCCGGAAAATTACGGTTTATCCAGTGGAACAGACCCGATATAAGCGCCGCATTAAGAACAAACTGGCACAGGGAACCGTGGTTCGCGCCGCTCGCTTTATCAAAAAGAAACATAACTTTTTTCTTCTTTTCGTCCGACGTCCCGCGGGCAACCTGCAAAAAACCTTCAAAAAGAGAACTTTTTTTCCCGCGCGAGACGGAAATCTCATAAATCTCCTGAAGCGTGAAAGAGAAAACGGGACACGTTAAAAGTTCAAGAAATGCGCCGTCATCGCACGGAGAATCAACCGCTTTCAGAATCGAGAGAATAGCCCTGACTTCCGGCCTGTCGTAGAAACCGCTGCCCGCAGTCGTTATATAAGGAATCCCCTCCTCCCTGAAAACGCGCTCATAGTCCGAGACGGCATTCTTCAAACTCCTCAGGATAACCGCAAAATCGCCGTATCCGAGGCCCTCTTTTTCTTTTATCTTCTTTATTTTTTCCGCAATGTACCGCGCCTCCGCAGCCCGGGAAGAGGCAACCGCAACTTTTACTTTATCCCCTTCGTCCGCATTATCCTCCGGCAGGAGAGGACTAAAATCCGTAAGGTTGCACCCCATTTTGTTTACAAAGGCGAGTATGTTTTTTGTGCTTCTGTGATTGCGGGATAACACCTTCCTGTAATCCGCATCTTTGTCTATGAGCGAAATGTTTTCAGGGCTGGCTCCTCTGAATGAATATATCGACTGATTAAAATCCCCGACGACGCAGAGAAATTCCGGCTTGATTTTTTTGAAAATTTCAAGCTGCAGAGCGCTAGTGTCCTGAAATTCGTCAATGAAAACAAACCGGTACCGCCGGCGGAGCTGCTCGCAGACGAGGCTGTTTCCGGCAAGCAATTTATACGTTTCCAGAAGAAGCTGCGGAAAATCCAGCACTGAATTTTCACTGAGATTCCTGACAAAAATTTCGTAAACCGACCCGATAAAAGCGGGAAAATCTCCGCCTTCCTCGAAGCTTTTAGCAACAATTTTAGACGTCGAAAAAAGAGCGTATCTCAAATGCGTTATAAATTTATAAAGTTCTTTTTCCGCCATTAAATCCTTCGGCGAAACGGCGCTGAGAGGGAGATTCTTTTTCATCAGGGACAAAACCCGCCGGAAAAAAATGTTCTCATCGCCCTCCAGCAGCATCCCGAAGGAAGAGTCAATTCCCGACAGATGCGGAAACTCTCTTATTATTTTACCGCAAAATGAGTCAATCGTAAAAATCTGCAGATACGGTCTAACCGACGGGTCATTCAGATGCCCGATTGCCCTGTTTTTCATTTCCCCCGTCGCCTTCCGGGTAAAAGTTACGGCGAGGACGGCCTTCACGGCATCTTTAAGCGTCATTCCGCCCGATATCAGAAAATTTATCTTTTCAATATACTGGGCGATAAGATACGTCGTCTTGCCGGTTCCGGCGCCGGCGCGCGCAACGGCAAGGCCTTTATAAACGGGGTTCATTCTGCGTTCTCCAGCAGCCTGCAGATGTTTTTGTACCCGCAGCTGAAGCACAACCTGTTATTTACCCGGGGAGAAAAGTTGCCGGAGCGAAGGTCTGCGATATTTTCACGCACAACGTCCTTCATCCTGTTTATACTTTCGGAAACCGGGGGCGAGGCGAGGTCAAGCGAAATCTTCATCGGATAGTCGTTTTCCTTGTCGTAATCCGCCAGCCAGAACAGGGTAAATTTCCCGCACCCTTCCACCGCCGTTGAATAAAGAGGCAAAGCAATGTGACGGCCGTCGGCGATTCGGTTGACCAGACCCGACGCCTTGAACTTCGAAGAAGGACTCGTTTTGTAATCAATTATTTCAAATCCGCCGCCGGCGCTGTCCACCCTGTCTATTCTCCCCGTTATCTTTACGCCGAAACCGGAAATTTCAACTTTGTGTTCCAGCAGGCGCACATCAAATAATCTCTCCGTTTCGGCATATTTTAAAAGAAACGGGGTAAAAAAGCTTTTCCAGCATTTGAAAGTGTATACGTCCGGAAATTCCTCTTTCTTCAATGCTTCTTCAAAAACAGCGTCAATCAGTTCTCCCATTTTTTTCTTCATTGCGTCGGCGGCTTCCGCTTTCGGGAAAACACCGTGGAATTTTTCCATAATTTTATGAACAACACGGCCGCAGGAAGAGGCGGGAGTCGGCTCTCTCTTCACACGGATAACCTTTTCAATAAAATATTTAAGCGGACAGGCGATATAATTTTCAAGAGCCGTTGCGGAAACGGATTCCGCCAAGGGCGCGGAAACCCGCGGGCGTCCTAATTTAACCTCCGTCATTTTAACTTTCCCCTCAAAAATATCCGCAACAGCCGCGGGGGGGGCGCTGACTCCGGCTTCCAAATATTCTTCAAGATACGGCGTCGGGATTTCCGCGTCTTCCGAATCCGTCCTGAAACTTAAGAATGCTTTTTCCGAGGCCGTATTTACCGCGATGTCAAATATTCTTTTTTCCACCGCATAATGTTTTTCTTCGCTTCTCCCCGTTTCGATATAAGAGTCCGGCCTGAACTCTCTGGGGAAATTGCCCCACATCACCCCGGGTATAAAAGAATATCTGAAATGCGCTCCTTTCGCCTCGTGAACCGTTAAAATTTTTACGGCTCCCTTTATGTCTCCCAGATAAGAGGCTCGGGAAAAGGAACCGACCGCATCTTTCAGAAATGCCGCAAACACCTCAAAATCGTCAACGCAAACTTCATCTTCTATCTTTTCGAGATAATCAAAAAAGCATCCGAACAAACGGCTCAGCACGAGGACTCCCGAAACCGTTTTCTCCAGACCGCAGAATCTGTATAACTGAAAAATACGGGCGGTAATATTCCTTTTTCCGTCATTCGCCAAACGGCGGCCCTGTTTTTTTATTTCATCAATTTTTGGGGCGCGGGCGCCGCCGGCAATTTCCGAGATTAAGAGGGGACCGAATCCAAACACCGGCAATCTTAAAACATCGCGGAGTTCGAACGCATCTTCAAAATCACCCAGCCAGAAAAGAAAAGACAGAAAAGAAATAAACTGCGGATGCTTAAAAAACGGCGAGCCGGTGGAACAGCTCACGGGCACACCTGACATTGCCGCCATATCCTCAATCATTTTCGCCTCGTCGCCTATGCTTCTGACAACAACCGCCATTTCATCGGCCGGAACGCCGGCATTAAGAAATTCCTTTATTTTTCCGAGAATCCACCGTGCCTCGTCAAAAAGATTTGTAAATCCGCTTCCCGAAACACCGGGCGATGATTTCTTTACGAGAATTTCTTTCCGGCTGCTGAATTCTTCTTCAAAAACCTTTTTGTTGCCGGCGGCGTCCGCGCCGAGGAATTCGTAAATGCCTGCGGACTCGTCTCCCGCCGCAAAGGCATTTTTTGCCGTTTTCAGAAGAACCCTGAAAATTTCGACCTCGCGGGCGTTTAAATCCTCCCACCCGTCAAGAAAAATATAGTCGAATTTCCCGTCGAGCGCACCGCTTTTCACCGCTTCAAGACAGAAATTTTCAACGTCTCTCAGGTCAAGAAGATTCTTTTCGCGCAGATCATCGTTATAAGCATTCAGAATAAGGAACAATTCTTTGTCCTGCTCAACCGTGTGCGGGCAAATCTTAAAATTATCGATAAAATCCATAACCTCTTTGACAAACCCCCGGTCGGAGACGCAATTTTTGTATTTTCGGAGATGTTTCCCGAGCACCGGGCGGGAGAGGACTTCTCTTATAATTAATTCTTCCTCTCTTCCCGCCGCTATCATAAAATCCGGCAGGATGTCAAACAAAAAATAATTCTTTCTTGTCACCCACTTGGCAAATCCCGAAAACGTATCTATGTGTAATTCTCTGAACCCCGCGACAGCTGCCGCATTGACCCTGCTCAGGAAAAGTTCGCGGACGTTTCCCGAACAAAAAACAAGTATTCTCGACGGCTCCGCGCCGGCTTTTAAAATAGCTGAAAATTCACTTAACAGAAACTCCGTTTTGCCGCAGGCGAGGCGGCCTTCTATGAAAACCACTAGAAAAAGAGGGGGGATACTGCTTTCACAGCCATGGGAAAACAGGAACCGTCCCTAATTATTTCCTTTTCTTGTGCCGCATTGCTTTGCGTTTTTTCTTTAACTTGTGTCTCTTAACCTTTGCCAGTTTCCTGCGTCTTCCTTTCACAAAGGCCTCCTTTTTTAAAAATGTAAAATGTTGCCAGAAATATACCGGCGGCATCTATCAGAACGTCCCTGATATTTCCGTCCCTGTTCGCCACGAATGTCTGGTGGAACTCGTCACTCGCAGCATAGAGCAGCGCGAAACCGCTCACAAATACAAAAAATTTAACCGCGCTCATCTTAATCGTATTTTTCCACGCCAGATAAAGGAGAACGCACAGAGTCCCGAATTCGAACATATGAGCGCCCTTCCTCAAAATAATATCCCAGAAACCCAGCCCCGTTTCAATACCCGGAATCGAGGAAAAAAAGAAAATAAGCCGGCACCACAGAAAAACGGAAAGCCAGTTAATAATTACCATATCAAAATCCTATTTTTTTCTCGCTGGAGGGAGAGACATCGCCGAATGTTTTTTCGTATCTTTTGATATTCTCTGCCGCCGCCTGAACGAATCTCTTCGCATGAGCCGGATTCATAATAATCCTGCTCACAAGCCGGGCATCGCTCTGTTTCCCGCGCGAGACAACAAGAATCATATCAAAAATAAACTCTTCTTTCGTGTGACTGATCAAAGCAAAATTCGCGTAGACACCTTTCTGTTCGGCGGGTTCAACCTTAATCGATATTTGATTTTCTTCCTGATTCATTTTTCTAACCTCCTTTGTCCTTTTATCCCATTTCGTGTATGAGTGACTGCCTTTCTGAAAACGTTCAGGCACGGTATTTTACGGACTCTGATGCGTTAATTTTTCCGCCGCTTTTTTTGTTTGAGGCAAAGATTTCCCGGGCGATGCGTTTGCCGTATTCCACGCCGGGCTGATTGAAAGTATCGATATTCAGCATTTCGCCGTAAATGGCGGTTGCCGCCTCCAGCATATAAAGCAGCGCCCCGATATGATAAGCGGAAATTTCAGGAATGTGAATGGTCATCGCCGGGCGTTTCGATTTAATCAGCGAAAGTTTTGTCCCCAGTTCCTCCGCCTTAAAAAGATTTGACAAGTCAAATTCCCCAAAGATGTTCTCCAATTTCGGGATTTTCAATTTCTTCATTCTATCCACCGAAAGGAAAGTTATGACCTTGTCCTGCGGGCCTTCCGTATAAAGCTGAATCTGCGAGTGCTGGTCGGTAACACCTTTCGCCTTGACGGGAGTGGGCCCCACAAAGACCTTATTCCCTTTCAGGTCATTTTTTTTGCCGAGGGACTCCGCCCACAACTGGGCGAACCAGTCGGAAATGGTCTTCAGGGATTCCGAATACGGCATAAAAACGTTGATTCGGCGGCCCCTTTTGTAGAAGAAATAATGGAGTACCGCAAACATCGCCGCGGGATTTTTAAAAAGTTTTTTTCCGAAACAGAGTTTATCCATTGAGGCGGCGCCTTTGAGGAGCGAGGAAATATCAATGCCCGCAGCGGCGGCGGGGAACAATCCCGCAGAGGATAAAACACTGAATCTCCCGCCCACATTCGGCGGAATTTGAAAAGATTTTACGCCGTGCCTGTCCGCAAATTTCTTCAAAAACCCTTTTTCGGGGTCGGTTGTCACAAAAACCCTTTTTTTCCAGTCGTTGCCGAACCTGCTTTTCAAAATGCTCAAAAACAGCGAGAATGTCGCAAGCGTTTCCGACGTTGTGCCGGATTTTGTCACCACGTTAAAAACCGTTTTTGAAAGGGGGACGATTCCCGCCAGCGCCTCGATAAACTCCGGCGAGATATTATCCGCTATTATAACACCGGGCCATCCCTCGCGCGCGCTTCCGGGTAAAAAATTAAAAAAGGGCGGTTTCAGCGAATCAATAAGCGCCCGCGCGCCGAGGGCGCTGCCGCCGATGCCCAGAACGACAAGGCAGTCAAATTTTCCCCTGATGGATGCCGCCGCCAGGCAAACTTCCCCTGCGGTCTTCATATCATAAGGCAAATCGGCGAAACCAACGATTTTGCTCCGGCGCTTTTTCAGAAGTTTCTCCACCGCCGCTTTTGCGGCCGGTTCATATTTTTTAATCCGCGCGGTGGAAACTCCGGAGGCGCCTATAAACTCTTTCATAACACCGCTGTAATTCAAACAAATTTTCTTCATCCGAACAGAATCGTTACGTCCGCGAAATAAGTGACAATTCCGCTGACAAGATGCCCCGCGAGAGCTGCTCCGCCTTCAGTCCCGCAAACAACGTGCAGATGCACTTTGCCGTCCGAGACGGTGCCGTTTCCCATGAGTTCCGCCTTTCTGTCAAATTTTTCGGCAAAGTGCTCCGGAGGAATTTTCTCCGAGTTCTGGTATATTGTTACCAGTTGAAACTGCCGGAGAGCGCCGATGCAGGAAATAATTGTCGCGCTGCTGATTCCTTTTCCGTGAAGTTCCCTTTCAATTCCGGAGACGAGTTCTTCGCCTTCCGTAATTCTTATTTTTATCTGTTTCACAAAACAGCCGGGGGGGCGCACCCTGAAACTCCCGAATTTTTGCTTTTATACCTATCAATCATAATTCAACCTCTGCTCCCGCCTATATCTTGCTTACCCACCCAACACTACTTTGGTGTGGCAGGGGCCACCATCGGACGCCACTCTGTCACCGCTCTCATTGAGGAGTGAACTCCAAATTTCTTTGAAATTCCGATGCCCCACGATTATACAAAATCCGTTTGACTTGTAAAATGCGTTTTTGTAAAATACATGGTTGGGTACAGGTCTTGACCTGTCCCCTTCCAAAATATGGCCAAAAAAATACCTGTCACCGAAATTCTGATTTGCGACGATTCTTTTGAGACAAGAATGCTGCTTAAAACAATTTTGACAAAAGAGGGATTCACGGTAACTGAAGCGACGGACGGCATTATGGCGCAGGAACTTGCTGCGGCACGCCAGCCCGACCTGATAATAATGGACCTGGTTATGCCCAGACAGGACGGTCTCACGACATTGAAAAAACTCAAATCCGACCCTGAAACACAGGACATCCCCGTAATTATAATATCGGGGAAATCGGCGGTTACCGGCGTTCTTGAAGAAAACAAAAAACTCATAAGCGCTATTCTTGAAAAGCCGTTCCATGTTAAAGACATCAAGCAGAAAGTTGCCGAAATTCTTAATGTCTAATCTGCTCTGTATTTTCTTATTTTTGTTTTCATTGCTTTCACAGGCATTCGCCCAGAATATCCGCACCGCTGAAAAATTATTTGAAAAAGGGGAATTATCCGGGGCGGCTGCCATGCTGGAGGAAATATATTCAAAAGACAAAAGCAAAGAAACAAAAGCACTGTTCGTTAAAACGCTGATAGAACTCGGCACCGAACTAATTTTTAAAGAACAGTATCCCGCTGCCGCGATAGCGTTCGGAAGAGCGAAAGAACTCCAACCCTCGGACAAAACCATACTCGAACTTTTTGACACCGCACAGGAATTGAGTTCGCTCACCCCTCAAAATGCCGAAGAGGAAGAGCCGCCGCCGCTGTCGCTGCCTCCGACGGACATCCTGTTTAACCAGAAGAAACTTATGCGTAAAATGGAATTGCTTTTAAACGCTTTTGAAAAAAACGCGAAAAAACCGGATACACAGGCATTGAAAAAAATGGATGATTTACTGGAAGCGAGTAAAAAAACAAACAAGACGCTCGAAAAGTCTTTCTCGGAATCCGAAAAAACGCTGAAACAAACCCTCCTGACTTACGCTGCGCTTTTTACGGCGGCGATTTTTTTTATGCTGATTCTTGCGTGGCTCATTATGCGGCGGGCGGCGTTAAAGCGGCAGGCGCTCTTATCAAAATTTTTGGAAGAGAAAAAGAAAATGGAAGTTCCCCTCATCGGAGGCGCGGCGGATAAAAAATTTCAGGGGATTGACATTATTGAAGCGGAGCTCTCCTCGGACAACCGGGTAGAAACATCAATGGCGCGGGGCCTGCTTGCTCCTTTCCTGAACGATTCCGACATTGAAACCAGAATCAGAGCCATAAAGGCCCTCTTCAAATACAGCAAACCGGACGCGGAAAAAGTTATTCTTACCCTCGCCGAATCGGAAAACACGGCATTCAGAAAGGCATTCTGCCGGCTGACAGCGTTTGTACCGCCGGAAAAAAGCATCACCGTTTTGGGAAAACTTTTAAAAGACAAAGATACGGAAGTCAAAAGAAGCGCTTTGAAATCTCTTATGAATATGCAAAGTATGCAAATCGGCAAAGACGCGCAAGAGAAAATAACGGACTTACTGAAGAACGAAGCCCCCGACGGCTGGGTAATTTCATAAGTGACAATTTAATGGCGGAAGACCATGAAAAACAATCCCTGCACAGACAGGTCGAAATTCTCACAATTCAGAAAGACACATTCTCAAAACAGCTCGACAAACTGAGAAAAGAAATTGCCCTGGAAAGAGCTGACGCAAGAAAAACCCAGATAAAACTCCTTGACGAAATACGGGCGAAAGATATTGAAATAAAAGCCACCAAAAGGTTCCTTGAGAAGAGAGAGATAACATTACGGGACGGCCTGCGTGACGAATTCGGCGCGCTCAAAATGGAAAAAGAAAGGCTGGACGAGGTCTCAAAAGAACTTGACGCCAAAAGAAATATGATTGACGCTCTTATCCGTGCGCGCAAACTTGAATTTGAAGAAAAATTAAAAAAAGGGGAAGAACTTTTTGAAAGGGCGAAAGAAGATTATAAAAAAGAAATCAATTCTCTCAATTCGGAAATTTCAAAAAGCCGGCAGGAACTTGTTTCCGTAAATGAGAAATCCGCAAAAGAAAAAGAGGTTTTTCAAAATTCAATTTCTCAAAAAGAAAAAGAAATCAAAGACCTAAAGACCGAATCAAATAAAAAAGAAGATGAAATAAGCGTTCTAAATGGTCAAATTGCCGAGGTCAAGAAAACAGAATCCCAAATAAAGGATACCCTCTTTACTCTTGAAAAGGACTTTTCTCTGAAAGAAAATAATTATAAAACCCTGCTTGCACAAAAGGACGGCGAAATCGGCGAAATAAATAAAAATCTAAAGAAAACGACCATTGACCTTAAAAATCTCATGGAAGAAAAAGTGAAAATCTCCAACGACTTGCAGGAAAAAGAAAATGAACTGCAAAGCGCCTTATCCCGGCTGGAAATTTCCGAAAGAAAAAACCGTGATGACAAAAAATTGCTGGATGACTCCGCGGAAAAACTTCTTAGTGCAGAAAAAGAAATAAAAAAATTAGCCGGCCTGAAAGGAAAAAACCAGGAACTATTAGGGCAGATTGAATCCTTGAAATCCGAAGGAAAATTCCTTGAAAAAGAAAACAAAAAGATTGTCGCCGGAACGGAGGACCTGCAAAAAATAATAGAACGGAAAGAAAAAGAGTCCGAAAAAGGGCAGCGGCGGTTAGACGAGTTGAAGAGCGCTCTGTTTGAAAAAGAAACCGGTTACAAAAACATAATTTTGCAAAAAAACAATGAAGTTGAAAAAATAAACCGACAACTGCAGCAGAATATTTTCGTAATAACCGAAAAAGAAAATCAAATTCACAAACTGTCAAAAGTCCAAGATGAACTGAAAAAAACAAACAATGCGGCAGATGCGGAAAACGAAAACGTGAAACTTCAACTGAAAGAGAAAGCGGCGGAAATAGAAAAACTAAACTCCACCCTGAAGGACTCTGAAGCAAACGCCCTGCAGATTGAGCGGGAAAAAGAGAAACTTGCCGCGGACCTGCGTGAAAAAGAAACTGACTACAAAAACACTCTTTTGCAGAAAGATACCGAAACTGAAAAAATAAACAGGGAATTACAGCAGAATATTTCCGAAATAACCGAAAAAGAGAATCAAATTTACGAACTGATAAAGGCACAGGATGAACTGAAAAAAACAAACTCTGCGGTAGATGCGGAAAACAAAAATCTGAAACTGCAACTAAAAGAAACCGAGACACAAATAGAAAATTTAAACTCTACCCTGAAGGACTCCGATGCAAACGCCCGGCAAATTGAACAGGAAAAAGAAAAACTCACTGCGGCTCTGCGTGAGAAGGAAAACGAATTACAAAATACTTTCTCTCAATTGGAAATTTTTGAAAAAAGAATCCAGGGTGATAAAAAAGCGCTGGATGACTCCGCGGAAAAACTTCTTAGGGCGGAAAAAGAAATAAAAAAACTATCCGGTCTGAAAGGAAAAAACCAGGAACTCTTAGAGCAGATTGAGTCCCTGAAATCCGAAGGAAACTCCCTTGAAAAAGAAAACAAAAAGATTGCGGCCAGAACGGAGATCCTGCAAAAAATAATAGAACGGAAAGAAAAAGAGTACGAGGAAGGGCAGCGGCGATTAGACGAGTTGAAGAGCGCTCTGTTTGAAAAAGAAACTGACTACAAAAACACTCTTTTGCAGAAAGATACCGAAACTGAAAAAATAAACAGGGAATTACAGCAGAATATTTCCGGAATAACCGAAAAAGAGAAGCAAATTTATGAATTAGAGAAATCCTGCGACAACCTGAAAAAAGCAAACTCCGAGGCAGCAGAGGAAAACGAAAACGTGAAACTTCGACTAAAAGAGAAAGCGGCAGAAATAGAAAAACTAAACTCCGCTCTGAATGCCGCCGAAGCAAACGCCCGGCAGATTAAACAGGAAAAAGAAAAACTCACCGCGACCTTGCGTAAAAAAGAAACCGAATTGGGGGGTATCGGGGCACAAGCCGAAGCGAGCGCTCATCAAATTAAACGTGGAAAAGAAAAACTTGCTGCGGCTCTGCTCAAAAAAGAAGATGAACTTAAACAATTAGAAAAGCGGCTCGAAGAAACCTCAAACCTTAAGAAAGAGACAGCCGGTTTTACAAATCAGATTAAAAACCTGAAATCAACAATAAACTCCCTTGAATCAGACAAAAATAAACTACTGGAAAAAATTGCGCAGTTACAATCAACTCTCCGTACTCAGCCCGAAAAAAGAAAGCCGGCGGAGGGTTTAAAAAAGAAATTCAAATGCTCCGAGTGCGGAGGAATCATCAGTGAAAGCGACGCGGTTTGTCCTCACTGCGGCGAAAAATTCGAATAACACAGCAAAAGTCATGTCAAATCATATAATTACCTAACCCAACCGTAAGTCATTGAATCACGAAAAACCTTACCCAAGGTTTTAACATTAACAACCTGTTTTTTACGAGGATTTGATTTGGATTCACCCATTTTCTTTTCGTATAAATCAAATAGTTTCCGCGTCTTTTTATCTATCTGCCTTTTTAGTTCAGCCGGATTCAGAGAGTCATAAATTTTTTGAAGCTCCTTTTTTATAGATTCAGGGACAGCTTTTGAAACCATAATTTTGTGGAAGGGAGTTGTAGGTTTGCAGTATTTTCTTAGTATCTTCGATTTAACTCTGCGTTTCTCCTTAAGAGACATTATTGGCTGAAAAAAGTTCTTGTAAAGACGAAGCTCATTTCGGTAAAGATCGTTGATAATAGATTGCTCCTGTTCCGTATCATATCTCATATGGCCGAACATATTTCTGACGTGGGTCAGGTTTTTCTGCTCGACAAAACAGTTGTCATTTTTCTTGTATGCCCTCGACCGCGACATACTGATTTTTTTATGGTCGCAGTGCCCCTTAAGATGCCGATTTAGAAATGACTTGTCATTATCAACGTGTATTTCTGTAATTTTAAGAGGTGTGCGTTTTTCAATTTCCCGGAAACCTTCAACGGTTCTTGTCTGCCCCGCTCCCATTATCGCTTCGCCTTCCCACCATCCGAAAGTTACATTTACAAAACTCATACTGAAAACATAGTTTCCCGCTACTGAATCATCGCAGTGCTCGACAAAATCCATTTGGTGCAGACCCGTATCCGCGCGGTTTTGATCATGCGAAGTTTTGATGGGTATCGTTTGATAGAGGAGAGGATTTTGCTTTTTGTTATGTTTCATCCGAATAGATATAATGCCTTTTTGCCGTTTTAGTTTTCTGTCTATGGTCGCCGAGCTTATTCTTTTTAACTCGTCCGCTGTTTTGTCCGAGATCCGTATCTCCTTGAATTTTCTTAACCTATCTGTTTCTTTTTCAAGTTGAGATTTTAATCTCTGCCCGCAGGGATAATCAAAAATTTCCCATATTTTAATCAGCGCCGCTTTAACCTTTGAACCGTAAACTTCTGCCCGCTTATGTTTCTGCCCGGGCTCATATAAAAAACAGTTGAATTTCTGAATTGCGTATTTTCTGTTCTGTTTCGTGTTTTTGCAATACTCGTTAAGTATTGCTGTTTTTTCTTCCCGCTTTCTTGAGCGGTGATACCTTTCCTTCAAGATTTCAAAATACTGCCGTCTTGCTGCCATGTCCATCTCCTTCACCTCCTGCTTTTATTGCCGGAGGTTATTTTAACTCTTCTGCCACAGCAGATATTCTGCTTCGGTTAGGTTTTTAATGATTTAACGGCTTTGCCTTGGGTTAGATTTTAGATGATTTAACGCG
>JBDRRS010000010.1:0-40884 GCA_043825615.1 bacterium | reverse complement strand
ACAGCTCCACAAATACAGCCAACAGTTCCGTGCGGATAAAACATATACAGGGGCAAGCGCCGCCGTCCGCTTGCCCCTGTCTTTATCAGAGAGCAGAGAGCGAAAGCCAAAGTCCGCTGTGGCGGACGAAGGCAGTTGAGCGAACCGAGGGTAAAAGAGGATTCATTGCAGAAGCCGCAGACCCGCCAAAGGCGGGAAGCCGACAACGGAGGCAAGCGGAGGAGCAGAGCGACGACGCTGGCGGCTGGACAAAGGGAGCGTACGAAGGCGCTTGTCCGCCGAAGAGGCGGACATTGTGCCGGAGGGGCGCGACCGTCTTTGAGCGAGGCGCCGGAGAATCCGGACGATGATCGGACGGATAGTCGGAGGCGCCGAGCGATGGCGAGCAAGTGCGAGCCCGCTTGCCCGCTTCATGCGGGCATTGTGGGCGAGCCTTGCGAGTATAATAAGATTGCCACGTCGCTCCACCCTCGCAATGACAAAATGAAATTGATTTATTCCATGCAAAATAATACAATCTCTTTAAGTGAAGGGAATCTTATTGAATATCCTCGAAGTAGGTTCGAGCAAGGTTTAATAAGGTCGATAATTAAAATGTCAGAGGACACTCCGGAGGCGGGCAGGCTGCCCCGCTTTCAGCGGGTCTGCGGTTTCTGCAATGAGCCCTCTAAAAACAGCAACAGGCCGAGTGCGTGCGGCCTGTTGCTGTTTTCTTACTGCCTTATTTTTGCTCAATACTTTTCTTCTCCCCTCTTGTTTTAATTCTTTGATTTCTTTAGCTCTGATTTTTCCTTTGTCTGCATATGATCCTCGCCGTTTTTTTACTAAATTTGAATATCTTTAATATCTTTTTCACTTTCACTATTTTTAAAATTCTTAATGTTTTAACCATTCGTAGAATACGAAACACTCTAAAATATGGAATTACCATTAAAATATCAAGCCATTTTTCAGTAATAAATGTTTTAATATTTTGATTTCGTCTGTACAAAAAGATTAAATCAAATATAAATATAGGAAGAAAAAGCAAATTTACATAATTACATATTTTGACTATATTTGTGTCATTTGCAAATAAACCTGCAAGGAAAGTGATTATCCATAATACAGTAATTATATCGACAAATGTTTTCCAAGAATTTTTTTTCACCATTTTTATTATACCAAAAATTCAGTTTATTAAACTTAATGTTATAGTCAAATTCGCATTTTATTAGTAAAATACATTTGATGAAAGGGTTTTTAAAATATTATTTGCTTATCTTTTTAACGTTGTCTCCAATATTTGCTCAGACCAAAGAAAATATTGCAGTTCTTGATTTTAAAGCAATAAATGCTTCGGCAGCAGAGGCTTCTGCAATTTCTGAATTTATTGGAATATCTTTGGTAAAAACAGAAAAATATACCATCGTTGAACGAAGTAACATTGATAAGATACTTGCTGAACAGGGATTTCAACAGACAGGTTGTACAACAGAAGAATGTGCTGTACAAATCGGAGAAATATTAAATGTTCACAAAGCAATTGTTGGCACTTATAGTAGAATAGGAAATTCCTATTACATCACTGCGAAAGTAATTGATGTTGAAACCGGCAGAATTATTAGTTCCGAAAAAGTTCAATGCTTGAATCTCGATTATATCACTTCTTCAATTGATGAACTCGTTTCTCTTATTCTGGAGGAGAAAATAAGACCTGTCATCCCCAAAGAAAAACCACCATTATCAGAACCCAAAGGCAGGTTAAGTTTGGGAATAATTTATCCGGGTATTTGTATAAAATATGGTTTTAGTAACAAATTTTCAGCAGAAGGAAGATTTATAACTGACTATGGTATTTCAGCTTTTGGCGCAAGAGGATATATTAATTTAAACCCGGAATATTCTAAGACATTGTTATCCATAGGAGCAGAATTAGATTATGTAACTTTTAAGACAGAAGTTACGTCAAGTTCCGGTTCTGGTACATTTGAGTATTTATTTTTTTCAATAGAGAATTTTTTAAGTAATAATTTTAGTATTGTATTTGACATAGGGCCTGCATTTGCCCAATTACAGGAAAGCAATTATCAGGTAAGCCATAACTATACTGATTTTATGTTTAATTTCGGTATAAATTTTTATATGAAATAATTCAATGAAATTTATGAATCTGAAAATATTTTTTAAAGGCATTCTAAGTATTTATGTTTTTTTATTCGCCGTAAATATATTTGCAGGATTCAAATTTGGAATTAAAAATTTTATCAAAGAAGGGACAAAAGAAATAGACAAAAAAATAATTGAAAAAGGCACATCAGTTTCAATAACCAACCCATCTAATGGAGCAACAGTTTCCGCAACAGTGAATATAACTGCTGATACTAATGCTTATAAAGGGATAGCCAAAGTTGAATTTTATATTGATGGAAATCTCAAGTCTACGGATAGTTCTTCACCATACAGTTATTTATGGGATACAACTCAATACAGTGAAGGTTCACATACAGTAAAAGTGATTGCTTATGACACAGTAAACCAGACCTCAAGTAATCAACATACAGTGATGGTAGGTAATTGGCAAATTGTAGATACTGATTTAGTTAAGGTTGTAACAGGGGGAGGACAATATTTAATGTGGCCAAGAGACAAAGTTAGTGATGGATGTAATAGTGGTGATCCTAAACAATGGAAAACTGTAAATACATCAGGCCAGCCGACATGGGATAATGTAAATAAATGTTACAATTATATAGGTGGCAACGCTAATGATTATCCTGCATTCAAATGGGCAGAGAATTTAGTTTATAAAGAATATGATGATTGGCGGCTACCAACAAAAGATGAATTGAAGAAACTTTATGATTATGGCAGACTGAATATTAGTTCCATCGCTACTGCTTATTTATCCTCTACCGAGTATTCGGTTAGCGCAGCTTACCGCGTGAGCTTTCATAATGGCAGTGTATTCAGCTATGATAAAAACGTCAGCGGCTCTGTGCGCGCGGTGCGAGATAGCCAGTGATTAAATGTTTTACCTTTTCCCACCGTAAAGTAATTGAAAGAAATACTTCAATGAAAGTACAATCAGCAAGCAAGGGATATTTTTTATAAGCAAAAATATGAAAACTCCTGAAATGATTGAAGATAGGATTTTGCAGCTTATATATTTAGCAGAAGTTAACCTGGAATGTTGTAGGACAATCCATAATTTCATTGAAAGTAAAAAAAGGCACACTTCTGCAATAGACTATATTGAATTTAAAAATCACGATAAAACAAGGTATTTAACTCTTTCTGCTAATAATCATTTTTTTGAATCTGTAAGCATAATTCATACTTTATTACACCAAGTCAATACAAAGAATAGTGAGCTTTCTTTCCAATTATACAGAGAAACATTAATTTACCAAAATTGTTTTGATAATAATACCCAAGAATTTTTATACCAGATAGAAAATCTATGGAAAGAATTTGAGAAAGAGAATTTTCATAAAATCAGAAACAAGTTAGTTGCCCATAAAGATGTCAAAAATATTGGTAATCCTGAAACAATTGCAGTAGCACGAATAAACCTTAAATTGATTGAAAAATTGAAGAAAATCCTTAGAAGTATGAAGATTGAAACCACTAAATATTTTAAAGATTCAATCTCTAATAATTATTTAATGTCAGCGAAAAGAGGATTAGAAAAAATATTATTTAATAATTAGAAAGAGTATTAAAAAAAATTTGGTAACATATGTAACATATGCCGTATTTGACATTTCACATAGAAAAAAGAGTACAGGTAATTTTCAAAACGTAAAAATCAGAGATAAAGAAATCAAAGATTTAAACAAGCGGGAGGAGAAGGGAAGCCTTGCGAGAAGATTTGCCTGAAGAAATTAAGAAAACAGCAACAGGCCGCACGCAGCCGGCCTGTTGCTGTTTTTAGAGGGCTATTCGCAGAAGCCGCAGACCCGCTTTTAGCGGGCATTGTGGAGAGCCTTGCGAGCTATCAAGGAAGTATCAATCACCCTCACCTTAATCCTCTCCCGTCAAGGGAGAGGAAATTCGTTAAATTGATTTATCTCTTTCAAATTTATACAATCTCTTTAGTGAAAAGAAATCTTAAGGATTATCTTCGAAATAGGTTCGAACAAGGTTTAGTAAGGTCGATAATTGAAATGTCAGAGGACACTCAGGAGGCGGGCATGGCGGGCCGCGACCACATGATTGTTGTCGGGATTGATGAAAACGGTCTTGCGCCGCGGCTGGGAATGTTCTGTCTGACGGCGTCCGTTTTTGAATGCAAAAATTACGAACCTGCCGCTTTCTGGAAAATTTTCGGCGCCACAGGCGTAAAAGACAGTAAACAGATTCTTTCTTCCCGGAAAATGAAAAAAGGCTGGGAAATCGCGCTTTCATTTATGAGGATTCTTCACGGGAAAACACCTTCTTCCTGGGATGATTTTTTAGAGCGTGTAGGTTTTATGAGGCCTTCCGAATATAAAAAAGAATGCCGGAAAAATTGCCTGCCGCTCTGCTGGAATAATGATGAGCCCCTTGAGGGAAATTTTGCTTTCTCCGGCTTGAAGTTAGACGGTTCGGTGAAGTTGAAGGATATTAAAGTCCTGTATTACTGTCCGAAAATGTTTAACGACGGGATAAAAAGACGCTCTACGAAAACCGCTCTGGAATTTGAAATGCTTGAAAAATTCTTTTCGAAATACCGCGCTCTTTACGGGGAAAATGTTCTGTATGTCTGCGGGAAACTGGGCGGGACGAAAAGATACGAAAGATTTTTTGATTTTCTGAAAAACTTTGAACTTGTCAAAAAAACGGAGGAAAAAAATTCCTCCTATGAATTTGAAAATTTCGGGAGAGTTGAATTCGTCATGGACGCCGAGGAAAAACATTTTCCCGTCGCGCTTTCCAGCGTATTCGGAAAAGTGGTGCGTGAAATTTTCGTCGGAAGAATGAATTTTTTTTTCAAAAAGCATATTGCGTCTTTGAAAAACGCATCGGGATACAACGACAGAATTACCGCCGAGTTCATTTTGAAAACGCGGGCGGTAAGGAAAAAACTCAAAATACCGGCCGCCTGTTTTATAAGAGGATAGAAACTCAATTCATAAGTGATGGCCGCGCTGCAACAGGCAGCGAGCAGAATGCGGATATATTTGCTATAATTATTCCGTCGTGGCAATTATAAAGAAAACAGAAATAAAAACTCTGAAGCAATTTTATGAACTGGTCCGGGCGACGGTACCTCTGCGCCGCGAGATTGTCAATCTTTACATCAAAGGAAAAGAGGTTCCCGGCGAATACACAAATTCTTTAAAGCAGGTTATGGCGTCGCTTGCGGCGGTCTCGGGCACTTCTCGGAAAGCCGAACTCTTTTCGCGCGGGGACAGCCGGATATCCGTGGACATAAGTTATGAATACAATGAACTTGAAAAGGACATTTTCTTTCTTTCGCACGGCGAGGAAAAATTCTGCGGTTACCTGCAGGCGCTTCACCCCGCTTTCAGCGAAGCGGTCGGTAATATAGCGGATGCGCTGAGAGGCGTTAATTTCAACCTTTTTGCGAGCGACAGGGACGGGACGGTGAACAACTACTGCGGCCGCTATAACTCTTCCATTCAGTCGGTTTACAATGCGGTTTTTTTGACCCGGTTCGCTCAAAAGCGCACGGTAAATTCCGTCATTTTGACGTCGGCTTCGCTTGCGGACGTGGGTCTGATGGATATGAGCGTGGCCCCCGCCGGGTCTTTCATATATGCCGGCTCAAAAGGGCGTGAGTTCTGCGACAGAACCGGCCGCAGGTCAGCACTGAAGATAGATGATGAAAAGCAGGCGAAGCTGAACGAGCTTAATTCAGCGCTTTCAGAACTTGTTTCAAAAAAGGATTATGAAATATTCCCGCTCATCGGGTCGGGCCTTCAGTTCAAGTTCGGTCAAACAACGATTGCGCGCCAGGATATTTCGGGCTCCGTGACGGATGAAATATCGCTTGAGTTTATGGATATTGTCAAAGGTCTCGTAAACAAGGCCGACCCCGAAGGTAATTTCTTTAGAATAGAAGACACGGGGAGAGATGTTGAAATAATACTCACCTTTAAAGGAACCGGCAAGGATTTTGATAAAGGGGACGGTCTTAATCTCATTGATTCGGAACTCGGTCTCGGAATGGAAAACGGCCGAGGTCTGATCTGCGGGGATACGGCCTCGGATGTCGCAATGCTCGAGGTTGCGGTTGAAAAAAATCCGGATACGGAATCCGTTTTTGTGACGATTGACGAAGAACTTAAAAAAAGAGTGAAGGGAATAAACGCCGGCGCGTTGTTTGCGGACAAACCGGACGTTCTTGTGACGGCATTAAACGAGCTTTCAAAGGGAGAATAAAATGAAAGTCGATTTCAAAGGAGCAATTTTCGACATGGACGGAGTTATAACGACCACCGCTTCCGTCCACAGCAGAGCGTGGAAGGCCGTTTTTGACGAATTTCTGAAGAACCGCGCAGAGAAAAAGTCCGGAGAATTTGTGCCGTTCACGCACGAGAAAGATTATCTGCCGTATGTCGACGGGAAACCTCGGCTTGACGGAATAAAGTCATTCCTTGATTCAAGGAAGATAAAGATTCCCGAAGGCGGCCCCGAAGATCCGCCCGGCAGGACGAGTGTCTGGGCTCTGGGAAACAGGAAAAACAAACTTTTCAGAAAAATTGTTTCCGAAGACGGAGTCGAAGTGTTTGAGCCCGCCGTAAAACTCGTCAGAGAACTTCAGGAAAACGGCATAAAAGTCGGTGTTGCGACGTCCAGCAAAAACTGCAGATTTATCCTCGAGAAAGCAGGTCTGCTCGAACTTTTTGAGACCATTGTGGACGGCGTTGTTTCTAATAAACTTAAACTTAAGGGAAAACCCGCCCCGGATATTTTTATAACGGCGGCGAGGAACCTCAATCTTCTTCCGGGAGAATGTCTTATGGTTGAAGACGCCATTGCGGGCGTTCGTGCCGGTAAAAACGGCAATTTCGCGCTTGTCCTCGGCGTTGCAAGAAATTTCAGCCCCGACATTCTGCTTTCTAACGGGGCGGATATGGCGGTAAAAAACATGGGCGAAATATCGCTTGGGGACATCCACGAATGGTTTTCAAAAGGCATTGAGGAGGATTCGTGGAACCTCAGCTACCACAAATTCGTTCCGGAAGAGGAAAAACTCAGGGAAACGCTCACCGCCGTCGGAAACGGTTATTTTGCGACCCGCGGCTGTTTCGTCGGAGAAAAGGCGTCGGGCGTGCATTATCCGGGCACCTATATCGCGGGCGTGTATAACAAACTTCCGAGCAAGGTCTACGGTAAAACCATATTCAATAACGATTTTGTGAACTGTCCGAACTGGCTGCCTCTCGAATTTAAAATAGGGCAGGGGAATTACGTGCACCCGTGCGAACACGAAGTGCTGAGTTACAGGCATAATCTCAATATGAAAGACGCCGTAATGACCCGCGAAATTATTTTCAGGGACAACGAAAAGAGGGTGACAAAGATTGCAAGCCGCCGTTTCGCGAGCATGGATAACCCTCACCTCGCCGCAATAAGTTTTACGATAACGCCCGTTAATTATTCGCAATGGATAGAACTGCGCTCGACGCTGGACGGGATGGTTATAAACTCGGGCGTCGCCCGTTACAGGCACCTGAGCGGCAAGCATCTTGCCCCCGTTTCGGAGAGGCGCAACAGAAACGAAATCTACCTGCACGTCGAAACCAGTTTCACGAAGACAAAAATTTTCATGACTTCGCGCATGGACGTTTACAGGGGCGACTCGAAGATAAAGCCGGAAAAGGTCTTTTCGAGAAAAATGGGAAAGTCAAGGGAGACCGTTAAGTTTTACGCCCGGAGAGGAGTTCCCCATACCGTGGAAAAGCTCGTCAGCATTTATACGGCGAAAGACAGAGATGTTTCGTTCCCCAAAATGTCTTCCGCTTATGCGCTCTCGCACGCTGAGTCGTTCCTGCAGCTTTTTGAAAGGCACAGGATGCGCTGGCACACGCTGTGGAAAAAAGCGGACTACCTTATAGAAGGGGACAGGTTTGTCCAGAAGGTTATCAGGCTTCATATTTACCATCTCCTCACGACAGGTTCGGTACACAACAGGGATATAGACGCGGGAATGCCTGCCCGCGGGCTGCACGGGGAAGCATACAGGGGCCACATATTCTGGGATATGCTTTTCATGTTTCCTTTCTACAACCTGCATTTTCCGGAGGCGGCAAGGTCATTCCTCATGTACAGGTACAGGCGGCTGGATGCGGCGAGGGAACATGCGAGGGAGTCCGGATTCGAGGGAGCTCTTTACCCGTGGCAGACAGCCGACTATGGAAAGGAGGAAACCCAGGTAATTCATTACAACCCTGTATCGTGCAAGTGGGATGAGGATTTGAGTAAACTTCAGAGGCACTGCTCGATAGCGGTCCTTTACAATATCTGGGAGTATTATTACTGCACGGGCGACATCCGGTTTCTCAATGACTATGGAGCCGAGATGATGATTGAAATATCCCGCGGCTTTGTCAGCATGACGGAGTTTGACGAAAAAGACGGCAGATACCACATAAGAGGGGTGATGGGCCCGGATGAATTTCACGAGAAATATCCCCGCGCAAAAAAGGGGGGGATAAACGACAACAGCTATACGAACATCATGGCGGCGTGGCTCTTACGCAAGACGATTGAAATGGCCGGACATCTGCCGGACAGGGTCAGGAAGAGAATATCCGAAAAAATCAATTTTAATTTTGCTCAAATAAAAGAGTGGGAAAAGATTGTGAGGAAGATGAAGGTGGTTTTTATCAAAGACGATATTCTAAGTCAGTTCGAGGGGTACTCCAAACTCAAGGATATAAATCTGCAGAATTACAGACGGAAGTACGGTGACATAGGAAGGATGGACAGGCTCCTGAAAGCCGAAAAGGATTCGCCGAACAATTACAAAATCTCCAAGCAGGCCGATACGCTCATGACGTTTTACATGCTCTCGCCCGGTCAGGTCGCCGAGATTTTAAGGGCGATGGGCTACAGGATAAAAACCCCCGCCTCTTTCTTTAAAAAGAACTATGAGTATTATGTAACGCGCACCAGCCACGGTTCTACGCTGAGTCAGGTTGTGCATTCTGCGATACTCAAGCATCTGAAATCCCGGAATGATGAAATGCGGGAGAGATTTCTGAAAGCCATGCGAAGCGATATATACGATACGCAGGGAGGAACAACTCCCGAGGGAATACACTGCGGGGTGATGGCCGGCACGGTAGATATAATTATGAAAACTTTTTCGGGCGTAAGCCTTTTTAACGGGTACATAAAAATTTCGCCGCGGCTGCCGTCGCACTGGAAAAATCTGTCATTCAGTATAGTTCGCAAGAAGGTCTGGTACGATATACATGTGGACCGCAGCAGTATCAGGGTAAAAGCTCACGGTCCCGGCAAGAGCGCCGCCGTAAAAGTTGGCGCGCGGCTCTACAAACTCAGGAAAAACAGGGTAAAAGAAATAAAGTACGCCGCCGGATAACGCTGCGTTAGAATCTTACGTCGCAACTTCTACGCAGATTGCGGAGAAGATTTTGTGAGCAGTTCTTGACAAGCGGGGCTGTGTGAGCGAGGGATTTGCAGAATGCCCGTAGCGAACCCAGAGCGAACCTTCTCACGTGAGCGTCCCCGCTGGCAAGACTGCGAGCAATTTGGTTGCGGCTGAAAGCCGCCTTAGGGCTGAACTTTCAGGATTTCGGCGCCGCCGTCGGGTTTTATCTCATAAGAACGGATACAAGCGGGGACGAGAATGCTTTCCCCCTGTTTCAGGATTTCCTTTTTTCCTCCGGAATGAATTTCAGCGCGGCCTTTAAGGCAGACCAGAATCTGAAAGCCGCCGCCCGTGGAGATTTTTTTCGGGTTATAAAGGGTTAAACGGTTCAGACGGAAAAACGGCGTTGAAACAAGTTTTGTTTCGCAGGATGATAATTTTACGGGTTTTATTCTGAAAGTTTCCGCATTTGAAATTGTTTTAGTCATCGCGGCCTGCGCTTTTTCAAGATGAAGTGGCCTTGCAGGTATTCTGTTCCAGTCCCAGATTCTATAGGTGAGGTCGGACGGCTGCTCAATTTCAAGGAGAAGAATTCCTTTGCCGATGGCGTGAACGGTTCCGGCGGGGATGTTGAATACATCCCCTTCCGCCGCTTCCGTTTTTGAGAGGTGCCCTGCGGTTATTGATTTTATGGCTTCGATTTTTTTTCCAAAACCGAGATACAGAACCGAACGGGGCTCCGCTTTTATAATGAGCCACGCCTCATTTTTGCCGGGTTCCGTTTCCCCTAAGTTCACTGCGGCGATATCGTCGGGGTGGACCTGCACGGAGAGGTTTTCCCGCGAATCGATAAATTTAACGAGAACGGGCAGTTCTCCGCCGTATCCGGTAAAGTTTTTGCCGAGAATTTCTTCCGGAGCGTAATTCAGAAGATGCGTCAGCGGGATTTCCGCATCCCCGATTTTTACAGCGGAGGTCTTTCCGGGGTAGCAGGAACATTCCCATGACTCCCCGATTTTTTCTTTCAGGCGTGTTTTTTTCAGTTTTCCTATTTCGGTTCCGCCCCAGATTTTCCTGAGGAAAACAGGGCGGGGTTTTATAAAGGTCTTTTTCAAAGAGTCGAAAATTCCGGCGGCGCCGGTTTTATAATATTTTATCCAGGCGTTTTTCTCCTTTTCCGTTTCTGCCGGGTTTGATTTTTTCAGCAGCCGCTCTATACCGGAATATGAAAAGCAGTTTGAAGAAATTTTTATATCCCAGTCCTTTTTGCCGTCCCTGCCGGGAGATGTCTTTAACCTTATTTTACCGTGTCCGGGGCAGAAGACGTCGGCGGCGACGCCGGTTCTGCTTTGCAGCGCTTTTATTTCTATGCAGTTATATGCGACGGAGTTTAAGAAACTGCCTTTTTTCAAAAGGCAGTTTATGATGATGGAATTTTCCGATGTCAGTTTTTCAGCCGTTGTCGAGAGGATGACGCTGTTTTTTATTTTCCCGTTTATTACGGAACCTGCGATAATAGAATTTCTGACTCCTGCTCCGTTTTGCGTTTTGACTTCAAAAAACCTGCGCATTGCCGCGCCCTCAGCCGACTTTTCAAGCATTCTCATTATGTTTCTGTGAAAAAGTTTGACGGAACCGAAATCCCACCAGAAAGTTTTTTCTCCGAGGTTTTTTACTCCGATAAGAAACAGACCTGTTTTGTCATTTTCAAGGAATTTTTTCTTAAAAGCGTTTATCCTGTTCCATAATTTTTTATCTTTGAATTCCGCTCCGGGGGATGTCAGAGGCATCCACAGGTGGGGGTCGGTGTCAAGTTTTTTCTTTTTCCCCCGCAGTTCCTTTTTGAATTCCGCAAGGAGGGCGCAAAGAAATTCTTTTGAAATCGAAAAACAGCCCATGTTTTTTGAGGCGCTCAAAGCGCCTTTACGCTTTTTCAGCCGGACCAAATTCTTAAGTTCCGCCCAGGTCTGCTTTTCTTTCAGGATGACCCGGTTCCCGTTGGGGATAATCAATCCGTAACTCTGCCAGTTCTCAACCCACTCTTTTTTGCCCGCCGGAATTTTATCTTCAATGCCGAACAGTTCGATGTGGTGCATTCCTTCGAATTTTATATTTTTTTCGGGAAGGAAAATGGCGTCGGCCCAGAAAACGCAGAGCCGGTCTTTTCTTGTTTCGGAAAAGGAGGTTGTCTGTTTTATAACCGCTTCAAGCAGCGTGAGCGTTTTGTTTTTGAAGGGGAGTTTTACTGCTCCTTTCCCCGCTTCGGTTAAACCGATTGGCGCAATTCTTTTCCCTTTTCCGGCCGTGTGGTAAATTGCCGTCGTTTGATTTTTTTTCAGGTTCGCTTTGATGCGGGTTTCTATCAGAGCGTTGAGTGTTCCTAGGAGCTGTCCCGCTCCGCCGGTCCAGACCTCGGGAATTGAAATAACCCGGGTTTCCGGAGGTATTACATCGGAATTTTTCAGAGTCGTTTGCCAGAATTCCGCTTCTTTTTTGGTGGATGAAACGATAATTACTGTATTCCACATAATGTAATTTATACTAAATCTACGATTAGCGGGCAATATTTAATAAAGCATATCTACATAACTCAAGTAATGGGGTAAATGGGGTCAGCTCTATTTTGCATAGAAAAAAAATAACAAAAATAGAACTGACCCCGCCTATGTAGATATGCGTATATTTAATTTAGTGTCGGGTGTGGGGGTTGACATTTCCAACTTTTCGAATTATAATAATATTGAAAACGGAATGTACCTCTGAATTGGCTTTAGCCAAAAAGGCAAATCCGCCGCAAGGCGGAGACGCAAAGCCACGGGCCCCATAGGGGCAGCCGGGTTGCCGGAGGGTTGTTGCTCCGCTTGCTTTTGCGGGGTATTCGCGGCAAAGGTTCAGTTCAGAGAGCTGAACCTTTTTTTTATGCACAAAATGAAAGGAAAAAAAGAAATTATCGGGCTGCTTTTTGCTGTCGCGGCAATTTTTGTCTGCAGTTACTGGTTGGAAGCCGAGAAGGGAAAGGGCGGTGTTCCTGGCGCGTTCCTTTCATGGGGCGCCGGCGCCCGTTCTCTGGCTATGGGAAAAGCGTTTGTCGCCATTGCCGACGATGCTTCCGCCACGTACTGGAACCCCGCGGGCCTGGGCAATGTCGAAAGGCAGGAAGCCATGATGCTGCACACGATGCTCTGGGCAGGGACGTCTTACGACTTTATGAGTTACATAAGACCGCTGACGAATCTCGGCGCGGTAGGCTTAAGTCTTGTCCGGCTTTATACGGGCGGGTTTGAGGGTTATGACATTTATAATGAAAGGACCACCTCTTTCAGCGACGACCAGATGGCTGTCACGATGAGCATGGGAAAGAAACTCCTGAAGACGCTTTCCATAGGAGCTAATTTCAGGTATCTGAAGCACACGCTTGCCGGCTATACAAATTCCAGTTTTCTCGTTGATATGGGCGGGCTTTACACAATTCCCGCCTTGCCCGACCTGTCGGTAGGGCTCAACCTCCAGAATGTTTTTGAAAACGAAATTGAAGAGTGCGAGGATAAAATGCCTCTTACAATGAGGATGGGTATTGCATATAGGCAGTTCAAGGAACGGCTTGCTCTTTCGCTTGATGTGGTGTCGGTCGCCGACGTTCCGGGTTTTGAGTCGCATTTCGGTATGGAATACTGGGCTTTGAAAAACATTTCGATAAGAGCGGGTATGGATCAGCAGGAAAAGACATTCGGTTTCGGCCTTAACTGGCAAAATCTCGGATTTGATTACGCGATGGCAATGCATGAACTCGGCCTTTCCCACAGGATGTCCGCAAGTATCCGTTTCGGGCCGTCCATAGCGTCGCAGAGAAATACGAATGCCCGGCAGGAGTACCTCAAAGCGCATGCGGCTTTCGAGAAGGGATACCTGGCGAGGGGGAAGGTTTTCCTGGCGAACGCGGCTTCTCTCGCGCCGCAGAATTCCGATTACCTGTACGAACTTGACAGGATTGATACTTTTTTAAGCGCGTATAAAGAAGTTCCGAAACCGAGCAAGGAGCATGAACTGATAAGGAGGTCGGCAAAGAAGTATCTTGACAGGAGACCGGAGCACTCTCTTGAAATTCTGCGTTATCTTTTGACTCTCGACCCCGGCAATGCGAAGATTATCTCGCTGATTCAGGCGGTGAAGAGCAAGGAGGGGATTGATAAAACCGAACCCGAACTTCCGACGGGGATGAGTCTTGTGGACAAGAAACTCTACGATTCGCTTAATTACTTTTACGAGGGAAAATACGAGAAGTCGCTCAAGCTCGCGCAGGACGTTTTAATTCTGGAGCCGAATTCCTCGCTCGCCTATAAAAGAATAGGTTCCGCTTTTTTCACGATAGGAGAGATGGAGAAGGCCGTTGCCAACTGGAAAAAATCGCTTGAACTTGACCCGACGGATGAAAAGCTGAAACAGTTTGTAGACAAGATGGAGAAGGAAAAGACCACTGCGCCGATTGAAGGTCTTGATTTTCTCAATACAATAGAAAAAGAATAATCTGCATTATTTACACTCTGATACCGGCATTATGCGAGGATTTATTCTTGCTTTAATTAGGAAGGGGACAGGTCTAAAAGACCTGTCCCCAACTATTCAAAAATCTCCTGAATTTATGTATAATAAAAAAATGCTCAGAGATTTATTCGTCTTGATTTTCTTCGCAACCTGTTCCTTTGCGGAAGAAGCAAAACCCGTTCTTCAGGACATCGACTATACAGCGGTGATTGAACAGAAAATGAAACTTGAAGCAAAACTCGAAAACTTCGTGAACGGCACCCTAAATGAAATGCTCGGCCCCGGGAAGGCGGCCGTCAAACTTGACATAACTCCGAACGTTGAAAAGTCCAGGGTTGAAACCGAATCGTGGGCGAAGCAGGAATCCGAAACGGGCGGGGACATGACGTCAAAACCGGTGGCGCCTACGGAATTTCTCCCCGGAATACCCCACAAGCAGGATGTTGTCCAGCAGGAAAGTAAAGAAACCGCTGCGGGCCAGACATCGGGAGCCAAGAGAAGCATAGAAAGCATTGTCAAAATTCCCGAGTCGTTTATAAAAAAGATGGACGTTACTCTTATTGTCAGCCAGAGCGTTCCGGAGGAATCGTTTAAGGCGGCGATGAATCTCGTCAAGGATATTCTGGGAATTGACGAGGGAGAAAGAGGCGATAAGTTTACCGTAAGAAGAGTGCAGTTTTCTCCGTTCAAGAAACTGCTGCCGTACCTGACGAATCCCTATTTTTATCTCGTTCTCATCGGGGTTCTCGTTATTCTGCTTTTCTTTGCTTTCCTGTTCGGGCCCGTGAGTAAATTTCTTTTTTCTCTCCTCGCCACAATGAAGGATTTAAAACAAATGAAAAGCGAGGTCGAAGCAACGGGAGGCAGCGGCGGAGGAGGAGGCGGTGGTGTTGGTGTTGCCGGCGGGGAAATAGGCGAACTCGGAGAATTTGAAAAGAGCAGTCGCGGAGAAAAAAAGGGAAAAATAGAAAGAACAATTTCGGAAATCATTGCGTCTCTTCCCGTCCCGGGAGAGGAGGTGGGGAAAATGTCATTTAAGCCGTTTCAGTTTGTTGAAGACAAGGACTTAAAAAAAATTGCTTATCTGCTTATAAATGAAAATCCGGAGGTTATAGCGACGGTCATTCATTATCTTGATGATGAAAAAGGGATAAAACTTCTGACTCTCTTTCCCGAGGAAAAAAGAGCCGATATCATTTTTCCTCTTTCAAAGGTTCAATTTGTCGAGCAGAGCAAAATTTCCTGTCTTGAGAGGATTATAAAGAGAAGAATAGACCTTACGTCGGGCGGCGTTGACCGTCTGGTGAATTTTCTTTCCGCTATGGATGAAAAAGCAAGAGAAGCCATTCTGAATTCTCTCTCGGAGCAAAATCCCGAAATCGCCGAAAAAATAAAGCAGATGATTTTTTCGTTTAAGAATCTTGCCGACCTTGAGGACAGGATTCTCCAGACGGTTCTCGGGGAAATAAACGCTCCGGAACTTGCGGTTGCCCTGAAAGGAATGGAAGATGATTTCAAGAACAAAATTCTCGGCAACCTTTCGGAGGCGGCAAGGAAACTTGTTGAGGAAGAGTCCGAAGCCGGCCGCGCCGTGCAGGCGGGCGAAGGTCAGGTTGCGGACCAGAGAAGAGAAATTGTTCTTAAAGTGAGGACGATGGAGGCGGAAGGAAAAATCGATCTCGGCAGTATGAAGGATATTTCGGTTTTGCCGGAGGAAATTACGGCGGTCTCCGAAAAGAGCATAATGGAAGAAGTGGAAGAGGAGATGAAAAGGGATAAAAAAAGAGAGGAAGAAAGGTCTTTGAGAAGAGAAAAACTCGGGATGGAGGAAGAAGTTCCCGTTCGTGACAACGAGAAAGCGTTTGAACACTACAGCGCCGGAGGGGACTACTTTCAGGAGGGAAATTACGAAAAGGCGGCGGAGGAATTCAGAGAGGCGATAAAATACAATCCGGAAATCTGGCAGTCCTACCAGTATTTCGGAAGCACTCTGTTTGCTCTCGGCCGTGAAGAAGAGGCAATAAGAGCGTATGAAAAGTCCCTGTCTCTGAATCCCGGGAATGATGACCTGAAAAAGTGGCTTGAAGAGCACGGACCCGGAGCAGGTGAAAAAATTGAAGAAAAAGCGTCGGAAAACGCAACGGAAAAAACGTCAGGGGTTAAAGAAAAATAATGGCTGATAACAGAATGCCCCCTCCCCCTCCGTTCGGCGGAGGCGTGCCGCCGGCTTTTAAGAAGCCGGCGCCACCGGAAAAAGCTGAAAGTGCCCGTAAGGGTGAAGTCACTCAATCGGATGATTTGAGAAAAAAAGTGGACCTTGCGAAAAAGGTTCTCGCCGATACTCTCCGGAAGAAGAAGGAACAATCTGAGACGAGAGAACTTCACTGGCTGGAACTGCTGAAAGAGAAGGACAGGGAAATTACCGGCATTAGAGACGAAATGAAAAACACAGCGGCGGCTCTCGATAAGCAGTCGTTGGAAAAAGAATCGTCCCTGCGAAGCGCCATGCAGGAGTTTGAAAGGCAGCTTATGGGTGTTTCCAGGGATTTGGATCAGGAGCGGAGGAAATCATTCTCCGCATCGCAGAAGGCGAAGGAGGAATCAGAGTCGTCCTTGAAGGTGGAGATGGCTCTCAAAGAGATTCTTTCTTCCAAGGAGCACGAGGACAAAATACACGCTCTCCAGACATCCCGCGAAAATCTTCTGAAGGAAATGATAGGCGTCAAGGAAAAACACAGCGCTGAAAAAGTTCGTCTGGCAGAAGAAATAAACCGGTTGCATGAGCAGGTTGCCGTTTTAAAGGAAATCCTTTCGAAAAAGGAGTCGGCTGAAAAAGGTTTTCAGGTTGAAAAGGAAAGGGATATAGAAAAAGCGAAGTCGGAAGTAAAGGCGCAGCTTCAGGAACTGATTGAGCAGGTTCGGAAAAAAGAAACCGACCTGAAACAGCAGGAGCAGGCATTCAAATTGCAGGAACTGCAGGGCAGGTCTGAACTTGCTCAACTTTCAGGCGGAATAAGGGATAAAGAAAACACGATTGCCGAATTCCGGGGAATTACGGCGAAACTTCAGAAAGAACTCAGCGCCGCCCGCGACGGTCTCGCCGAAACGAACGAAAAATTCGCCAGGGAAGTAAAATGGATGAAGGACCAGTTCAATCAGGAAAAAGCGATATGGGCGGACAGGTTTGAAAAGGAAACGAAACTCCGCGGGGATATTACCTCATCTTACGAGAAGGCGACCCGCGAGAAAGACATGCTTGGAGGCGAGTTCCTGTCCGCGAAAGCGGCTGCGGAAAGGTTCACGGCGCTCCTCGCCGAAAAGGAACAGGAAATTCTGCATCTTAAAAGAGATTTTGACGCTGAAAGAGAGCGTATAAAAAATCTTTATGAGGCGGGAGCGGAACAGATCAAAAAATCCAGAGACGAACTTTCTCTGAATCTCGCCGGGCATGAGGATAAACTTCGTTTGTCCGAGGCCGAGAAAGAAAAACTTAACCGGCAGATGGAAGATTTCTTGCAGAAACTTTCCGAATTCCGCCGGAAATCGGAAAAATTGGAAGAAGATATAAGGGCTGCCGAGCTCGAAAAAAAGAAAACGGCGAGCGGGGCGGAAGAGAAAGAAAAGGAATACGAAAACCGTATCGGGGAGATAACGGGGAGAGTCAGTTCTCTGACACAGGAGTTGGAGGTTGCTGTAAAAGAAAAGGAAAGATATGCCGCCCTGCACGTGTCGGCGGAAGAAAAATACAAAGCGCTTTTCTCCGGGACGGAGACATTAAAAAACCAGTTGAATGAAGCGAAGACAACAGTGGGCGAACTGAACAGCCGCCTTGAAGAATCCGAAAGAGAATTTTCCTCTTTTGCCGAAAAGGAAAAAGAGTTCAATGATGAAACGGATAAGATTAAGGGTCTCAGAAAACAGATTGAGGCGCTCCGCGAGGAAAGCGGCCGGACAATTTCGGAAAAAGACCGGCAGATAGACGATGCGCGGGCGCGGTTACGGGAACTTTCGGGGAAGTTGGACGAATTGGGCCTCGTGAAAGCGCGGCTTACGGACAGGATTAACGGAATATCCGATCAGTTGCAGAACGTTATAAAGCAGAGGGATGTTCTGCTGAACGAAAAGCAGATTCTGTCCGTGGAATTGGCGCAGAGAGAAGAGAGGATTTCGCAGCTTCAGGACGAGGTCAGGCCTTTATCAGCGGGAATCTCGGAAAAACAAAAAGAGATAGAACGGCTCGGAACGGAATTAAAAGAAAAGACGAAAGCGCATGCTCGCGAAATGCTTTCATGGAAGAACAAGGTCCTGGAGCAGCAGCAGAAAATAGAAGAACTTTTTGCGCGCATCAATCAATATAACGGTGAAATCGCAGAGCTGAAAGCGTTGCCCCAGGAAGAGGTTGAAAGATACAAAACGCAGATAGAGGAAAAGGAAAAAGAAATAAATGTTCTCAATGAGCGCATCAGATTCCTTGACGGTAAAATCTCTTCGGCTGGAATCAAAGATGAACAAATCAGGCAGTTCCAGGAAGAAACGAAACAGCTTGAGGACAACCTGGCCGCATATAAAGGGGAGATTGACGGCATAAGGGAAAAAGAACGGCGGTATAGGGAAGTTGATTCCGAAATCATCAGGAAGGATGCTCAGTTGAAGGAAACGTCGTCGGAACTTGCTTCGGTGCGGAGTAAATTCGAAGAACTGGAAAAATCGCGGGATGCGGAAAAGAAAAAGTTTGAAAGTGAAATTGCGCAACTCAAAGAAAAGTATAGCAACAGCCGCCGCGAAATTCAGGAGAAAGAGGATGCTCTTAAAACCGATGCAATTGAGTTTCAGACATTAAAAAAGGATTTTGAAAAATACAGGGCGGAAAAAGCGCCGGAAGAAATTGGAAAAGAAACCAGAATGCTGCGGGATGAAATTCAGGCGAAGGAAAAAGAAATAGAACTCGCGAACGAAAAACTCTTTGGGGCGGTTGAGGAATTTGAGAAATTAAAGAAGACTTATACTGGCGAGAAAGAGCAGTTTAACCTTGAAATTGCTTCTCAGGCGGAAAAGCGGGAAGAAATGGAGCTTCAGATAAACGGCCTTCTTGCGGAGAAAGAGCAGCTGCTTTCGAAAGAATCATCCCGCACCGGCGAAATTTCGGGTTATGAGAAAAAAATAGACGCTTTAAACAGCGAGATTGCCGCAAATGCCGAAAAGGTCAGGCAGATGGGAAAGCATCTCGGTGAAGCCAACGCCGAACTTGAAAGTCTGCATGAGAGCGCGTCCGGCTCTTCCGCACCCTCTCCGGAGATTGAGTCAAAAATCGGCGAACTTGAGGAAATGATTACGCAGCAGAAGAAAATCATTTCCGAGAAAATGGAGAACATAAAAGAGAGAGAAAAATATTTCCGGAAACAGCTGAAGAAAAAAGACGAGGAAATATCGGTTCTTAAATCGCAGCTGGAACTGGGCCTTGAGTCGCTTGAAAATAAACCCGAGGCATCGGGGGAGCAGATTGAGGAATTGAAGCGCGTTAATGCGGAAATTAAGGAGAAGACCGCAGAGAGAGAAAAAATTCTCAAAGAGGAAATAGAAAAAAAGGGCAAAGAAGCGGAAGAATACAGAACACAGATTAAAGAACTGGCGGCCTCCGGAGGCGGCATTGAAAAGGAGAGGGCAGCCCTCATCTCTGAAGTTAAAAAAAGGGAAAGTGAAATGGAAAGCATGAAGGAGTCGCTTGAGAGCACCAAGGGCTATTCCGCCCGGCTTGAAAAAACAATAAAGGAACAGGAAAAAAAAATATCCGAGCTCCAGAAAAAATCGGGAAAAGACATTCTGAAGAAACACGACATAACCTCTGATGACGGAATCATTAAATTTTAGCATTAGCGGTTGGGGACGCCCTGATAAGGAATAAGATATGGACATAACAACCGTAATCGGTTTCATAGCGGGCGTCAGCCTTATGGCTATTGCCATACTGCAGAGGTCGTGGAAATCTGGTTTACCCGGCTTGTCGGGTCTGCTGGCGTTCTGGGATACGCCTTCGGCATTCATAACTTTGGGCGGTACCTTTGCCGCGACGATGGTGAACTATTCTTTTCACCAGATTATTGAGGTCTTTGCAATAGCGAAAAAGGTTTTCCTGCAGAAGGAAGAAAATCCCCTTGACATAATAGACACGGTCGTCCGGCTGACAAAAAAAGCGAGAATCATGGGAATGCTTTCAATAGAGCAGGAAATAAAAGGAATAAAAAATCCTTTTCTCAGGCACGGCTTTTCGCTGGTGTCGGCGAATGTCGATGTTGAAACGATAAGAGCAGAACTTGAAACGGAGATAACTTTTCTCCAGGAAAGGCACAAGGTGGGGCAGGAAATTTTCCTGACGATGGGCACGTATGCGCCGGCTTTCGGGATGATTGGAACAATCATGGGCCTTATTATGATGCTTGCGAAACTTGAGGACCAGTCCGCAATTGCGGGGGGTATGGCCGTTGCGCTTCTTACGACTTTCTACGGAGCGTTGATAGCGAATCTTGTGTTTCTTCCCGTCTGCGGCAAACTCAAGAGGAAGAGCGACGATGAAGTTCTTATCAAAGACATCGTTATAGAAGGCATTATCTCAATGAAGACGGGTGACATCCCTTCGATAATAGAGGCAAAACTGAAGGCGTATCTGCCGCCGAAGAAGAGGGAAAGAAGAATCATAGGCAAATAAATGCCGAGAAAAAAGTCGCCGGGGGCTATTCAGGTAGGGTCAACCGCTCCCGGCTGGATGGTTACTTACGGCGACCTGATGACCCAGCTTCTGATTTTTTTCGTGATGATGTTTGCTCTCGCTTCGGCGATGAATGAACTGCAGTTGTTAAACCTGAAAAAAAAAATGAAGGAGTATGTCGTTAGGGATAATTTAACGGAGGATGTTTCTTTTGATATCGACGAGAGAGGTCTTGTCGTTTCCTTTCACGGACGGAAAATGTACGACAAGGGCGGCAGCAGGGTAAAAGAAAAGGCGGTTGAAGCGCTCAGAAATCTTGCCGCTTTCGTAAGGCCCCAGCCGAACCAGATAAGAATAGAAGGCCACGCCGATTCGGCGGAGGTCTCACCCGAGTATCCGTCGCACTGGGAACTTTCCGTTACGCGCGCCGCGCACATATCGCAGTTTCTGATTGATGACATTTATTTTCCGCCCAGCCGCATTTCTTCGGCGGGCTATGCGGAGCAGAAACCGTTTATTGACGAAAAGACGAGAGAGACGCTTTTTAAAAGAAGGAACGACCTTCTGAAGACCGCCCGCGACCTGTTTCTTTTTGAAGTCAAAAAAATGCTTGTCAGAAAAAAGGACGAGAAAATTATAGCGGCGAGGTCAAAATTCCTGAAAAAATACGCCGGCAGAAAAAAACAAAGGGTATTGGCGGATTTTGCCGTAAGGAATTACAGGGGGAAAATCACAAAAAAGTTTGACAAAATTTTTGAAGAAATCAGAAAAGATAAAGGCGGGATATTCGGGGATCATTCAAAAAAATGGGTTGACGCCCTCACGGGGGCGCAGTTTGAGGATTTCGAACTGGAGATACTCGAAGCGAAAGAGGTTTTTATAAAAGCGCAGTACTTTAAGAAACTTCAGAAGGAAATTGTTGAAATGGCCAATCTTTCACCGGCTCAGCAGGACAGGAACAGAAGAGTTGACATAATAATTTCAAGAATCTCATCGGGGATGGGTAAGAAAAGAATTCTTTGACGGCTCTTTCGTTCATATTTTTTTTAACGCCCCTGATAGCGGTTCCTTTCTTTAACGATTTATACGCTCTTCCGAAGGCGTTTCTTTTCTGGCTTGTAATCCCGGTTTTTTTCATCCGGGCGAACTTTGCTCTTAAAAAGGAGCAGATTCCGGTTTACCTGTGGACGGGATTTTATTTTGTTTCTTCGGTATTTTCCGTCTGTCCTTTCCTGAGTTTTGTGGGCAATTACAGGTACTATTTTCACGGTTTCATTTCGCTATGCGCGGGGTTCTGTCTTTTTATGATTTGCCGCGACCTGCCGGCCGATAAATCAAAAAACCTGGTGAAAATTCTGATTTTGTCCCTCGTCGGCTGTTCGGTCATCGGATTCCTGCAGTTGGCGGCGGACAGGATTTCTTCGACGTTCGGGAACCCTAATTTTTTCGGCGGCGTTCTGGCGGCGGTTTTGCCTTTTTCGGTTTTTCTCAGCGTAAAGGATAAAAGATTTTTGCTTTTTCCCGCCGTGTTTTTTGCGGCGCTTCTTTTCACCTATTCAAGGGCGGCGTGGATCGGAGCGTCCGCGGGTCTTTTGTTTCTTTTAATTTTTTCCCGCAGCCGGAAAGGCATACCGAAAGTTTTTCTGATTTTTCTTGCGGTTGCTTTTATGATTGCTTTATTTATGCCTTCACGCGCAGGTTCGTTCTTAAAAAGGGGTTTTTCAATTTTCAATTTTTCGGAACCGGACATTGTTTCAAGATTAAAGGGCTATGCCGCGGCTTTTGAAATTTTCAGGGCGCATCCTTTTTTCGGGCTGGGCCCAGAAAGTTTTCTTCTTCTTTTCAGGGCGGGCGTAGCGAAGTCGTTTATTGCGCAGATAGGGCCGCTCGCTCATGCCGGCTATACTCATTCTTATCCGCTGCAGATACTGGTTGATACGGGCCTCGCAGGCGCGGGCCTGTATCTTTTTTTGATTTTTTTGCTCCTGAAAAAGGCGGCTTCATCGCCGGATTTCCTTAAGTTAACCGCCGGCTCTGCGGTCGCCGCTCATTTCTTCGGCAATCTCTTCGCTTTTCCGACGGTAACAGAGGTTATGATTTTCTGGTTTGCGGCGGGAATTATTTTCAGCGAAAACGGGGACGGTTCCGGTTTTCAAAAAAAGAAACAGGGAGTCCGAGCCGTAATGTCGGTTGTTTTTCTCGCAGTTATTTTAATGCCCGTTGTATCGGAGTCATTGTTTGTCGCGGGAATGAAAGAACAGGACGGTGAAAGAGCGCTTAAATTTCTGAAATTGTCTTCAAAATTTCTGCCGCAGGATTTTCACCTGATGAACGCGGGAAAGAAGTGCATTGCATTTTCTCAAACACGGAATAAGCGGCTCTGGCTTGAAAGGGCCGGCTCTTTTTTTGAAAAAATAATAAAAAGAAATCCGAGGAATGCCCTGGCGCAGAACGGCTGCGGGTTCGTCCGCAGGGAGTTATTTTTCGCAGAGAAAGATGAGAATAACTTTAAGAAGGCGGCGGAATGTTTTGAAAAAGCGCTTGAATATGACCCTTTTCTGTCCGCGGCGTATTTGAATCTGGCGGTTCTTTACGAAAAAAATAATGACTTAAAAAAAGCGCGGGAAATTTACCGCAGGGCTCTGACGGTTTACCCGTCCGACCAGCAGTTTTTGTTTAATTACGGCGTGGTCAGCGGAAACCTCGGGGAGTACGGGGAAGCGCTTGAATTATGGCATAAACTCAGGAAGATAAACCCGGATTATCCGAAACTTGATTTATACATCCGCCAGGCAGAAAAATTAATTGGGTAATGAGGTATCTCCGCAAAATAGAAGTGACCCATTTTCCAAAAATTCAGGAAACTGGAGAGGATGCCTTGCAATTTCGTCTTATAAAAAATAAAATAGCAGCCGTAAGGGGGTAAAAATGGACGTGCGGAATAGTATTACCAGAATTGTGGATAAATACGGGCGGATAACCGATTTTAAAATATCCAAAATAACCAACTCCATAATTCTCACCATTCTTGACGTCGAGAGCACTAACCGCTGGATCGCCGAGCGTCGTGCCAGCAAATACGCCGAGGTAATCAGGTCACGGATATATGAGACATTTTATGATATTGACTGGCTGATCCGGGATTTTGTCAGAAAGTTTACGGGTTTCAAACCGGATGAACGGCTCCGCCGGCTAAACAACGCATTTATAACGGAACGGCTCTCTATCGTTGTTATGGGAAAATTTAAAGAAATTACAGGCGCCGGGAAAACGGAACTGAAGGACTTCATAAGAAAAGAAATTGAAAAATCGATCTCGGAAACGGGCCTTGCCGCTGGGTTATTCCCCGTTCTGGACGATAAGTTAAAAGAGGACATCATTAATTTTATTTTTAGGAAAGCAATGCATTATTCCGAAGCCGAATTAACTGCCGGACAGGTTTATCCCTGCAGGGAATACATAATGGATATGATAGAAAAAACCTTAAAGGAAATCGGCGAAACGGAAATTGCCGAAGGTTTTATGATTTTCCGGGAAGGCAAAAACAAAATAAAGAAAGGCGAAATTTCGAAATTGCAGTTCACTAATAACGGCATTCATTACGGTGTTTGCCGGAGGACTCTGGAATGGAATATTGAAAACGAATGCGAAAATTTATTCGGGCTTAACGACTGGGTTTGCGGCCTCCGCGGAAAAGACATCAGGACCTTGATAAAATTGTCGGAGGAACGGTTCGTTGACGACGTTAGCGAGACCATAAAAAAGATTCTGAACCGCAAAGACGAGATTAAAGTGATTATAATCGCAGGGCCGTCCTGCTCCAACAAAACCACCGCCACGGTTATTATCGGCAAGGAACTGAGCAAAATCGGCCTGAAGTTAAGACAGCTGAACGTGGACGATTATTTCAAGAATTTGGAAGACCAGCCGAAAGACGAATTCGGGGATTATGATTTTGAGATGCCGGAAGCCATTGACATAGAACTGCTCAACGATGACTTCAGGGATCTGCTGAAAGGTAAAACCGTAAAAAAACCGCACTATAATTTTAAGACGGGAAAAAGAGATTCTTTTACGGAATTTCATCTGGAGGACGACGAAATTCTGCTGATCGACTGCCTCCACGGATTATACAGAAGTTTAACGCGGGCGGTTTCCGCAGCCAACAAGTTCAGCATCTATATTGAGTCAATGAATATCCTGAGGAACATCGACGGCACTTATACGAGATGGGCGGATATCAGGATGATGAAAAGAATGATAAGGGATTATCAGCACCGCGGCTACAGCATGAAAAAAACTCTGGCCCACTGGCCGTATGTAAGAAAAGGGGAATTAAAACACATCATTCCGTACATATTTTCAACAGATGCTGTTATAAATTCCGGAATGCCCTATGAATTGCCGGTCCTGAAAAAAGTCCTCGAACCGATAATGCCCGACCGTGCTTTTGTTAAACAGTTGAGAGACGAAGGACGGCTTGATCCGTACATCAGGGGAATAAGGACCCTGACTTTGCTTGACGCCGTTACGGCGATAAGCGATATTGCACTGGTGCCGGGAACCTCGCCTTTAAGAGAATTCATCGGCGGCAGCGTTTACACCATTCCCCATAATGAATAAGGGTATTAGGGTATTAGGGACGGTTCCTAATTCTGAAACCAGAACTGATGAAAATAATTAGGAACCGTCCCTAATAGACTTTCTAATAGACTTTCTAATAGACTTTACAAATTCCGGCAATTTTGTAAAATAATCTCTTATGGAAGAAATAAAAACCGCATGCATGCGGGACGTGATTCACGATTACCTTTATTTTACGGTCAGTCAAAAAAAAGGCGATGTTTCGGAAGAAAACATTATTGATTCTCCATGGGTTCAGCGGCTGAGAAGAATTAACCAGCTTCAGGCGTTGTGGATGGTCTATCCGTGCGCCACGCACACGAGGTTTCAGCACTCCCTCGGCGTAATGCATCTTGCGGGTAACCTCGCCTCGCGCCTTTACGACGATTTCAAGGCGGCATTTCCCGGCGAGTATATCCCGGGCGAAAAAAAATATGTAGAAGAACTCTTCCGGCTGGCTGGCCTTCTTCACGACATCGGCCACGGACCGTTCGGCCACCTGATGGACGACGTTTACACCTATAAGTTCTACAAAAAAACGCACGAGGACCTCTCCGTAAGAATTATCACCGATTTTCTTTCCCCTCTCATAGAAAAAATCAATTTTTCGCCCCACGGCTATTTCAAGCAGAAAATTTTGGCGGATGATGTGATAAAGTTTATTAAGACGCCGACGGATTTCAGGGATTACAAATTATGGGAGCAGGTTTTTTCCAAAATTATGCTCGGGGTCTACAGCGTTGATATTATGGATTTCCTCCTGAGGGATAAGTACTACTGCGGAACGAAGGAATTCGGGAGCATCGACATAAAGCGGCTGATTGATAATACGACGATAACTTCGTCGGGTTACGGGATGGGCAAGGACGCTCTGCCGGCTTTCAAGAACTTTCTGAACACGAGAATGGCGATGTTCTGTCACATTTATTTTAACGAGAAGAAGGTGCTGTTTGAGACCTCGTTCGGGAAGCTGCTGCCCGATATTCTGAAAATGATGAGGATGGGCGACCCCTATAAAAATCTCAATAAGTATTTCTTCCTTGACGATTTTTCAGTAAATTCCGTTTTACTCGAATGGGCAAAAAAAGAAAAAGGTCTTAAACGGGACATCGGAAAGAAATGGGAAAAAATAGCGGTTGCGAGGGAAACGCCGGATGCGCTGATCCTTTCGGGTCAGAAAACATATTTTAAGTTTGTCAGGAAAGAAGACCTTTTAAACGCCGGTAATATAGCCAACAGCGTCAGGCAGAAATACAGAATAAAATGTCCGGTTTCCGTTAACATAGACATTCTGGATGTGCGTCTTCAGAATGTTTTTATGAATTTCCCCGATAAATTCGGCATCAAAAACGAGGATAACATAAAATCGGTCGTTCTTTACGATAAGGAAAACGACACCATCCTCGGAGAGGATATGAACAGAATCCTGCAGGACATTCCGGTTAAATTTCTTCTGTGGCAGGTTTTTGTTCCCGCAAAGTTCGCGAGAAGAATTCTGTCCATGATAAAAACGGAGGCGGATTCGGCGAGCAGTCTGGTGGAACCGCAGCTGGATTTGCCGCTCGGTCCCGTCCGCTGGAACGAGAAAAAAGCAAAAACGGAAATAACTAACGCCTGAATATATGCGGGGTGCGGGATGGTTCATGAGTTGAAAAGTGTCGTACTTTTGTTTTTTCTTGCCGCCTGCTCAGATTCCGGCGCCGGCAATTTTTCAAAAATGAGAGAAGATATGGTGCGTACGCAGATTGAGGCGAGGGGCGTGAGGGACAGGAACGTCCTGGCTGCGATGCGGACGGTTCCCCGGCATCTCTTCGTGGACAAAACGCTTTTCCCGGCGGCTTACGGCGACCACCCGCTTCCCATAGGAGAAGAGCAGACGATTTCACAGCCGTATATTGTCGCTCTGATGACGGAGTTAATCGACCCTGCTCAAGACGACAGAATTCTGGAAATCGGCACCGGCAGCGGTTACCAGGCGGCGGTTCTCGCCGAAATTGTGAAAGAGGTTTACACTGTTGAAATTATTCCGTCTCTTTCGGAGAGGGCGCAGGATACGCTCAAAAAATTAGGGTATAAAAATGTTCTGTTTAAAACCGGCGACGGTTTTCTCGGCTGGGAAGAGTTCGCCCCGTTCGACGGGATTATCGTAACCTGCGCCCCGGAAGAAATTCCTCCGGCGCTCGTCGCTCAATTGAAAGAAGGCGGGAAAATGGTAATCCCCGTCGGTGTTTCCTTCCAGAAACTGCAGGTCGTTGAAAAAATAAAAGGAAAAATAGAAATTATTGATAACATTTCCGTCCGTTTTGTCCCGATGACGGGTCTCGCGAGCGGGGAGATGGTTTTACCCGCCCCTGAGCATAAAGGAAAAATTTCCGTTGAAGAGGCAATCTCAAAAAGGAAGTCGGTAAGGAATTATAAAAATCAACCGCTTTCAATTTCGGAGGTCTCGCAGATGCTCTGGGCGGCGGGCGGGCTCTGCCGCCCGGAAAATGGCAAAACCGACGCCGTGAGCGGGGCGACGAGGTCATTCCCGTCGGCGGGAGGGCGGTATCCTTTTGAAATTTATCTTTTTGCCGGGAATGTAAAGGGAATCCCTCCAGGTCTTTACCGTTACGAATGGGAAGAACACCGGTTGAAAATTCTGCAGGATGGCGATTTAAGAAAAGCCCTCGCCGCCGCCTGCCTGGGACAGGATTTTATAAATGATGCGCCCGCGACGATTGTTTTCACAGGGATTGAAAAAAAACTGAGAAGCGGTTACGGGGAAAGAGGTATCAGATACTCCGTTATGGATATCGGCCATGCGGGGCAGAACATTTATCTTCAGGCAGGCGCGCTGGGTCTTGGAACGGTGGCGGTCGGGGCTTTTAACGAGGAAGACCTTAAAAAACTTATCGGCGTTAAGGGGGAGATTCCGCTTTATGTTTTCCCGTTCGGCCAACCCCTGTAAAATTTATGACGTGGTAAATTTGGAAAATAATCGTTCAGCACTGGTTTGTGATTTTAGTCATTTTGGTACTTGACAGGTTTTTTCTGGTTTTGCTAAATTAACTATTAGATGCGGAAAGTTGTGAATATGTTCGGAGTTTCAAAAACTGGAATCTCAGTTTGGGAATCAGGGGGTATAAATGTCTGCTAAAAAAATCGTTTTTGGTCTGTTGTTTGTTTTTTCCACTCAGATTTACGCGTTTAACTCAAGCGTTGTAAATATGGTCGGTATCCCGGTTGGCTCAACATCAACCGTAGCATTGCCGGCTGTTGTGAAAGCGGAAAGTGATGTTGTACCGCTTTTCAGGATAGATATTTCAACGAACGATGCAACACCGGGTTATACACTGACTGCGATTACATGTACGATCTCCAATTCATTGGGATTCGATGCTTCCGTGGATTTACTTTCGCTTAGCAGCGGCCTGCTTCTTTATAAGGATACTGTAAATTCAATATGGGGAGACGGTTCAGAATCGCTCGTTGCCACGACTCCTTTGCCGGCGTCATGGTCGGGAAATTCACCGGAGATTGTAAAATTGACATTGAACAGTCCTAATACATTGCAGAATGTCAATTATTTCTATATCTGCATACGCACATCCGCAGGGATTGACGACGGCGATCAGTTCCGGGCGGAGCTTGATAATGCAGGGGAAGTTATTTTGGGTATAAACGGAGCAAATGATTTGCAGCCGACGCTTGCGGCAAACGGAACTATAATGACAGCCGATACGTTCAAGCCCGTTATAACCGCTGCATATAATCCTGATGCTGATAAAGGAACAACAATCACTGTGGAAAATCAGGATGGCGATAATGTTTACGCAACTGGTGATACTCTTGACCTTAACATATATGTTACCGAACCCTCCGGCATAGGTAACGAGACCTCAGCGAATTTGAGAGGCGACACCAATGTTGTTGCCTTGAATGACTGTATAGATATTTCAGCAAGCACAATACTCGGCTCGCTCGGTTCCGGGGCAACGACTTTTACGGAAATCGGCGCAGGAGTATTTAATGTGCAGTTTACGATTAACGATTCTGCGGTAAACCAGAATACCGACGGAACCACACCGCTGACATTCGGGATAAAGATAAAGGACGGCGCCGGAAACGAGTCCTCATTGAATACAAGTTTTAAAGTTTATATAGACAGCAAGGCGCCGGATGCGGTTACGCTGTCCGCTCCGGCCGCGGGCGCTTACATATCTACGCATACACCCTGTTTTGAATGGGAGGCGTCCGATGAGGCGCATCTTGAGGCATATGTACTTGTTGTCGGAACGACAACGGATATAAACGAGACTAACACTAATGCACAGGGAATAAGTGGAGATGTTTTGAAAGCAACTTTACCTCAAAATGGCGCCTGGTTTTCTGCGAACGTTCCTGATAAAGGCGCCGGCGCCGGTAATCTGCAGAGCGGTCAGTTATATTACTGGACGGTTTTTGCGGATGATTTGGCGGAACATGATGTTGATCCTGCAGGTATGACGTTAAGGTCATTCACCTTTGACAGCCAGCCGCCGTCCGTGTCGTGGGATTTCCCCGTTTCGCCGGGAGACATTCTAAGCGATTCCACGCCTGAAATCTGCATGCACATAGGGGATTATAATGCGAGTCTCAACGTGGCCACTTCTACAATCAAGATGTGGCTGAATGATGGGACGAACGATGTTGCTATTATTCCCTCCACAATAGGTTACAACGTGTCGATGGGTTCGTGGTGCGTTACCTACACCCCGTCTGTTCCATTGCAGGACGGCAGTTATACCGCAAAGATTGAGGTGAAGGATAAAGTTGAAAATGTGACAAAGGACAGCCGCGCGTTTAATATTGATGCAACATCTCCCACAGTTGTTGATTCCGACAACGACGGGGAATCGGACAGCACGGAAAAATGGATGACGACCGACTGGCTTGATCCGTCAAGTATTTCAGGATTTCCTTCTTTCTGGCCGAAAAATGGAGAAAAGATTAATTACAAGTCGCTTGTCACGGACAATTCCAGTAAAATAATGCTTCTTATAGAGGACGTTTACAACACCCGGTTTTCGGCAGGTCCCGACATCGACGTTTCCACGGTGGCCATTTCCGGACCCGCGGGTTCTTTTGTTTTCGGAGCGAATGACAGTCCTTATCCGAAGAGCGATTCAACCGGAAATAATGATATGAACCCCGGAACCGGCAGTCACATTTATAACCGCTTTAAGTGTCAGATTCCTGTTCCGCTGGCAAACAACGGAAGTGACGACGGTACATATACGGTTACAATTGTTCCCGCCGACATTGCGGGAAATATCGGAGACACAGTCACAAGAACCTTTATCTATGACACCATCAAGCCGACAATTACGGCAGTTGCAACACCGACAACGGCGACCTCGGATTCAGCAATAGTATTTACCATTGACGTTACCGATGTAAACGGTATATCTACTGATGTGAATGCAGTGCTGCTCGGAATATGGGAGGACGATGACCCTGCCAATAATGAAGAATCAAATATGTCAGAGACCTCCACATCCGGCCGTTATACGTTTGTGGTTACCGCCGGCGGAGGCGCTGATGTTGCTTATTATTATTTTACAGCAGAGGATAAAGCCGGGAATATAAAAGTGTACCCGACGAATGCCGATACCGACAAAAGCCAGGCAATAAAAATAGTTGTAACTGATGCAGTCGGTCCCTGGGCTGTTATAGGAAACGATGCCTCAAATTGGCCGGTGGGTTCGATTTACAGAAATGATAATGTTGATTCCAATGTGGAGACGCTTGTGGGAATAAGCAAAGCCGGGGTTACGGTATATAATACAGGAAGTGCTCCTGCAATTACCGCAATTCCTCCTGTTTATGATGCAAGCAACAACAAACTTCAGGCAACAGTTGAAAACGATGCGGTAAGTGCAGTTTTCCAGTATAAGGTCAATACTTCAACTTTATGGAAAGACATTACAACAACTGTTCAGACATCGGAAAGCCAGGTCTGGGAAGCCACGTGGGATACAACGGGTCTTACAAAGAATCTGGTATATGATATACGAATCAAGGCGACCGATGCCGCCGGCAATACCGCAACACCGTCAAACGTGAATTCTCCTGCATGGGTTAAGGTGATGCTGAAACCGGCAGTGGCTCCTATTGCAACCATAGACACAACCTTGAATGACAGCAAGGTTGCGGACGGCGGAAGGGTTCAGGGACAGCTTGTTCTTTGCGCTGCTCTTAAAACAGTTGCGGTAGGAACTGAAGGAGTAAATAACGACCACCGGAGCGTTGAGTTTCAGTACAGGATATCGGGCGGCGCATGGACAACCATTGCAACTGACTCGGACCCTGCTAATGATAACCCGACGAATGTCACACTGACTCTAAATTATGACGACCTGCCAAAAATAATTCAGGATGAAAATGTCGTAATAGACACATCTGCAATTACAATGGCTATGTTTAATTGCACGAGCGATGCTGCTTATAATACTATAATGAGTGCAGCAAGCAATGGCTGGCAGGTAACTGTGCCGTTTTATGGTACCGAGGACTATCAATTTTACCTTGAATTTGCAGATGAAACAGGTGTGATGGTGAATGATCCGAACGAGCAGGATAGGACAGGCGGGGGAGATTCGCAGGTGGACATTGCGGCTTGCACAGCGGTCTGGGACCTTTCATCCGTTTCTGAAGGAACCTACCAGGTAAGAGCTGTGGCAACCGACTCAAACAGCAATTCTGACAGCAACCCGGCATTCATAACGGTTACTGTTGACAAGACGGCTCCGACATCTGTGGCAATAACACAGCCGCAGGTATCAGATAACCGCCTTGAGACGAACTCTGCCTATACACTTGCTGCTGAAGTTAATGCTGTTGATATGGCGGTAAATAATCAGGGGGAGGTGTTTTTCCTCTTTTCTGATGACGGCGGGAATACGTGGAAGAGGATTAACGCATCGGATTCAAACCCTGATAATGGCTGGAGCCAGGCATGGAATACACCAAATCTTGCAAATGATGATTCCGACTATCTTATAAAGGCGTTCGGCGTTGACGAGGCGGGAAACATTACAGCATCATCGGCAATGACAGTTTATCTTGACGCAACCGACCCGGAGGTTTTTTCGTTTACCATAAACGGTTCGTCGGCAACGCAGATGGAACTCAATGCGGGCACGGTCTATAACTGGACGGTAACAACTCTTGATTCCGACATTGACAACCTTGAACTTGATTTTCCTGTTCTTCCTCAGGAATTTGTGAACTGGAACCCGCAGAGCAAACTCACCTCTTTCACCGGTTCGGGAACTACCGCAGATCCCTACAGGTTCAGTGGAACTTTACAAATTGCAGTTGACCCTGCGGTTAATAATGCAATCTACAATCTGACTGCAACTCTTGAGGATGATTCGGGAAGAACGTCAAACGTGGGAAGCGCTCCCGGATTGAAAGTGATTCAGGTAAAAGACGTTACACCTTCAAAAGCGACAGTCACGGAAGTTGACGGTCTGGAAGTCCGCTCCGGTGACCAGGTTACAACATCGGATAAATATATTGAGGTGTCATATGACCTTGATGTAAACGACCAGGGTATCGTGTATTATCAATATAAGACGGCTGCAAGCGCAACATGGATTACCTGGAACACGGATAATGCTCCTGCGACGGGTAATTCAGCCGTATTTCCGCCTGAATCAATAACATTGAGCGCCGGCGACTACAACCTCAGATGTTTGTGCATTGACGACGACCTGAATGCCGACCCATCTCCGGCGTCAATAACAATAACCGTTGATTCGTCTCTGCCGCCAATAAAGCAGGTAAACATAACAGCTTTGAACCAGACAACAGCTCGGCTTGATGCCTATGAGTATGACGAGTTGATTGACGCTGTTCAGTTTGAATACAGAGCAGCAGGTGATACAGAGTGGTCGTATCTGGATGTTGGAGCAGGACCAACGCAGTATTCCAGTGTCGGTGATAGATGGGATACAACCAACCTGACAAATCTGCCTGCAGGAACGTATGAGGTAAGAGCAATCGGTAGTTATGATACGGGTGGTGGAATATATGCAGATTCGGATGAATCCAAAGCAGCAATCAAGACCGTTGTAATAAAGAGAAATGCTCAGGGAACGAAGACATATTATCTGGAGCCGGAGGCGAATATATTCGCCTCGATAAACAGCGTCTCATTCAGTTCTACTTATCCCGGCTCGGAGCAGACATTTACGGCAACGCTTGCAATCAAGTCGTCAAATACTCTCAGTTCTCTCAGCAATGTTACCGCGCGGCTGCTTCTTGCCAGCGGTGTTGACAGATACCTTACTGTATCAGGTTCGGGAGGAGAATACAGCGCAACTCTGGACATCTCGGAACTGGATACAACAGGTTCGGCAATGGTCATAATCAATGCGACGGCAGGGGGCCAGCCGGTCTCCGCCTCTCAGAAAATCGGTTTTGTTGCATCTGGTACAGCGCCGGATCTTGCTAATGTGGGAAGAATAGTAAGTGTGGATTTTGCGAATGGGGGGGCAGGCGGATCCAATTTGGAAAATGAAAGCGCTTTTGCGGTCATGCCTTCTTCGGAACCGGCGACGCCGTCAAGCCAGGCGTCTTTAATCGACGTTATAGGCGAACCGTGGGATTTCATACTCTCGGAACCTGAGGCATTGCAGACATCAAATATAGTTGTAGTTACGATGGATTATGCTGACAATGAGATTGGCAGTGTCAGCGAGTCAAAGTTGGGTATAGTGTGGTGGGATAGTGCGAACGGCAAGTGGTCTTCGGAAGGAATTACAAATGTATCACGGGACATAATGAACAACGAAATAACCTTCTACACAAACCACTTCTCCAGATTCGCTATTGCAGAAATTGACTGCGAACCGGCAGTCAGCTTTGCCAATCCCGTCAGCGGCGGATATGCGGACTCAAGCCCGATAATTGAACTTGACCTCAGCGACGGTTTTTCTGCAATCAGAGAAGTAAAAGTGGAAATAGATGGAATCGACCGGACAGCGAACCTGGCGGTCGCGGCGGCTTACGATGGAATCGACAATAACGGGAATGGGCTAATTGACGAAGCAGAGGTTATGATGTATTACGAAGAGCCGCTGAATCAGGCATCTGCAATATCAGCCAAGTATCTTGTCAGGGCTCCGCTTCAGTTAACCGACGGTTCACACACATTGAAAGTAACCGTTACGAACGAGCAGGGTATTTCCGCTTCTTCTTCCATCACTTTTACCGTGGGAGCTGCTCTGGACATCATAAGCGCGAAGTCGTATCCTAACCCGTTCAATCCGGACAATAAAGAAGCCACTTTGAGTTTTACGGTGCCGGATACTGCCGGTATAACAGTGAAGATTTATGATTTTTCAGGCAGAGAGGTTTTCTCAAAGAATTACGGCTCAAAGTCCGGTACGGTCACGGATATTACCTGGAATGGAAGAGATGACGGTCTGCGCCTGCTTGCAAACGGCGTTTACTTTGCAAAGATTGAAGCGGATGCCGGCGGCAAGAAAGTCAGCAAGACGCTGAAAGTCGCGATATTAAAGTAAAGATTAAATTGGGTAGCGGAGAATATGAGGGAGGAATGATGAGGAAGATAATTTTGATTATGGCGGTTTTGTTTATCAGTAGTTCTGTAGTTCTAGCGGATTCGGTGGATGCGCTGCCGTACCTCCGGATGGGCGTTGGCGCCCGGGCGTTGGGGATGGGCGGCGCCTTTACGGGCCTTTCCGACGACGTTTCGGCCTCGTACTACAACCCCGCCGGCGTGGCGTCGCTTGATAGCAATGAACTGAGTCTGATGACGGGTGTTCTGTCAAACGACAGGTCTTTCAACTGGATGGCGTTCGGTATGCCTTTGGGGAATGCCGGTTTGGCTCTTTCGCTCATTTCATCCGGCGTGGACGCTATTCCCGGCTGGGCTGACGCCACCACATTTTCCGGTGATTTTGACTACGGCAACATGGCGGCTCTGGTTTCCTGTGCCGGAAAGTTTGCGGACGGAGTTCAGGCGGGCGTCAACCTGAAGTATTTTAAGAGCGACCTTCAGGACAATTCCGCAACCGGCTACGGCGCTGATGTCGGATTACTTTTTTCCGCCACGGAAAAGTTGTCCGCCGGAATCGTTTTGCAGGACATCGGCTCATCCGTGAAATGGGATACCTCAAACAACACGCGCGAAAAAGTTCCCGAAGTCGCAAAAATTGGTTTAACATACCGCATGGTTGAAGATAAACTTAAACTCTGCGCCGATACAAGCAAGGTTTCGGGCAGGGATTCGCTCAGGCAGAATGTCGGAGCCGAGTTCGCCATAACTCAGTCGCTTGCCGCAAGGGCAGGTCTTGACGACGGGAACTTCACGGCGGGTTTCGGAATCGGCATAAGTATGCTCACACTGAATTACGCTTTGAGGTTTGACGACCTTGCGGACAACGAAAACCGCCAGTATATATCCGTTGATATGGCTTTTCCAGCGCTCGGGGGCGGAGATGTCGGTTATCAGAGCACAAAATCCGCCGACAGAGACGAAAAAGCGCGCCTGAAGGCGGAGAAAAAAGCGGAAAAGGAACGTCTGAAAAGAGAGAAAGCGGAGGAAAAAATAAAGGCGAAGGAAGAGAAAGAGCGCCTGAAACAGCAGAGAAACAAGGAAGCGGAGAAAGGGGCGGAGAACTTATTGAAAGAAGAAAAAGCGGACGAGAAAACAGCAAAAGAGCAGAAAAAAGAGGAGAAGAAAAAAGCCCTTATGACGGAGTATTATAATAAAGGAACGGAATATTACCAGAAAGGTGACTACAAGAAAGCCATTAAAGAGTGGGAAAAAGTCCTTGAACTTGACCCCAGCCACAAAGCGTCAAAAGAAGTCATAGAAAAAGCCCGCAAGAAACTGGAAGAGTAACAGCCGGAGCATAAATTTTCCGACGGGAATTTCCCTTGCCAATTGCGCGTTAATCTATTAAAATACCAAAATATTCTTATTTGATTTTTGATATTTGTATGCTTACGGCCCCATCGTCTAACGGTTAGGACGCAAGATTCTCAATCTTGTAATAGGGGTTCGATTCCCCTTGGGGCCAAAAACTGGGGACGGTGCTTTACAATATGACAAATGTAAAATAAAATAGAAAAATGAGAAGGGCAAGAGTAACCTATTGTGGAGCATACCACCACATAATGAATCGTGGAATACAGGGTGAAAAAATATTTGGTGACGAGAGAGCAAAGCAATATTTCCTTAAAGCATTAGAGGAAAAAACGCGGAAGCTTAGAATCAGCATACTGGCATATTGTATAATGAATAATCATTATCATCTGATTGCGCAGAACACATCCGGAAGATTATCTGATTTCATGAAGCAGCTAAACGGACAATACGGGATTTATTACAGAAGCATGACAAAAACAAAAGGATATGTGTTTCAAAACAGATATAAATCCACATTAGTACAGGAAGACAGGTATTTAAAACAGGTGATAATATATGCGTTATTGAATCCGGTAAGAGCAGCGGTGGTGAAAGATCCGTATGCATATAAGTGGTCAAGTATCGGGAAATATTTTACTAAAGAGGAAAGTTTTATAAATGCGGAGGAAGTAGAAGATATCTTTGAGAGTAAAGAAAAAATGAGAGAATATATGTCGGTTAGTAGCGGAGCGGAAGACGTGGAAATAACAAAAACATCGATAGGTTCGATGATTGGAGATAAAGAATTCATAAGAAGGGCGGAGGAATTATTTAATAGAAGGAATAGAACAAAAATGTCAGCGAGGAAAAGGGTAAAGGATTATATTTTCATTCCTGCTGAAGAAGTAATAAAAGAGTTTGAGCGGCGGAAGGGAATAAATATAGAAAAAATAAACACCAGCGATAGAACAGGAAAGAAATTAAGAGATGAACTTCTAATACGGTTAAAGGATGAAGCGGGTCTAAACTATTCGGAGATAATAAAGATACAGATTTTCAGGCATTTGAAATATAATTCGCTTGGAGCGATTTATAACAGAGCAAAGAAAAATGTCATATTGTAAAGCACCGTCCCCCCAGTGTCCTCACTTCAAAAGATGCGGCGGATGCTCGTGGCTGGACGTTCCGTACGAAGAGCAGCTCGCAAGAAAAACGGAAAAACTGAAAATGAACCTTCAGCCGTTCAGGGACTGCGAAATTTCGGAAATTACGCCGTCGGAGTCGCCGTATTATTACAGGAACAAAATGGAATTTACATTCGGCGGCACCGTCGAAGAACCATTCCTCGGGCAGCACTTCAGAGGCTCTTTCCACCGCATTGAGAATCTTACGAGATGTCTTCTTTTCGACGAGAGGGCAGGGGTTGTTCTTGAGGCGGTCAGGAATTTTGCCCGCATATTCAAAATTCAGCCGTACAACCCGAAGACGCACGAGGGCTTTTTAAGACATCTGAAAATAAGGGTATCCAAAACGCGGGACGAAATGATGATTATTCTCGTGACCGCCGGAAAGTTTGAAAAGACGGCGGAGTTTGTTTCTATCTTTGAAAGTTTCCCGTTTGTTAAAAGCGTTTACTACGGGATAAATTCCCGGCTTTCGGATATTGCCGACTGCGAGGAACTGCATCTTTTAAGCGGAGCGGAGCATCTTTACGAAACGCTCGGCGATACAACTTTCATTATTTCCCCGGAGTCATTTTTCCAGCCGAACACGGCGACGAGCAAAAAGATGTACGATTCCGTCCGTGAAATGCTGAACCTCAAAGGGGACGAATGCGTCCTTGACCTTTACAGCGGTTCGGGAGGAATAGGCATTTATATCGCAAAAGACATAAAATTTTTGTACAGCATTGAAATCCAGAAGGAATCCGCGGAAATACTCCGGCAGAATCTGAAAAAGAACGGTCTTGAAAATGTAGAGGTCTTTTGCGGCGACGTGAAAAATGTTCTTCCCGTCGTTAAAAGAAACAATTTTGATGTTGCCGTTATTGACCCGCCGCGCTCGGGTATGAGCAAGAAAGCCATAAGAAAAGTTATAAGCAAAAATCCCGTAAGAATCGTTTTCTTTTCGTGCAAAATAGAAACGGCCGTTCCGAACCTGCTTGAGTTCGGGAAATACGGTTTCAGAATAAAAAAAGCCGTTCCGTTTGATATGTTTCCGCACACGCCTTTTATGGAGTCGATTTTTCTTCTTGAAAGATAAAAAAAGAATGTGGACGGTTCTAATTCTTTCCTTAGTAGAATTAAGAACCATCCCTATAAGATGTAATAGAAATGTCATATTGTAAAGCACCGTCCCCAGAATCCGTCCCAGAATTAAATCCTGAACAACTTGCGGCGATGGAACACAGTGACGGCCCGATCCTGGTTCTGGCGGGCGCAGGTACGGGAAAGACAAGGGTCATAACTTACCGGATTGCCAATCTCATAAAAGGCGGCGTTAAACCCGAAAACATTCTCGCGGTTACCTTCACGAACAAAGCGGCTAACGAAATGAAAGAGCGGGTCGTCCGTCTCTGCGGCGGGCAGGCGGAGAGCGTCTGGATTTCAACTTTTCATTCGTTTGCCCTGCGTCTTCTGAGAGCGGAGTATATGAATTACGGTTTGCCGTGGGATTTTTCGATTTTTGACGAGGCCGATCAGCGGGCGCTTATGAAAGGAGTCCTGAAGGAACTGGAACTTGACGAGAAAATAAAGCCCAAAGTCGCTCTTTACTACATTGATATCGCCAAGGGAAATCTTCTGGATTACGAAAGCGCCGAGATTCAGTCGTTTTTCAACAACGCCATTTCCAGGGAACTTGTGGAAATTTACGGGGTTTATCAGAAACGTTTAAGGGCCAACAACGCCAAGGATTTCAGCGACCTGCTTCTGGACATAATTACATTTTTTAAGGAGCACGGCGAAGTTCTGAAAAAATATCAGGAACACTTCCGGTATATTCTTGTGGACGAGTATCAGGACACGAATTACGCGCAGTACTTTCTGGTAAAACAGATGGCGGCTCTCCACAGGAACATCTGCGTCGTAGGCGACGACGATCAGGCGATTTATTCCTGGCGCGGCGCAAACATTCAGAATATCAGAACTTTCGAGCGCGACTGGCCGGACTGTTTCGTCGTGCATCTCGAACAGAACTACCGCTCCACCAGGCCAATCCTGTCTGCGGCGTCCTCCGTTATAAACGAGGCGGCGTACAGGAGAGTGAAAAAACTCTGGACGGAAAAAAGCGGCGGGGAAGAAGTCAAAGTCGGGATTTTCAACGGTGACCGCGCGGAGGCAAAGGGCATCTCGGAAGAAATTCTTAAACTTGTAGATTACAATTACAATTTCAAGGACATAGCGATTTTCTACCGCACGAATGCGCAGTCGCGGATTTTTGAGGAAACATTCAGAAAATACAGGATTCCCTACAAGATTGTCGGCGGTCTCGGTTTTTACGAAAGGAAAGAGATAAAAGACGCTCTCGCGTATTTGTATGTTATTCTGAACAGGCATGACAACTGGCATGCGAAAAGAATAATAAATGTCCCTGCAAGAGGAATAGGAAAAAAGACGCTGGATGAAATCGGAAAAGTAATGAGGAGCAGAAATATAAGTTTTTGCGATGCCCTTGAGGACGTGCGCGCGTCTGGGAAAAAGACGGGTGAGAAAATCGGAAAATTTCTTGACTGTCTCCGCCAATGGTCGGAAGAGATTGATAAGATGCCTTCTTTTGAGTTTGTGAAAAAGGTTCTTGAAGAGGCGGGCTACATAGAGATGCTTGAGGATAAAAATGATTATGAGTCGTCTGACCGCCTTCGGAACCTTCAGGAATTTGTAAACGCCGTCAGGTCGCACAGCGAAGATAACGGACAGACGCTCAGGGATTTTCTTTACGATATTGCTCTTATCAGCGAGCGGGACGCTTCAAACATCGACGAGGACGGCGTAAATATTATGACGCTGCACCTGTGCAAGGGGCTGGAATTCCCCGTCGTTTTTCTCACGGGGCTGGAGGAAGGTCTTTTGCCGTACAGCGACAGTTTGTATAATGTTGACGAGATGGAAGAGGAAAGGCGGCTCTGCTACGTCGGGATGACGCGAGCGAAGGAAATTCTGCATCTTACCGGCTCACTCGCGAGGCGCCTCTGGGGACGGTGGGTTTACCATATCCCCTCCCGTTTTTTGAAAGAAGCCGGTCTCATTAAATAGTTATATTGGAGAGGTGGCCGAGTGGTCGAAGGCGTACGCCTGGAGAGCGTATGTCGCCTTACGGTGACCCTGGGTTCGAATCCCAGCCTCTCCGCCAATTCAATCGTTCAGTTTTTTTGCTGAATACCCCCTCAAAAAATTCGCGTCGGCCTCCGGCGGTTATTTCATTTTTAAGAGAGCCCCTTTTATCTTTTTTGGAAGAAACAATTACTTCTGCCTGCGGCGGAACAAATCTCATCGGCAGGCGATAGGCGGGTCGCCTGCCCGTAAAGAAATCAAACGGCTTTCGGAATAAAAATGACAGGATATT
>JBDRRS010000009.1:0-3734 GCA_043825615.1 bacterium | reverse complement strand
GTATCTTTCGAGCATTGCTTTTTCGGCTTTCCGGAAAAGTTCGTCCGCCCTGCCGGGGAACAGTTTTTTTACGGAACTGAATCTCACTTCGCTCTGGAGAAATTCCTGAAATTTGCCGTTCGGTTCTTTTGACTCAAGTTTGAAGGGGTTTTTCCCTTCCTCCGCGAGAGAGGGGTTGTACCTGTATAACGGCCAGTAGCCGCAGTCAACCGCAAGTTTCTCCTCCTGGACGGATTTTGACATATCCAGCCCGTGATTGATGCAGGGAGAATAGCAGATTATGAGAGATGAACCGTCGTAAGATTCCGCTTCAATCAGGGCGTTCAGATACTGCTGTTTATTTGCTCCTATTGAACAGCTTGCGACGTAAACGTAATTATAAGACATTGCCATAAGACCGAGGTCTTTCTTGCGGACTTCCTTGCCCGAAATCGCAAATTTGGCCGACGCTCCCAGCGGCGTAGCTTTTGATGCCTGCCCGCCGGTGTTCGAATAAACCTCCGAATCCAGCACGAGAATGTTTACGTTCTGCTTTGAGGCGAGGACGTGGTCAAGACCGCCATAGCCGATGTCGTACGCCCAGCCGTCCCCTCCGATGCACCAGACGCTCTTTTCAACGAAATAGTTCTGAAGTTCTATGATTTTTGACAGGACTTTTTTTGTTTCGCCGGTGGATTTTTCGACAGCGGGGGCGAGGATGGAGCGTGTTTTTTTAGCCGCTTCTTTTGCTTCGTCACCGGGACTATTCCAAAGTTCCTTATTCTTCAGGAGGGCGCTCTTTAGTTCGTCAGCCGTTCCGAGTTTCAAAATCCTGTCAATGTTTGAAAGCAATTGTTTCCTGTTTGTGTTCACGGCGAGCCGCATCCCGAAACCGTATTCCGCATTGTCTTCAAAAAGCGAGTTAGCCCAGCAGGGTCCCGTCCCCTCTTTTGTCTTGCAGTAGGGGATGGTCGGGAAAGTTCCGCCGTAAATCGAGGAGCATCCCGTTGCGTTTGCAAGAATCATTCTTTCTCCGAAAAGCTGCGTTGCGATTTTTATGTATGCCGCCTCGCCGCATCCGCCGCATGCGCCGTGGAATTCAAACAGCGGTTTCAGAAACTGGCTTCCTTTTATGGTTGCGATTTTTACGCCGTCGGTAATGTTGTCGGGAAGGTCGTCGAAGAAAACGGCGTTGCCAGCCTCGCCTTTCTTCCTTTCTTCTTCTATCGGGGCCATTTCCAGCGCATCGGCGGGACAGATGTTCACGCAGTTGGCGCAGCCGGCGCAGTCCTCGATATACACCTGAAGACGGTATGCGAGGTTTTTGCCGTTTTTCGTTTTTGATGAAACCGTTTTGAAAGAAACGGGCGCTTTCTCCAATGCCTCCGGGGCGATTTGTTTTGCCCTGATTGTGGCGTGCGGGCAGATGTAGGAACACTGGTTGCACTGTATGCATTTGGCGGGATTCCACCTCGGAACGAGCGGAGCGACGCCTCTTTTTTCCAGTTTTGCGGTCGCGGACGGCACTGCTCCGTCCACAGGCATTTTTGAAACGGGGATGGTGTCGCCTTTCAGCCGCATAACCGGTTCTATTATGTTTTTTTCGAAAGCCGTCGCATTGTCGGGCAGGAGTTTTGAAATTTTTGCCGATTTGGTTATTTTTTCCGGAACGGTGATCTTGCCGAGAGCGTCGGATGTCTTATCCACGCATTCCCAGTTCATCCGCACCACATCGTCTCCTTTTACTTCATAAGTTTTCTTTATCGCTTTTTTTAGAAGTTCAATCGCCTTTTTCTCTTCGAGGACTCCCGAAATCTTGAAGAAAGCGGCGAGCATCACGGTGTTTATGCGTGTTCCGAGTCCCGCTTCCTGCGCAATTTTTAAGGCGTCAATGTTGTAAAGATGAATTTTCTTTTCAATGATGATTTTCTGCATCTCTTCGGTTAAGTTTTCAAAAATTTCCCCGGCTTTCCGCTGCGAATTCAAAAGAAAAATCCCGCCTTCCTTGATTCCTTCAAGAATGTCGTATCGTCCTATGTAGGAGTCCTTGTGAAGCGCGATGAAATCGAACATAACCGGAAGATAAGGCGACTGTATTTTTTCTTTCCCGAACCGCAGATATGAAACCGTAATCCCTCCCGATTTTTTTGAGTCATAAACGAAGTATCCCTGCGCGTTCATATCCGTGTTGTCGCCGATTATCTTTATTGAGTTTTTGCAGGCGCCTACCGTTCCGTCGGAGCCGTAACCCCAGAACTTGCATCTCACGACCCCTTCGGGTTCGGAAACAATTTCCTCGCTGACGGGAAGCGACCTGTTCGTTACGTCGTCCGTGATTCCCACCGTGAAACCGCCGAAACCGTCCCCGGCCAGATGGTTAAAAACCGCCTTCACCATTGAAGGGGTGAATTCCTTTGAAGAAAGCCCGTATCTCCCCCCTATAATTTTTATCCGGCGGTCTTTCAGCGCCGCTACGACGTCCAGGTAAAGGGGTTCTCCGATTGACCCCGGTTCCTTTGTTCTGTCCAGAACGGCGATTTTCCTGACGGTCTGCGGAATTTCCGGCACGAAATCATCTACGGAAAACGGCCGGTAAAGGTGAACTTTTATCGCCCCGACTTTTTCTCCTTTTTTTGTTAAATAATTTACCGTTTCCTCTATCGTATCGCAGCCCGAGCCCATTGCAATAATTATTTTCTCCGCATCAGGAGCGCCGGTGTATTCGAACAGTTTGTATGACCTCCCGATTTTCTTTCCGGCAAGGTCCATATATTTTTTTACGATTGCCGGAGCTTTTAAATAATATTTATTTACGGTTTCCCGTCCCTGAAAATAAACGTCGGGGTTTTCGGCGCCGACTTTTACGAAAGGTCTGTTGGGATTGAGAGCCCGCGCCCTGAAATTTTCCACGTATTTCATATCAAGCATCTCAGCCATTGTTTCGTAAGGAATAATTTCTACTTTCTGAATCTCATGGGAAGTCCGGAAACCGTCAAAGAAATTCAGAAACGGAATGCTCGTCTCAAGAGCGGCGAGGTGCGAAACGATAGCCAGGTCCATTACTTCCTGAATGGAAGATGCGGCCATAAGAGCGAAGCCGGTGTTTCTTGCTGACATCACGTCGGAGTGGTCCCCGAAGATGGAGAGCGACTGGCAGGCGAGCGACCTTGCCGAAACGTGAAAGACCGTCGGGAGCAGTTCACCGGCTATTTTGTGCATATTCGGAAGCATCAGCATCAGGCCCTGGGAAGCGGTGAACGTCGTTGTCATTGCCCCCGCGCTGAGTGAGCCGTGGATTGCGCCGGCTGCTCCCGCTTCCGACTGCATTTCAACGACATTGACGGTTTCGCCGAAAATATTTTTTCTGCCTTCCGCCGCCCACTGGTCGGCCAGTTCGCCCATCGGCGAGGATGGGGTTATGGGATAAATTGCCGCCACCTCGCTGAAAGCGTAAGCGGCATGAGCCGCCGCGGTGTTTCCGTCAATCGCCTGTTTCGGAAATTTTGAATTGGTCATTTATTTTACCTCACAACTTTTATTTTTGATATTTTGCGCGTTTCAATATAAATTCTAACATTTAATTGAAATAATGCAACGTGTGTGTGCAAAGCCGGCCATGTCAAATCATATAATTACCTAACCCAACCGTAAGTCATTGAATCACGAAAAACCTTACCCAAGGTTTTAACATTAACAACCTGTTTTTTACGAGGATTTGATTTGGATTCACCCATTTTCTTTTCGTATAAATCAAA
>JBDRRS010000008.1:0-84458 GCA_043825615.1 bacterium | reverse complement strand
TTTGATTTATACGAAAAGAAAATGGGTGAATCCAAATCAAATCCTCGTAAAAAACAGGTTGTTAATGTTAAAACCTTGGGTAAGGTTTTTCGTGATTCAATGACTTACGGTTGGGTTAGGTAATTATATGATTTGACATGGTACCGGAACTTCCTCTCCGCTGGTCTGCCTTTTTGTAGCGGTCGAATTTATCCGATCCGCGTGTCATTGCGAGGAATTTTATGACGAAGCAATCTCAATAAGATTTTTTACGATCCTTTTAGCTTTCTTTTAGCGCGTTCAGCCCTGAAATTTTAACTGTCTTTGATGAAATAATTTATTTTTTTCTTATAAATGGCCGCATGTTCCTGCAACTGAAAAAAGTTAATCCTGCGCTGGCCGGATTCAATTTTTGAAACATAGGACTGCGTCCTTCCCAGCAATTTAGCGACTTTCTTTTGATGCAATCCCGCTTCTTTTCTTGCCTTTTTCAACTGCTGCACCATGAACTTATGCTCTTTGGAATAAATGGTCTTTCTCATCCGTCTCCTTTTTGCTACTATGATATATTCCATAATGGGATATGCCAAAATGGAATATGGAATTAAATGAAGAATATTAACATTTTAGTTATTGACGACGAAGAGAGTATATTATTTACAATAGAAAGAATACTTAAAACGTACGGTTTTGAAGTCATTACTGCCGGCGGTGAAAAACAGGCATTATCTATACTAAAACCAGGGAAGGTATTTCACCTGGTTATATCTGATCTGGTGCTCAAAGAGACGGACGGCATATCACTGCTCGGCAAAATAAAAAAGAAACTCCCAAAAATAAAAACCATCCTTATGTCGGGATGTAATCTGACAAAAAACCGGATTGACGCGTCGGCAGCGGATTATTTTTTACAGAAACCTTTTGATTTGAGTGAACTTATAAAAAGTGTAAAGAAAGTCCTTCCGGACTTCCCCCGAAATTAGATTCTACACCTTATCTCCACCCGTCACCTGTTGGACAAAACTGTTCTTTTCTCCTATAAAAAATACCTTCCCCTTTTGCTAATTTTGTCTTATTGTAAAGCACCGTCCCCGTTCTTTACGTCCCCGTTCTTTACCCGTTCTTTAGGGTTTGAGATTTTGGAGCAGGCGGGAGTCGAACCCGCGACCTCCACGTTGCGAACGTGGCGTTCTCCCAACTGAACTACTGCCCCGGAAGAAATATAAAAAACCAAAAAATAAAAAGGTAAAAATTTTTGCGCCCAGGAGGAATCGAACCTCCAACCTTGGACTTAAGAGGCCCCTGCTCTACCGATTGAGCTATGGGCGCATATTTTTACCTTTTTATCCCGATTTTTTCTGCGCCCGGGGTGACTCGAACACCCAGCCTGTGGGTTCGAAGCCCACCACTCTATCCAATTGAGCTACAGGCGCCGTCTGCCGATATTATACAAAAAAAATAAAAAAATTGCAGGCGTCTGTCCCTCACCCGCCCCTGCCCTGCCCTTTCACCATATAAAAATATTTTATAAAACTGTCGGCAATTTTCTTATCTCTTATCAGCACGTTGGCTTCCCTGTAGAGTTTAAAACCGCCGTAACCCCAGTTGGAGGAACCGACCACGACGCTGTCGTCAACAACCGTTAATTTCGCGTGAGTGATAATTCCCGGCGTTTCGTAGGAAACGTCTATGAGATTCTCCTCAAAATATTCCTTGGCCGTATCCGTCAATTTATTAAGAAATTCATTGTAATCGCTCGTTTCAAAAACGACCTGTATTTGAACGCCTCTTTTTTTCGCCCTTATCAGAGAATCAAAAACCTTCGTCACGATGTTGTCGGGGTCATCCGGATATAATTTTATCCCGTATATTATCAGGCATATTCTTTCGCGGGCGTTATCAAACAGCGCGCACAGTTCCTCACCGAAAAAACCCGTTTCAATGGTCGTAATGCCGTCCGACGTCACGGGTTCCGGCAGGGGCGTTTCATTCCACACAGCGAGAAAATAATTTTCAAACCATTCCGCTACCGCCCTGTCTTTTATCAGGACATTCGTTTCGTTGTTCCGGCTTATTGACATAAAACTTAAATTCGTGGAACCGACAAGAACTTTTTCGGCGTCGGTTACGACAAATTTTGAGTGGGAGAAAATTTCGCTGCTGTCCAGTTTCGCCTCGGCGCCGATACGGCGCAGTTTCCCCACGGACTCTTTGTTATATTGGACGCTGTCTTCAAAAATACACTTCACGTCAACACCCCTGTCAACAGCTTCGTTTAAGAGATACAGCAGGGGGCTCGTGACTTCGTCCACATGGAAATAAAGATGGCTGATGTAAATGCTCTCTTTCGCATCCTCTAACATTTTCTTAAGAGCCGGAAGATATTTTCTGTTGGAGCAGGGATTGCAGGATGGCCCTGTTTTTCCCCCGAAGGAAAAAGCCCTGCGGACAGGCGCAAGAAAAACACACGCTGCAACGATGCAGAAGATAATGCCTCTTTGACGCCCTTCTTTCAAATTATTTTCTCTTCCTCTTATTTTTGTTTAAAAGCCGCTCTCTGATTGCCGCTATGCTTTTTTTTACTTTTGCTTTCTCCGTCCCGTCAACGCTGAATTCAACGCTGAGAAAAGTTCCTTCTTTAATTTTAAAAGGAAAACTCTTCAGCGGAATTTCCATTCTTCCGCCGCCTTTTACAATGAGAACCGCTATTCCTTCTTCAATTCTGTCAACGGAACACTTCATAATACCCCCTCTCTTAAATATCAAATATTGAATACTAAAAATAGAGGCCGGCGACGGTAAAACAAGAAACCTCGAGTTTTTCCCTGAAAGTCATCCGGCTCTGGATTTTTTCCGGCTGGCGGAGATTTTTAATTTTTAAAAGTATCCGGGCTCAACGAAACCCGCTTCCTTCATTTCCGGCGAGAACTTTATTGAGCCGAACTGTAATATTTTAACTTTTGTATCTTCCCTGATAGGGACCCACAAAACAAATTCCCGGGAAGAATAATTAATTTCTTCCATAATTCCCAGGCCCAAACACGCCTTGTCTTTATCCAGAAGCCCCACCACCATATTGCGCTCAACGCCTTTAACAATATTCTTAACTTTGAAAACGGAGAACTCCTTTTTAAGCGCCGCAATCTCATCGCCGGTAAGAGGTTTTGCCGTCGCAACGAGAATGCCCTCCCATCCGGACAATCTCTCCGCCCAGAGAACCTTTACCGAGCCGGGCTCTATCCTTTCGCCTGTCAGAAGATATGCCCTGTCCGTTGTCACATTATCAAAACTAAATTCCAGTTTCCGCATGCTCTGATAATACTTCTCGGCAATTTTTTCGCGGAGGAGCTTGCGGTCGGCGTCGGTCGTAGAAGTCGCCTTTTTTGAAACGCGGATTCGTTCGATTTTGGATGCGGGTTCTCTTTTTACAAGGTGCTCCAGTTCCCTGCCCCGTTCCAAAAGCATTATCTTGTCGGGATTGAGAATATCTATTTCCGAATTCCGCAGCAGGCGTCCGCCGTCGCCCTGTACCCAGCCGGGCGTGTCAATGAGAACGACCTGGCTGTGTTTCAAAGCCTCGTCAACAAGTTTCTTGACCCCGACTACGGCCGAAGTCAGATGAAGCCCCGGAGAATGGCTGCCGAGATAAAAAAGCGAAGCCGGTTTTTCATCGGCAATAAAAACAACGGGCTTTGAAAGCACCGCAAGCCCGAGCGTCCCAGGAGGACCTATGTCCGACTGCCCGACGTCACAGTCGACAATGGAGACCTTTATGTTCTTCCCGAGCAGTGAATTGGCGAGAAACGTCGAAAAAAATGTTTTCCCCGTATCAATCTCCCCGAGGACCAGAACGACCCGGGGTTTTTTCTTCGCAAATGACTCCGCAATTTCATGCCATTTTTCGGGGATGGTAGATGACTCCAGCCGGTCAAATTTCCCGCTTACTTCAATTTCGGAGTCGGCGCGCATCTCAACCGGAATGCTCTTTCCCTGGTGTATTTCAAAATAACCCGTTTCGAATTCCGCTCCGACAATAGAGCAAAGACCTTTTTTAATCTTTATTTCCGCAGGCCCCTTTACGATAATAATATCGCCGTTTTTGAATTTCATTTTTGACCTCCTGCATTGGGAGTTTCTTCTTCGAACACCAGCGTCGGCCAGATTTCTTTCAGTATGTCTTCCTTGAACTTCAACACTCTGACAATGCTTTCCCCGCTGATTTCCAGTTCGTCGTCCTTCTTCACTACAGAAACGTCCTTCAGAAGAATCTTTCCGTTCCCCGACGACTTAACCGTCCCTGCAACCCGCCGGGCACCCTCGTCGCAGACAACCTTGTCGCCCGGACGGATTCCGGAAACATCCGTTTCCTGAAGATATCTTTCAAGACACATCCCCACGATGCCAGGATACAGCGGTATCTGCTTGTGGAGTTCAATGACCTTGTTTAAAACCTTCAGCGTGAGCGACGTATCGCCGTATTTTTCCGCAATTCTGGAAATACCCTCAATCAAATCCGGGAATTCGGATTCCTTATAACTCATCTGACCTCCTCAACAGCGCGCTTGAAACCGCGCCGGTATCTTCAATTATTTTTAACCTAAAATATTGCCAAGAACTTCTCTTGTTTCTTTCTGGATTCTTTCCTTCAGATTATTTTTCTCGGCGGCTCCGCAGAAAGCCGCCTCCACCGAATTCATATTGATGTCAAGAATGTCCTCTATTTCAAGACCGCATTCCTTCTGGGCAATTTCCCACTCGTGCGTAAGGTCAATGTTTGAAACGCCCCTGTCATCCGAATTTATGGTTACCCTTATTCCCTGTCTGTAAAAATCTCTGACGGGGTGGTCCGCATAATCCCTGAAAACGCCTGTCTGAACGTTGCTCGTTATGCAGATTTCAAACGGGATTTTCATCTCTTTCATCCTGTCAAAAAAAACGCTGTTTTCCGAAATCCTGACGCCGTGGCCGATCCGGCGGGCATGGAGCACATCAACCGCGACTTTCACCGACTCCCAACCTGCCGCTTCGCCGGCGTGAACCGTTGCCGGTATCCCTGCCGAATACGCTTTATCAAAGACCTCTTTGAAAGGTTTGCCGGAATATTTACTTTCGTCGCCGGCAAGGTCCAGCCCCGCGACGCCGCGGCCGAGATACTTTTCACCCAGGCGATAGGTCTCTTCCCACGCCCCGGGCGGGGTTCCCCTGTAAACGCACAGGAGAGCCGGGGCGGAGATATCAAAGTCCCTGCTCCCTTTTTTCAACCCGCTGAGAACCGCAAGAAGAATATCCTCCTGGCTGATTTTGTCATCCGCCTGGAGGCAGGGGGCAAATCTCACTTCCAGATATCTGACGTTTTCGGCGGCGGAATCCTCGCAGAGTTCGTAGGCGAGCCGTTCCATAACTTCCGGGGATTTCAAATATGTATAAAAGAACTCAAACTTATTCAGAAACTCGGTCAGCGACCTGCAGGAGGGGGAAACGTGCACATATTCCGCGAACTCCTCCACCGTGCTGCAGGGAAGAACCGTCTTTTTTTTCATAATGTCAAAGATGGTTCCAATCCTTGCCGAACCGTCCAGATGGCAGTGGAGATCCACCTTCGGCAACTTTCTCAAAACGTCGCTTAATATCTTCATTCCCCTACCATTTTTCAGCAATCATGCGGACCTGCTTTTCAATATCCGGCGGTGTAACGTCTGCTCCGTTTTCAATTTTGAATACGGGAACCGGAGCCGCGGCAATCAGTTTGTCCCTGTCGTCCAGAAGATATGTCTCTTCCATTTCCTTCCCTGATACGAAATGCGCGTCAATGCCTTCTTCCTCGGCTCTTTTCGTCCTCTCTTCGTTCCTGGCAATGCAGCAGTCGAAAGAAGCGTCAATATAAATTACAACCGCATTCTTCAGAATCCTCCGGTCGAAAAGAGTCAGGGCGTGCAGATAATCCGGCCTTGAGAACTCTATCGCCAGAATATTTTTATCATTCTGGCGGCGCAGCGCTTCCCTGTTCAGCCCGACGAGCATCTCATCCCATACTCCGTTGTCCATAACCTTAAAACCCCCGTCGGGAGTCGGAATGAACCTGTCCGTTCTAAGAGATGCTACATCACCGTCGTGCAAATCCTTCAGAATGGGGAAATCATCTATCCGTTCAAATTTTACATTATCACCCCGCTCCTTCAGAATTTTTTCTATCGTTCTGAAAACAATACTTTTGCCGCAGCCCGGACGTCCGAATAAAAAAATATTCATAAAAAAATCTCCGCAAGATAAGCGGATTCCTCTTTCAGAAGTTCCATACTGCCCAGGAGGTCGTCCATGTCCCTTACTGCAGTTTCGACGACAACTATTTCCACACCCTTTTCCCTGAAGAGCTTATTTATGTTCTCAAGATTCTGTCTTTTCAAAAAACCCTGCTCACGGTTCAGCGGCGGATGAAACTTAAACGGCGGTTTGCCTTTGGTGTCCGGATTAATCCAGAAATCATTAAGATGCACTTCATAAAGCATATCTGCGGGGATTGTTTCTATAATACTTTCTACAGGGTCCGCCAGTTCCTTTTTTCCATACATAGGAAGCGCACGTGTAAACCAGTGTCCTATATCAAAACAATATTTTACATCAAGGCCATCAGCTCTGACATCTTTCATCAAAGCCAGCATATCGTCCTGCTCCACGCCGATAGTATCAAAAGCAGTATTGTTTTCAACATGCATCAGCAGGCCCTTCTCTTTACAGTATTTCGCAAGTTCTATTGTGCTTGTCCTGAGACTTGCATTTGCAATTTCAAGATATCTTCCCGTGGCCTGATAAAAAGGCACGCTGCCGGGATGCATATTCACAAGTTTAGCGCCTATCTTAGCCGCAAAATCAATATATCTTTTCATAAGCGCGCAGGCGGCTAAACGGTCTTCTTCCTGGAATGTCACAACACTCTGGGCGACAAATGTGTATGGAAGATGCACTGAAATAGTTACACCTTTTTCTTCCGCATATTTTTTGATCTGAGATACTTCATCGTCGGACATAGCAAGAAAAGGATTCGGTACGCCGCCGTCCAATTCGATATGAGCCAGACCTATATCTTTAATGATATCAATCTGACCTTTGATATCTTTCTTAGCCTTTATCTGAACGGTAGCATCCATGTCCGGAACCGTAAGTTTCCCGCTTTTAAGGTCCTGCTTTTCCGAAGCGCTGAGGAACGTGGTCTCCAGCATGTTCGTAAAATTTCTGCCTAACTGCATATTCCCTCCTCCTAATGTGGCTTTCGTCCTCGACCAAACCGCTCGCTATATTTTCTCAAAATCTTCTGCCAACATAATGCCCTAAATCTTTTCGAAGTGAACCATTTTCACAAAATCGCCGTATCTCTTTTTTAGTTCCTGAGGCCTGAGCGACAAAAGGCGTTTTACGCCGAAACCCGAAACGGTAAAAGACGACATAACCGTCCCGTAAGCGATTGCCTTTCTTATACTCTGCCATGTGAAATTCCCCGTTTTTGCGATGTAACCCATAAAGCCGCCGGCGAAAGAGTCGCCGGCTCCGGTGGGGTCTTTCGGCTTTTCAAGAGGAAAAGCGGGAAGAAAAAACATATCGTTTTTTGTAAAACAGGAAACGCCGTATTCGCCTTTTTTTACGACCACAATCTTCACGCCTTTCGAAAGAATGCTTTTTGCGGCTTTTATTATGTTATGCTGAGAAGTAAATTCCCTGATTTCCGCTTCGTTAATCATCAGCGCGTCAAGTTTCGGGATGATGCGCTCCAGCGCTTTTTTCCTGTTTTCTATCCAGTAGTTCATCGTGTCGCCGGCGACAAAACAACCGTTGTTTTTTTTCATTTCGTTCAGAACCTTCATCTGGAGGCAAGGGTCAATGTTTGCCAGAAAAAGAAATTTTGACGAAAGATGCGGCTCGGGAATTTTCGGGGAAAAATTCTGAAAAACGTTGAGCTGGGTATCAAGCGTTTCCGCCGTGGACAAATCCCGCGAGTATTTCCCTTTCCACAAAAAGGTCTTACCTTCCGCTTTTTCAATTCCCGAAACATCTATCTTTCTTTTTGAAAGTTCTTTGAGGAAGCCGTCGGGGAAATCATCGCCGATAACGCCTATAATGGCGACGGGCGCGAAAAATGAGGCCGCAAGCGAAAAATAAACGGAGGAACCGCCGACGGTATTTTCAACTTTACCGAAAGGCGTTTCAATAGAGTCCTTTGCGACCGAACCCACCGCGACAATCCTGTTTTTCTTTATCTTCATTTTATATATTTGCCGATAATAGCGGAAAGTTTCTTTTTATTTGTCTCCTGAATCAGACCGGGCTCCGTCATAATGGCGTTTTCAAGAGCCGAACCGCACGAGCACTTCCTCTCGCCGATTTTTGAAAGGGCGTTTTTTATCGCCTGTTTCGCCACGGACGTATTCCTGTTAAGATTTGCCACGACCTTCTCAACGCTCACTTCCTCGCTCTCTCTCCAAACGTCATAATCGGTAACGTGAGCCATCGTTGCGTAGCAGATTTCCGCCTCGCGCGCGAGAGCCGCCTCCGGCACCGCAGTCATTCCTATAATGTCGGCATCTATAAAACGGTAAAATTTTGACTCCGCCTTCGTCGAAAAGCGGGGTCCTTCAATAATTGCAAAAGCACCGCCCATGTGAACGGCGGCGCCCGCTGCCTTCACGGATTCGTACAGGACTCCTGAAAGCTCTTCGCAGAATGGTCTCGCAAACTGTATGTGGGCGACGACGCCCGCGCCGAAAAACGTGTTCCGTCCGCGTGATTTCGTGTTGTCGAATATCTGGTCGGGAATAACGATGTCCGTCGGCTTGTATTTTTCTTTAAGCGACCCGCAGGCGCTGACCGAGATGATTCTTTCAACGCCGAGTGTCTTTAAGGCGTAAATGTTTGCCCGTGAATTAACCTCGGCCGGAAGAATTCTGTGCCCCCTGCCGTGGCGCGGAAGGAAGGCGATCATACGGCCGTTCAGTTCCCCGCAGATAATCGAATCGGACGGCTTGCCGAAAGGCGTTGAAATATCCACCTCTTCCACGTTCAGGAGACCTTCCATATCATAAAGGCCAGACCCCCCGATGACAGCCAGTTGAATTTTTTTCACCTTCTACTCCTTTGTAATTTTTCCGAACACATCAAAGAACTCCGTCATCACGGCATGGAAAGGCAGACGCTGCCTGGTCCTGCATTCTGCGGCAAATGGGTGCCCGCCGCCGGTAATCTTATCCGATTGAAATTTTTTCTGCATGGAAAGCGCAAGGTCATGCGCAAAATTACCGCAGTGTATTTTGCCGTTTCTGGACCTGAACGAAAAATGCACGCCGCTTTCGCCCATTTCTGAAACCATTATAAAAAGCGTATCGGAAGAAGCGGCCGGCAGCCGGTAAAGAGCAACACTTCCCGCCATGGGCATAAGTTTAACATTGGAACCCATAAAAAGATAAATGTCCGTATCTTTGGCAGTCGCCGCAAAAATTGAATTTTTCATCAATTCCATCGTGCAATTCCAGTCGGAAAGATAATAGCCGAAAATTTTGGATGCCTTAGCGGCTTCCGGGAGCGCCTTGATAAAATCTTCTTCGGTTGAAACTTCTTTATACTTACTGAGCCAGCCCTCAAGATTTTTGAAAGCAAACTCGCCTGTCGTTATATCCTTCAACTCTCCGTCACGGCCGTTGTAGAAATACTGGAAACCGCCGCCGCCAAGGGCAAAAACAATTTCGGCAATCTGATTCAAAAGCGTGGTTTTTTCTCTCTGCTTTACCTCAAACATCGTGGGACGGGACGAAATATGCCTGAACAGCCACCGGTATTTTTCTTTTACCTCGTCGTAGAAAGGTCTGACATAATCGGAAATATCCTCCGTCGCCGGCTCCACCGCCCAGTCCCCCTTCAGCCCTATGAGCGAAGCAATATCCAGCGCAGCGCCGGAAAAACCGGCCGAGGCCGCAAGCATGTGCGCAACGAAACTCGCGGAACATCTTTTGTAGCCGCCAAGGACAGGGTTCACCACGAGAATTTTTTTTAATTCCTGCCCGAGCAGAGGGTGATGGTCAATCACTATTATGTTTGAATGGATTTGGGCATATTCGTCGTAATAGCCCATCGTCGCTTTGTCCACCACAAAAACGATATCCGGTTTCAGGCCGGCCACATCGCGCGCCAGACGTTCTTTTTCAAGTTCCATCACGGTCGGGATTTTCATAACAACCCTGATATTTCTGCTCTCAAGAAAACGCTTGAGGATAATCCCCGCGGTCAAACCGTCGGGGTCATCGTGAGTATAAACAAGCGCTGTTCCGGATGAGGCGGCATTAATCCTGTCCAAAACTTCCGTCATTGCGAGCCCGGCAGATTCTTTCTTCAAAAATTCTTTGTAAGTCATTTTTTTTAACCTAAAATTTTCTCAATCACAGCGTCGAACTGCCCGATTAGAAAAGAAACGCTTTCCTTTGAATTGTCGATAACAATGTAATCGGAGGTGAAAAATTCATTTAGTTTCTCCCTGTTTTTGAGATAAATCTCCTCTATATCGTCTTTCCTGTAATAGGTATTCATCAGGTCGGGGGGCACAATGTGGTCGTCGAGAACGCTTCCTTTCTGTTCTTTGAATCTTTTTTCATTCCTCGCGAGGCAGACCTCAAACGGGCAGTAAATATAAAGGATAAGCGCACGCGAAAATGTTGCCGCTGAAAAGTTTTTAAGAGAGGCCTTATAATTGTCCCGGGCAAACTCCACAAAAACAAGGTCGTTTTTCTTTTTCACGCCGGGAAGCCGCCTGTTTATCGCCGCCAGAACTTCGTCCACTATTGTCCAGTCGGTAACCTCAAAACCGCCGGCCTTCCTTATATGTCTTTTGAAGGATGTGTCTTTGTCAAGCAGTTCCTTCAGAATAGGAAAATCGTCCATGCGTTTCACCCTCTCGTATTTTCCGGTTTTACTGAGGCTCCGCACAATCGTTTCATAGACGAAAGATTTTCCGCAGCCGGGGCGGCCGAGGAGAAAAACGTAATCCTTCATTATTACTTCTATATTTTAAGGCATTCTTTCACATATTTCATTTCTTCCTCAACCAGCTGCTGCCTTTGCGCGACCTGCTCCTTTGTCTTCGCCGCTGTCTCAAGAATTATAACCTCCGGTTCAAGGCCGCGGACAATCTCCCCGTAAGCAATCAGATTCTTTCGCTGGAGCGGACCTTCCGTGAGATGGAGCGGCGGATGAAACATAAACTTTTTCGGGACATAATCGTTAAGGTGCAGTTCTTTTACGAAATCCTTCGGTATTTTTTTCATTATATTTTCCGGATTCTCCGGAACGGGTTTTGCCTTGCCGCCCGGGGCATCGGCGCGCGTAAACCAATGCCCTATGTCAAGATTGAAATAAACCTCAGCGCCCTTCTCCCTGCATTTTTTTACGACCCTTATAATGTCTTCCGGCTCAACATAAATCGTGTCAAAAGAAACGTTGTTTTCTATGTGAAACTTGCAGGGTTTCGAGTATTCGGCAAGTTCCGTCACACTTTTTATAAGGGCCTCCTCTATTTTTTCCATCCACAGAGGGCTGTCCATATAAAACGGGGCGGTACCCGGATGCATATTCAGATATTTCGCCCCGATATTCTTCGCAAAATCAATATAAATTTTCTGGAGGCCGACCGCCCGGCTCCTGTCTTCTTCCTGAATGCACGCAACGCCGCTCCCTATGCCGGAATAAGAAAGATGAACAGAAAGGGTGATGTCGTTTTTGGCGGCGTAATCCCTTATTTTGAAACACTCTTTCTCCGGCATCGTCCCGTACGGCGAAGGCATATCGGCGTCAAGCTCAATATGGTTCAGCCCGAGCTCGCGCGCGCGGTCAATTTGAGAAATGACTCTCTTCTTAAACTCGACAATTCCGATAGCGTTCATGGAAAACAGGTCGAGGTCGCCGCTGATTATTCTCGCGCGCTCCGATTCAGACAAAACATCCACAATAAACAAATTCGTGAAATTACGCCCTATTCTTATCATTATTTTCCTCCATTTCTTCCTCCTCGTCAGGGTGGCGCCTGCCCGCCTGTGGCGGGGGAGGCTTGCCCCGTTGGGGGTGACGTCCCAAAAGAAACCCTGCAACGGGTTCTTTTCTGTACTTTCTGTATACCAACACGCAAGAAACTATTCTACCAAATTTTCCCGTCTTATTGCAAGCACCGAGAGTGAATCCGCCTCTTTGTTTTTTCTTCTGTCTATATGTTCTATGCTGAACTTAACCGACTTTTTTGAAGAAATCCTTTTTATTTTTCTCCTTGCCTTTCCCAGCAGAACAATAATATTTCCGTCGTTAACCCTCCATCTGCCCGTCACCTGGTTGACAAGCAGAAGAGAATCCGAAAAAAAAGAAACCGCCGAATTTTCTTCCAAAATTTTTAAAACCTCTCCCAAAGCAATATCCAGCGCTTCATATTCGGCCTGATTATTTGTTCTGCGGCCGAGAAATTTAGAGATTTCTTTCACCTTTACGGCATTCCTGTAAATAACCGCGCCGGCGCCTGCGGGTCCGGGGTTCGGCTGCGCGGCTCCGTCAACATAACAGGTAAAACGTGTCCGGTGCTTATTTCTCCGTTCTTTTATCTTACTCTTGAAACAGGAACCTGCCCCAATAAGAACTTTTCTGACTCCTGCCTTTTTTAAATTCGGGAATTTTTTATAGAGAGCCCTGAAACTCTGATTTTCCGCAAGAAACTCAAGAACCTCTTTCGCGCCCGGGGCGGCGGATGACGGGGTATTCTTACCCCTGCCGGTTTCCATCTAAATAAAGAATCCTGCCGCAGTTGTCGCAAAGAGTCAGGCGGGAAGAGGCAACCTCATTTACCTTCTGTTTTGTCAGAAACATGTTGCAGCCGCTGCAGGAATTATTTTCGTTCAGCAGCACGACGGCAACGCCGCCTTTTGAGTATCTTATTCTTTCGTATTTTTCGATTGCTGCCATGTTTTTTTCATCACGCCGGAGTTCGGCAACGAACAGCTCCCGTTCCGAATTCAAGGCCGTCACCTGCTTAATCAATTCTTCTTTTCTCCGCTCAAGGTCATTTTGAGTATTCTTTAATTCCCCAGTTTTGCCCGCCGATTCAACTTTCTCCTTATTTAGACACTTTTTCTGCTCCTCAACACCGTCCATCAGCGCAAGCAATTCGTCTTCAATTTCAGAAACCTTCGCTTTTTTTTCATCGATGCTCGTCTTAAGCGTTTTATACGCTTCATTCGTTTTGACGGAGTACAAATCAACCTGCATTTTTTTTATTTCGCCTTCGAGCGCCTGGAGGTCGTTTTCAAGAGAGTTCTGCCTGACAGCCCCATTCTTATATTTTTCTTCCGTGTTTTTCAGATTTTCATTGATTAGATTAATCTCTTCGCTGATTTGACTGATTTTTTCCGGCGTATCGTTTATCTCTTCGGAAAAAGAATCCAAACGGCTGTCAATTTCCTGCAGTTTCACAAGGGAATTAATTATTTCATCCACACATATCCTCGTTCTTGCTTTGATGGGCACATCTGGATTCGAACCAGAGACCTTTGCGATGTGAACGCAACACTCTAACCAGCTGAGCTATGTGCCCCACTGGGCCCGGTAGGACTTGAACCCACGACCAACGGATTATGAGTCCGACGCTCTAACCAACTGAGCTACGGGCCCATTGATGGAAGGGGACACAACTGTCCCCAACCATTCAAGCGCAAATTTAATTATACAAATTTATTCCACTAAAATAAAGAATTTCCGAAGAATATCAAACAACTGCGCTTTTTTAAAGGGCTTCAGCAGAAAAGCGGTCGGCCCGGCCGGGCGGTGCATTTCATAAATTTCCTTGTCTTTGACGAATCCGGAGGCAAAAATGACGGGCATATTTTTAAATTCCGGATTTTCTTTAATTTCCCTGATTGCCTTCCAGCCGGAAACCCCCGGCATAATAATATCCGTTATCACCAGGTCCGGCTTAAAAACGGGAACTTTCTCCTTCAGTTCCAGGCCGTTGACGGCTTCTTCCGTATCATATGCCCTCAGCAGCGTTTTCAGAAGAATTCTTACCGTATTGTCATCATCGGCAATAATTATTTTTCTCAATTTTACCGCTTTGAACTCATCCGTAATCTCTTTTACCGGCAGCCTTGCCCCGAGCATCTGTTCGGCAGACCTTATCAAATTTTCCTTTGCCTCATCCGTTTCCGGAAACGTCAAATACTTCGTGGCGGGAGCAACGTTTGAGACCTCAATTTCTCTCGGCAGGAGTACGATGACCGGAATAGAAAACTTTGAGGTAATCTCCCTGCATATATCGTAAATGCTCATCTGCGCGGAGCCCGAAAGAAAATAATCAATCAGACAAATTCGGGGTTTCTCACCGGACAGAAATTTCAGCGAGGTGTCAAAATTTCTCGCTTCAAAGAACTGGCAGTCAAATTTCCTGAAAATCAACTTGAGTTTAAATCTCCTGTCTATATTCTCGTCCGCTAATAAAATTTTCATTATATCAAACTCTACCCCCCGAAAATTTTCCTGAAAAACCCCTTGGGTTCCGTAACTCTCTTTACTCTTCTCGTATATCTTCTCGTGTTTCCGAATTTATCCCGGGCCAGTATTTCGATTTCATGATTTCCTTTCGGAAGATAAATAATCTGCGCAAAGGTGCCGTCTTCCTTCAATTCCGCATTCGTCGCATCGATTGTAATTCTGTCAATAGCCCCGCTGGCGGAGCCCCTGACCTCGATGAATTCGTCGTAAACATTAACGTCCTCCGGCGGGTAAAGAATTATAACCTCTATTTCCCTGCGGGTTCTGTTTATCTCGAAACTCTGGACGTCGGAATACCCGCCTTTCTGCCCGGCGTACTTTACCCTGTAGTAGTATTTGCCGTCGAGAAGTTTTTTCAATTTCGACTGAATAGCGTGAGGGAAACCCTCCAAAATAATCTGTGAGAAATACTCGTCCAGCGAAATCTCGATACATTCTATCTTTTTTTTGGTTCTTACTGCTTTCTTAATTTCCTTTTCCAGATCGACTTCTTCCGGTTTAAAAACACCTAAATTCTGAATATCCCCCGCTTTAAACTGGAAAGTAGCGGGAAGCGTTATTTCTTTTTTCATTCTTGCAATTTCATCCCCTGAAGGCATCTCTATCTTCCGCGGGTTCAGAGGGGCTTTCCCGAGTTCGATTTTGGAACCGAAACCCTTTGTTAATTCTATTCTTTTCCCGGCGCCAACGACGTCAACCTTCCCGGCGTAGACCTCAATTTCCGCCGATTTGTCCTTATAGACCTTCGCCTTAAACAAACCGTCCGACTTCGGCTCAATGACTGCCGAGTCGGTCAAAATCTTCGTCTTTGAAAAATATATTTCCCCCCTTATCAGCCCCACTTCCTGCTCCATTTCTCTGGGTTTTATGACAGCGAGGGTGTCGGGGGAAATTCTTGTCACTTCTTTTGACGGGAATAGAATCGTCGCATACGATTCGCTGAAAGTCCTTATGGCGTCCTCGTAGAAAATTTTCTGGTTGACGACGGCATCCCTGAAGACGGTTTCCCCGCGAACGCGGAAATCCACTCTCTTTACTTTCTTTATAAGGTGGGCGGCGCGCATGGACTTTTTTATTTCTTTTACCGGGACCAGTAATTTATCACCGGGATGTATCAGATTAGGGTCGCCTGTTTTAAGAACATTATACTTCAGCAGCTCAGGCCACCTTGACGGGTCCTTCAGATAGAGATCTGCTACGCCGTGGAGGGTATCCCCGGGAACGACCCTTATCATCTGAAGACCTTCTTCCTCTTCTTCCTGAGCATTTAAAAAAAGGGATGCAAATACTAAAACGAAAATAATTAAATTGACATTTTTCATTTTCCCTCTGGAATTTCAAAGAAATTCCGAGGACTTAGTCCCGGAAAATCTTTGATTTTCTCGGGGTCATTTTTCATTTTTGATTTTCTTTTGACTTCCCCATTTTCTTTAAAAAGGTCCTTCGGAATCCAGAAACAAAAGACAGAACCTTCGCCGAAATCGGATTCGGCCCAGATTTTACCTAAATGCGTTTCCACTATATATTTGCAGACGGTAAGGCCCAGACCCGTCCCTGTTTTTTTCAGCGCCGTGTCGGAAACCTGATGAAACTTTTCAAAGACCTTTCCGATTTCCTCCTTCGGTATTCCCTTGCCCGTATCCGCCACCTCCAAATAAATTTTACCTTCTTCCGGATATTCGTCCTTTGCGGTAACGGTAACCGACCCGCCGGGGGATGTAAATTTCATTGCATTGGACACAAGATTCGTAACAACTCTTTCAATGAGATTCTCGTCCGCCGGAACCGAAACCGCGCCGGCCGCTTCCTTAAAAGAGAGATTCACTTTCATGCTTTTCGCCTGAGGATAAAAGAAATCAACAATGCCGTGCGCAAGTTTATTAACGTCAACCTCTCCGAGATTCAGAACCATCTTTCCCGCCTCAAGTTTTGAAACATCAAGGAGGTTGTTAATCATTGTGAGCAGTTTTTCCGAGGACTCATCCATTATTTTCAGAAAATTTATCTGATCCTCATTCAGCTCTCCGGCGCTACCGTCTATCAGGATTTCAAGAAAACCGCGTATCGAAGTCATCGGGCTTCTCAAATCATGCGTGATGGAATGGAGAAAGTCCTCCTTCATTTTTGCCAGTTCTTTCTCAAGCGTTATGTCTCTCAAAGTTATAATACTGCCCAGCGCAACGCCGTTTCGGGAAGTTACCGAATATTTGTTCGCTTCATAAAATTTCGGCATATCATCATGGGAAAGGTCCATCTCAATCCTTTCATTTTCATTTTTCCCCGCGCGGAGTTCCGCAAAAGCCAGGCGGGCAACCTGATTACCCACCGCGGCCTGAATAAAATTTCCTATACACTCCTCCCCCAGCGATAAAATACCGCGCGCCATTTCATTCGCGAGAATAATCTTTTCGCTGTGGTCTATCATAACAAGACCGTCTTTGATTGAAAAAACCAGCGCGTCAAGTTTGTCCGCCTGCATCTGGTCGTATTTTTTCATTTCTTCCATCATGGAATTAAAAACATCCGCCAGGTCGCCGATTTCGTCTTTTGATTTGACTCTCACCGGCGACGAAAAGTCCCTTCCGGCAACCCGCGTCGCCCCTCTACTCAGATCAAGCAGCGGACGCGAGATGCTTTTAGCAAGATAAAATGCCAGAAAAAAAGCGATCAACGAAATTGCAATTATCTGCAAATAAGTGTACCGGAGAAGATTGCCGGAAAATTCCTTGATACTGGTCTTGACCCTGGCGACCGGAGCGTAGGCGGTTGACTTCGTCTGCCAGACGACAATTCCCCAGCCGGTCGTCATGGCGCCGCTGATGGCGCCTATCATCGGGATGTTGTTTATCCCGTTAAACTCCGAACTTGTGGGGATGGAAGAAGCGATAAAACCCTTGATAAACGGGAGAAAACCGATGTTTTTCTGTTCAAGCATTTTTTCTCTGTCGGAATGCAGAATAATTTTTCCGGAACCCGAGATGACAAAAATTTCCTCGCCGGCGGAGGAGGGGGCATCCTTAATCTTCTTGAGGAGACGGTCCATGTTCAACACGGCGTAAACGAACCGCGATTTTCCGAAACAGTACACATAATCAATAATCGGAAATTCCCCGTAAAAACGGACATCGCCGGTTGCGAATTTGCCCGGCAAAAGACCTTCGGACAATTTTGCCATCACTTCCCTGTTGAATCCCCATTCCGGAGGAGCAGAAAATGCAGGTTTCCCCGAATTTTCATAGACGGCAATCGCCACGAATTCCCGCGTGGTTGCATACGTGGCTTCAACAACCCTTTTTCTCTGCCGGTTCGTCAGGTCGGGACGTCTTAAGCCGTCCACCACGATTGAAATGTTCTGGAGAATATTCGAAAAATAGTCGTCAATGAAATCCGCCATCCACATTGAAAGATGGTTTTGCTTGTCAAGAATCGAAGTGGCGAGGGAATCCGAAGAAATCTCCTCAACATTCCTGGAAAGGTCCCTGTTCATCAGGATTGCCCTGATGCCCATTACTGCAAGAGGGATTACGCTGATGAAAATCATAATTAACGCAAATTTTTTAAAAAAGCCGGACGATTTTTTCATAACATATGGAAGGGGACATGGCTTTTCAAGACCTGTCCCCAACTATCCCTTTTGCCTCAGGAACAATCACAAGAGTAATTTCTCCTTTAACGTCTCTTTCCGCCCATTCAGAAAATTCCGCAGGCGTACCGAAAGAACGGTATTCTTCATGCACTTTCGTCATTTCCCTCGCCAAAAAAATTCCGCTGCATCTGAAACCGGCGCATAAAATCCGCGCTGTTTTACGGACTTCTCTTTTTGTTGTCAGCGCCACGACGGGAACACCAATTTCAAAATATTTTTCAAGGACTCTCTTAATCTTCCCCGAACTCTTCGGCAAAAACCCCGCAAAAACAAAGTCCTTTATTTTATAAGGACAGACGCTTAAAGCCGCCGCCGGTGCGGTCGCCCCCGGAACGGGAGACACATTTATTTTCAGTTCTCTTGCTTTTTTTACAAGCAGATGACCGGGATCCGATATTAGCGGCGTCCCCGCCGAAGTTACAAAGACGCATTTTTCCGCATTCCCGACTCTCGTAAGAACGTTCACGGCCTTTTCCGGGCTGTCTGCGGAATACTGTATAATAAATTTGCCTTTTATACCCAGCGCCGATAGCAATTTCCTGCAGATTCTTTTGTTTTCGCATACTATGGCATCCGCTTCAAACAGCGTTTGCCTGGCCCGCTTTGTTATATCCGTAAGACAACCTATGGGTGTGGCAACAACTTTCAGTTCTCTCATATTTTTACCCTGTTGGAAGACCCCCTGCCTAAACGAGTTATAGTAACGTGAAACATTTTCAGGAATTCTTCTGCTATTTTCGGGTCGAACTGGCTGCCGCTTCCCTTTAGAATTTCCGCAACCGCTGCTTTTTTTGCCATTGCTCCGCGATACGGCCTTGTCGAAACCATCGCATCCCACGCGTCGCAGACCGCAATAATTCTTGCCCCTAACGGAATCCGGTCGCCCTTTAGGCCAAGGGGATAGCCCTTGCCGTTATACCACTCGTGATGAAATGTAATTATCGGGACGAATTTGTTAAAAAATTCCGAGAAACCGATAACATCGCTGCCGACTTTGGGATGGCGCTGGATAATTTTTTTCTCTTTTAAATTCAAAGAAGACGGCTTGAGCAGAATTCTGTCAGGGATTCCGATTTTGCCGATGTCGTGTATCAGCGCGGCATTTCTCAACATCTCCAAACTTTCCCTGTCTAAACGCAGCCGCATGCCGAGTCGCGAGGCAAGGTCGGCGACCCTCCCTGAATGTCCCCTGGTGGAAGGAATCCTCTCGTCCAGAACCTTGGCAAGCGTTTGAACCGTATCGATGTAGGCGCCCTCCAGCCGGCGCAGAAGATTCTGATTTTCAATGGTCATTGCCGCCTCATCCGCGATAATCGTGAGGATTTTCATTTCTTCAACGGCAAAGGGGTTTCTTGATTCTTTGTTGTTTATATTCAGAACGCCGACGATATCCCCTCTGATTTTAAGGGGAACGGCAACAAAACTTTTTGAATAATATTTAACGTGACTTCTTCTTTTGAACCTCGTATCCTTTTCTATGTCCTCGCAGAAAATCGCTTGGCCGCTTTCAAAGACCTTGCCGGCAATGCCCTCCCCCGGTTTCAGCGAAGTGCTTTTTACCACTTTTTCTGAAAGCCCTCGCGCCGCGACAATTTCAAGTTTTCCCGTTTTTGAGTTAAAAAGCATCAGGGAACCGACTCTTGTTTTCATCAAATTCGTCGCCTCATTAACAATAAGTCTGTAAAGCTGGCGACGGCGGTTTGCCTGGTAAGTGAGCACGTTGTATTCGTGCATGCCTTCGATAATCCTTATCAAATCATTAAACTGCCGTTTATTTACTTCCAATTTTTGCATTCTCTTTACGATTTTCAATTTTTTCATTTTTTAGTGACTCCGAACAAGGTCTTTTACTTTCATAAGGCGGACTGTATTCGAGCGTTCCATTTCTTCAAGTTTAAAATTAATATATTTAATCGTTTCGTGCAAGTTCGGAATCATAATATATTCCAGCGAGTTTACTCTTCTTCTGGTCGAAGCAATCTCGCGGCAGAGTTCCTGCATCTCAAACAGGAGGCCGCCGGCGAAAACAATCCGGCCAAGCATTTCCCATACTCTCCTAACGGCTTCGTCCCAGTAAAAAACGCTTTCCGCCGGTTCATAATTGCAACACTCCCCCGTTTGTTTTAGTTGAAACTCAGGTATTCTGATGTTGAAAAGCATTTTTACGCTTTTTGAAAGCGAGACGGATGCGTCGGACAATCCGGCGAGGGAGGCCGCCCTTTTTTCCGATAGGAAACCTTCGCCTAAAAGGGCGAGGGAGAAAACGTTGTTCATTTCACCGGTGACTTCATGATACTTTTTAAAAAATTCGTCTTTCTTTTCAAGAAAAATGCGCATCAATTCATCCTGCTTGTCCTTGAGGAGTTTCCAGCCGCGCCTGGCCAAAGCAAGCGACTTCTTCAGCCGCTGCATTTCCATTCTCGTCGGATTTACGTTAATTCTCATTTCATATATTTCTCGATTTCTTCGTCCTTGACCCGCTTCAGTTCTTTTCGGGGAATTGCTTTAAGAAGTTCCCATCCTATGTCAAGCGTCTCTTGCAGGGTCCTGGACTCAAAAATCGACTGTTTTACAAATTTCAATTCAAACTCGTCCGCAAACCTTACAAAGCGGCCATCCTCTTCCGTCAGAGATGCTTCCCCCAGTATCAGCGCAAGTTCCTTCGCCTCCTTCCCGCGGGCGTAACAGGCAAAAAGCTGCGCCGTAACGTTGCCGTGGTCGGCGCGGGTTTTGCCTTCCCCTATTCCCTTTTCCTTTAACCGCGAAAGGGACGGAAGAACGTCTATCGGCGGGTAAATCCCTTTCCTGTTCAGCGCTCTTGAAAGAATCACCTGTCCCTCCGTAATGTAGCCCGTCAAATCCGGAATCGGATGGGTTTTGTCGTCCTCCGGCATTGTAAGAATCGGAATCTGCGTTATGGAACCCTTTTTCCCCTTAACTCTTCCGGCTCTTTCATAAACAGTGGCGAGGTCGGTGTACATATAACCCGGGTAACCGCGGCGTCCGGGAATTTCCTTTCTCGCTGCGGAAATTTCCCGAAGGGCGTCGCAGTAGTTCGTCATATCCGTCAGAATAACGAGAACGTGATGGTCTTTTTCAAAAGCAAGATATTCCGCCGCTGTCAGAGCCACGCGCGGTGTCGCAATTCTTTCAATAGCGGGGTCATCCGCCAGATTTATAAAAAGAACGCTCCGTTCAAGCGCGCCGGTCCTTGCGAGGTCTTTCTGAAAAAACTGCGCTTCCTCAAAAGTGATACCCATCGCGGCGAAAACGACTGAGAATTTTTCTTCCCTGCCGACGACACACGCCTGCCTCGCTATCTGAGCGGCAAGCTCGTTGTGTGGGAGACCGGAGCCGGAAAAAATCGGGAGTTTCTGCCCCCTGACAAGCGTTGTCATGGCATCGATGGCGGAAACGCCGGTTTGTATAAATTCCTCGGGATACGCCCTCGCGTAAGGATTTAACGGAGCGCCGTCTATATCCAGCTGCTTCTCCGCAATCACATCTCCGCCGCCGTCTATCGGGCGGCCGACACCGTCAAAAACCCTGCCGAGCATTTCCTCGGAAACGCCGAAATGCAGCGTCTTCCCCAAAAAAGAAACGCCCGCGCCTTCAACGTCAATTCCCTCCGTCCCTTCAAAAAGCTGAACCAGCGCGCTTTCCCGCGAAACATCAAGAACCTTACCCATGCGCTTGCGGCCGTCCCTGAGCCGGACGGAAGCGACTTCGGAATAGCCCACATTTTCAATATCCCATACCCTGATGAGCGGCCCCTGAACGCTCCTTATGCTTTTATATTCCTTCATTGTTTTCTCCTTTTAAGGAAATGACATTATTTCCTTAAATTGTATTAAAATTTCGCAGAAAAGCTAACTCTCTGGGTAGTGCCGAGTTCGAAATACGGAACAAAGGCGTAATCCAGATTATAACCTAATACCTTTATCCCTATTCCTCCGCCCAGACCATGCTGCCCCGCGATTTTACTGCTTGGCAAATTACTGTCGGAGTTATAAAGCGCCTCAATTGCCTGGAACAAATATCCCGCCCTCAAAGCAAAGAACTGCATCGGGAAGAACTCCGTTCCAAAACAGATTGTTCTTTTTTTATCAACCGGTTCATAAGTCAGATCCATTGCTAAATTAAATGCTCCTATCAAACTATATGCCCCGCCTGCCGTTATGCTTAAAGGCAATGCGTACTTCTCGTCAATAAACTTCATCTTCGGGCCGAGATTTCTTATTGTCAGACCGAAATTTACGACAGTTGTTTGTGCGCCCATATCAATAGGATTGCCGTTGTTCATCACCGACCAACTTGTCCCATTCCAGCGGCTGGCATAAAGTTCTTTTGGTTGACCTCCATACTCAGGAGTATGAGTATAAGCATAAATGAGGATAGCATTATTCTCAGAATCGAAAGTAATAGTACGAACATATCCATATCCAGGTATACCTGGATCTATGGGGTCGCCGCCATTCATTACTCCCCTCCAATCAGCAAAACAAAAGTTGGAAGTCAAATAACCAATAATCAATAACACTGCAATAATCTTTCTCATCATTGTTAACTCTATTGTTAACTCTCCTTAATTTAGCAACGTATCACTAACTTTTTAATTATGCAAATCATTCAATATTTCTTTAACCCTTTTTATTTTATTTTTTGTCGTTTTATCATTCGGGTTTAGCTTTAAAGCAGTTTCAAGTTCCTGTAATGCTCTCTTATAATCTTTATAAATATGGTATAAACTACCAAGATTGTAGTGCGCTTCAGCATATTTCGGATTTATTTCTATAGTTTTTTGATATTCTTGAACCGCTTTGTTATAGTCTCCTTGCATAGAGTATAAAATACCAAGGTTATTATGAGCTTCCATATATTTTGGGTTTAGTTCAATGGCTTTTTGATATTCTTGAATTGCTTTGCTATAGTTTCTTTTATCATAATATAAATTACCAAGATTATAGTGCGCTTCAGCATATTTCGGATTTATTTCAATGGCTTTTTGATATTCTTGAAATGCTCCATTGTAATATTCTTTGCCATAATATAAATTGCCGAGATTATAGTGAGCTTCCGTATACCTTGGATTTAGTTCAATGGCTTTTTGATATTCTTGGAGCGCTTTGTTATAGTCTCTTTTATCAGAATATAAATTGCCAAGATTATAGTGCACTTCCGGGTGATTTGGATTTAGTTCAATGACTTTTTGATATTTTTGGAGCGCTTTATCATATTCCTTCCCAATATAATATAAAAAACCAATATTACAGTGCGCTTTATAATTATCAGGATACTTAGAAATAACATCCTGCCACAATAAAATAGGGTTTTGATAAAGATTGTTTCTTCTGAATGTAATTATACCCAGTAAGGAAATATGAATAGCTAAAAGACAAAATAAACCCCATTTTGCCCCGGTAGAAAATAGAGAATATTTTAGGGGCATCCTTTGGCTCACAAAAGGTTTTATTTTAAAAATTAAAAAATATATAAAAACAACCATAAAGTAAAAACCAAATCCGGAAAGGTATAATCGTTTATCATCCATGAGAATAGTGGTAGGAAAAATACTTGATGTAGGAGACAAAGTAATAAAAAACCACGCTGTAAAGAATAATATTATTTTTGATATATCGGTTTTTTTTCGAGATATTCTCCAAACTAACAGAAATATTCCTGTAATTAAAAGAATCGATATTAATATTTTAGGGTCAAATATGGTGCCTGACGGTGACATCGCACCCCTGTCGATGCAAACACCCACTGGAATGAGCAGCAATTTCAAATATTTTAATACCACATAAGGCTGGGTAATAAAATAAGAGTATATAGGCCATGTATATTTTACCTCTATGTCACCGATTCCCCCAAGATAAAAGTATCTGAATAATAAATAACCGGCCAATAAAATCCAAAAGGGTATATGGTAATATATTTTTTCAATAACTTTTGATTTTTTAAAGTCGCTCAGAAATATATAATCAAAAACTAAAACAATTACTGGAAATGTAACTGCTATTGGTTTTGAAAGCAATGACAATATAAAAAATAGTAAAGAGAAAGCATATAGATTTCTGTTTTTCTCAAAAGTTTTTATAAAAACCAGCAGTGCTAAAAAATAAAAGAATGTTGCTAATCCTCCTGAACGGGCGAAAATATAACTCACCACATTTGTATTTATCGGATGCACTGCAAAAAATAGAGATACAACGGCAGCAAATAAAACAAAATCTTTTTTGTACGTATATAAAATTATTTTTTTTGTCAGAAAAAATATTAGGATTGAGTTAAATATATGCAGAAGAAGATTAAACAAATGATAGCCAAAAGTATTTAGCTTCCCAAAATGGTAATTTAATGTGAAAGTTAAATATGTTAAAGGGCGTGAAGGGTCATTTCTAGTGAAAGTTTTATATTTGCTATACGGATAAATAAGTTTTGTCTTAATATTACTTAATTGTTTTATATCGGGATTTTCAACTATTTTCGGTATATCGTCAAATACAAATGGCGCATTTAGCGAATTATGATAAATACCTATCGAAACCAGAACTATCAGCCCGATTGCGAACCAGTTTTTCTCGTAGATTTTTTGTCTCTTGTTTTCTTTATTCACATTCTAAAATTTCGCCAAAAAAAACTACCTGTCCTACACACCTTACAGTGATACACTGATTTTGCCCGTAGTTTACTCATATTTTCCAATAATTCCAAATAACTCTTTACCTATATTGAATCTACTTTCCTTAGACCGCTTAAATCATCTTTCAGAGCTTTCTCGACCTCATCCAATTTTTTGATATCCATATACTTCATTCTCGCAATCATGCTTTTGGACGGGATATCTATAATTTTCTTTATGAGCGCGTTTTTCTCCACCGCCTGTTTTGCAAGACGGAAATAGAGCATTATCACGGAAAGCATTTTATACTGTTTTTTCAGCGTGGTATAAGAGTCCTGCGGGTCAAAAGCGTGCTGGTGAAGAAAATCCTCCCTGAGAATTTTGGCGGTATCCAGAATCAGGCGGTCTTCATCCGAAAGCGCCTCGACGCCCACAAGCCGCACAATTTCCTGAAGGTCGGCCTCTTCCTGCAGAACCTTCAGCGCTTCATTCCGTGTTGACAGAAAATCTCTTACGTTCTCCTTATCGTAATAGTCCTTTATGTCGTCTATGTAAAGCGAATAAGAGTTCAGCCAGTTGATTGCCGGAAAATGTCTCTGATAAGCGAGTTTGTCCTCCAGCGCCCAGAAAACCTTAACCATTCTCAAGGTCGCCTGAACGACAGGGTCGGACAGGTCCCCCCCGGGAGGCGAGACCGCGCCGATAATCGAAACGGAACCGTTTCTCGGGGGATCTCCGACGGAAACGACTCCGCTTCGCTCGTAAAAACCCGCAATCCGGGATGTCAGATACGCCGGGTAGCCCTCCTCGCCGGGCATTTCTTCCAGCCGGCCCGACATTTCCCTCAGCGCCTCCGCCCAGCGGGACGTGGAATCCGCCATCACCGCAACGTCAAAACCCATATTCCTGAAAAATTCCGCAATGGTGATTCCCGTGTAAACCGACGCTTCCCTGGCGGCAACGGGCATATTGGAAGTATTTGCTATAAGGACCGTTCTTTCAAGCAGAGGTCTGTTCGAGCGGGGGTCAATCAGTTCGGGAAACTCCGTAAGAACGTCCGTCATCTCGTTCCCGCGTTCGCCGCAGCCGACGTAAACAATCACGTCCGCGTCGGACCATTTGGCTAATTGATGTAAAACCACTGTGTTTGAAAAGAAAGTTGGAACTTCCCCGCCAATAAAATTGTGAGCTCTTTCAACCTCTATATCGTAAACCTCGGAAGCCCCGTTTTTTATCCGTTCAATTTTTTCAATGCGGTCAACAAAAACGGAAGAAAGATGATTCCGGGCAAATTTCTGCAAACTTTCTTCCCCTGAAACATCCGCAAATTTTTTAAATATTTCTATCCCCATATGCTCCCCTGAAAGGTAATTAGAAATTTCAATCCCCTTGTTTTTCCATTCTGCATATGGGCGTCCCGCATCCTGATAAATTCCATCGACGAATTTTCCGCTCAACGGGACTATGTCCCATGAATTATAAGTCGCTCTTTCCTCATTCAAATAGTCCCTTATCTTTTGAAATTTAGCCGCACCTACAAAAGCCATTTTGTAAAACTTCTCTATTTCCTTTCTGCCGCGGATAAAAATTCTCCAGCTTTGATATTTATCTGCCGACCGCCTTTCTCTAAAACTTGCGCCGATACCGAGTGAAAGCAGGAGATATCCCAAATCCCTGAACAAACACGGGCTGGAAGTAGCCAGTTCTATTTCGCCCTTTTTCCCGTTAAAATATCCGTCACAGATAAAATAAGCGCCCAGAAATTTTGCCGAAACTTTCCTGCCGCTCATTAAAAGACCTTTCGGCAATCCCACTTTCTTTGATTTTTTATATTCGGGAAATTTGAAATACACAAGGAGTTCTTTGATCACGGGACTTTCCACGATTGAAACGCCGACCGTTTTCATTTGATGTTTTTTCACTTTTAGAGCGAAAATCTCTTTTACAAGGGACCCAAAAAGTTCCTGCATCTCAAAATCGTTATTATAAAATCTGACGCTCCTGCCTTTAACCTGACCATCGCCGCTGATAAGACCAAGAAAAAGAGCAAGTTTTGAATCTAATTTTTTGGGGATACGCGCGTGAAAAGAACTTGTTTCGCCTTTTAAGTACGAAACAGGCGGAACTTTTTTCCGGGCAAGTTTATAAATAAGAAAAACAACCTTAAGCGGCGGCAGATTACGCCCGATTTTGTATCCGACTAAACAATCGTAGCTCAGATTTAACATGGCGGCAACTTTCTTTAATGTTCCGAACCTGGTTTCCATTTCGACGAGAGTCACGCGGAAGTCCTTTAAAATTTCTTTTTCTGTGACCCTGCATGAGGCAAAAATTTCCTGCCACGGTAGTTTCATAAGATTTTCTTCCCGCTGCGGTAATGCTCTCGGCATTATTAAATAATCGCTTTTTTTCAATTTCTGCGCTTCTTCTCTCACTTCTTTCAAATCGGAAAAAGCAAAAAGTTTATGAGCGGGAGTCACATTAAGTTTTCTTCCCGAACGAGTTTGAATCTTAATCAATGAGTCCGATTTCCCCTTGTAAACCGCACGAACCCTGAATTTCCCGATTTTACCGTTTTCCCAGCCGTAAACAAAAAGAGGTTCTGAAAGTATTGTATAATTCTCATTTTGAGCGAGAACCTGCCTTCCCTTTTTTTTGAATTTTTCATAAAGAACTTTTATCGGCAAAATTTCCCCGTTACCAAGCAATACGGGAGTGTCGGAAGAAACACATTTGCCGCTCCCGAAGGGACCCGGGATACAGGCGGTGCCGCCTTTGGCGACAGGAAAAAAAGTATCTATAACCCTCGTCCCCGTTATAAGAGGGGTGGTCGGCTGAATTTTTCCGGAACACGGAAGCGGCGTCCTGACCGGCCAGTCAAAAGCCATCTTAACTTCCTTGCCGCCAACTTTGCAGATTGCATCCGTAACCTTAAAATCCCCTTCTTTAATCCCGGCGAGACAGCCTGAAATCCCCGGCGGAACCATAATTCTGGTTTTTACGGCGGGCGTTTCCTGAACTTCTCCGATAATGGAAAATTCGCCGAGTTCGTCCCCGTTTTTCGCGAGGGGAGTAAAATGCCACTTTTTGTTTCTGTCCAGTCCGGGTATCTTCACCCCGCGCAGAATGTAATCCCCCATTTTTCCCCTGACAACATCAAGAGGCCGCTGAATTCCGTCGTAAATCGCCTTTATAAGCCCCGGGCCGAGTTCAATTGAAAGAGGGCTGCCCGTCGCGGAAACGGGTTCGCCCGGAACAATGCCCCCTGTTTCCTCATACACCTGTATTGAAACGACTTCATTCTGAATTTCTATCACCTCGCCGATTAAACCCTGCTTCCCGACATGGACAACCTCGTACATTTTGACCCCGGCTAAATCCACAGCCTGAACGAGAGGCCCCGCAATCCTGATAATTTTCCCTTTCATTATTTCACCTCGTTATTTATAACTCGACTCCTACGGCAATCTTAACCAGTTCGGAAATTTCATGCTCTATCAGATTTTCTTCGCCGGGCATCGGAAAAACAATGTACGGCGCGGCGATAAAATTCTCGCTGAAGACCCTCTTCATTTTTCCAAACGCCGACTGGGAAAAAATAAAAAATGCGGGATTTTCCTCCTTCATTTTTTTCAGGATTTCCTCCCGCCCTGCGCTTTCTTCCACCGCCGTACAGCCGGCCTGCTTAAAAACACTGCAGAAGAAACTTTCACCGCAGACAAAAATGTCTTTTTTATCCGGAGACATCTTTTACCTTTACGCCTTTCTTTTTAGAGAAAAGAATCATTCTCACCAGCCGGGTCTGCCACCACAGCGAAAGCCACACGAACAGCAGAACGTCAAAACCTTCTATCCTTCCGAGACGCTTCCGCCTTTCCTCATACAGGAACCCGTAAAACTCAAACGGGTTTCTGCTCCCGCGCAGAACGCTCAAAATTTTTCCGGCGGGAGCCTGCCCGCATGCTTTTAAAAATTTCACAAATTTTGTCTGATTCAGAGTGAAAGCGTTCGGCTCCTGCGAAACTTCCGCAAAAGACGCCGCCATATTCTTCAAAAACCCGCCAAGGCCGAAATCACTTTCCTTTTCATTCAGCAGACGGCCGAAAGAGCCGCTTTTTACAATGTTCATAGCGTCGGAATACTTCTCCGCTTCAAATGCTCTTCTCAACAGAAAAGGCGGCATGAGGTACGTTTCAAATACCCTCGCTTCTCCCACCGCAAAAAAACCGCCGTAACTCATTTCACCCTGCCAATGGTTCTTTCTTTGAGCCCCGCCATAAATTCATCCCAGTCAAAACTCACGGTAACCCTGTCCCGCAGAATCAGAACAGGCGACGGGCAATCCGCATTTTTAACCGTCTTGAATTTTTTGTTCTTTTTGAAAAGAGCAAAGACGTCGGGGGTTACCTGGACTTCGCAGCCCGCGCGGACGTTTTCTTCAAGAAACTTTTCCAGAATTTTCTTTTTTAGTTCGTCATCCGCAAGGATTTTGCGCTTGAATTCTTCGTAAATTTCATTGAGCGCATCCGTTTTTGACTTTCTTATTACGCCCTTTGCCCGGATTCTGCCGGATGAACTGATTTCTTCAAAAAGCATTTTTGCCTGTTTTTCCGACTGCTCCCGTCCTTCCATGATTTTTTTCTCTGCCCGCGCGACGGCATCGCCAATAATTTTATTCTTTTTCTCCGAGCCTTCCCGGCGGATTTTCACGAGGTCCTCTTTGAGTTCTCCGCCGACCCTGTCAAGAAGTTCTGTCCAGCTCACAACTTCACGGAAAGGACCACGAGAATTGAGGTGACAAAACCGAGAAGGGCGTACGTCTCAACAAGAATTCCGTATATCACGGCGAGCCCGAACTTCCCTTCCTGTTTTGCAACAACACCCACGCCGGAAGCGCAGACTTTCCCCTGGTGTATTCCGCTGACCAGCCCGGCAACGGCAACGGGAAGACAAGCCGCAAAAAGCAGAAGGCCCTGAGGCATGGTAGGCGAAACAGGGGAACCTGCGCCGATAAGACCGAGTTTCAGAATTGTCATAAAACCGACCGCAAATCCGTAAATTCCCTGCGTCCCCGGGAGCGCAACCAGAAGAAACATTTCCCCGAACTTCTCGGGTTTCTCGCTCAGCACCCCTGCGGCGGCCTGACCCGCTTTTGCAATGCCCACGGCTGAGCCGATCCCCGCAAGAAAAACCGCAATTCCCGCTCCGAATAAAGCAATCGTTAAACCATCCATTATCCCTCCTGATTATTGAACTTGCCTGATAGCACTCAAAGGTGTATATTTTATAAAATTTCTCAATGGATTAAAATAATGCCCTCCGGTTCTTATGAATTTCGTGAAAAATTCATAGTACTGGAGACGCAGAGTGTGCACCGCCGCGCCGAGCATATTTATAAACAAACTGACGGTATGCCCCACGATAAAAACAATTACGGCAACCGGAATAAACCACGCTCCGGCTCCCCCGATGACCCAGACGAATTCGTTTATCGCCATACCGAGAAGCCCCGTCGTAAGGCCCAGCGCAAAAAGACGGATGTAAGAAAGAACATCGGAAAACGAATTTCCGGTAATCACCGAATACAGGCCGTAATAACTCCACAAAATCTTGAAAATAACATCTTTCTGAAAAATCATGTTATACGCCACTATTGATACGGCGCCGAAACCAAGCAAGCCAAAAACAATTCTATCTAGACCGGCGGGAAGCGTAAAAAGGTCCAGAGCATAAACGCCGAGGATAACGAAAACCGAAATCTGAATGCAGATTGAAGCAACATCTTCAAAAATAAGCGAATATATCCTGCCCTGCCTGATATCGTCCAGACATTTCAAAACCATTCCCCACATAACCTGAATGAAACCGCAGCCGATAGAGATGCCGACAAAAATCAAGGCGTTCTTCACAGGGTCAAAAAGAACAAACCTGTCCGTAAAATTTTTTATAAAACCCAGACCCGCGGGAAGACGCCGGGGTAAATCACCGAACCAGCCTCCGGTCGCGGCGCCAGCCAGAATCGTAAAAAGGCCGCCCAAAAAGCCGATCCACAAAAATTTTCTCAGTGCTGCCGCCGGTTTCTTAAAAAATAAAAAACCGGCGCAGACGGCCGCAATGATGATACCGTAAAAAGCGTCCGTCAGGCAGAGACCGAAGAAAAAGGCAAAAAAGACAGCCATATTCGGAGACGGGTCCACCGACCCGTACAGCGGGGTCCCGTACATTGAAGTCAGCGCTTCATAGGGTTCGGAAATTTTCTTGTTTTCAAGAATTATGGGGACATCTTCTCCCCGTAACGGCTTTCTCCCGTCAACCGAAACCCACGGAAACTTATGCGAAATTTCATCTTTAAAAGCAGGGTAATCCTTCTGTTTTATCCATCCGGTGATAACGAAAACTTTTTTTGTCTGGAAAATGGATTCATTCCTGAACCGTTCTCTTATTTTCAAGTTCTCGTAATAATCAAAGAGGAGAAGCGCCTGGGGCAGATATTGCTCCAAATGTTTTTTGTATTCAAGAGCGGCGTCAAGTTCGGAATTCAGGGATTCAATCCTGCGCGCAACACTTTCAGCCCTTTCGCCGGGAGAAACGGGGATATCGACCGCATGCGCGTTAAACTTATCCGCGTTTATGTCTATTGCGGGATGAAAAAAAACAATATAACTCTTCATATTTTTACCCGGCTGAAATCTCAGGCGGATAAAAGCGGCAAGCGGAAAAGAGTTAATGTGTTGTTCAAATTTCCGGGCGCTCTTTACCGGCACGTTCAAAACCTTCCACCTGATTTTTCTTACTGAAAAAAGATTTTCAAAGGGGATTTTCATGGAGAGCGCTTCCGAAAGAATGCTTCTTTCTTTTTCCGCTCCTGAAATTTCATTTTTTATACTTGATAAGCGATGCCTTAATTCGGCGCTTTTTGAAATTATATTTTCTATGTTAAACCCCTTAACCTTCGGAGGCTCTTTTATCTTCGGGATTTTACCATCTCCGAGAAAATTAATAGTTTCTTTCAACTCTTCAAGACGTCTTGATACCTCGTAGAAAGAGCCGGTGTTTTTTATACTGGAATCTTTTGTAATTTCTTCCGAAGCCGAGGAAACCTCCATCAGCCCTTTCCTTTGCAGGAAAGAGAAAGCCTGATTAAAATAACTGTTTACCCCCGCCAGATATATTTTACTGAGCGGCGCTATCATTCAAAAACACTCTGAAAAAGAAATTGGAAAATCTTTTCTTTTTTTTGCTTCAATTCGACGCTGTTTTTTTTTGCCAGAATTTCCGCATCAAGCCCCATTTTCTTCACTTCCATCTCGGCAGAGCGGCGGCTTTTCAGTAAAATTTCTTCCCGTTCCCTGCGGACGGCGGTTTCGGCATCCTCAAGAATTTTTTCCGCATCCAGCGCGGTTTTCCTTAAAATTTTATCCGCATGTTTTACCGCTTCTTCCCTGTCGCGCACCGCCTTTTCTTCAACTTTCAAAACCTCGTCAATTTTTGTTTTTAGTTCATTCATAATTTACTTTCAGATTTTTTTCATCTATCAATTCTCTTGCCAGAGGCGTTATTATCGTCCCTCCGGGAAGGCGCAATTCCCTCCGCCCCAGGCGGACGGCGCGCCTGACAAAGTCCTCCGTCGCCAGAAATCTCGAAGGAGAATGCTGCCTGAAACTTTTCAGATACCTCCCCGCGAAAAAACCTTTTTTGATTTCTTTCCGCTTCGGAACATTTTTCAAAATTTCGTCGGTAATTATGTTCCTGACACTGTCCCAGCTAACATCCGGCATCTAATACCTGAATCTGAAATCCAATATACAATATCTATCGTTACTCCGGCTGAGGCAGAATTGTCTCAACCTGACCGTCCGGCCGCGGTATTACGTGAACCGAAATAAGTTCGCCGATTCTCTGCACGGCGGCGGAACCCGCCTCCACCGCGGCACGCACGGCTCCAACCTCACCCCGCACAAAGGTCGTAACATACCCTCCGCCGATTTTTTCATAGCCGGCTAAAGTAACCTTCGCGGCCTTGACCATCGCATCCGACGCCTCAATCATTCCGACAAGACCTTTTGTTTCAATCATCCCAAGAGCAAGCTTCTCAACACTCATTTTTTACCTCCATGTACTCCCCGCCTGACGGCGCGCAGACAGCATTTAATACCCTTTCTCTTCCGACTTCCCGCCGGTAACAATTTTAACGGAAGCCGATGCGCCGATTCTCGTGGCTCCCGCCTCTTTCATTGCCCTGGCTTCTTCCAGAGTGTGAATCCCCCCTGATGCCTTAATACCCATTGAAGGACCGACAACGCTCCTCATAAGTTTTATGTCCTCAATCGTCGCTCCGCCTGTTGAAAAACCCGTGGATGTCTTGACAAAATCGGCGAGCGCCTCTTTTGCCAATTCGCACGCTTTTATTTTTTCCTCTCTCGTGAGAAGAGCCGTTTCAATAATAACTTTTAAGGTGCGCCCTTTCGCCGCTTCCCTTACCGCTTTTATATCGTCAAGAACAAGAGAATAATTACCGCTTTTTAACGCCCCTACATTTATGACCATATCAATTTCATCGGCGCCTGCGGCAATCGCGTCTCTTGCCTCAATTGCTTTTGCGGTCTTTGTTGTTGCGCCGAGAGGAAATCCCACGACAACGGTAACTTTTACGGGACTCCCTTTAAGCAGTTCGCTCACAAGCGAAGCATAAGCGGGGTTCACGCAAACCGAGGCAAAACCGTATTTCCTCGCTTCCTCGCAAATTTTGCCAACCTGCTCCTGGGTTACATTCGCTTTCAAAATAGTATGGTCTATCATTTTTGCAACTTCCACATCATATTCCGCCTTTTTCACATCTCCCGGATGAAGAGCGGAAATCCGCGCGGCGCCGGCATTAATAATTTTTTTCACGGCTTCCGGTCTTTTTACGACGCACTGCGCACAACCCTCGCACTCAGCCGGGGAACCGTTGAGCAGAGGACAGGTAGAACCGGCAGGCCCGGGCGCAAAGGTAAAAACCTTGCCCGCCGTACCGACCGTAACCCTGGATGAATCCCCCACGGGCTTTCCCGAAGTGCCGAACGTTACTTTTTTCATGCCCGGCGCCGCGTGCGCCGTTTTAGAAGACCCCGCGGCAATATACTCTTCAACAACCTTTCTGACAATTTTTTCCAGTTCTTCTTTATCCATTTCTTTCTCCTCCGCTTTCTTCAGTGATATTTTTTGGTTTTTCCCGATACCGTCGTCTCATCTACGATTCCGCAGACAACCGTCCGAATTCCCGCAACAGGCTTTTCAAGCATCTGTCTTGCGGAATTGCCTTCGTCATTTACAAGAACAATATTTCCTATTCCCGCGCCAACATTTTTCTCAACCGCAAGCATCACATCACCCTTTGATTTTCCCGTGTCGCTGTCAATCGGCTGAACGAGAAGAAGTTTCAAACCGTTCAGGCACTTCTGTTTTCTCGTCGCCCAGACATTTCCTACAACTTTACATATTTTCATAACATTTTATTTAAAAATGATGGCATTGTCCGGCGGGGGCTGTGTGAGCGAGGAGTTTTACCCCCGCCCGGAGCGAACCCAGAGCGAACCCTCTCACGTGAGCGTCCCCGATGGGCAATGCCATCATCTCTTTATATCAACTCCGTCAATGATTCCCATAATCGTCGCATCAAGAGGGGGCATCTCCTCAAAAACCTGTTTATCCCCTTTAAGCCATGCAAAACACGCCTCTCTCGATTTTACGTAAAAAACAAACTCTCCGGCGCCGGCGCCGACGCTGTCGGCGGCGACGAACGGCTCACCCTGCGGATGCCCGTTCCAGTCGGTCGGCTGAATTAAAAGAAGTTTTATGCTTTTAAGCGTCTCCCATTTTTGTGTGGAAACGACGCGCCCTATAACCTTAGCCGGAAACATTTTCTACCTCTGCTATTTTCTTAATCCTTACGACGTGGCGTCCCCCGTCAAAAGGAGTTTTTAGCCATTCCTCAACGATTGCCAGGGCGGTTTCTATATCCATCATTCTCTGGCCCATTGAAATCATATTGGCATTATTATGCGCACGGCCCAGACGGGCGGATTCAACGTTCCAGCAAAGAGCGCAGCGGATGCCTTTTACTTTATTCGCCGCCATGGCCTCGCCGTTGCCGGAACCGCCGATTACAATACCTTTTTCGCACTCTCCGTTTGCGACCGCTCTCGCTGCGGGAACAATGAAATCGGGATAGTCAACCGATTCTTCCGAATCTGTTCCAAAATCAGATACCTCAAGTCCCAACCCGTTGAGATGTTTCCTGATTTTTTCTTTATACCTGAATCCCGCATGGTCGGAAGCAACCGCAATTTTCATTTTTAATCCTCTTTCTATTTGAAATATCTTTTTTCAATCTCCGTAATTTTATCCAGACGCCTCTGGTGGCGGGCCCCGCCGAAAGGCGTTTTCAAAAACGCTTCGGCGATTTTCCCGGCGAGAAGTTCGCCGAGCATCTTGCCGCCGAGGCAGAGAATATTCGCGTCATCGTGTTCGGACGCGAATGCCCCCGTCATCTCATTATATGCGCAAACAGCCCTTATGCCCTTTACCTTGTTTGCGGCGAGAGTCATTCCGCCGCCGGTGCCGTCAACCAAAATTCCCTTTTCATATTTTTTATCCTTCACCGCCTCAGCGACGAGAAAAGCGATGTCGGGGTAATCAACCGGCTCCTCGGAATAGCAGCCGAAATCCGCAACGCTGTGGCCGTTTTTCTGAAGGATTTTTTTCAGATACTCTTTCAACTGAAATCCTCCGTGGTCGGAACCTATCGCTATATTCATGCGCGCCCCCCTTACAACACAACTTTCAACAAGTCCTTATGGACTTTCGGGATAACCATCTTATGAACGATTATTCCGTCTCCTTTAACCGCCTGGCAGGCGGCATTTACCGCCGTCTTTACCGCGCCAACTTCGCCCGTCAGGGTAAAATAACTCTTCCCGCCCAGCCCCATCGCGAGGCGGACATCAATCAATCTTACATCCGCTTTCTTCCTCGCCGCATCAGCGGCGACAATACAGGTTGCAACGGTCATCGTTTCCACGGAACCGAGCGCCTCAAGGTCCGAAACATCCGTAATTCCTCTTATCGCGCTGATGACTTCTTTGTGAACGTTCGGGATTATCAGGGTGTCAATGAGAAACTCTCCGGCAATATCTATCCCCCTGTCTATGCTGCTTTGAACATCCGAGAGAAGACCGTCAACGAGAACAATGAATTTACCCGGACAGACAGGATGCGCCTCAACGAGTTCAACGCCCGACATTTTTATCATGCCGTCTGTTACCTCAAAACCAGCCGCTACCGAAGAGAGTTCTATCAGACCTATCGAAACTTTCACTTAATTCCCCCTTTGCTCGATATAAATAAATTCCCCGTCAACTTTTACAACCGTCCCTTTGATGCTGGAATGAATGTTTGCCCCGAGAGATTTTTCGGGAATCCGCGCAATCAAATCGCCTTTTTTAACTTTATCTCCCTCTTTTACGACCGGCTCGGAAGGGTTGCCGGTAAGAGAAATTTTCACTTTTGAAGGAACAAATTCCCGCGGGTAAAACACCGCCTCTCTGTCCTGTTTCGCCATTCCCAGGCGCTGTGTAACTCTCAAGGCGCTGAACTGCCGTAGGTCTCTTTCGGAATGAACCCTCAAATTCGTTTCCTTCAAAATATTTTTATGCCCGTTTGAAATCAGATTCTCCTTAACAACTCTGAAAACGGCTTTCGGCGACAGCCCCTGCGGGCAGGCGATTTCGCATAAACCGCACTGCGAACACAGAAAACTTCCCGAAGTTATCCCGTTCAATTCATCCGTATCAAAATAATTCATTCTCATAATCCTGTGCGGATAAATCCTGTGCCCTATGAGGTTTCTCGGACAAATAAGAGTGCAGTCCATGCACTGGTCGCAGATTGACTTCGCCATTCTCTTGAAAACCCGCCGATTACGGAGGCGGTTCGCAACCAGCGGCGAATCATGAGAAAGAACCACGACAGCGCCGGTTGTCTTTGTCACCACGGAATCACCGTCTATAATTTCTCCCATCATCGGCCCGCCCGAGAGCAGAACGTAATCCTGCTTCAGCGGTTTCGCAAGTTTAACGACATCTCCTATTTTCGAGCCGATGGCGCATCTGACAATTACGGGTTTTTCAACCTCGCCGGTTATCGTGAGATATTTTCCGAGAACGGGTTCGCCATTCTGAACGGCTTTGCACACGTTTAACAGAGTCCCGACATTATCCACGATTACCCCGACATTAAGCGGGATTCCCGCCTCGGGGACAAGACGCCCCGTCACTTCGTAAACGAGCACGAGTTCGTCTCCCGCGGGATAAAAATTGCCGAGTTCAAAGACATTTATTCCCGGCACAAGCTTCTTCTTAAACGCCGCAACGGCTTTGTGATATTTTGCTTTCAAAGCAATATATCCTTTTTCGGCGCCGGATGCCTTCATCACGAGTTCAACGCCCTTCACAATCTCCGAGGCATGTTCCGCCATTATGTACTGGTCGGTTTTCAGAATCGGCTCGCATTCCGCGCCGTTGGCAATGACGGCGGAAACGCGGGCGTCTATCTTAATGTGGGTAGGGAAACCCGCGCCGCCGCATCCGACAACACCGGCGTCACGGACTCTTTTTATAATTTCTTTTCCTGTCAGCGCCATAATTTAAGCCCCGTTTTTTTGTCAAATTTTCTTTTCAGGATATTTTTACCCGGAAAAACCGCAATTTCCGCCGCGAAAATCTCGCTCTCAAAGAGATGGCCGCCGCGGACAATACCTTTTTCGTCGGCAAAATTTATATGCGCGTGAACAAAAATTTCCCCGTCCAGAAGAGAAATGTTCCCCATGCACGAACTTATTTCACAGCCGTTTCTGAAATGAATCTTCTTATATTCCTTTCTTTTCTGGTCGTAAAAACCGCAGGAAAGTTTTTTCAAAGCGCCCACTGCATTAAACCAGCCGGTTTTAATCCCCTCTTTTTCGCAGATTTTTTTAATCTCCGAAACAATGTCTCCGCCGTAATTTAACCTTTTTATAATCATATTGGTTACTGCCCGCTCCGGATTCTTATACAATGCGGAAATAATCCACGAGAGCGCATCTCAATTCCCGCGTAAAATCCTTCGCCTTCGTAAGGCCTTCGCCGGTGGGCGTTGCAATCGTAAGCGTTGCGTAACCCTCGCCCATTCCGAGGCCCATGTAAGAAGGCCCGTTCTTTACAAAAATGGAGCACTGCACCGCGCGCGCCATCTTGGAAAGATTCTCCACATTCAGGGAATGCATCACCGCAGTGTGTCTGTTTCCGCCCTCTACGCGGACCGCCAAATCCACCGCCTCGTCAATGCCGGAAACCCTGACGACCGGCAGGACAGGCATCAGCTGCTCGGTCCAGACAAAAGGATGCCCTTCCGGCACAGCCGCCCAGAGGAGCCGGACGGAAGAAGGGATTTCAATGCCAGCGGATGCCGCAATAACGGACGCATCTCTCCCGATAAAATCCCTGTTCACGACCGCCTCCGGATTTTCCGGAGTCGCCGGCTCTTTTATCGCAATTTTCGCAATCTCATCAATTTGTTTTTCCGTCAATTCGTAAGCCCTTTTATCCGCGCGCATCGCAGTCAGAAATCTGTCCCACGCTTTTTCGCAGACGATAACTTCTTTCTCTGCGGTGCATAGGACCCCGTTGTCAAACGAGGCGCCGCTTATGATATCCTGCGCGCAGTTCGGAAAATTAGCCGTCTCGTCAACGACGGCAGGGGGGTTGCCGGGTCCTGCGGCGATAACTCTCTTTTCGCTTTTCATCGCCCTTTTTACAACGGCGGGCCCTCCCGTAACGGCGAGCATTTTAACCCTCGCGTCGTCGAAAAGCATTTCAGCTCCCTTTATGGAAGGATTTTTCATCGCCGAAATTAAAGCGGGGGGTCCGCCCGCTGCGAGAACCGCTTCCTGCAAAAGGGTTATCGCTTTCTGCGAACAGTTTTTCGCCGAAGGATGCGGAGCGAAAATAACGGAATTGCCGCCCGACAGGATGCTGATTGTGTTATTTATAACCGAGGAAGTCGGGTTTGTTGAAGGAATCACCGCTCCTATAACCCCGAAAGGTCCGTATTCCACAAGGGTCATTCCCCTGTCGCCGGTAAACGCGGACGGCTGAATGTCCTCTACGCCGGGGGTCTTTCTTGCCGCAAGCAGGTTTTTTTGTGTCTTATCATCTACCCTGCCCATTTTTGTTTCTTCCTGCGCTGCCAGGGCAAGAACTTCAGCGTTTGCGAGGGCAGTTTTGCGGATCGCCGCTATGATTTCTTTCCTTTTTTCCAGACCCTGGTCCTGAAAAAACCTCTGCGCCTGGCGGGATGCAACGACCGCTTCCTCCATTGTTTCAAAAAGAGGGCCTTTGTTTTCCGGCGGCGGCGAAATATTTTTAGAAGCAGGGGAAATCCTTTTCAGCACTTCTCCCACAATTTTTTCTATATCATTTCTGTCCATTTTCACCCCCAATCCCTAATGTGCCGTTTATTCTTTGTGCTTTGAAAAAATCGTTTTGCCGTCCTTCTCGACATAATCGACAATCGCCATTACGGTGCAGTCGGTCGGTCTATTCTCCGTAATGCTGGTCTGCCTTGCGGAAGACCCCGAAACAAAAAGAACGAGTTCCCCTGCTCCTGCGCCGACCACGTCAATGCCCACGAGAGACCCCCCCGCCGGTTTTTTAAAAGTCAAATCAACCGGTTGAATAACGAGAAGTTTCTCCTTCGGGAGTTTTTCGTCCTTCGTCGTACAGACGCAATTACCTATAACTCTTGCAAACTGCATTTATTCCCCCTTACACGATTTTCCTGTCTGTCGGCAGGCGGAAAATTTATCTTACAATTATCTGATGCCAGTGTTCCTTCAACTGCAAATCCGGACGGGGTATCACATGAACGGCAACAAGTTCGCCGAAATGCGCCGCCGCCTTTGCTCCCGCCTCGCAGGCCGCCTGGCAGGAAGCAACATCTCCACTTACAAAAACCGTTGTATAGCCGGCGCCCGTCTGAGCCCTGCTCAAGACCTCAACCTTCGCCGCCTTTGCCATAGCATCCGAGGCGACAATAATGCCGACGAGACCTCTTGTCTCAATCATTCCGAGTGAAGACATCCGTATTTACGTTATGATTAAACGATGCCCGCCCGATTATCTCTTCTTTGCGGCCGAGAGAGAAATGGGCAGTCTGCCTTCAAGATCGGAGTGGGGCTGCGGGATTACGTGGACCGAAACCAGTTCTCCTATCCTCTGCGCCGCCGCCGAGCCGGCCTCGCAGGCAGCGCGGCAGGCCGCAACTTCGCCGCGGACGCAGACCGTAACATAACCGCCGCCGATCTTGTCGTAACCGACAAGTTTAACCATTGCCGATTTTACCATCGCATCCGCCGCCTCGATGAGAGCGACAAGACCCTTCGTTTCAATCATTCCAAGCGCTTCTGTCGGATAATCCGCCATTTTTAACCCTCCTGTTGCCAAACTTCCCCGTCACTGCGGACAGGCGTTTGACACTCCTTTTCAAACAATATAAATATAACCTCCGCTTTTGAAATCAAAAGCGTTCGCTTCATCCGTATCAATATGACATTCAAGAATATAGTTCGGCGCCACTCTTATCAAAACATCGTTTAGAATCCCGCTACGGCCTCCTGAAAACTGGATTCTCCCCTGCTGCCCGTCCGTAAGGTTAAAAGCATCCGCATCCGACGGCGTCATATGAATATGCCTTCTCGCCACAATACAGCCCTCTTGCAAATCAACTTCGCCCTGAGGACCCGCCAGTTTCACGGGCGCCGAACCCTTGATGTTTCCCGATTCCCTGACCGGCGCAGAAATTCCAAGCGCATAGCAGTCGGTTCTCGAGACCTCAACCTGCGTATATTTTCTCAGCGGCCCGAGGATACGGACTTTTTTCAGAACGCCCTTCGGTCCCGAGACCTCAACCGTTTCCTTCGACGCATACTCCCCCGGCTGTCTTAAATCCCTCAATTTTCTTAACGGGTACGAACTCCCGAAGAGGCCGCGGAAAACATCTTCCGTAACATGAACATGCCTGCTTGAAACATTACAGACAACCGGTTTCTGCGACCGTTCTATTTTTCTTACAATCTCTTCGACAAGCCCTTTTAAATCAACCATCGTAATAAACCAGTTTTAAAAAGTCCGCCGCTTTTAAACTCGCCCCGCCGATAAGGCCCCCGTCGATGTCGGGGCATTCCATGAGTTGTTTAACGTTCTCCGGGTTGACCGAGCCGCCGTAGAGAATTGACATCTTCTCGGCTGTCTCCGAGCATGTAATTTCGGAAATTTCTTTCCTGATAAACTCGTGCATTTTCTGCGCGGTTTCAGGCGTCGCCGTCTTGCCCGTTCCGATGGCCCAGACCGGCTCGTACGCAATCACAATTTTGCCGGTATCCCTTCCCAGACCGTCCAAATCCGATTTCAGCTGGCTTTTTACCACCTTGAGTTCCCTGTGCGCCTCGCGTTCTTCAAGCGTTTCGCCCACGCACAGAATCGGAGTCAGTTCTTTTTCAAGCGCTTTCTTAACCTTCAGATTTATAATTTTGTCCGTGTCTCCGAAATATTTTCTTCTCTCGGAATGCCCGACGATAACGAACCTGCAGCCGGAAGTCCTGAGCATTTCGGCGGAAACCTCTCCCGTAAAGGCGCCTTTGTCTTCATAATATACATTCTGCGCGCCGAGAAAAACACTGTCTTTTCCCGCTATAATTTCTCTTACTGCCGCGAGCGCCGTAAACGGCGGACACAGAACAACAATCCTGTTCTTCACCGATATACCGCCGCGGGATGCGACACCGTCGGCAATCCCCCGCGCAAGCGACTCCGCCTCTTCCGCCGTTTTATTCATCTTCCAGTTCCCTGCAATGATTTCTCTCCGCATTGATTTTCCCCCAGTTAAAATTTTTACGCCATGCCTTTCCAGCGCCTCTTTTGCAAGCGGCGTTATTATGTATTTACCGCCCGCAAAAACCTTTTTATCTTTCCTCGATGCGGACAAAATGTCCGCATAAGTCACCACCTTCATACACTTTTTTACCAAAAAGAAAAAATCATGTCAACCCCGCTGCCATGTAACCCTGCCGCGGAAGTTACGCGGCATGTTTCCAACGGGGAAGCGTGTGTCGGAAAAAGAAACCGTCCCCTATTTCCTTATATGATTATGCCTTTCCGGCGCTGAGCGGAAAAAATTTTCTCAATCTTTAACTTTATAGGCGGCGAGGAGCCCGGCCGGACCGCTATTTTTTTCAGGGATTTGAGAATTTCCCTGTATTCTTCCCCTGATGATTGCCCCATAAAACTTTCAAGAATTTCAACCGCCCTTATGTCCGTCTTGTTGCCGAGGCCCCAGAAAATCTGGCTCCTGTTATCCGGAGAGGCAAACCCGAGCATATCCCCTAATTGTTCGGAAGTTGTGGGAATATCCGTATATTCCGAAAGAAAACTCTCAACGGGAATCGGTTCCGGCGCGGCGGGTTTCTTTTTAATTGCTTTTTTTACCTCATCAATCTTGTTTGAGATTTTTTCATACGTTTTTTCATCCGCAAATCTTTTTTTCTCGTCCACCATATTTTTGGTAATTTCAAACTTCCTCCGTTTCTCCCGTTCAAGATCTTCTTTTAACTTATCCGCTGAATTTTGAAGATTGCTAACCTGCCCTTTCAGTATTTTATCCTCTCTTGCTTTGACCTCCAAAAATTCCTTTGTTTTGACTTCATTAATTTTCATGGCTCGTTTAAAATAAAATATTATCAGAGAAATAATTATCAGGACGCCGGCCGAAATGCCGGCGAAGACGGCGGCATTGACCGGCAGTTTCTTTTCAATCACAAACGGCTGGTACTCAACGATTTTTTCCCTGATAATACCCACTGCAGATTTTTTCTGGGGCTTTCGAGCAGCAACCTGCGGCGGCGCGGCAGAGGGTTTCTTTTCTTTTCCGCTTGTCTCTCTGGTTTCTACCGGAGGGCGCTTTGCCGGTTCTTTCATTTTTTCGATTGCCTTTCTGAGATTGCCCGTTTTTTTCCTGCTGTAATTAAGGTTTTCCGCCTCGGCAAGATACTTTGACGCATCCACATAATTGCCCTCGGTCAGATATTTCGCCGACAGTTCCACATATATCTCACTCAGCAGTTGTTTAACTTTCTCATTCTGCGGCTCCTGCTTGTACGCTTTATAAATATAAATCAATGCCTCTTCAAGATTCCCCGAGATATACTCGGCGGAGCCCCTTTTGAAAGAGTCATCCTGAGGAGAGTCACCCTTTAAAGAACCGGTCAAACAGCAAATCAAAAAAATAACACAAATTTCCCGTTTCATTTTTCTATTGTCACCTCCATAAATTTTTGAACCCTGTTCAAAAGAATTAAAATTTTATCACTGTCGGGTTTCAATATAAGGCCCTCGGCAAGAATTGCCTTTGCGAGAAGATACTCCCCCTTTTCAATCTGTATGTACGCGTCAACGAGATGACTTATTTCTTCCGCAACCGAATCCCCCTGAATTACATTGAGAACCGTCATAATACATTCCTTCGCTTTATCGTATTTTCTCTCATCCATAAGATCTCGCGCTTTAACAATCAGTTTCTTCGCTTCCTCTTTGGAAATTTTGGCGGCGGCCCCGTTTACTTCATACTTATATCTGCCTAAAATATCTTTTATGGTCGTAAGCGCGCCTGCGAAATTTTTCATTTTCATTTCGTTAAGCGTTTTTGAAATCATTTTTATCAGCCAGTCCCGCTCCTGAGCGGTGACGGCATCCGGCGTTTCTTTCGCATCTTTTACTTCTTTCTTCAACGCGCTGATTTCCCTGTTTTTTTCCTTTATTATGCCTTCGGATATTTCTCCCACGTACGAAAAATCAAAAGACACGCTCGCAACGAAACGGTTGTCCCACCCGGAGACGGAACTTGCAAAATCAAGATTTACTCTCCCTATGTTAAGGCCCAAACCGTAAGAGGTCTCGAAATCGTTCTTTCCGGCTCTTATAATTATTTCGCGGAAAGGTTTTAATTCAACGCCCGAAAAAATCCTTTTCTCTTTTCTTTCGGAAACATCCATAACGCTCCTTCTGAAATAAAGAGAAATTTTCCCCGACAGGATATTTGACTCGAGAAACAGGTGAAGATTCTTCGGCAAGTTCTCCGGAACGCTCCCCGCCTCCAGAGGCGAAGACAGAATATTCTGGAAAGAAATTCCCGTAAAAAGCGGCATAATTCTTTCCTGCTCCGAGACAATTTTGTCTCCGAACGGAGCAAAAGACAAACCGCAGCCGCCCGAGTAAGCCGCACTTTCGGAATTGTAAATTGACTGGTTGATAAAATTAAAAGATAAATCAAAGGCAAGTTTTTTAATTCTTTTTGCGGCGGAAAATTTTATAAGCGTCTCTTCCTGGTAAAAACTTCCGTAATCCCCTAACTCATCGCAGGCATCCGATGCCTTTGTCTTAAAATGAGAAATGTCCACACCCAGCGAAATCTTCCCCGGCTTCATAAACTGCACTTTCTGGAAGGGCGTGTTCCAGTAGAGTTCTCCCGAACTGAACCGGAGAAATTCCGCTTTTGAAAAAGCCGGATTTTCAAGAGGCGCTCTTGAAAGCCCCTGGGCGCGGGCATCGGCTATGGAATACAAATTCTCCGCCGTTGTAAAAGCAAAAATGGGGGCCCCGCGAAAAACGGGGTAAACTCCGGTAATTAAAATACCAAGAAAACCAGGAATGCAATTCACTGATATTTTTAATTTTCGCAACTTGACATTTATCCTATCCATCAATTAATCACCTCAGCAGGCCGGCGGCCCCGTTTAATTGTCTTTTTACTTCATCAAGCAGGGTTTTGATTTCAAAAGGTTTCTCGAGCCAATTGTTTACCTTAATTTCCTTTTCCACCCTTTCTCTTGTCTTACTGTCGCAGGCGCTTATCACGATTACAGGGATGTCCTTTTTTAACCGCTTTACAAACGTTACGCCGTCCATCTTTTCCATTATTATATCCAGAATAATGACGCCGGGCCTGAATTCTTCAACTTTCTTAAGACCGGCTGCGCCGTCCAGCGCAAATGCCGTTTCAAAACCCTCTTCCTGCAAAGCAAACCTGATAACCTCAACAATGTCCTGCTCGTCGTCAATAACGAGAACTTTTTTCATCTTCCCCCCTATGCCGGCAGGTATTTTTTATCTTAAAATACCTACAAGTTTCTTCTGCGAGTTCCCCGCCGTTTCAAGAAACAAAACATACATCCCGTCCGGAAGGTCGTTTGCCGCATTATCTTTTCCGTCCCATTCAATCGGCATCCCGGCCGCAGGATAATTTTTTGAAAAGACCTCTTCGCCCGTAAGGGCAAAAACCTTCATTGTAACAACGCTGCTCTGCGGATTATCAAACCATATCGCCGTCGTTTTACTGAAAGGGTTCGGGTAATTCTTCAAACTGGCAAAACCGCTGTTTGCGGGTTTCACCCCTGCAAGGGCAAACGGCTTCAGGTCCTTCGTAAAAATTTTTATACTTGTGCCTTCATTGACCTGGCCGCATTTTTCCCATCTTCCGCCGGTCGCGACGAATGGGCGGCTGACAAGGACGGCGGAATCAGCTCCGTCGCTGCGGTATTCCAGAACAAATATCTTTTCCGCGGGAATTCTACCCACAAAGCCCGAGGCCGCGTTTAGTCCGAAATTTATCTCCAGAACGTCTGCGAGTTGAACCGGATTCTCAGCCGAATCCAGCGCTTTTATCTGAAGACAAAAGTCATTTATAAATTTTGCCGAGCGGCTTTTCTCAAGAATATTTCTTGCCGGCGCACCGTCCGTATAATCCCGCTCAATGCTGACAAAGCAGGGTTCACCCGCAGAACCTGACGAAAACCCGACCGTAATGTTTTCATCCGGAAATTCCAGCGTCCCTGCGGTATAAGCGGAAAGCAGGGTTTTGAAACCGAAATCCTTCTGCCCCGTGAGAGGGTTGCCGTCGGCGTCCTTTATGTTCTCCGAAAGACAGATGGTGTATTCTTTCGAGGGCGTAAAAACAGCGGTTATATGAATTTTATACCCGCCTGACTGCGTCACCACCGCGGAAATTTCCGCGCCTTTTTCAAAAACCCCGACGTTATCCGCTTTAACGCTTTGCGCCTGCAAAGAGCGGTTGAAAGTTACAGTCACAACCGTTACATTTTCGGCATAACCGCCGTCCTGCGGGTAAATGCCGACAACAGTCAAACTGCCCGTTTTTATAAAAAAAGAGAATCCTTCTTCGCTGTCGCGCGCGGAACCTTTTGAGTCCAGCGCCTGAACCTTCCAGAAATATTCCGTAGTATCTTCAAGATTCAATTCCAGAAAATTATCCGCCGTTTTAATGACTGAAGAAGAACAAAACACGGAATCCGTCGAATAACAAAAGACGTAGGAGACATCGTCACCGTCAAAGTCCTGCGCCTCTTCCCACCGGAACGTAATATTTTCAAAATTTACGATACTCTCGTCTTCCGGCTCTAACAGCGAAAAACTCGCCGGTGGATGATTCTCATTCCGCAGATAAGCTGAAACGGAGGCCTCGTCCGCCAGAGGAGGGCTCCGGTTATCCTGCACGAGAATTTTAAAAAAATATGTGTTATCCTGATACAGGACTGAATTAACTAAAAGCGCCGATTCGTCCGACTGTGAAAGATTCTCCCATGTGAGATTATCCGTTGAAATATACACAAAACCAGTGTGCGAATCGGTTAAATTTCTGTCGGAAATGCTCCATTTCAACTCAAAAACGCCTCCGACGGTTTGTCCTTCCGACGGATACATAACTTTGACTTCCGGCGGAAAATTCTCGTTTCTTATCTCAAAAAGAGGTGAAATTTCCGCTGTTTCAAGCCCCGCCGTATCACGGGCGGTAATTTTTACCAAACATGTCGTGGAATTTTCACACTCAAAAGTATTAAAAAACCATAGGGTCGTGGTCGTCGGCAGATTTTCCGCGAGAGGAAACCAGCCGGTTCCATTATTCGTTGACAGAAAGACGCCGGAAAAAATTTCATCCCCTGCATCTACATCCGCGCTTTCCCATTTAATCGTCCCGGTTTCCCGCCATATTTCATAAAAAGCGGGCGCCGCTATGCTTACGGACGGCGCTGAATCGGTCCATGCAAAAGCATTGTTTGAAATTCCACCGAGATTTTTATTTGCCTCAAACGCCTCATCCTCAAAACAGACCGCAAAAAAATAACTCGTTCCGTCCTGAAGACCCGATATTTTGTAAATCATTTTATCGCCGGGGGACACCGAAGTTGAAACGACAATCTCGGAAAGTTCCGCTTCCCAAACGCCGATATTCAGCATCGGTTTATATTTGATTGTGAAAAGCCCATTTACAATGTCTCCCGAAGCGCCGTCATCGCCGGGCGCGGTCCATGAAAGTTTTATTGTCCCTTTTTCATTTACAATTTTTTCCGCCGTTAAGTCGGTTACCGCCGCAGGCGGCGAAGTATCAATATAGAAATTCCATGTTTCGGAAAATTCCCCATAACCGTAGTCATCCCCTGCCCTGACCTTCCAGAAATACTTTCCCTCGGAAAGAACTTCCTCGGAAATATAAAAAGAGCGCTCCGGCGACCCCGTCTGTTCCAAAATTCCCGCCGACGAGAAAAAAACGCTGAAGTCATCGGCCGTTGAAACAAGAATTTCATAAGTGTGGGCATCATTGTCGGCATCAAAGCAGTTTTTCCACTTGAACATCGGTTTTGTCTCCGAAATAGAACTCCCTTTCGGGAAAAAAGACCAGTGTTCAAAGTAAGACGGCTGTTCCGGCTTATGATTATACCCGACGGAAAAATCGGAAAGATATCTTGAATTGACGTTTTCCGGCTCGCATTCAAAAAATAACTTTGCTTTTACAAATCTTTTCCCGTTCAGGAATGAAATTGAAGAACCCGAGGTCTCGTAAAAAGTGTTTTCCCCCGCGTGCCCCATAAAAACAAAACCCGATGACAAGCCGGTAGAGGCGGCAAGTTGAAATTTTATGTTTCCCACCCCCTCCCATGAAATATTTTTATACTCGACAGGATTGACGGAAATGCCCGTGTCATAAACCTTTGAAACATAAGCGCCTGAGGATGAAATGACAAATTTCCAGAGGTCTGAAAAAATTCCATTGTCGTCTTCACCGCCGAAAAGGATATTGCCGTAATTTTTCAGATAACAGAAGCCGCCGTTTTTTCTTCCGGAAGGAGACAAGCCGAAAGCGGTTATCTCCTTCCATTTGTCGTCCTGCGGATTAAATATCCAGATATTCGAAGGATATTGCGGAGGGGATAAAATCGTTCTTTTGCCGGAGAAAAGTATAACCCTGTTTATGTCCGTATCATAAGTCATTTCCGGTCCTTCTCTCTTTTTTATGGCCGTGTTCAGAGATGAAACATCCGTCCAGAGCCCTCCCTCAAAAATCCATGTATCTCCTAAAACGCTCCCGTCGGAGCCGCCGAAAAAAACGACCTTACCGTCCCCGCAGCCGGCAATGCCGTAATCGGCGCGGGCAGAGGGCCCCGTGGAGTTAAGCAGTGACCATTCCTTCGCCGTTGTGTCAAAACTCCAGGTATCGCTGAAATATCCGCCCGCCCTGTAGCCGCCGAAAAGCAGCACTGTGCCGTCCGTTAATTTTGCCATATCCATTTTAATCCGGGCGGAAGGATACGTTGAGCAGTTAACTTTTTCCCACGTTTTTTCCGTCGTTGAAAAAATCCATGTGTCGTCACAGTACACCCCGTCAAAACCGCCGAAAAGAACGATATTCCCGTTCCCGTCACCCGACATTGCGAATGAAACTCTCGCCGAAGGCGCCGGAGAAACCGCCGCCTCTTCCCAGCGCTCGCTTTCCACATTAAAAACATACGTTTTGTTTTCAAAAAAACCCGCATCAACGCTCGTGGAGGAAATCCCGCCGAAAAGAACTGCCTGGTCTTCTCCCGCTATATCAAATTCTCTGAGAGGTCCCGGGGTTCCGTCCAATTCCGACCAGTTGTTCCCGCATCTTATTTTTCCGTCCGAAATTACAAGACGGTTAAACTCACCGTTACTAAAATCATCCGAAGAATCCTCAGTAATTATTGCGGACGCAAAAAGAAAAGAAGTTGAAACGCAACAAAGCGCTAAAGCGGCAGAAATAAACTTTTTTCTATCCGTGCTCATTGTTTGAAACGCGAATTGTCAATCCACAGCTTAAATTAGCAACCATCATTTGATTTTCTTAAGATAGGGGGCACATTTATTGCAGCCATTATTCCACCGGAATTTTTATGATGAATCTGGCGCCTTTTTTTCTCCCCGCGGGCGGGGACTCGACAAAAATTTCCCCGCCGTGAAGTTCCACAATCTGTTTTACAATTGACAAACCCAGACCGCAACTGCCCGTTTCCCGGGTAAGCGACTTATTAACCTGATAAAATCTTTCAAAAATTTTATCCTGCTCTTTCGCGGGTATTCCGATGCCCGCATCGGTCACGGAAAATCTTAAAAAACTCCCGTCTTTCACAATATCCATTTCCACTTTGGAGTTTTCGGGAGAAAATTTTATGGCATTGCTCAGCAGATTTATCAGCACCTGCTCCATACGCCCGGCATCACAGGCGATTTTCGGCAACGCTTCCTGCCGGACAACGATATCTATCCCCCTGCCGGATGCAAGATTCTTCGCCAACTCAACAGAATTTTTAACAATTCCCGGAAAATCGCAGGAACTTTTCATTATCAGAACTGTTTTCTTCTCCATTTTAGAAAAATCAAGCAAGTCCTTTACGAGCCGCTGCATCCTGAGAATATTCCTTTTGAATATGTCTCTCATCTTTGCTTTTTTTGCCTCGTCACTCAGCCGCTCCTCCATCTCCAGCGCCCCACTTACCGCCATAAGCGGAGTGCGGAGTTCGTGCGAAACATTTGTAATGAAAGCGGATTTTAATTCGTCGAGTTCCTTCAACTTCTCAAAATCAAGAGCGTTCTGTACGGCATAAGCCGCCTGCTCCGCAAAAATCGTTCCGATTTTGAGGTCGGCTGCCGTAAATTTTTCGCTGATTTCTATTCTTTTCAGGTTTATTACCCCCAATAGTTTCCCTCTAACAAGCATTGGAATGCTCATCCCGCTTTTGATTTTCTCAAATTTCTTAATGCCCGTAAATCTCTTAACCTTCTTTATATCGCCGTTTACAAGAATGGGTTTCTTTTTCTCTACGGCATAGCCGCAAACCCTTTCCCCCGGTTTCAGCCGCTTGCCGAGAGCTCTTTCCCAATTCAAACCCTCCGCATACTTTATAACGAGTTCCCCCATATCCTCTTCCCATATTCCGATTGAACCGCCGTCGGTGGCAATCGCTTTGCTCAACTGTTTGAAAATAAGTTTCAGGATTTTATCCAGAGACATTACTTCGCTCATCGCAGCCGCCACTTCATAGACGAAAAGTGTATTTTTCAAACTGCCTATTTTCTCAATAAGTTCGTATTTTTCAAGCGCTCTCTTTACGGGAATCCTGAGCTCGTCAATTTCAAAGGGCTTTGTTACATAATCGCAGGCACCTTTCTTCATCGCCTCAACGGCATTTTCAACGGTCGCTTTGCCGGTAATAATGACGACCTGTATTTTAGGATAAAGAACCCTGACTTTCTCCAGCATATCCATCCCGCTCATAAGAGGAAGGTCCATATCCAGTAAAATAAGCAAATATCTGTTTTTCTTGAGCGCCTTAAGACCTTCTTCCGCCGTAGCTGCTGTATCGCAGAACAGACCCATACCGTTAATAATACTCCTGCAAAGTTTTGTTATTGAAATTTCGTCGTCTATAATGAGAACTTTTTTATTATCTTTTTTCATTTATGTCCACTGAACTCTTACCCATTTGCTTTACCACATCTGTTACGAACCACGCAAGATATTCTTCCGGTAGCCCCCCCTAATAGAATCGGCAGCAGCAAATATTCTTGTTCTCCGTTACGGTCATTGTAATTGTATCCCATTTATTCCTCCACCGTTAATTATTGTCATTATATCATATTTTTCCTGTCAGCGGGGAGGTATGCAACAGGCTCAGGTGTTTTTTTATTTCATCATTGTGTCATTCCGTTCATTCCTCAATCCTTTTAGACCGGTATTTGTACAATAAATCTGGTTCCTTTTTTTCTCCCCGCGGGCGGGGACTCGACAAAAATTTCCCCGCCGTGAAGTTCCACAATCTGTTTTACGATTGAAAGCCCGAGGCCGAAACTGCCTGTGGCCCGGGAAAGTGACCGGTCTATCTGATAAAACTGTTCAAATATTTTTTTCTGTTCATTTAATGCGAACCCTCTTCCTTCATCGGTTATTGAAAAACTCAAACACTCCTTTTCTTCTTTCAGGGAAATTTCTATTCTACTTTTTTCAGGAGAATATTTAACTGCATTGTTGAGTAAGTTGGTCACAACCTGTTCCATCCTTCCCGGGTCGCAGTTCACTCTTGCCGATTTTATTGTCACTGTTGTAAAAGTTATCATTTTTTCCTCAGCCCTGCTTTTAACCGCTTCTATTGAATCCGACAAAACCTGATTAAAATTAATTGTTTTCTTGGAAATCAGCAGTGTTTTCTGTTCAAATTGGGAAAAATTAAGCAAATCCTTTACCAAACGCTCCATTCGTAAAATATTTCGTCTGGTAATTTCTATAAACTTCTGTAATTTCTCTTCATCTTTTATTTTGCCCATTAAATCTACCGATGCCTTAATGGAAGTAATCGGAGTGCGCAGTTCATGGGAAACAGTTGATATAAAATGACTTTTCAGTTCGTCCAGATCCTTCATTTTGTCAAACATCCTGGAATTGGAAATCGCGAGCGCTGCTATCTCCGCCAGAACAAATGCCCTGTCCAGGTCATCCTGCGTAAATTTATCTTCTTTGATTGTCCGCCTGAGATTAAGTACTCCTACGAGCTCGTCCTGTAAAAGCATCGGGATGCTCATTCCCGACTTAACTCCTTCATACACCTTTTCGTTCTTAAATCGAGGATCTGTATTCAGCTCATCCTGCAGCAATACCGGTTCTTTTTTTTCCGCCGCATAACCGCAGACCCTCTCTCCCAGACGGCAACGCATTCCAATGGCTTTATCCCTGTTCGCGCCGCTGGCGACTTTAATGACCAGTGTCTGCAATTCATCCGACCACAGGGCGATGGAACCTCCGTCCGCTCCCACTTCTTTTTCCGCATTGTTCAAAATGATGGCAAGTACCTCATCCAGCGGTTTCAACTGGGCAATCGCCATAGCAACATGATAAAGCGCAACAACATCTTTTAGTTTACTTACCGTTTTCTTTAAATTTGCGCTTTCAAAATATTTCTCCACTTTACCGAGAAATTCCTGCATTTCAAAGGGCTTCGGCAAATAATCATACGCTCCCAACCTGATGCACTCTACGGCGCTTTGAATATCCACATAGCCGGTCATCACGATAATTCCGGTATCCGCATACTCCGACTTAACTTCCCTTATCAGGTTCTCGCCTTTTTCAACCCCTATCCGCAGGTCCGTAATTATCAGGTCAAACTTCCGGGATTGCAGCTGACGCCGCGCCGATGTTAAATTTTCCGCTGTCTCAACCTCATATTTTTTTAGTACTAAAATCTGCCGGCAGGTATCTAAAACAGATTTCTCATTATCCACAACCAATATTCTGTTCATTGTTTACCTATCCTTTTTATGCCCGCTTTTTGCTATAATAAAATGAGGGTAGGCGGAATTCACCAAAACCATCGCCGGCAAGCGGTATTTTGGGGCTCCCCTGCCCTTTTTATTTACTACCTATCAATTCTTTTACATTTTTCAACAACTTCGCCTTACTGAACGGTTTTATCAGGTAAGCGTCCGCGCCCGCCTCTAAAATTTTTCTCCTGTTCTCCTCCGTAGCTCTCCCCGTAATAGCTATAATTTTAATCCCGTTTTTTCTTCCGCGGATATTTCTGCAGACATCAAACCCGTTAATACCCGGGAGAAAAATATCAAGAATAACCAGGTCAAGATTTCGCTTTGCCACCTCCTGCCCCGCCTGAAATCCGTCTAAAGCAGTAAATATTTCATATCTATCCTGTATTTTCAGGCTTTCTTCTATAAAACTTACAATTGCCTTATCATCGTCAACCGCCAATATCTTTGGCCTGCCTGTCGCTTTCTCAGGGGTTACGCGCCGGCCGTCTTTATCTACGGAAAAACTGATGACGAATTCCGTAAACTTGCCTTCCTCGCTGCTGACCTCAATATTCCCTCCGTGGTCATTCAGTATCTCATAGACGATTGACAGACCCAGGCCTGTCCCTTTTTCTGCTTGTTTGGTCGTAAAGAACGGGTTAAAAATATCGCTTATTATACCGCCTTTGACACCTTTTCCGGAATCCCTGAAACGCAGCTTTAATAATTTCTTTTCCGGAGAATACTCTGTTTTAATCAGGATATTCTTATCCTTGCTGCTCTTTAGCGCATATATACTGTTTGAAAACAAATTAATAAATACTTCCATTAACCTGTCGCTGTCGCCCAGGATGCAGGGAATATGCGTTAAATTCTTTTCAACGGTAATCATTTCTTTTTTAATTTCGCTTTCAAGCAGAGCATATACTTTTTTAATTATTGAATTCAAATTTGCTTCTTTCTCGATTCCCTTTTCAACGGGGCGGCTGAAAGAGAGAAGGTTGTTAACAATATTTTTCATCCTTAACCCCGCCTCTTTAATCAGAGCCAGATTTTTTCTGTCGTCTCTCTTTAAACTGCTTTCTAAGGTTACAGAGAGCAAATCGCTCATAGCAACAATTGTGGTAAGAGGATTATTCAACTCGTGCGCGACTCCGGCGGCCAATTGACCTATACTGGCAAGTTTCGCCTGCTGTAACATTCTTTTCTGCAAATTATCCTGCCCGGTCATATCTTTGACTACTATAACCATGCCTATCAGATTCTTATTCTCATCCCTCAATGCAGAACCTGAAAGGATTACAGGAATCTCTTTGCCTGATGCCGTTTTAATACTTGTCTTGTAGTTTGTTATATGCCCTTCCTTGATTATTTTCTTGAAAGTGCGCATGTGAAATTCTTCTTCTTCTTCTTCTTCTTCTTCTGCAAAAAGTTTGCCGACAGGTTGCGCAATGATATCTTCTTTTTTATATCCCAATAACTTTAAACCCGCTTGATTCACAGTTTTTAACTTTCCATCCGAATCAGTCACAACCAAAATATCAATCATTGATTCTATGATGTTGGCTGTGTACTCTTTAGCCTCTTTCAGCAGATCCTCCACTTTCTTGCGTTCGGTGATGTCGCGGGTTATAATAACCTGGTGACTGATTTTTCCGTTGCTTCCTTTATACGGATAACAGGCAACGTCAAAATACCTGCGGCCCAGAGCAGTGAAATCAAAATTTTCCCGATAATGCACTTCCTCGCCCGCAAAACATCTGTCCATGTGAACTTTTATTATCCTGTTAAACGTTTCTTCGCCCCACACATCTTTAACGGTTCCGCCTATTATTTCTTCTCTTTTCTTATTATGCGCTCTGCAGTAAGCGTCATTAACTGCGGTATAAACATAGTTTCTGTCAACAAGAGTCATAAATTCATTTAAAGTATTAACCATGAATTCATATTTCTTACGGATTTCTTCCGCCTTCCTGCTCTTGGTTACGTCCCTTGCAATGCCGATAAGCCCTACGATATTTCCCTTATCATCAAACTGCGGGACTTTTATAGCATGAAACCAGCGCTCTCTTCCGTCCGCGCCTGTCATATGTTTAGTAATTTCCGCAGGTTTGCCTGTTTTAAAGACAAGTTTGTCGTCTTCAATGTTTTTCCCGGCTTCTTCCCGGACCGGCATTATTTCATAATCGTTTTTCCCGATGACTTCCTCGCGCGATAATCCAAAAACTTTTAAGGTCTTGTCGTTGGCGATAACATATCTGCTCTTCAAATCCTTGAAAAAGATAACATCCTGAGCAAATTCGACCATCTGTTTATATTGTTTCAATTGTTCTTCATTGTCCTTAGTAACTAAAACACATTCTTTTTTTTCTTCATTCAGTTTGTCCATTTCATTGAAGATAGCGGCAGTGACCATCATACTGTCTATAATTGAGGCGGGTTTTTTCTCTTTATTCAAAACCAGCAGAATATTTTCCCCTTTGGCCTGCATTAGCTTTAAAGCTTCTCTTGCCGAAACTGTTCCCGATACCGTCCCTACGGGCGTTACTGGGCAGTCGAGCAATAACCTTGACGGCGGATAACCAAGAATATCCCGGAACTTTATTATCCCTTTTGTTTTCCCTCTTTCTTTTATTACCAGATAATCAGTTTTCCTATTTTTTATTAATTCAACCGAATCCCCTACCGTATGATTAGAGGAGACCTCTGCGAAATTTTTTCCGGTTATCTCTTTTACCCGTACCATCTCATTGCTCCATTCCGGTTCTAAATCTCTCTGGATATCCTCACTTTAATCTCACACTTAATGCTTAACATGCATTCTTCGCTCATGATAGCGGAGGTCTCATCAATTATTGTATTAACCAGAGATGCCCTGTCCGCTCTCAGAAAGAGATGTTTTCTTATGAGTATTCCGTCTATTGCCCTGCTTCTGGGCCGCACGAGTTCAAACCTATGCGCTGCAACGGTATTCAGCATCTTCTGTGCCGCCTGCGGACCTATGGGGCATCTCTTGCCGAGCACCAGAATGTCTCCCGCCGGAGGAATTTCAAAAGTTGACAATTCCATGTTTACCAGCGCTTTCTTGCTTTTAAAAAATACCTTTTTCATCTCAGTTCCCTCCTCTTAAATTCAAACCTTCAACAGGTCATCTATTTTTTTCAGTAATTCAGCCATTTCAAAAGGTTTTGCCATGTACGCGTTCGCACCGCACGCAAGAATTTTGTTTTTATTTTCCTCCGTGTTGTATCCCGTGACCGCAATAATTTTTACTTGTTTATTCTTTTTTCTGATTGTTTTGCATACTTCAAATCCGTCCATACCCGGAAGCATTATGTCCAGAATTATAAGGTCCGGCTCATGCTCGCTCACCGCCTGGCCTGCCTGAAATCCGTCAACTGCTTTAAATATCTTATACTTTTTCTTATATTGCAAAACTCCGACAATTGAATCCAGAACAATTTTGTCGTCATCCACCACAAGAATTTTTTTTCTGCCTTCCGAAACAAGCTCATCGGAAATCGGTATGTTATACTTCTCAAGAAACTCCTTTAAGTCCTTTGCTCTGACCCGCCGGTGACCGCCCGGCGTGGTAAATGCTTTCAACTTGCCTTCGTCAATCCAGTTTGCAACCGTTGTAGGATAAACGTCGCAGATTTTACTGATGTAAAAAGTCGTGTAAGTTTTCGTATCGCTCTTCATACTCTCTCCTTCTTTTTGTGCGATAAATCGCACCGCTACATTTCCGCGTGGGCGTCAACCGCTACAATTTTTATCTTACTGCTTTTACTGCTTATTGTGATTATACGGTGTTTCGGTATTTTTGTCAAGGGGCAATTATGATTTTCTAAAATAGCAGGAAGAGGAAGTTCTTTGCTCTTCGGTTTTTATTCAGATTTCTTTCAGGATTTTTCTGTGGCTCGCAAAAATCAAGTAAGGCATTTTCCCGGGCGGGACAAATTTCGCCTCAAGTATTTCCCTGTTTGTTTTTATTTCTGTTTTTTCCGCAAAAACCTCGTAACCCATAACAAGCAGGAAGCCGTGAACACGGCTCCTGTACGTGTAGATTCCGATAAGCCGTTTTATTTTGCCTTTGATGGCGGTTTCCTCCCTGAGTTCTCTCAGGCAGGTTTCCTCGGGATGCTCGCCCGACTCTACAAAACCGCCCGGCAATGACCACCCCCCTGCGGCAGGTTCAAAAGCGCGTCTTATAATAAGCATTTCGCCCGAAGAATTCTTTACAGCGGCAACGGAGACAGGCAGGGGATTATTGTAATTCACCCAGCCGCACTCGGGACACACAAGGCGGTTCGCGCCGTCAATGTCTTTGATTTCCAAATTTACCCTGCATATCGGGCAGAATTTAAAAATTCCTTTCTTTTCACTCATACTTTCTTTCCCCTAAAATATTTGCGGCGGATTCTCCCGCTCAAAGGAAAATCTTTCTCACAAATCAACGGTATCGGGGCGGCCGGACTTGAACCGGCGACCCCCAGACCCCCAGTCTGGTGCCCTATCCATCTAGGCCACGCCCCGAATTGTTTTATTATAGCAAACTTCTCAAAAAAGTTTGTGAAAGAACAGCAACTGTATCAAAAAAACAAAACTGTAAATCAGCGTTGAAAAACCAATCATATTCGCCATATAATCTTTATCCTGCTTGAATTTTACAGCCAGAATATAATTCATGACGGCAGCCGGCAGAAAAACATTTGTAACAATAACCTTCATATAAAGAGGCGTTACATCAAAAAACAACAGCAGCAGCAGAAAAACCAGAAAACCTCCGCCGAAGCGGGCAACGAGGCCCGCAGCAACTTTTCTGTTTAATTTCCAGCGGGAATAAATCAAAGAAGACCCCGCAACAACCAGCATAAGCGGAATGGCGGGAATAGAACAGATAAAAAATAACCTCTCGAGAAATTCCGGCATTCCGGTATAATGAAGCAGAATTCCCGACGCATAAGCATAAATCACCGGCAAGCCGAAAATATTCTTAAGACGTTCCCCGAAGGGGAGTTCGGGCGTTATCAGATAAATCCCGAATGTGAAAAGCAAAACCGCTATTGTGACGCTGTAAGACGCGGCATAGGGAAAAGAGCCGGCGCCCCAGAAAAACAAATTCACCGGATAACCTACATTTGCAGTATTTGTAAAAAGCACGGGGAGGAAAAAAACGCCGCCTGAAATTCCAAATATTCTGAACACTACCCGCGCAAAAACAAATATAACGGCAACATTTAAAATCGTGATACCGATTAAATTCAATATCTCTGTTATCCGGAAATCAAAGTGCGAAACAGAATAGATAATCAGAAACGGAGTAAAAAAATATAAAATCGCATTTGAAATATTATCTATTCCCTTTTGGGAAAGCACACCGGCCTTTGCCAGAAAGTAACCCGCCGCTACAAAACCGGCTATTATTAAAAAATTAGCCGGCGGCGGCATCATTTACTACTAAGAAGAGCGCGGGCATTTTCGTGAAAAATTTTTTCTTTCAGGTCCGGCGAAACGTTGAGTTCCTTCACCGCTTTTACATCTTCTTTCTGGTTTCCCCACGGGGCGTCCGTTCCGAAAAGTATTTTATCGGGCGAATGACCTTTTAATATCCCGTAAAAAGTTTCCATATCCTCAATGTATTTGAGCGTCATTGAAATTTCAAGCCATATATCTTTCCCGGCAATGAGTTTTAAAACTTCATCCCACATTTTCCATCCGCCCGTGTGGGATGCGACAATTTTGAGTTCCGGGAATTTTTCGTGAACTCTTAAAATCCTCTCCACCGACGCGCGGCCGTCTTCCGGGAAAGCGATGTCAAAACCGGAATGAAAAATAAGAATCAAATTTTCCTTTGTAATTTTTTCATAAACGGGGAACATTTTTTCATCATCGGCATAAAAATCCTGATACATCGGATGAAGTTTTATTCCCCTGATGCCTTCATTTTTGATTCTGCCTATAATTACGGGAAAATTCCCGTTATCGGGATGAATGCTCGCAAAAGGTATAATTCTCCGGCTCCTTACTTTCAGGCACCAGTTTATTATGTTTTCCGCCTGTGCCGGTTTTGTCGCGATATTTAAAACAACTGATTTTTCAATCCCCGCCTCATCCATCGATTTCAGCAGGCCGCCGGTTGTTCCGTCATAAGAAGGTTTTAATTTAGAGTTGTAGCCGAGCCCCGAAACCGCTTTGCCCGCAAGGTCGTCCGGAAAAGCGTGCGTGTGAAAATCAATTATCACCGGTCTTTGCAATGCGGTTGAGGAATCCGGCGCCGAGCATACCTATGGCGAAAAATCCTGCGCAAAACAGCGCCTCACTTTTGTTTTGAGGCAGCCGGTTTTCGGCGGAAACAATCCCTATTTCCATCTTTCCCGCGCTTCTTTCAGGGAATGCCTTGAACGGCCAGAGAACAACAATTGAACCGAGTATCAATCCTATAAGAAAATAAAGAGTCCTGTCTTTGTATCTTTCAAAAAGAAATTTCATAACCCTTGCAAACACCGCAAGCCCCGCCGCGCACCCCAGTCCGAAAACCGACAAAAACAGGAATGACTCCATTTCAGGCGAGGAAAAAAAAGTTTTTATGTTGCTGATAACCGCCCCGTAAACACCTATCAGCAGCAGGATAAACGACCCGCTTATGCCCGGAAGAATCATTGCGGAAGTCGCAAGAAAACCGCTCAGGAAGAGCAGGGGATATGAGAATGATTTTATTTCCGCCTCAGTTGTGAAAACATAAACAGACACGACAAGAAGGATGCCGGGCAGAACAAAAAGCATTTTCCTGAAATCTTTCTTCTTTATCAATTTATACGGGACTGCTATCGACGGAAGAATAAGCCCGAGAAAAAAAGAAAGAGTGAAATCGGGATGATTTTTAAGAAGGTAATCAATAACCCATGACAAACACACTATTGCGCAAAAAGCGCCGGATGCGATTGAAACCAGGAATATGCCGTCTATTCTTTTAAATTCATCCTTGAATTTTGCGAAACTGAAAAGATTTTTCAAAGTTTTGAAATTTAAGTTGTGAATGATCCTGATAAGACGCTCATATATCCCGAGTATAAGAGCAAAAGTCCCGCCGCTTACTCCGGGAATAAGATTCGCTATTCCTATGAGAAAACCTTTGAAAAAATTTATCCATACCATAGGATTACCTCACTGCCTCTTCGCGACAAGATTTCTGTGTTCCCTGCTTTTAAATATTCTCAAAGCCCACACCCCCGGAAAAAATGAAAAAACAAAACTGTCCAGAAGAAAAAGAAACAAAAAAAGAGCGGTTAATCTCACCGGTAACCCCGTATTGAAAATCTTGCCCATAAGGTACCAGTGCGCAGGATAAGCAAGAACGGCAAGAACCGAAACAACATAAAAAATACCCGTTATCATAAAAACCAGACCTCCGTATGAGGACTCCATCTGCGAAATGTTATCCGTCCCGTAACTCGGATAACTTACCGCAAAATAAAAAGCCATTTGCGCAACGACAAAACCAATCAAAGCCGTCACGGCCGAGGTTAGAATTATAACAAAAAAATCCGCCCTGAAGCAGCAGCCCGAAAGAACCCCTAAAATAATCCCCGCAAAGAGCATCGGTTTCGTAAAAACGGCCATTTTACCTTTAAGAATTTCACCGCCGTCCAGGGGCGCAGAAAAAAGAAGCCAGAGAAACCGCCCGTCAAGACAGACCCCCGTAAAGACAAACCTCAATGCGGAGGCCGTGAGGATAAGCCCGACACCTCCTATATTGAGAAAAGTTAAAAGTTCCCTGACCCGCGGCAGGTCGCCGAGAGGCGCTTTATAGATGCTGAAAAGATAAATCGCCGTCAGAACAACCAGTATCACCACCTGGGATAACTGCTCTGAATTCCTGAGGAATAAAGTTTTTTCCCGCCATTTAAGAGCGGATTCGGGAAGGACGGGCACGCGGCTTTTATAAATTCCTCCCGAACTGCCGGATGCCCGGATTTTCCCGCAGGTGCGGATAAAATATCCTGAGCCGAAAGCAAAACAGGCAGCTCCCAAAACCAGAAATATTATAAGGAGTATTCCGAAAACAGTGAAAGCATCGCCGTAGTTTTTCTGCGAAACCGCAATAAACATCCGGCTCACCCACTGGAACGGAGCAAGAAGCGTTCCGGGCATCCGGAGCCGCGAAAGATACTGGAAAAAATTTTCGGAAGCGTCCGCATGAAAAATAAATTTGGGTTCAAGCGCCTTCAGGTAGAAAAAAATCCCGCCGAATGCGACGGCGAAAAAGACAAGCGCCCCGTCCCTGATTTTACGGCTCGGGAAAGCAAGCGCAAAGCCGGAGGCCAAAATTACGCCGAGAGAACTCATTGTCATAAGAAAAACGAAAAGCGCGGCGGCGGCGAAAACGACCTGAAAAAAATTCATACTGTAGATGCTGTTCCACGCAAGCGCAACAGGGGCGGCAACGACAAAAATCATCCAGTTTGCGTAGAGAGCCGTTTCCAGAACCTTCGCGCCGAAAAGCGCACTCCCCGAAAAAGGGAAAGAAATCAGGAGTTTCATTTCTTCCGTCATATACATCGTTGAAACTGCCGAAAGGAGAGAGGAAAGAACCGCAACGCCCCCCGAAATAAAAATCATAAGCGAAAGAAACCTGACAAGGACGGCTTCACCTATCAGCGGAACGTTTGTTATGTAAATAAAAATCCTTTTGAGCCAGAAGTAAATCCCCGCGAGAAAAATGATTCCAAGAAAAGAAAAAAGCAATTTTTTCAGAGGTCTCTCCGGATGCCGGACGGAATTGAGAAAAATTTTTAATTTCAGCAGGAGGATGTCTGCCATTGTTAATTCCTTTCGGATGTTTCTTTCAGAAAAATATCCGAAAGTGAGGTCTTATGGTTTTCAAGGAGCATCTTCGTTTCCCCCTGAAGAATAATTCTGCCTTCATCTATGATCGCGACTTTATCGGAGATTTTCTCGGCAAAAGGCAGGACATGCGTTGAAATCAGAACCGAAGCCCCTCTCGCCGAATAACCGCGAATCATTTCCGTGATTTTAATTGAGGCGCGCGGGTCAAGCCCCACAAGCGGCTCGTCCAGCAGAATAACACAGGGTTCAATTATCGGAATCGTGAGAAAAAGAAGTTTCTGTTTTATGCCGTGCGAATACGTTTCAATCAAACGGTTGCGGAAGCCGTAAATTCCGAAATCCGACATAAGGCATTCAATTTCTTCTTTGCTCTTTGACGATTTGTAAACGCTTCTCGTAAAAAGCAGGAATTCAAGCCCCGTAAGTTTCCCCCACAAATACGGCTGTTCGGGGATATAGGCGGAAATCTTTTTCCCCGCGGCAGGATTTTTGAAAAGGTCTATACCGTTAACAAAAACAGAACCGGAATCGGGGAGTAAAATGCCTGCGAGGACATTCAGAACCGTCGTCTTGCCGGCGCCGTTGGGCCCTATAAGAGAAAGAATTTCTCCGGCGCGCACTTCAAAACTGACACTGTCGACCGCCAAAAGGTCGCCGAAAAAATGGGTTAAATTCTCAACCTTAATCACGGCACACTCCCTACAAAACCTCTAACGCGTAAACGGGGTCGACCGGAACGCCGAAAAGATAAATGCCGAGATGCAGGTGGGGCGCGGTTGAAATGCCGGTAGAGCCGACTTTCCCGAGAACCGAATTTTCATCAAGAACTTCGCCTTTCCGGCAGTCAATTTCGCTTAAATGAATGTAAATGCTTTTTATGCCCCGTCCGTGGTCAACCAGCACAGCATTGCCATGCACGGGAGAATTTTTGAGAATCAGAATAACTCTGCCCCCCGCAACGGGAGAAACGGAAGTTCCCGTCGGGGCGGCGAGGTCAACGCCCTTGTGCCGCCACAATTCCCTGCCTTTTGCGTCAACCCGCAGGGCGCCGAATCCGCCGGAGATGTTGAACTTCTTCAGGGGATAAAAAAAATCTTCGAAAAACTTCCTCTTTGAAAAACCCCGTAATTTACTCTGAAGATTCTTCTTTTCCTGTTCGGGATAAGCGGGGATTTTATTCCTGTCCAGGGAAATTTTAGATACCTTGAATTTCTTTTTCTGAACGACAATCTCCCGTTCCGTGTTCCTGCTTTTTCTGAAAGGCCGGTACTCGGTAATTGTCAACTTTGTTCTGCCCGAAATACCCATCTTCACGGGAATAACCCCGACGAAAAATTTGCCTTCTCTGAAAAGAGGGTATTTTCTTCCCAGAAATTGAGCCCCGCAGACATTATCGCTTTTCACAATAATTTTTATAATCCCGCCGGGGACAGTGTATTCCGTGACATTGATTATTTCAAAAGCAGAAACAGAGCTTGCCAGAAAAAAAAGAAAAAAAAGTTTTGACCGGACGCCACCCTCCCGCCGCCCTGATAAGGATAAAGACCGGACGCTCACCCGCGCTTTATTGAAACAACTTTTACTTTTTTTAATCCTGCCGGAGTGCTGAAAGAAACCTCGGCCCCCACGGTATTCCCTATAAGGGCGCTCCCTATCGGCGAAACGGATGAAATCAAACCATCCATGGGGTCAGCCTCTTCCGCAGACACAACGGTGTATTCTGCCCGAACCCCCGAGGGGTCCTCAACCGTAACGGTGGCTCCCAGATAAACCTTGTCATGAGCCATCTTCGCCTCGTCAATTATCAAAGATGACGAGAGAGTGTTTTCTATTCCGGCGATCCTCTTTTGAACGTTCGTAAGTTCCTCTTTTGCCGCATGGTATTCGGCATTTTCCGAAAGGTCTCCCTGCGCCCGCGCCTCGTTTATCTCCCTGCTCAGGCGCGGAACCATTTCATTTTTCAGTTTCCGCAGTTCCTTCAGGAGTTTATCGGAGCCCTTTTTCGTCAGGTATTTTTTCACTTTAACATTTTAAGATTTTCCTGGACCATTGCCACAATCCTTGCGAGCCATTCGCTTATAACCGGAATGTTTGACTGTGTTATTTTATGAAGAACGCTCAAAAGCACCGTAAAAACAATCGCGCCGATAATTGTCATGCCGAGAAAAAAACCGATGCCGCGGACAAGACCCATAAAGAAGTTAAGACCTATGAGTTTCCACGGTTTCCTGATGTAATTCAAAATGTCAAAAGTAAAAAACTTCTTTAACTCCGTAACAATCTCCTTCGCAAAATCCGGGCCGTTCTGCGTTACACCAGCGTTTTTTTTCTCTTCCGGTTCTTCTGAATTTATGCCGCCATTTTCTTTTTCCTCGTTCATTTTATCCTCGTTTCTTTCTAATTTTTACGAACGTTCTTCTGCCGACTTTCAAAATCATCCCGTCTTTTATTTCAACAATTGCTTTTACATCTTTTATAACTCCGCCTGAAACCGAAATTCCGCCCTGCAGAATCAACTGTTTCGCCCGTGTCTTTGAAGAACATGCTTTTGCCAGAACAGCAAGGTCAACCACGGATATTTTGTCTCCGCTTACGGGAAATTCCCTTATGTCTTCGGGCTCCTCTTTTTTCACGACCTCTTTTTCAAAGCGTTCAGCCGCTTTTTCGGCGTCTCTTTTTGAATGCAGAAATTCAACTATCTCGCGGGCGAGGAGCGCCTTTGCCCGCCTCGGCGGGAGTTCACGTATTTTTTCTTTATCGGCAAAACTTAAAATCGCCGACCACTCATACATCAGCTCGTCGCTTGCGGACATAACTTTCCCGTACATTTCATGGGGCTCTTCCCCGACGCCTATGTAGTTGCCGTAACTCTTGCTCATCTTCCTCTCCCCGTCAAGACCTTTAAGCAGGGGTAAAGTCATTACAACCTGGGGCTTCTGGCCGGAGCGCTGCTGGACGGTTCTTCCCATTAAAAGATTGAATTTCTGGTCGGTTCCCCCGACCTCGACATCGGCGTGAAGATGGACCGAATCAAAACCCTGAAGGAGCGGGTACATAAAGTCCTGAATCGGGATATCAAGATTTTTTTCAAATCTTTCCCTGAAATCCCTGCGCTCCAGCATTCGGGCTACGGTATATTGCGCGAGCAGCGCAAAAACATCAGGCAGTTTCATTTTTTCAAGCCATCCGGAATTGTAAACCACTGACGTATATTTCCTGTCGAGTATCTTAAAAACCTGTTTCTGATAAGTCGCTGAATTTTTGTCAATTTCTTCTTTTGAAAGAACCGGCCTTGTCCTGAGACGTCCCGACGGGTCTCCGATACGCGCCGTAAAGTCACCTATGATAAAAATTATTTTATGGCCGAGTTCTCCGAACTGGCGGAGTTTGTCAAGCAGAACGACGTGCCCTAAATGGATGTCGGGAGCGCTGGGGTCGGCTCCGAACTTTATTATGAGGGGTCTTTTTTCTTTCAGTTTTTCCGCAAGTTCCTTCTCCTCAATAATTTCGCCGCAGCCCCGCTTCAGGATATCCAACTGCTCCGAAATTTCTTTCATCTCCGAAAAAATGCGACCGTTTCTCTCAAACCTTTTTCAAAGGTGAGCTTCCCCTTGAAACCGAGTGCGCGTCTGATTTTCTTCGTGTCCGCCAGGGTTCTGAAAACATCGCCGGGCCTCTTCGGCAAAAAATCGGGTTTCACGTTCTTGCCGATAATTCCGTTTAGAAGCCCGACAATATCAATAACCTTGACGTCGTGACCGCAGGCGACATTGAAAACACCGCCCGAAACATTCTTTGCTTTCGCCGCAAGGATGTTCGCCTCAACGACATTGGCAACATAAGTGAAGTCCCTTGACTGTTTCCCGTTGCCGAAAATAGGGGGCCGCTTACCCTTTAAAATACAGTCGATAAACTTCGGGATAACAACGGCATACTCGTCGTCAAGCGCCTGACGCGGACCGAAAACGTTAAAATACCTTAAAGACGCTGTCGGAAGAGAAAAATTCTCGGAAAAAATTCTGCAATAGTACTCCCCCGCCAGTTTTGAAAGGGCATACGGGGCAATAAGCAGCGGGAGGTCCGACTCTTTCTGCGGAAATTTATCCGTATCGCCGTAAACGGAACTGGAAGAGGCAAGAACGAATTTTTTTACTTTCGCATCACGGGAGGCATAAAGCATGTTCAGCGTCCCGTTTATATTCACATCGTTATAACTGTAAGGGTCCTTCATTGATTTCGGAACCGACCTCAATGCCGCCTGGTGCAGAACGAAATCCATCCCTCTGCAAACTCTTTTACAGGTTTTGAAATCCCGGATGTCCCCTCTTGCCAGTTGAAAATTACTTTTTCCTTTTGTAAACGCAAGATTTTCCATCTTCCCCGAAGAAAAATTGTCCAGCACCCTGACAAAATTATTTTTCTTCAGTAATGTCTCCGCAATATGCGACCCGATAAATCCGGCACCGCCAGTTACAAGATATTTCACACCGCCTCCGCTATTTTTGTTTTTCCCACATGAGAAGCTGGGTTACCGATGCGAGAGTGGAACCCTCTTTTATTTCTTCCCTGATTCTGTTTTCCCTTTCAAGAACGTCCATCGCCCTGTTCGTGTACTCCGCGGCTTTTTCTTTCGGTATTATAATAATCCCGTCGTCATCGCCGATAACCCAATCGCCCGTTTTTATCCTGACGCCGCCGATTACAACGGGAACGCCTATTTCTCCGAAGCCCTTCGGTTCTCCCGCCTGAGGCGTTATAACGGATGCAAAAACGGGCAAATCCATTTTCTTTATGTCGGCAACGTCCCTGACGCCGCCTGAAATAACAATACCGGCAAGACCTTTTTGAATTGCGCTGTGAGTTGCGAGCTCCCCCCAGACGGCCGGGGCGCCCCCCCCTGCGTCAATAACGATAACATCGCCTTTTTTCGCCCTGTCAATCGCCTCAACGGGTTTTGCCCAATCGCCGGGATAGGTTCTGACCGTAACGGCGGGCCCGCGCATTTTGTAACCGCTTTTTAACGGGTTTATCCCTCTGAGAGGCAGCCCCCTGTGAAGGGCGTCCGAAATGTTGGCGGAGGAGACCTTTTCAAGAATGACCCTTATGTTTTTTTCGTCAACTCTGACAAACAACTCCGTCGGTATTGAAATTTTTTCATGCATCGCTTTCTTTATTTTCCGGGTTTCCAGTTCAGGGTCGTTCGCTTTCGTAACCGCCCCGCCCACGATAACAACATCGGTTCCTTTTTCCACGAAAGAAGAAACGGTCTGCGAATTTATGCCGCCGGCGAGCGCCACCGGAATCGTCGTTCTTTTTTTCAGTTCCGGAAGAAGCAGCGACTCCTTATTGCCCCGCATCTGCTCGTCAATCGAAATGTGCAGGCCGAAATAATTTACCGATAAATTCAAAAATTTTTCAATTTCGGAAATTTCATCAACGCCTATAAAATCAAGGAATATCTCAGCGCCGTAGTTAAGACCCGCTTCTATACATTCTTTAACGGTGGATATTCCGGCCGACGAGCAGACAGTGACGATGCTCGCCCCGGCTTTCGCCGCCGTCTCGACTTCAAGGCGGCCGGTATCCATGATTTTCATGTCCGCAACGACGGGAATGTTTTTAAACTCCCCGCAGAGTTTGCGGACGGCATCCATCCCGTAACTTTTTATCAAAGGGGTTCCCGCCTCGAGAATGTCGGCGCCTCCGGCAACCGCCTGCCTGGCGACTTTTATTGCCCTCGGTAAATCAACAAAATCAAGCGCTATCTGAAGTTTTGCCATCACCAATCACCTTTTTCGTTATCCTGAGAAAATGACCGTTGTCTGACGGGGCTGTGTGAGCGAGGAGTTTCACCCTCGCCCGGAGTCCGCCACGGCGGATAAGCGTCCCCGGAAGGCAACGTCATTTTCAAATGTTGCATTGCAAGACCTGACCCCTTATGTGTTGCAAGACCTGACCCCACTAAGTTTTGCCATCGCCAATCACCGTAATCATCACTGCCCTCTGCCTCGGGCGGTTGTCGAGCTCAATAAAAACGACCTGCTGCCAGACCCCGAGAACGAGCTCGCCGTTCCTCACGGGAAGACACAGGGACGGCCCGAGCAGGGAAGCCCTCACATGCGAATGCCCGTTTCTGTCCGCGTGAGAGAGATTGTGTTTGTAGTCAGCGCCCGCCGGCGCAATACGCTCAAGGAAATCCTTGAAGTCATCAAGAAGACCGCTCTCGCATTCAATCGCCGTAACCGCGCCCGTAGCCCCGGGGACAAAAACGTTGACGAGCCCGTTCGAGGCGGACGATGCGCGGACAATTTCCTGCAGGCGGCCGGTTATATCCACAATATCCGTTCTCCCGTTTGTGCTGAATTTTATGGAACTATCCTTTACAACCATACGTTAATAAAAGCATTTTTCCGCACAATTTTCAATTGTATGACGCCCTGTCATTCTATTTTCGTAAGCCGCTTTTCCTCTTTTTTCAAAAGCCGCAAAATGTTTTTTCTATGGGAAAAAAAAATAAAAAGAGCCAAAACAACCGACAAAATAATTATTTCTCTGTCCGCCCGCAGAGCCGCACTGCACGCTACGAATGCCGCAGTGGCAGCCAGCGAAGAGAGGGATATAATCCTTGATGCGGCAAAAAAAATTCCGAAAACGGCAGCACTTATCAGAACAGGTCCGGGCGCCAGCGCAAAAGCGACTCCCGCCCCGGATGCTACGCCCTTACCGCCGCGGCCATGCAGAAAAACCGAAAAATTATGCCCCAAAACAACCGAAAAACCAATCAGAATTTTCAGATACAAACTGCTCCCGTAAAAAGAGACGGGAAGAAAACCCTTCAAAAAATCCATTGCAAAAACAAAAACCGCCGGAGCCAGACCGCAGAGCCGGTAAACGTTCGTCGCGCCTGTATTCCCCGAACCCGTCTCTCTTATGTCCCTGTTTTTAAACAGTTTTACGTAAATCCAGCCGAACGGAACGGCCCCGAGCAGATAAGAAACCGCAATGAAAATTATATCATTCGCCATTTTATATTAAGAGGTATTCCTTTGAGAACAAATTTCTTCCTGATTTCTCTGCTTAAATATCTTTTATCCGAATCGGATAGTTTTGTCCTCTTCCTGTATTTTATCAAAATTCGCGGGGGTGAAAAACCCACCTGCTTCGCAAGCAATATAAACAGATTTACTCCGGATTTTTTGAAAACATTCTTTACCAACCTGTCTATGTTCCGGAGTTCCGTTGAATTTCTTTTCCTGATTTCAAAAATTTCAGCGAGGACTCCGCCGACGCCCCGGCCTTCCAGCGCAGAAATAAAAAATTCCGGAGGATCCGGCAGATAAGGGAAAATACCGGCGGCAACCCTGCGCAAAAGGTTTTTTTCACGCGCGGGAACGGCATCCATTTTATTAAAGACGAGGATGCAGGGCTTTTCCTTAATCAGCGCGGCGATTCTCAAGTCATCGCTTGAAACGGGCGAGGAGGCGTCAACCATAAAACAGACAACGTCCGATTTTTTCAAACAGTCCGTCAGGAGATGCATGTTATAGATTCTCAATTCATTTTTTCTGAATCTTCTGAAAATGCCGGCGGTATCAAAAAAACGGACAGGTCCGAGAGGGGTATTCAGAACCTCGGCCACGACTTCGTTTGTGGTCCCCGGAGTGGGAGAAGTTTTAAATCTTCTGCTGTGCAGCGCGGCGTTGAGAAAAGTGGATTTTCCGACATTCGGAGCTCCTACCACGATACAGGAGACCTCATTTTCCCCCGCCTTCCCGGACGTCTTTGACGGCGCGGGCAGTTCTTCAAGCATTTCGTCGATGCCTTTTTTGTGCAGCGCCGAAATTCCGAAGACGGGAAGGCCGAACCTGTAAAAATCCGAAACCTTTTCCGCTTCTTCGCGGCTTTCAACCTTGTTTACCGCAATCACCGCCGGAACTCCCATTTTACGAACTTTTTTTATAACTTCGACATCCCTGTTGTCAAAATCGTCGACGGCGCACACAATCAGAATAACATCCGCCTCTTTTATGATTCCACCGAGGCTGACGCCGGACTGCCAGGGAAAACCGACTGTATCCGTAATGTAAAAGACCCTGCCGTCCCATTGAAAAAAATCCGTCTGATAGTCGCTGGTCAACCGCTCTACATTGCCGGGCCGCGGATAAATTTTCCTTTTTGTCAGCCGCGAAAAAAGAGTCGTTTTCCCCGTGCCGGGTTTTCCGAGAAGAACAATTTTCATTTTGCTTTCGTTATTGCCATGTAAATCCGGTTTTTCAAATCCGCCAGCCCTGTTTTATACAGCGCGGAAATCGCCACCGGCGTGGAATCGCCGCCCGGACCTGCAAGGTCGGACGGCCGGATAAAACGCATTTTCTCATCCGGATGGGGGATTTTGTCGCATTTGTTCGCGGCAAAAATCTTCGGGATTCCGTCAAAACCCAGTTCTTTCAGCGTGCTGTCCACAACCCTCTGCCTCTCGGCGATGCCGTCCGTAGAAACATCAAGCACCACGACAAGAACCGACGCTGGAGAAATCTCCTCCAGAGTTGAATGAAAAGCGTTAATCAGCTGCGGAGGAATATCCCTGATAAAACCCACGGTGTCCACGAAAATCACGTCGGCGTCGAAAATTTTTGTCCTTCTGGTAAGAGTATCAAGCGTCTGGAACAGACGGTCCTGCGCAACGGCGTTCGACTTCGTCAAAGCATTGAGCAGAGTGGTCTTCCCCGAGTTCGTATATCCGCAGATTGCAACAATCGGTATTTCCGACTTTAATCTTCTGCCTCTCTGAATTTCTCTTCTTCCCGCCATCGCCTTTAACCTTTTTTTCAGAAGGGACATACGCTTTTGTATTTTTCTCCTGTCATATTCAATCTGTTTTTCTCCGGGACCCCTGACGCCGATGCCGCCGACCTGCTGCATAAGCGTCACGCCCCGGCCCGTAAGACGTGGAAGAATATATTCAAGCTGCGCAAGTTCCACCTGATTCTTACCGTCCTGAGAATGCGCCGACCGGGCAAAGATGTCAAGAATGAGCCGAGTCCTGTCTATTATTTTTGCCGGAATCACTTCCTCAAGATTTCTCTGCTGATTTGCTTTGAGATTTACGTCAAAGACAACTGTTCGCGCTCCGGCCCTTTCACATTCCGCCGCAAGCAGCCGCGCCTGCCCCGAACCTATATAAAAAGCGGAATTTATCCGCTCCACCATAAAGACCTTTGCGCCGGCAAACGAACCTCCTGCCGTACGGGTAAGCGCTTGTAATTCCGATAAAGAGCCCTGACCTTTGTTCTTGTAACAAACGCCGGCGAGAAAAACTTTTTCCATCAGCAGGACGCCATCAGTATTTCCGTTTCATCCGAACAAAAAATGTCATATTGCCTGTCCGCACGCCAGAGGCGCATCTGCGACCTTAGGTGGATAAAGCACCGGCCCCATTACGTTTCTTCAAGACGGTATTGCAGAGCTTCCGCGATGTGCTCGTCTTTGATGAGCGCATCCTGCGCCAGGTCGGCGATTGTGCGGGCAACTTTCAAAACCTTGTCAACGGCTCTCCGTGAAATGGAAAATTTCTCGACCGCAAGGCGCAGAAGTTTCATTCCCGAGGAGCCGGTCCCGCAGAACTTCTTCACTCCCGCTGAATCCAGGCGGGCATTCGTGTAAAAGCCCTTAACATCCTTCAGCCGCTCCAGCGCAATTTTCCGCGCAGCGCCGACCCTGCCGTGAATCTCCGCGGAACTTTCCGCAGTCATCTCGGAATAAATTTCATTGAATTTAAGCGCTGGAACCTCCACCTGTATGTCAATCCTGTCCATTATGGGTCCGGAAATTTTTCCCCTGTATTTTTTTATCCGGTACGGAGTGCAGATACACTGCTTCGTCGGGTGACCGTAATAACCGCACGGGCAGGGATTCATAGAAGCGACGAGCATAAAAGAAGCGGGGAAAGTGCTCGTGCCTCTTACCCTCGATATCGTGATACGCCCGTCTTCAAGAGGGCCCCGCAAGACCTCTATGACATTCCTGTCGAACTCGGGAAACTCGTCAAGAAAAAGTATTCCGTTATGGGCGAGCGAAATTTCACCCGGCTTTGCATTCGCTCCTCCGCCGACGAGAGCGATGTCCGAAATCGTGTGATGCGGCGACCTCCATGGACGCGTCATGAATAAACCCACGCCTTCCGGGAGCAGATGACAGGCGGAATAAATGCAGGTGGTTTCTATCGCTTCTTTTTCGGTCATCACGGGCATAATGCCGGGGAGACGGCGGGCGAGCATCGTCTTGCCTGCCCCGGGAGGTCCTATCATGAGGATATTGTGCCCGCCTGCGGCGGCAACCTCAAGAGCCCTCTTGACGAAACGCTGGTTCTGCACGTCCTTGAAATCAGGATATTCCACGACCCGGCCGCCGAACGGCTTCCCCTCAAAAGGCGCTATTTGAGAGACACCCGTCAGATGCTCAAACAATTCTCTCAAGGTCTTCGCCCCGACAACTTCAATTCCCTTTACCGTTACGGCTTCCGGACAGTTGGCGAGAGGAAGGAAAACCCTCTTTATCTTTTTCCTTTTTGCCATAAGCATCACGGGAAGAATGCCCCCGCACGCCTTGACTTCCCCCGAAAGAGAGAGTTCGCCGAGAAAAAGAGTACTGTCGAAGTCATCATATTTTATCGGCATCACCGCCGCGAGAATTCCGACAGCCATTGCGACATCAAACTGCGTTCCTTCTTTCTTAATGCTGGCGGGGGCGAGATTTATCAGGATTTTTTTGCCCGGCAGAGAATAACCGGAGTTTTTCAAAGCCGAATCGAGCCGCGCGCGCGCCTCCTTTACGGAAGCGTCCGGCAAGCCGACAATGGTGAAAAGGGGCATTCCCCTTGAAACATCGACTTCCGCATTTACGACATAAGCATTGATGCCGACAAGGGAAGACGACTTAACCTGGGTCAGCATTAAAACATTTCTCCTCTATGCGATTTGGTTTAAGTATATCAAATAATTTCGGGAAATCGGAACAGCCGACAGCTGTGGCAGATTGCAAAGAAGTTTTGCGGGGGTGAAATTATTTGATGACGGCGATTTTGTACATCTTTTTAAAAGAGCCCTTTGAATTTTTTATCTTTATGTAACAGATGTAGCCGCCTTTGGCGACTTTGTTTCCCACTTCATTTTTCAGGTACCAGACAATCTTGTTCGGACCTTCTTTTCCGCCGCCGCTTCTCTTGTCTCCCGTGGAATCGTCCGGGAAAAACACTTCCTCATTCGGCTCGAAATGCCAGGAATAGACCTTCTTCCCGAGCAGGTCGTAAAGCGTAATGTCAACGCTGGACGGCTCGCTCAAAGTGTATGCGATGGTGGTGTCCCCGAACTTTCTTGCGTCGACTGGATTGGGATAATTGGAAACATACGATATACCCTCCGGCGCCGCCGCGGCCTGATAACTCGCCGAGACAGGCGACCACCCGCTCATGTTGCCCGCACGGTCAATTGCCCTGACCCTGTATCTGTAGAATTTGCCGGCCTTATTCCGGGCAGTTCCGTCCTCATAATTATCAAGCGAGGCCGCTATTTCCTCGCCCTGCTTATCAGCGGAAATATTCGAAGAAATAGTGCGCCACCTCGCCGAGGTGTCAACCTGCTCCTGCAGTTCGTAATATTCAACGCCGCTGGCGAGGACCCTCACCCTGTCTATGACAAAACCCGCGGCGTCCTTCCTCTCGTAATAACCCGAGAAGGGATTGCCGATAGGAGTAAGGGTTATCACGCCGTTTTCGTCAGGGCCGTCGGGGGTAAGTCCCGCAACGGCAAGAGACGATTCCACGCCTTCCATCCCCATCTGAACATCCCACATCACCCCGTCGGCGTCAGCGCACCTGTCCTTGACGCTCTTCCAGTTCACAAAATACGAGTCGCCGCTCTTTTCCACGGTGGGCTGCTCCGGGAGCGCGGGCGCCGTAACATCAACAAAGAACTGGCAGGCGCCTGGTTCACTGATATCCTCTGTCACAACGCTGACCGCCTTGACAGAGAAATAATAATTTTTCTCCGTCATCGGGTTTTCAACCTTCGCTTTTATAAAAGTGCTGACAGCAATCTTCCATGGAAGATTCTGAACGCCGCCTATTTCTCTTCCGACGGCGTACCACGATTGCAGAACGCCGCCCTTTACCAGATTTTCCGTCGGCCATTCCGCAGAGACCTCAACACTGCTGTTCACCCACGCGTTTTTCATAACCGGCGCGGGCGGCCGAGGGAGATACTCGCTCTTTATCAGCGATAGAGTTGAGACAAACGACGCATCTTTGATAAGACGCTCCGGAGGATTTATCGTTATCCAGTCGTTCGTCATCTGTCCCACGACCACGCCTACGGAATCATTAATCGCCGCATCGGCCGCAATGTCAAAAGAAACAAATATTCTCGGCGTTTCTCTTGAAATAACGAGAGACGGGGTAAGGGAAACCAGGCAGGTTCCTCCGCTGAAAACATCATTCCCCGAAGAAATCAGAGTGTCGCCGGCAACGTCAAAATTAAACGTTTCTTCATTCCAGACCCTCGTGAGTTTCCCGTCGCCGTTGGAGTCCAGATAGACGAGAACCGCATTTATGTCCCCGTCGAAATGTCCCGGCGCCGGCGCTCCGTAACCCGCCGTGTAATTGAGCGAAAGTTTGATTTTTTGAAGAACGGGTTTGCCGTCCACCGCTTTGACGGTGGTTGAGGAAACATAAATATCCATTGCGAACATCGGGACGGCGCGCTCGCTTTGAGAGCACGACGGAGGAGCTGTGTTGTTTATGACCGTATCCATTCTCACCGGCCTTATTGTGGCGCTCCGGGATTCAATCGGCAGGTCGTCCTGAAGTTTCGGAACATTCGGCTGGGAAATGAAGAAGAAAGAAGGCGATGTGAACTTAGAGCCGAGCGTCGCCGGCGGCGGAGCATTCATAGAAAGGTCGTAAATGAGAAAATACGTCTTTGCCACGGTGCCGATTATCTGAACCGTGTTTATTTCAAAGACGGAGGTCTGGTCGGGCATTGTATCCCATGCGGTCTCAATATAGAAGGTGTCGGCCGTATTAGAAACAATGTTTTTCTTCTGTCCCGCCCCTTTTCCGCCGGTGACTTGAAGCGTATAGCCGACATATTTATTTTCCTTCCAGCCCATATTGGTCTTGGTGACGGAAAAAGCGGTCGTTATGCCGCAACCCGTGAAACTGACTTCTACAAACATAATACTCTCTGCTCCGGCTTCCGTAAACCCGTCCGAATGTCCTATCAACTGGTCCTTTGCGGACGAAAACAGCCCGTCGCCGTCAAGATCCCTGAAAATTCTTATCCTTTCTATGTCTTCATCGGGCACGTCGCCGCCGAGGCCGACCCTCATTCCCAGCCAGCCGGCTTCCGACTCGGGATCGCCGATTAAGGGGGTTTTCGTCGTGAGCGAGAACTTTTCAACAAGAATGTCCTTTTCACCCTGCACGACTTCGTTCGCAATCACGCCGTACCCTTCCGAATTCCTCCAGGGAGAGACGGTCACGACATCGGCGTATTCCTTGATTGTCGCGCCCACCACACCGAAGTCAACGTTTTCGACAAGGTCGGGAGCGACCACGAAGAAGGAACTCGTCCCCGGAGGCAGAATTTTAAAGCCGACCCACTTGCCTACCGTCGCGAGGTTTGCGATGTCAAAGGCGACGAAATAGGTCTTCTCCTCGCCCGCCCAGTCGGTGCCCACCTTTTCCGGAACCTTAAAACTGATATCCGCAACACCGTCTATAAACACCTCGCTGCCGTAATTAATGAGACCCGGATATTTGTAAGTTGTCGTATCGTATCTCGTATCCCAGGAATCAAGCACTCCGGGTATGCCGCCGCCGTCTTTCTCATAAAGGTCCCTGTAAATTTTTATCGCCTCGATGTCGGCGTCGACGCCGGAACCGATGCGGTGAATTTTCATTCCGTTGATAACCACGTCGTGCTGGTCGCTTCTCAACGCGAGCTGCGCGAAAGCGACATTCCTTGCGCCCTGGATGACCTCAGCCACTCCGAGGTCGGTCGGCGTCACTTTCAGAGTATCTTCCGTCGCGAGCTGCTGCGTCTGGACAGAAGCAATCGCGGGAGAAAACTCCTCGACTATATGCGGCTCCTCAACGTTAAAGGCGCCCCTGTCATTTATCTGCACCCCCGTATAGGCGCCCGGCGTGGCGCTGTTTGCAAAATCAAAAACGATGAAATAATACTGTGTCACTCCGTTATTCAAAGACAGGTCCTTAATTGTCTGAATTTTGGTCGTCGTCGAAAAATCAAGATAACAGACGGCATCCGTAAACGTTCCCGATGAAACGAGAATATCCGACAGCCCCCACGCGCCGTAGTTGGGGTCTCCGGGCATCTGGTCGTCCGCGTAAAGTTTGACCGTTTTTACATCGGCGTCAATCCCCGTTCCCGACCTTGTAAGCCGCAGAGCGCGCCACGGAATTTCATAGCCGGAAGCCCGAAGGGCGAGTTTTTCCATCGGGATGTTGGATTCTCCCTGGTTGACCGTAGAGGGGGCGACGGAATCGGCGTCTATATACATTATCCTCTGCGACGCTTTCAGCGTCTGGGGCGGCGAAACGTATCCTGTCGCGATAAATCCGGGGTCAATCTTGTTCGGGCTGGAAACAACCAGGTAGCCGGCTTCGGTGCCGCCTTCAATTTTGAGCGAAATCGTAAGGCCCGGCGTGGCGACGTCCGATATCGAAAGATTTATAAAATACCTCTTTTCCCTCGGCACAAAAGGATTGTTCTTCGGCCCGATTCTTCTTTCCTCCTCAAGGCCCGCAAAAATAAATTTAACCTGACCCTGACTGAAAGTTCCGGAGGCAATTTTAATATCCGAATCGGAGTTAAATTCCCCGTTGTTGTTCGCGTCATACCAGACGCTGATGCTGTCAATATCCGAATCCGAAGCGCCGCCGGCCTGGTCAATAATCAGTTCCTTCCAGTAAGCGTCCGACTTGTCGGTTTCAACATTCACGACCAGGACGGGGAGGTCTCTGTCCCCCTGGTTTAACTGCTTGTCTCCGATGAGAGAGGTCGCATCGGCAAAAGCAAACTTGACGGTGTCCGCATATTCTTTAACCTCCACGGGATTGATTCCGAACGGGTTAAAAACCGCAACGGTATCGACGCCCTCAACTTTAAAATAGTCATTGGATTCAAAATTCATCCCGATTTTCTTTCCTTTCACGGCAAACGGGTCAATGTCATAGGTTATCAGATAGTGCTTCTGCTCCTGCGCAGCGGGAATAAAAGAAATTTCCTGCCAGCTGTTCTCCTCAAAATTGATGAACGTCGTTGAGGAACCGGCCGGAAAAGCGCCGTAAGAGTGGGCGACTCGGTCGCCTTCAATCATCGCCACCCGCACGTCCGGCTTTCCCGTCGGCGTATTCGTCGAGGTGTCAACCACGGGATTCCCCGCGGTATCCGTGGCGCCGGAAACATAGTACCAGACCTTTACGGCGTCAACGCCCCAGTTTTCAAGGTCTCCGAGTTTGTCAATTCCCATACCGCTCCACCAGACGGCGCGCGGCGTCAGAGGGTCAATTTTGAGAATCAGTTCCTCAAAAACCCTGTTGCTGTCGCCCTGCGTCACCTGCGATATGGCGGGCGACTTGGGACTCACAATCATAATGTCCTCGGTCGCAATGACCCGCGGCGTCTGCGACTCGCACGGAAATACGTTCGACTCGTCCGGATCTTTTTTTCCGTCATGGTTATAATCATAGAACGTAGCGACCCTGTTGGCGCCCTCCATCCACGCGTAAATTGCGGAAGCGTTCGAAAGAACAACCCCCGCTGTTACATCCACTTCGGCGGAATTGCGGAAGGAATAAGCGATGTAATAAGTCGCCGTTGACTGGGATATTACCTGCGACCGGAGCACCGAAAGATTAGCCGGGTTCCTTAACGTAATAATGCATATCCCCGGCTCCAACTGTCCGAACGTTTCAACGCCTGACGAAATCAGTTCGTCCGTATCCGGAGAAAATTCCCGGTAGCCCTCAGCGGCAGGATCTGTTTGCTTGTCCCTGTATATCCTGACCGACTCTATGTCCGTTGAGGGATAATTGACAACCGGGTCGGTCCCTTCCTTGCGGCCTCCGTCGGCGGAGCCGGTGAGACCCATCGTTATCTTTGACCACGGAACCGTATATTTATCCGTGACCATATCAAGGCGGAGAACCCCGAGTTTATTGGTCCCCTGATAGACCGTATTCGTCGAAAAAACGAGATTGTACGGGTAAACGGTAATCTCGCCGGGCGAGGTGGCAATCGTCGCCGTCGGGAGACGTATTTCAAAATTGTTTGAAGAAAGAGCCGCATCAGGATTGTCTTCCCATTTAAAATATGTCCTGTCCTTCATTCTTATTATAAACGTTTTGTCCGGCTCGGTGTATTTGGAAATCGCAACCGTTATAAAATAGTTCTGCGGACTCACGCCTATCGTCTGGATTTTGGCTGTCGGAAATGTCAAATATGCCTTTGAAGCGCTGAAGGTGGCAGACGCAAGAAATATGTCGGAAGAAGCGCCTCCGATGTTATCGGGGTCTTCGTCCGGAGGAGCGTCAAACCTTCCGTTGGCGTTGCCGTCTTTCCACACGCGGATTGCCAGAATATCTTCATCTTTTGTCTGGCCGACGTTGTCAATATCCAGGCCTTTCCAGTCGCCCGTTGCCGAATTGGTCCACAAATCGAGACGCTCGATGTACCTGTTGACCGACCCCTGATAAATTCTTCCGGCGCTGCCGTATTCGTCCATTTGTATGATTCTATCCCCGGGATAATCCGGATCCGGATCGCCGGGTTTACCTTTCGTTTCGGGGTCAACATACGGCTTGACGACTGCCCCCCGAATAACCATATCCGCCGATGTGCCGCAGATACTGCTGTATTGCTGGTCAACGGCGGAGATTTTTACCGGCGGGACATCGGGCTCGTCGGTCACATGGCTGTCTTTGACCTTTATGATTTTGGCTCCGAGATCGGAGGCGGTAAAATTGTAATAAGGCGGGTAGGGCGAAGTAACCTCCGCGGTGCCGGACGCCGTGAAAGACGCGATTCCCGTATAGTAAATCCAGTCAGCGGGCAGGGCCTGAGGATTGCCGAGAGGCGGCCGGCCGGTGCAAACGTTGCCCATGCCGCCGGGCCCGTATTGGTCAAGCGCTTCAACGGTGACTGCCACATCGGTCAAAACGGGGGCTCCGCCAGCGTGAGTAATACTGAACCTGACGGCGGCGGAAGGATAAACCGTCACTGTCTGCGCGGCATCCGCCCAGCCCATATCAGGCGATTCATAAACGGTGATGGACGGCTGGCCTTTGATTTCATCTTTATAATAGAAACTCTCGGTTGAGGTCCCCGATGTTATCAAAACTCCGGTGGTCGTCCAGGGCGGCGCGCCCGTGGTGGAAAAACCCTTCTGGGCGGAGGAACCGGACAGCGGAAGAAGCGTATTCTGCTGCGCCCTGGATGCATTGTCGAATTTATCCCTGAGCTCAACGGTCATTACATACGAACTCTTGTATTCGGTGTAATCGTCAACACCCGCAATGGCGCGTCTCTCCGGCGTGGTAAAGATAATTTTTACGATGTCCGCGCCCCAGACGTCGCAAAATTGCGAGGCGGCCGTCCAGCCGAGCGTATGGGTCACTTTGGCTTTTATCTCGTGATGGCCGCTCTTCGTATTAACGTAAAAGAAAGACGCCATTGATTCGCCCATCGGAATCGTTATGCTGCGCGACGACACCCAAACGGTTGAGGAAACGGACATATCATACGTTATAGGATCTACGGGCTGGGATTCAAGCGCAAAAGCCACTCCGCCCGGGTAGTCGGAGGGAATCGGCGAGGGATTGCCGTATCTGTCCCGTGTCTGAAAAGTTATAATCGGAGAGGTCGTTCCTGCCGTTAAACTATCTCCCTCGGGGTTTTCATCCGTCATTTCCTCTGTTGTAAAAACAATTTTTGAAATGGAAGCAGGGATAATTGTCTGGGTTTGCCCCCCTTCCCAATTATGAGTGCTGTGTTTGACCACCGTTTCGGGAGTTCCCACGCGGTCGGAAGCAAAATAAAACTTGCACGCGTAGGTATTCGTCGTAAACGTTATATACGTATTACCTATGCTCCACGTTTCCTCTCCGTCACGCCTAAAATAAAAAGAGCCCGCGGCTATGTCGCCAGAACCGGACAAGACGCAAACCTTATTTTCTGTAACAACTTTTTCGTTGTTCCAGTTATCCTGCGTGTGAATTTCAATATCCTTACCAACTAAGTTTGTCGTTGCTCCGGCCGTCAGTTCTCTCGGCGGCGTTACAAAAGCAATATACGAAATATCGCACGGGTCAACCCTTATGCCGGTTTCAGCAGTAATAACGTCCGATGATTTAGCCACTGCCGATATTATCCATGAGGACGGGGTTATGGTGTCCCATGACGCCTTTTTTTCGTTATAATAAAACTCGCAGGATATATCCCCGTCTGGAATTTTTATGCTGTATCCGGGATAATCCGGGGCCTCATCGTGCGGTTCTACAAAGTCGGCAACCTGCCCGCTCCCGACCGGGTCAACGGCAAACTTGGAGAACACGCCGGGCATCGAAGTCCCGCCGATTTCGAGGGCAGGGTTATCGTTAGAATCGGTGTTAAGACGGACAAAAGAATCGCCTGTTTCCGACAGGTTACCGAATTTGTCGTATCTCACCACTTCAAACTTTGATGTCCAGCAGTATGCTTCCGCGGAGCCCAGTTGCAGAACCGACGGCGACGTTCCAAACCTATATTCGTATGGGCCGGCGCCTTTCGTCTTGAGCAGGCCGGTTTGCCCTTCGATGCTCGTCCCCGGGCGCTGAATTTTCGCACGCGATTCATCGTCTTTTCTCGTTGAAACATAGTACTTAATTATTGTTTCCGTTCCTCCGATTACGCCGTAAGAATTCGTTGTCGCTTCATAAATCTTGGTCCCTTCTCCGTCGGTAAAATACGGGGGCTCAGGCCCTTCCTGTGTATTCGTCGAAACGACGAGGTTGCAAACAAGGCCCGCCGATGACTTCGGGTTACCGTACTGATCAGATGCGGTTCCTATAATGGTAACTGACTCGCCGGCGGCAACAGACACTCCCGCAACCGGCGAAACGACAAATTTAAAGAGGGCTCCGGCTGTAACGGTGATTCCCCCTTTTATGCCGGATATACCCGTGTAAAAGTCGTCCTGCGCCTTTATCCAGAAACCCTCTCCCGCAGTGTAAAGTTTGGAACTTGTAAAATCTTTTTGCCCCATATCGTTAGTCACAAAGGTGTAGCCGCCCGGAACGTACGGAAGAGTTGCAGGATACGAGTCGTTAGACGTGAACTTGACAAGCCCCCCCTGGTAGCCGTTCCAGCCCTTGGCGTAACTCTTATTACCGACCCAGACCCCGTCTTTATCGTACGAACCCTTACAGACATTATTAAAAATATCCTTCGCTTTTACCGTAAAACTAAAAGGAGACCCTGCTCCTGTGTTGACAGGAACACCTTCAAGAACAAGTTTTGCGGGATCCGAGTTGTTCACGATAATGTTGCCGGTGGCGCCCGTGGCGATGCCGGTCGCGTAGGCATAGATTTTATTCTCCGCTTTAACCTCCACCAATTTTACCCAGCAGAGGGCGGAACCGTTCGCGTCAATATTCACGCTCCCCGGCAGTGTGGCGGAGGAGGATGTCGCTCCCAGCGTGACGGTCGGCTGCGAATCCTTCGCAATGTTAAAATTATCGTCCCTGAGATATATGTTAAAATCCCATGAGGTCTCGCTCGCCTCGTGGACGTTGGGTATTCCCGTTTTACCGTAACCTTCAATAATGCTTTCTCCCGGAAGAACGATGACTAATTGTGAACCGGCGGCCGCCCTGATATCCACCTTAGGCGTCTGGTAAGCGGGGAGCGCTCCGTATATTTCGTTTGCGGTAATAGTCCATGAGCCGCGGGTAATCATCGTAACGTCAAAATAGCGGGAACCGTTGTTGAGAGTTAGAGTGGACGAATAAGCGGCGTAGGGGTCTGCCGCCGTTAAACCGACCTGGCAGTTTGTTGAAACGGTGTTGTAGTACCCATCCGTCGCAAGAACGGTTACAGTAAAGGTTATTCCCGCTGTTTGCTCTGACGGCAAACCTCCCTTCCCTGCCGCCGGAATGTTCCCCGGGTCATACGATTCCCCGGGCAGAATAACGAGAAGCCGGTCAAGAGGAGCGGGTCCGACGTTAAAAACAGACGAAGTATTCGAGTCATAATAATCGTCAATCAAATAGAGATGCTGCGCATTTATTGTCGTCGTCGCGGCTGTTTTGAGAGTAAACCAGAAGGGCTCGGTTCCCCCTGTAAGCGTCTTTGAAGAGGGCTCCGTATCGTATTTGTCGGATGAGGTTCCTTGAACGTAGGGACTCACATCGGGATTTATGTTCCAGAACTGGTCAACGCAGTTGACCGTAATGGTAAACATAGCGCCTGCCGTCTGGGTCAAGAGACCTGAACTATTCTTCCCTGATTCGGTTCCGGGAGCGGGTGTTTCCCCGGGGAGAAGAACCTGAAGTTTCACAGCGGGCCCGTAGCCGATTGATATCGCTTTGGAAGTGTAGCAGTCAAGAGAAAGCACAGTGTCGGATGATGAAACATGCTGCGAACCTTCTTCTTTCATCGTTATATTAAACGTGGCAAAACCGTTTGCCAGTTGTTTGTCGTCCGGCTCAATATCGTAAAGGTCCGTCGTTTCAATCGTCACGGTCGGCGTCGCCTTTGTCTGGTTGTAGAACATATCGCAGGCGAGGACCGTTACCGTAAATGCGCCCCCTGCCGGCTGCATAGAAGGATTACCCGACAATCCGAGACCGGTAACGTCCCCGGGAACATACGTCTGGTTAGGACACAAAAGCAGAAGTTTATTCTTCGTATAACTTTTTATATTCACGACCGACGAAATATTGGGCTGCCGGGCGCCGGAGGCGGTGACCGTCTGGGTTGAATGATAGGAATTTATTCCCTGAGAACCCGTCTTCATCGTAATCAAAACGTTTGTCGTTCCGTTGAGCAACTGAACGCCCGTCGGATTCGTGTCGAAATTATCGGAAGTCGTAATTGCAAAAGCGCCTGCTTCCGAGTAGGCCGGATTGACATTCCAGTAAGGGTCGGTTGCATTTACCGTAACGGTGAAAGAAAGACCCGCCGTCTGCTCTTTCGGCTCTCCGCTCTTTCCCGTAAGAGAACCCGGGACAGCCGTCTGGGTCGGCAGTAAAACCTGATACTTCACGGCGGACGCGTAATTAACGTAAACGCCGGAGGCGACGTGAGCAGTAAACGAAGTTCCGGTGTCGCCCGTATCCGTGGCGGTGACCGACCAGGTTCCCCTGGTTACGAGTTTCATATTGAATTTATAGGATCCGCCGCTCAACGTCATATCCGTAACGTCGTAACCCCAGTCCTTATAATACGGGTCGTTGGCGTCTATGCTGACCTTTGCTTCGGTGGGCGGGTCAACGAAGTTCCAGTAATTATCAACGGTATTAACCGTAACGGTAAAGAAAGCCCCGGCTGTCTGCGTCGCCGGGGGGCCTTCTTTCCCCGTCGTATATCCCGGTCTTGTATCCTCGCCGGCAAGAAGGCACTGAAGTTTTGCCGCCGCGCCGCTCTTGACGGGGATTTCCGGCGTTGTGAATGCCGCGAGGGCGGAACCGTCGGTCGTGGAAACGGTTATCGTCCATTTATTGCCGATACCGGAGGGGTCATTTGTCACCAGCGTTGAAGTAAAAACGGCAAACCCGCCGGAAAGACCCTTTTGGGGAGACGGGTCAAACCCGTAAAGTTCGTCGTTGGGGTCCGAAGTGCTGCTTATTCTTACCGTGTTATTGGCGGCGTAATTCCTGTTCCACCAGTTGTCGCAGGCGAAGACCGTAACCGCAAATGCGGTTCCGGCTGTCTGGGTTGATGGCGAATTCTGGTAACCGTAAGGAGTGCTGTTCCACTTGCCCGGAACGTGCGTCATTCCGGGAGCAAGAACAAGCAGTTTCGTTGCAGTGTTATAATCAACGGTTATAACCGAGGATGTGGAAGAATTAAGACCGCCGCTCCAGTCAGTAGCGCAGACCACAGCGGTGGAGGCCCTTACCAGAGTAACGTCAAACATTCCCGCGCCGGAGACCAGCGAGTTTTCGCCCGGTTCCGTATCAAACGGGTCGGTCGTGTTTACTTTTACCAGCGGATTGTAATCCGTATTTATGTTCCAGTCGTCGTCAACGGCATAAACGGTAACCGTAAATGCCACACCCGCCGTCTGGTTTATTAAACCCGAACTTTCCTTCCCCGTGGTTGTTCCGGGTTTGTGCGTCTCATTCGGCACAAGAATAAGAAGTTTCGTCGCAGGAGCGGGATTAACGAGAACTTTTGCCGTCGTGGATGAAACTAAACCGCCGTCCGCATTCGCCGCGGTTATTGTCCACGATGAGTTTGCCGTCTTGAATGTCACAATAAAAGACGTCGTCCCGTTTGCAAGAAACCTGTTTGCAGGCGGCGTGGCGTTGCCGTCTTCAAGCGTTATTGATACCTCCGGCGAAGTCGACGCATTAGTGTTCCACCAGTTGTCGCAGGCGTCAACCGATATCGTAAACGGTGTCCCCGCAATCTGCTCGCCCGGAGCTCCGCTCTTGCCATAAGTTGTTCCCGGCTTCCTGTTCTGAGGCGGCAGAATTACCCTCAATCGGGTCGGCGTGTTCGGGTTTACCGTAATCTTTGCCGTCGTGGATGAGATTAACGGACCACTCTCATCCGCTGCCATTATTGTCCAGGCATCATTTGCCGTCTTAAACGTCACAATAAAAGCCGTAGTTCCGTTTAACAAAGTCCTGTTGGACGGGGGCGTCGCATTCGTATCTCCAAGAGTGATTGACACCTCAGGCGAGGTTGACGCGTTCGTGTTCCACCAGTCGTCGCAGGCGTCAACGCTTATCGTGAACGGCGCCCCCGCAACCTGAGCCCCCGGAGTTCCGCTCTTGCCATAA
>JBDRRS010000007.1:0-54509 GCA_043825615.1 bacterium | reverse complement strand
GGACAAAGGGCACAAGACGGAGGCGCAGATGTGCCGGAGTCCTGTGCCCGTCTCTTATGCGAGGCGCCGGAGAATTATTTTGCAATGCAAAATGATAGTCGGAGGCGCCGAGCTCTCTTGCTTATGGCGAGCTTGCGAGCCATAAAGGAAATGAATAATAATTCCATATACGAAAATCCCCCTCAGTCCCCTACGCCGCGGCGCATGGGATTGAATGTTGAGATTGCTTCATTCCCGAAGGTCATTCGCAATGACAAATAAAATAATCAAACCACCCTCACCCCCTGCTTTCGCAGGGGCAGGCTTCATCCTCTCCCATCAAGGGAGAGGATGAATGAGAAAATAAATGAATTGATTTATGCTGATGAAACTTATAAAATCACATCAGAGATTGAATGAATGCTTTCGTGAATAAGTTCGAACGTAGTTTGAAAATCTCCGCCAACCCGAAGAAAAACCGCAGATCTGTTTCAAAGATAATTCGTTGGCACGGATTTATCCCGTCAAAAAGGGATTGCGGTTTTTATAATATTCCCTATTTACCGCGCCGGCGGCTGCGTATGGTAAAACATAACGGGACAGTTAATTCCATTTGGCTAATGGCAATATAATTCAACATATACTAATCATAATGCCTTTGTCTTTTGCTTAAAAGTATCGTGTCGCGCAATGATTCTATCCCTTTGGCGGACATCCACCGCTTTTCAAAATTTATATCTTGAATTATTTGTGCAATGGATGCCAGTACTCTTAAATGGAAATTCCTTTCATCAATAGTTCCCGCCAAAACAAAAACTGCCTTAATATTAGGGCTGTTGTCTGAAAAACTGATGCCCTCTTTTGCTCTTGCAATAAGGATGCAGAAATTCTTATTACCGTCTATAATAATATGCGGAATCGCAATCCATTTATTAAGTACCGTACTGGTTTCTTTTTCCCTCTGTAGCAGCAATTCGTAAATAAGTTCCTCGGAAACGTTGAGTTTTGTTGACATCTTGTTTGCTGATAATTCAAAAAATTCTTCTACTTTAATCTTTTGCTCTAAATCAAGGATGATACTGTTTTCTACCAATTCATCAAATCGGTCTTTAATAATTTCATCGCGTTCTCTTATGATTTCCTTTAATTCTGATTCCAGTTTGCCATCAGTAAATTCTTTAGCTGTAATTCTTTCTATAATATGAAGCATGGCAAATTCCATTTTTCCATGTTTTCTTCCGTAAAACCAATAGATGGAGAATCCTGCAATTATTAGAATTAAAGTTATAAATATAGCCTCGCCACCCATCTCAAACAACAAAAACAACAGTGCAATAATCCCAAAAATCTGCATCCATGGATAGAATGGAGTTAAGAAGCTTGGCCGATAGTTTTGGATTTTACTCTCTCTTAATATTATTACCGAAAAACATGCGAGTATATTTGTTAATATCAACACAATAGATGCTGCTTCAACTAATACTTCAAATTTCAAAAAAAGCGATATTAATATAAAAACACCGGTAATAATAAGAGCATTATGCGGAGTATTGAATTTTGAGTTTATGTTGCTTATAGATGCCGGCAGTAATTTATCCCGGCTCAATGGTACCAAAGATCTGGCCGAAGTCATAATACCGGCATTCGCAGTTGAGAGAAAGGCAAATATAGCGGCCAGGCTAAGTATTATTTTTCCCCAATTGCCTAAAAATACTTCTGCCGCATCTGATATAGGCGTATATGAATTATGCAATAGTTTCGGTTCTATAACACCGGATGTCACAAAAATCATCAGTGTATAGAAAATACTTACAACAACTAAAGAAAGAATCATTCCAGCAGGAATATTCTTTGCCGGATTTTTAATTTCTTCTGCAATACTCGCAATTTTTAGCAGTCCTGCATATGAGACGAAAACAAAACCGGCAGTAGAAAATAATGCTTTAATGCCATTCGGGGCAAAAGGAGATAAATATTGAATTTTTATATGAGGAACTCCTGCGCCTATATAAAAAATCATCAATATAAACAGCCCCACGACAAGAATAATCTGAGTTTTTCCTGCCTCCTTAATGCCTATTAGGTTAATGAATAAAAAAACCAAGCAGAAAAAAACAGCAATTATGTGTATATCAACATTTACTATAATTTTAGTAAACACCGACATGCCAACAAGAGCAAACGCGCTTTTCATTGCCAGTGAAAACCAGCTTAGTAATCCAGCGACTGTGCCTATTCCCGGCCCCATACTTCTTATAATTGTAAAGCAGTCACCCCCTGCTTTAGGCATGGCGGTAGTCATTTCAGCGATACTCAACATTCCTGCTATTGAAATAATTCCTGCTATTAAATAAGAGAATATTACCGCGGGCCCTGCTTTAAAATGAGCAATACCAGGCAAAATGAATAAACCGGAACTTATCATGGCTCCGGATGCAATACAAAAAACATCAAATAAATTTAATTCCTTTTTTAATGCCATAAATACATCCTAAAAAGTTACAGTCTAAATCATTGCTATATTTACAATTATATCTTTTACTATAACATTACGCTAATAATTAAATTGCAATTTGCCCGATTTTTTTAAAATAGAATTTACTGCCCCATTATGTTTTGTCATCTGCCCCGCCGCCTGTGGCAGATAAGGAATATTATAAAAACCGCTTTACGGGAAAAATACGTTCCAATGGATTATCTCTGAAGCATAACTGCGGTTTTTCTTCGGGAATGGCAGGTCGCCGAAGACGGCAACGTGGCCAGGCGGACAAGTGCGGGAAACATAGAAAATGCGTTTTCCGTACATTACTAAGGAAGCTCTATAATATCCGCATCACTTCTGTTATTGAGGTTTTTCCGCCGCGCCCAGGGTTTAGCTGTTTATTTGTAAATTTCTTTGTACATTTACGCAGTATTAGATAAATTCCTTTTTTATATTATCCAGTTTGCCGAAACAGGTAATTTTATCGCCTAACAGTATTTTTGTGTCTGCAGGGGGATTGGGAACAAAGTCTCCTTCGCGCTCTATGGCCAGGATTAAAATGTCAAAATCGCGCATCCCCGATTTTTTAATGGTTTTTCCCAGAATAGAACTTTTTTTGCCGGCTTCTATCTGAGTAATACCGTATCCGCCCGTCATCAGCATGAATTCGGTAAAAGACACGGGTTTTATTATTTTTCTTTTTATAATTTTTTCCCGCAGGTAATCCGTCAATTTTTTTGTAAACCTGTTGTTTGTAAACAGTTTGAATGAGAAATAAACGGCCGTAACAATAATCAGAAGGTTGACGAGCGACAGTATGGAATTGGGAATGAGCAGGTTCAAGTACGGTATCTGCAGCCCCGGGAGTGAGATATTAGGGCGCAGGGAATTTGCGAAAGTCGCGACGAGCGTTACGAACCCCGCATTACCCATAACTATTAAGATGGAAGCTATGCGCCTTCTCTGAGGGTGGGAGGTAATCAGCTCGGATTCCTTCGTTGTAAATCCAGTTCCCGAAAAGCAGGACAGCGCCTGAAACTTGGCCAGCGACCACTCCAGACCCGTTAACTGGAATGCGATTGCTCCGATTCGCACTATGATAAACGAAACCATCACAACGATAATAAACAGAAGTAAATTCATCCCTAATTCCCCCGGTTAAATCACTTATTCAGTTATGGATTTTATTTCTTTGGTCAGAAAATAATTCAGTATTGTGCGGATGGCGATAATGACGCTAAGTTTCCCGATATCGTCCCATGTAGGCGTTAGTGTGCTTTTCAGGATACTCGCCCCGATAAGGAAACCCAGACCCAGAGAAAAGGAATGTCCCAGTTCAAGGCGGCTTTCCCTGATGGCTCTGACGGCTTTTTCTTTGAGGAGAGCATCTCCGATAAAAACCAGCATCGCCTTTACTACCCCCGTTATGATAACCAGAATGGCAAAGAACTGGAGCACGTAAATTGCGTACTCGTTGACAATCACAATAACTTTATTCATTTATTCCTCCGCTTGTCGGCCGTCAGCTGCCCCGTATTATAAGTTGGAATCCAAACGGGATTTCATGATATTATAGCATATTAAATCACGGCTGTCCTGTGAAAATTAAATCTTTTCGGTAAAATACTATCGGTCACCCGAATGCGATTTAACCGGTGTTTCAAAATTGATGTTCCCGGGAGCAATGGTAACAATTGATTAAAAATGTGTTACAATATGCCGCAGCGAAACATCCGCGTAGATTGACCTTTGATCAGATCAATTCTACAATAATTAAGGATGTTTTTCGCTATTTTTTGGAGTTAAATAAAAGGAGAAAGATTATGAAAACAAAAATGGGCGTATGGATTGATCACAGAAAGGCGGTGATAGTCAATGTTGTAGCGGGCAGCGATACGGTCAAAGTTGTAAAGTCCAATCTTGAAAAACATGTCAAGCCTTGCGGGGGGTCCCGTTCTAAAAAATTTATTGGAGAGATTATAGCGGAAGATAGTATAGACAAACGGTTTAATCTTCATCTGAATAGATATTATGATGAAGTAATTTTAAATTTGGCAAATGCAGAATCGCTTTTTATTTTTGGCCCTGGAGAAGCAAAGCATGAACTTAAAAAGCGTATCAAAAATAAAGAGTTAAGCAAACGTGTCATTGGTGTTGAAACGACCGATAAAATGACGGACCGCCAGATTGCCGTTAAGGTGCGGAAGGCATACCAGCCAGATTTAGATTATTAAATGGAAAAATCTTGATAAAAATAAGCAGTGAATGAACGTCCCCGTTTTTCCACTAAGCAAAATTGAGGGAGCAAAATGAGGGAGCAAAATTGCCTATTGCATTTTTAGAAAGCATTATTTACAATAAACGAGATTGAGACAGAAGTGGGTATGAAAAGACGTTTGTGGAGAGACATTGCGGCGGTGACATTTGATTTTCCCCGCCTTACAGAAAGTTATTCAGCCCTTTATTCGGAAGAGCAGAATACGTCCGCAATGAGAATCTTTGTGAGTTATGAGCGGCCGGCGAAATGTTTTAGGGTATCCGGCCCGAGAGGGAGGTTTGTGTGAATATGTATGTGGGTAATTTGGCTTGGGAAGTCGGCGAAGATGAACTGCGCAAAGCTTTTGAAGGGCATGGTAAAGTTTCGAGCGTATCTGTCATCAAGGACAAATTCAGCGGAAGATCCCGCGGATTCGGTTTTGTGGAAATGGAAAATGACGACGAAGCAAAAGCTGCTATTTCCGCTTTAAACGAAAAAGAGCTCGGCGGCAGAAATATCAAAGTCAACGAGGCGAAACCGAGGAAAGACAGAGGTGACAGCAGAGGTGACAGAGGTGGAAGAGGGGGAAGAGAAGGCGGGCAGCGCTGGTAGATTAAAAGAACTAAAAGATTCAATTATACCGGCCACCTGGCCGGTTCGGGTTTTTGTTAATGCAGCGGTGAGCTGTGCGTGTATATTCCGTACAAAAGCAAGTTTTACAGGGGATACCGTAAAGTAAATTCTGCATTCCAAATGTGTCTTAATATTACGGCAGGTTGTCGTAATCAACATTTTTCTTGACACAGGGGAACAAAATTGCGAATATAATATCCGTAACGGACAGGTGGGAGAGCGGTTAAATCCAACAGACTGTAAATCTGTCGCCCGAACGGGCTACGGAGGTTCGAATCCTCCCCTGTCCACAAAAGTTTTTAGGAAGGGAGCGAGCCAACTGCTTGGCTCGCGTGGGGATTCGAAAGCCGGAGCGATGCGCGAGTTTTGCGAAGCAAAGGCGAGCGCCGTGAGGCGGGGCCGCGAAAATCCGCCGTCAGGCGGATTATTTGTGACCGAATCCTCCCCTGTCCACAAAAGTAGGTGTTAGGCTGTTGCGGGAGTTGCATAGTGGTAGTGCTCCAGCCTTCCAAGCTGGAAGCGGGGGTTCGATTCCCCTCTCCCGCTTTTAATTATCGGGCAGGCATTAAAGTGTTTGCCAGGGTAGCTCAGTTGGTAGAGCACGTCCTTGGTAAGGACGAGGCCAGCGGTTCAATCCCGCTCCCTGGCTTTTTTTAAGGAGAGTATATGGCTGTGGAATTACAGACGGTTGCGTTGCGGTGTTCTGTGTGTAAGAACAAGAATTATTTTTTTAGAAGGAATAAAAAGAAGAAAGCCGTAAAAAAGATTGAATTAAAAAAATATTGTTCGCATTGCAGAAAAAGAACATTGCATAAGCAGGCAAAAGTATAAGAATACTCGAGCGCATAGCAAGCGAGTATTATATGCGGGAGAATAAGTATATAGGCCCGTAGCACAACTGGCTAGTGCACCGGTCTCCAAAACCGGGGGTTGAAGGTTCGACTCCTTCCGGGCCTGTAAATCGGAAATTGCATAAGAGAAATGTTTTCTCGCGGTACCGCGTCAGGCGGGATAATGTGCTGCAATGGGGGATTTGTGTTAAAGCGTTTTGCCGCTTTTTTTATTTTTCTTTTGCCAGCGTGGTTATTTTCAATGGAGCCTGTGTCTCCGACCTGCGAAGCGAACCTTTCTAACAGGCAGGTGGGTATTTTTTTTGACTGGAGCAACTTCGATAAAGATGTTTTGGGCTTCAAATTCAAAAACGGAAGATATTTTTTAAGATACAGGCGGTATTCCTACCCGTATCTTTACGGGGTTAAAGCGGGTCGTGAAAACACTTTTTCACCCTCGGAGAATTCACTGGTCGCCGCCGCGGGGAGTTTTAATTACATTTTTCTGGAGGATACTCTAATTACCCCGTCCGTCCTTCTGGGCAGTGAAATTTCCGTATCAAGAAATTTTAAGGGAGAAAGCATAAGGATATTTAAAACACAGATTCTGTTCGGCAAAGAATACGAGAGGGTTCTGCCGTATTTCGGTCCATCCGTCAACTGGGTCGGCGTAAATCTCGGGGATGATTCCAAGGACAAAACCGCTTTCAACTGGAATCTCGGATGTAAATTTTACACGTCGCCCGGCGTGAGTTACGGCGTTGATTTTACATTAGGCGCCATGACCGGCTGGAGATTATATTTTAACTCCTCATGGTAAGCAGAATTGTAACCTGCGGTTCGCCCGATATCAGAAAGAAGTCGGAGAAAGTAAAAAACATAACCGGTGAAATACAGCGGATTTTTGACGATATGATTGATACGATGTATGCCGGAAACGGCATCGGTCTTTCCGCAATACAGATTGGTATTCCTCTGCGGATGATTGTTGTGAATGTTTCAGGGAGGAAAGAGGACTTGATTTGCCTTGTTAATCCGGAAATCATGGCCTTCTCCGGCAAATCTGTCATTAAGGAGGGCTGTCTCAGCATTCCGGGTTTTTTTGCCGAAGTCAAAAGACCAGCGAAAATCGTTGTAAAGGGAATGAGCCGGAAGGGAGACGAGACGATAATGAAGGCAGCCGGCCTGCCCGCCCGCGCCATTCAGCACGAAATCGACCATTTGAGCGGAAAACTTTTTATTGATTATCTTTCAATTTTCAAAAAAATTGCGGTTTACCCGAAACTTTACAGGATAAAACACAGCATCTCAAAGTGAAGATTATTCTTTTTTCGACTTCGGATAATTTTATCGGAAGTATTCCGGAATGCCTTTTGGAAAAAAAACATAAACTTCCGGCAATCGTCTGCGGCGAAATCGGCAGTAAGGAGAAAGATTTCCTAAAAGAAAAGGGCGTTGAAATTATAAATATATCGGGTATGGATTCCGGAATGTTCGGCGAAAAATTGAAAAAATACAATCCCGATTTGTTCGTTGTGGTTTCTTTCGGGCGGATTTTTACGAAAGAATTTCTAAAAATTCCGAAAATCGGAGCGGTAAATATCCATTTTTCTCTGCTGCCGCGCTACAGAGGTCCTGCGCCGATAGAATGGGCTGTTTTTAACGGGGAAAAAACAACGGGCGTAACGGTTTTTTTTATAAACGAGAAAATTGATTCGGGGGATATTATTATTCAGAGAAAATTTGGAATAGGCGCGCTTGAGTCGGCGGAACATCTTTACGGCCGTCTATCGGGCGCAGCTTGCGGGATATTGTGCGAAGCCCTTGAATTTATTCAGGATAAAAGTTTTTCTCCGCGGGCGCAGAAAGGTTGTGCTTCCTCCGCGCCGCTGATAAAAAAAGAAAACGGAAAAGTGGATTTCAAAACGGAGGCCGCCTCCCGCATATTCAGGAAAGTCATTGCTTTTTCAGGGAGAATAAATGTTTTCGCTTTTTTAGGGCGGCAACGGCTCATCATCAGGGAAGCGAAGGAGGTTCCGGATTGCGGACGGAGCCGGCCGGGAAGCGTCTGTAAACTGTTAAAAGGGGAAGGGTTCGTCGTTAAATGCGGCAAGGGCTCTCTTCTGGTCACGAAAGTAAAGCCGGAAGGGAAACGCCAAATGTCGGGCTGGGAATTTGCAATAGGAAGAAGAATAAAAGAGGGCTCGCTGTTCTGTTAGGTTTTATTGAAGGATTGCTTTTAAAATTTCTTTCCCGAACTCTTTTGCCGCAAACGGTCCCGCCCCTGTAATAATTTTTCCGTCCACCTCGACATTTTTTCCGGTGTAAATTGCGCCGGCGCTTTTAAGTTTACTGCCTTCCGAGGAAAAAACGGTTGAACGTTTTCCCGCAAGAAGCCCCGCGTTCGCAAGCGTTACGGGAGCGATGCATATCGCAGCGAGGATTTTTCCTTTTTCTACGCATCCTCTTGCGAGTTCGTGCGCGGCGGGGTCATTCCAGTATTCGCTTGCTCCTGTTCCCCCGATGAAAACGACGGCATCGTACTCGGCGGGATTTACCGACGAATAAAGAACTTCAGCCGCGGCTTTTCCTCCCAGCATTCCGGTTATTTCTCCCGTTCTGCTTGATGCGGTTATGACTTTTATGTTTGCTTTCTCAAGGATTTCTTTCGGGGTATTGTATTCTTCGTCCCTGAAATCCGAAGATGCAATGATAAAAACGGCTTTTTTTGAATTTTCCATTCCGGTCACCTCCTCCGCAATCCGCGGCCTTACGGTTTCCTGCGTGCAGGACATCAGCAGAAGAAAAAAACACAGAGCAATTTTTTTCACGCGTTATTATAATAAATTTCAAACAATTTCGGATATGACGGAGTTCGAAACAAACCAGCCCTCCTGCGTGAATCTGACTCTCCCCGATTCTTTTTTCAGCCACCCCATCCGTATAAATTCATCCTGGTTTTTTTCATAGGGTATTCCACGGGAAGTGCGCAGGGCTAAAAATTTTTTTTCAAAATTTCTCTTTTTTTCCGTCAGATATTCTTCTTCTTTTTTTAAGGGGTTCCTGATATAGGAGGTAATATCTTTGTTTTTTATCCTCAGATTTTTGAATGTTCCGGTTGCCCCCGCACCCAAACCTATGTAGCCGCGCCCATTCCAGTAGTTGAGGTTGTGTTTTGAAAAAAAGTTTCTTTTCGCAAAATTAGATATTTCATAATGTCTGAACTTGGCTTTTTCAAGTTTTTTGCATACGAGGCGGTACATATCAAGGTCATCTGGATTTTCTTTTCCGAAAGCCGCGGGCGGTTTGCCCCGCAGTTCGGCGGAAACGATGGTATGGGGTTTTCGCTGAGGCCGGGTGTAAAGGTATGCGGATATATGTTCGGGATTAAGGCCGATTATTTTATTCAGCGTATTTTCCAGTTCGGAAATCCTCTGCGTCGGGAAACCGTATAAAATATCGACATTTATGTTATTGAAGCCGCTTTTTCTCGCGAGTTCAAACGATTTTACGGCTTTGCGGCCTGTGTGAAGCCGGCCGGATTTTACGAGAAGCCGGTCGCTCAAAAACTGAAAACCGATGCTGAGGCGGTTCACGCCGAGATTTTTTAATACGTTTAAAAGATGTTTGTCTGTTGAATCGGGATTCACTTCAACGGTTATCTCACAGGAGTTTGTTTTTGCGAAAGGCCAGATAACGTTTTCAAAAAGGAATTTGAAGTCCTCCGCCGTAAGAAGGGAAGGTGTCCCTCCGCCGACGTATATTGTCTCCAGCAGAGCAGGAAATTTCCTGTATGAATTTGCCTCTCTCGCGAGCGCTTTCAGATATGACTTTTTTAACTTTAGGTTTGTTTGGGAATAAAAATCGCAGTAAAGACATCTTTTCCTGCAGAATGGAATGTGAATGTAGAGTGATTTTATCATGGCCGCGCTCGCAGCTTTACCAAAAAGAGGAAAGGGACGGTCGCCTGAGGCGACCGTCCCCAATTATAGCCCGAGAGCGGGATCGAACCGCTGACCTGCTCATTACGAATGAGCTGCTCTACCAGCTGAGCTACCCGGGCAAATATCATTATTAAAGCAGGGAAAGTTCTTATTTACAGGGTGGTGGCAATTAGGAACCGTCCCCATTAACATATATTATAAATTTTGCTATGATAATTTGCAAATGAGCAAGAGTAATAAAATATGGCTCTCGGTCGGTATTCCCTGTTTTATTTTGATGATACTTTTTATGTGCAATGTTTTTACGACGGATAGAAGCATCGCGGGCAAAAAGTCCTTAAAAACCGATAAATACGCAATTTTTCTCAACGGCGGGCATTTTGAAAGCTGCTGGAGAAATTTTTATAAAATAAGAAAGGAATCGTCTGCGGATGCTCTGTTAATCAATGTAAAATCCGGAGATGAGATGATTTACGCAATGGCGAATTTTAAGGTAATAGGCGTGGACCCGCGCAAAGTCACCCTCTCCGGCGCCGCTTTTTCCGAACGTGACAAGTACTCCGACGGGATAAGATTTACAATCCGGGTCGGGAGCAGGAAAAATATCATGGTGCGGGTCAGCGAAAATGGTTGAAGTCGAAGTCCTGAGGGTCTTTTTTGATTTTGTTTCCGCCTCCGCAATGGTTATTTTAATGAACAGGGAAAAAGACAGAGTTCTTCCCATCTGGATAGGAATTTTTGAGGCGCAGGCAATTCAGTCGGCAATCGAATCCGAAGAGTTCCGTCGGCCGCTTACCCATGAACTTTTGAAAAGCGTCATTTATGCTTTAAACGGCAAGGTCAAGTATATTCTGATTACGGATGTTGCTGACAACACATTTTACAGCAGGGTTTTCCTTGAGAAAGGCGGCGCGCTTTTGGATATTGATTCCCGCCCGTCGGATGCGATTTGCCTTGCCATGAAAAGCAAAAGCAAGGTCTTTGTTTCCGAGAAGATTTACGGAATGTTTGAGGCCAGGGAGATTTTTGAAAAGAAATTGAAAGAGGATTTTTATAATCTTTTCCTCAATAACATAAACAAAGATGACCTGAAAAAAGCGTGAAATGGTTGGGGACGGTTTCAAAACCTTCCCCTTCGCGGTACGCGAGAGGAAGAGTGGAAGAGTAGAGAGATTTACGTATGAAAAAACGCCGTTCCGCCGTTTACCCCGGAAGTTTTGACCCGATAACCAACGGGCATGTGGATATTATCCGCCGGGCGGAAATTCTTTTTGACGAAGTGATAATAGCGGTCCTCGTAAAACCTTCAAAAAAAACGTTCTTCAGGACTCCGGAAAGGATTTCGCTGATAAAAAATTCATTGAGAGAACTTGATTTGGAAAGAATAAAAGTAATCTCGTTCAGCGGTTTGCTCGTAAATTATATGAAAGAAGCCGGTTCTGAAATTATAGTAAGAGGTCTGAGAGCCGTGAGCGATTTTGACTACGAGTTCCAGATGGCCCTGATGAACAGAAAACTTTCAGGCAGTGTTGAGACGGTTTTTTTGATGACCGACGCAAAATTTTCGTATTTGAGTTCTTCGATTGTCAGAGAAATCGCCGGGATGGGGGGCGATATTTCGGCGCTCGTACCGGGCTGCGTGGCGCGAAAAATGAGGGGGCTGATTAAATGAATTCTGCGGTGCTGGCGGTGGTTTCGCTTTTGTGTTTTGCCGGCGGGTATAAGTTCTATTCGAAAAAAATGCGGAAGGTCTGGAACATTTCTCCCGATAATTCCACGCCGGCTCACACCCTGTACAACGGCGTTGATTTCGTTCCCTCAAAAAACTGGTTCTTTCTCTTCGGGCATCACTTTGCTTCTATCGCCGGCGCCGGACCCATTCTCGGACCCGTGATCGCCTGCGCGATTTGGGGATGGCTGCCAGCGGTCGTATGGGTGGTTGCCGGGTCCATATTCATCGGCGGCATTCACGATTTTTCCGCCCTTATCCTTTCGGTAAGAAACGGGGGTTCCTCTATTGCCGACATTTCTGAAAAAGTCATAGGCAGAAACGCAAAAATTTTCTTTTCTGTTTTTATTCTTCTTGCGCTGATTCTTGTGATTGCCGTGTTTGCGATTGTTACGGCAAAGACGCTTCTCGAAACGCCCCAGATTGTTATCCCGACGCTGGGTCTCATCGTTGTTGCAGTTTTTGTGGGTCTGATGCTTTACAAATGGAATGTTAATTCGGTGATTGCGACTCTGATAGGTCTTGCGGCTCTTGCGGGGTTTATTTTTCTCGGCGAAAAATATCCTGTCGGGCTTAACTGCGCAAATGCGGCCACCGTGTGGATAATCGGTCTGCTGATTTACGCCGGAGTCGCTTCGGTTCTTCCCGTTAACATTCTGCTCCAGCCGAGGGATTATCTTTCCTCGTTTTTACTTTTTGCGGGACTCATTTTGGGTTTCCTCGGTGTGATTATTTCTCACCCTCAATTTCAAACGCCTGCGGTCATAACGTTTGCTTCTGCGAAGGGAATGCTGTGGCCTTCAATGTGCATCATAATTGCCTGCGGGGCGAATTCGGGGTTTCACTCGCTCGTGGCTTCCGGCACGACATCCAAACAGCTCTCCAGCGAAAAATACGCTTTCAGAATCGGCTACGGCGCGATGATAATGGAAGGCGTCATGGCAATCCTTGCGATAATTGCCGTCTCGGCTGGCCTGCCGTGGAAGGGCTATAATTCGTATCCTGCGCTTATGCAAAGCGGCAACTGGATAAGGACTTTTGCGCTGGGGTTCGGTTCGATTTCAAAACCGCTTTTAGGGCGGTTCGGACCTTTTTTCGCAATGTTGATGCTCAACGCTTTCGTTATGACCACTCTTGACACGGCGACAAGAATCACAAGATATGTTGGTCAGGAACTGCTCGGCAATACGTTCAAAATAAAAATTTTCAAAAACGGCGTTGTTATGACTCTTGTGATAATCGCATCCGCTTTTTATCTTGCGGGCGGGCCGCAGGCGAGACTCTGGCCGATTTTCGGCGCATCGAATCAACTGATTGCGGCGCTGGTCCTGATTGTCGTGGCGGCTTATCTTTTCTCGAGGAAACTTCCATCCCTTTTTGTCATAATCCCCGGCGCCTTTATGCTTGTTACGACAGTCATAGCTCTGATTATAGAAATGGTGAAGAATTACGGCGAAAACAATCTTCTCTTCGTAATTTCAGTGATTCTTCTGGCGCTGGCTGTTTTTGTGATCGTCGAGGCGTCGAAGAAAATCAGAACCAGGGAGGTGTGCCGGAATGGTTAAAAATTTTGTTCTTGATACTAATGTGCTGATTCACGACCCTGCCTGTTTTTCCTCTTTCGGCGACAATAACGTGATTTTGCCGATAACCGTAATCGAGGAACTGGATAATCTGAAAAAACTGAATGATGCGCGGGGCAAGGCTGCGCGGATGGCGTCGCGCGGTATAGACGGATTTCGCGAGGCGGGGAATCTGACGAAGGGCGTAAATATGGAAAACGGGGGCTGCCTGAAGGTCGTCATGGGCCAAGGCGCGGATCTGCCGAAGACCTTCGCCGCCAGCGCGGACAATTTCATACTCTCCCTTGCCGTCGAACTGAATAAAAAAGACGGCAATGTCGTATTTATTTCCAAGGATATAAACATGAGAATAAAGGCGCAGGTTCTGGGCCTCGCCGTGGAGGACTACGGAAAGAACAAGGTTAATTTTTCGGAACTTTACGACGGCTGGCGCATCGCGGAGGTCGGCGGCGACGAAATAGACAAATTTTATTCGGACGGTTCACTGAAACTCTCAGGCGAGACGATTGAAAACGAATTCTTGATTTTAAAAAGCGGGGCGTCTGAAAAACACACCGCCCTTGCGAAATGCAAAAAAGGCAAAGCGGTGAAACTGATAAATTCCAGCCCGCTGCTCTGGGGGGTAAAACCTCTGAATGTCCAGCAGAGTTTTGCAATGGATTGTCTTGTTGACGACAGGATAAAACTCGTGACTTTCCTCGGAATCGCGGGTACGGGTAAGACGCTTCTGGCGCTTGCGGCCGGGCTGTCAAAGGTCTTTGACGAAAATGTTTACAGAAAACTCCTTGTTTCGCGGCCCGTTATTCCGATGGGGAAGGACATCGGGTATCTCCCCGGAACGAAGGAAGAGAAACTCGCCCCCTGGATGAGAGCAATTTACGATAATCTTGAATTTTTGATTTCTGTCTCGGAAAAGAGCGAGTTTCGCGGAGAAGACATGGAGTCGCAGGTTGACTGGTTTTTTGACAGCGGGAAACTTGAAATAGAGGCGTTGACGTATATAAGGGGCCGCAGCATTCCGAAACAATTCATTATTGTCGACGAGGCGCAGAACCTCACGCCCCACGAAATAAAAACGATAATTTCCCGCGCGGGAGAGGAAACAAAAATTGTGCTGACGGGCGACCCTTACCAGATTGATAATCCTTATCTTGACGCTTCATCCAACGGTCTTACCTACACGATAGAAAGGTTCAGGGGACAGGATATCTTTGCGAGCGTAACCTTCGTGAAATCGGAAAGGAGCCCTCTTGCGCGCCTTGCCGCAGAAATTCTATGACAACCAGCGAACTTTTCAGAGAGATGAAGGTTGACCTTCACCTTCACACCTATTTTTCCGACGGCGTCAGCAGTCCGGAGGAAGTCGTCAGGAGGGCCTGCGAACTGGGTTTGAGCGCCATTTCCATAACCGACCACGACACGACGGACGGCGTGGAAAGAGGCGTTATAACGGGCGCAAGATACGGAATTGAGGTTATACCCAGCGTTGAACTTTCGGCGGAAGGGATTGACCCGAAACAGGAAGAAATTCACATTTTGGGATATTATATTAACTGGCGGACAGTTTATTTTCAGAAAAAACTTGCTCTTTTCCGGAAAGCCCGTCTGAAAAGGGCGCACGAAATTTGCGACAAACTTGGCAACCTCGGGATTCCGATAAACAGGAATTTTATTTTTGAAATAGAAGGGAAAGGCTCCGTGGGAAGGATGCACATCGCAAAAGCGCTTGTGGCGGGCGGTTACGTTGAAACCGTTGACGAGGCATTCAAAAAATATCTGATAAAAGGCAGGCCCGCTTTTGTTGAGCGGTTGCGTCTGCTTCCGGAAGAAGCCATTGATTTAATCCTGAAGATTGGCGGCATTCCCGTTGTCGCGCATCCGAAGTACGGCGCGTCCTCCCAGAAAATTATAAATCACCTCGTCAAGAAAGGGCTGAAGGGGATAGAGGCGTTTTATCCGGGACACACGAAAGAAGAAACGGAAAAATTTCTTTCGTGGGCCGAAAAGTTCAACCTTCTTGTAACGGGCGGGTCCGACTGCCATGGGGACCTGCCCGGAAGACAGGAAATAATCGGGAAAATCAGCGTCCCGTACGAATTCGTTTTCAAAATGAAAGAATTCAAATACTTTTTGATGAAAAAAACAATCAGATTATTCTCCGAATAATGACGGCGCAGAACTTTTACCGGATATATTACGGAAACAAAAAAATAAGGGAACTCATCAGGTCGCAGTTCAGCGATGTCTCTTTTGCGGTCGGGAGCGGGCCCGCCCTTATAAAAAAGCGCTGGGCGTTTCCGGTGAAGATCGTTTCCGCGGGCCGCGTTGACGAACTTCTTGACGAGGGGCTTGACGTTTATCGTCCGGCTCTTTCGAATTCCGGGTCGTTTTTCATTTTCTGGGACCTTGAGTACTTCAACAGGAAGGACCAGAGTTTCGTGTACAAACATCAGAAAAGGGTTTTCGGATGGATGGAGCCGTTTATCAGCCGGATAGAAGAAATACTGAGTTCGTTCGGAATAAAATACATTCTTGATACGACGGCTTCGGGTTTTCATTTCTGGATGCGTATTTCAAAAAAATCTTCCGTGTTCGGAGACCTTTCCGAAGAGGGCTTTCTGACGGACAGCATAAAATTAAAATACAGGAAAATTGTAAAGGATGACGTAAAAAGAGACCGCCCCGTATCTTTGGCCGTTGCCCGCGCCTATGACTGCGCCGGCAAGGTTCTGGAGTACCTGACTTTTAAGGTAAAAGAAAAAATATCCGGAGTAATTCCCTTTACGGTTTCCGACGCTCCCGAATTTGAGAAAAACGGGCGCCGCGACGGTTTCTCGTCGGACATCACCCAGTATGCGCATCCCGCGTATATGAGGGTCTTCAGAACAATCGCTTCTCTTCACCAGAAGAACATAATGTTTCACGGGGGCTCGACGCCTGCCGTTGACATTGTCAGGAAAAACGGAAACTCGATGGATGAAGTGCTGGACTGTATGTGGGATGCCGGTCGTGCGGTTTCTTTTTTTTCGGATTTTAATATTGACCTGCCTTTTTCCGACGGGGGCTGGAAGAAATTATTTGAGGAATATAAAGCGGATAAAACAAGGGGTTTTCATAAAGCGTTTGAAGACAGGCCCGCTGAAAGCCCCGTAATCAGCCGGGAACCCCCTGAAATTAGAAAATTTTTTACACGGAAGACGGCAAACCCGTCTCTGCTTGACCCGTCAGTTTTGCAGAAAATCGTAAATCATTGTATGGAGAGCGGCGGTTTGAAAAAACTCAAAGGCATGTTGAACATCATTGCGGGTTATTACGATGACCGGTCGTTTCAATGGTACAATCCCGTGAAGTTTACGGGAATCGACTGGACGAAATACGACGCCCATCAGGCGGCTCATTTCTGGGGCAGGGTCTATTCAACGCAATTTATGCTGGATAACGGATGACATAATATTTGATTTCCGCTGAAAGCGGAGGGAGTAGACGATGGATAACAGATTTACGCAGAGAGCTCAGAAAGTTCTTTATAACGCGAACGAAGCGGCTAAGGGAATGAACCATTCTTACGTCGGGAGCGAGCACGTTCTCCTTGGGCTGTTGGCTCTCAGTGACGGTGTTGCGGCGAACATTCTTGCTTCGCTCAACGTTGATGTTTCGCAGGTCGTTGACGACATAAAGGGTATTCTCGGGGAGGGCGTCAACCTCATTCAGATAGGTCCTATCCCGTTTTCTCCCCGGGCGAAAAGAATCATACAGCTTGCCGTCGAGGAAGCGCGGGGTCAGGGACAGCCGTTTGTCGGGACCGAGCACCTGCTCCTGGCTCTGCTGAAGGAAAGGCAGAGCGGAGCAAGCCAGATTCTGAAGTCATTCGGCGTTACTTACGAGAAGGTGCTGAATTTTTTCAGGGAGGAAGAAGACGACGAAGAACGGCCGGCGTACAAAGGGCACGCTAAGAACGTCTCCACGAAGACGCCCATCCTGGATAAATTCAGCAGGAACCTGACGGTTGAGGCAAAGAACGGTAATCTTGACCCCATTGTCGGCAGGGAGAAGGAAATTCAGCGGGTCATCCAGATTTTGTGCCGCAGGACAAAAAACAATCCCGTGCTGATAGGAGACCCCGGCGTGGGCAAGACAGCCGTCGTGGAGGGAATTGCGCAGAAAATTGTGGCGGAAGAAGTCCCTGAAATTATTTCAGGGCACAGAGTCGTTTCGCTTGATATGGGCTCCATCGTCGCCGGCACGAAATACAGGGGCGAGTTTGAAGAAAGGATGAAAAGAATTCTTGACGAGATAGAGCGCTCAAAAGGGAAAATTATTCTGTTTATTGACGAATTGCATCTTGTCGTCGGCGCGGGTTCTGCGGAGGGCGCTCCGATGGATGCGGCAAACATGCTCAAGCCCCTTCTGGCAAGAGGCCTTTTGCAGTGTATCGGGGCGACGACCCTGAACGACTACAGGAAATACATTGAGAAAGACGCGGCGCTTGCGAGGAGATTCCAGTCGGTTCTGATTTCCGCCCCGGGCGTTACCGAAACGGTAGAAATTCTGAAAGGTCTGAGAGACAAATACGAGGCGTATCACGGGGTAAAATATACCGATGCGGCGCTGGTCGCGGCGGTCCGCCTTTCCGACAGGTATATTTCGGACAGGTTTCTTCCCGATAAGGCGATTGACGTTATAGACGAGGCGGGGAGCAACCTCAGAATAAAAATGTCGGAGCGCCCCGAAGAAATCATTGCCGTTCAGAAAAAAATAAAAGACCTCCGCTCCGAAAAAGCGGAAGCGATTCAGAACCAGGAATTTGAAAAAGCGGCTGTTCTCAAAAAGAAAGAAGAAGAACTCAGGAAGGAATTAAAGGATGTCGGTGATAAATATGAAACAATAAAAAAAATATCCGTCGTGAAAGAGGATGGAATTGCCCGCATCATTTCGGACTGGACGGGGATTCCCGTTTTCAAGATGACGGAGAAAGAATCCGAGCGTCTTTTGAATATGGAAAAGGAAATACACAGAGACATCATTGCGCAGGACGAGGCGATTTCCACGCTTGCGAGGTCGTTGCGCCGGGCGAGAACGGGCCTTCACGAGGCAACGCGGCCCATCGGCTCTTTTATTTTTCTGGGGCCTACGGGCGTGGGAAAGACGCTTCTCGCCAGGTGCCTCGCAAAATTCCTTTTCGGAGACGAGCATTTTCTCATCCGCGTCGATATGTCCGAGTATATGGAGAAATTCAACATTTCCCGCCTTGTCGGAGCGCCCCCCGGTTATGTCGGCTACGAAGAAGGCGGAATTCTGACGGAACAGGTGAGGAGAAAGCCGTATTCGGTCGTTCTGCTGGATGAAATAGAGAAGGCGCATCCCGACGTTTACGGGATTCTTCTGCAGATAATGGATTCGGGTTTCATCACGGATTCGCTCGGCCACAGGGTGGACTTTAAGAACGTCGTTCTCATTATGACAAGCAACCTCGGGGTTTCTGACTTTTCCGCTAAAAAGTCGGTAGGTTTTTCGGAGGACAAGGGTTTTGATTTCGGCAAAATGAAAGAAACCATAAACGAAGAACTCAAAAAAACTTTCAAGCCGGAGTTTTTGAACAGGATTGACGCATCCGTGATTTTTCATCCTCTCGCGGAAGAGCACGTTCTGAAAATTGTTGACCTTCTTCTGAATCAGCTGAACGAACGCCTGAAAGGAGAAGAAATCTCGGTTCTGTTTGATAAAGACGTGAAAAAGAAACTGGCGGAGGCCGGCTTTGACGTTTCTCTCGGAGCGAGGCCTTTAAAGAGGGTCATACAGGATAAAATAGAAGACCCCCTTTCGGAAAAAATGCTGCGCGGAGAGATAAAGAAAGGCGCGGAAATCCGCGCAAAACTGGAGGACGGGGAAATAAAATTTGAACCCGCCGGGAAAAAGTGAAAAAAACGAATAACATTCTTGTTACGAATGACGACGGGATTCTGTCCGGCAACTTCCCCGCCCTTGTAAAAGTTCTTTCCCCGTTCGGCAGGGTCGTGGCGGTCCTGCCCGACAGGATGAGAAGCGCCTGCTCCCATTCCATTTCGCTCCATAAAGCGCTCCGCCTGAGAAAAATTGATAAAAACGTTTACGTTTCGGACGGAACCCCCGTTGACTGCGTCCGCCTCGGCGTTCTTGAAATTTTTAAAGACAGGGCGGATTTTGTTTTTTCCGGGATAAATGCGGGACCGAACCTCGGAGACGATTTGAATTATTCGGGAACGGTTGCCGCCGCGCGAGAGGCGGCTTTTCTTGGAATAAAATCCGCAAGCGTTTCTCTTATTCTGAAGAAAAGATTTGATTTCGGCATGGCGACTGAAATAACCGGAAGAATTTTTCCGCACCTCTTGCGGCTCAAACTTCCGGAAGGCGTTTTTTTCAATGTCAACATTCCCGACATCCCGCGGGGAGAGATAAAGGGAATAAAAGTTACGTCTCAGGGCAAAAGAATTTACGACCGCGGAGTGGTGGCAAGGCGCGACCCCCGCGGCGGGAAATACTACTGGCTTTCGGGCGAGAAACTTTCGGGTTTTATGATAAAAGGAACGGACATAGAGGCGGTTTCCCGAAATTACATTTCAATAACGCCTCTCACGCTCGACCACACTTCTCATGAAAATTTATCTTCTCTGAAAAGCAGTTTTCCAAAGACAGTATAAGGTGTCTGTTTTTAAACTAAAAAGCGATTATAAACTTTCGGAAGCGCAGAAAAAAGCGTCCTCAAAACTTCTGAAAGGTCTCAAAACGGGAAAACATCCCGTAACTCTTCTCGGCGTCACGGGTTCGGGAAAGACATTTACGATGGCGAAAGTCATCGAGCAGCTGGGTAAACCGGCCCTCGTGATTTCGCACAACAAAACGCTTTCCGCACAGCTCTACACGGAATTCAAGACATTTTTCCCCGAAAATGCCGTCTGCTATTTTGTTTCCTACTATGATTACTACCAGCCGGAAGCGTATATTCCGCAGTCGGACACCTACATTGCGAAGGACGCCGCCATCAACGAGCAGATAGACCGCCTGCGCCTTCAGGCGACGGCGTCGGTTCTTTCCCGGCGCGATGTTATCATCGTCGCTACGGTTTCGTGTATCTACGGGATCGGCTCTCCGGAGGACTGGGCGGGAATGCTGGTCAAACTTTCGGCCGGTGATGTCATTGCGCCTCAGGAGGTCTGCAGGTCTCTCGCTTATATCCAGTATGAGAGGAACGACATTGACTTTTCCCCGGGGAAGTTCCGTCTGAAAGGAAACGTTCTTGATGTCTTTCCGTCTTACGCGCAAAAGCCGTTTCGGGTTTTCTGGAACGGTGACAGAATTTCAAAAATTTACGAGTTTGACTCTCTGACTGCGGAGAAGACCGCCGGCGTGGATTTCCTCGCTGTTTATCCGGCGAAGTTTTTTATCACTTCCCCGCCCCGGCTGAAGGATGCGGTAAAAAATATAAAAGCCGAACTCAAGGAGCGGCTCGGGTTCTTTAAGTCAAACGGACAATTGCTTGAAGCGGAGCGTCTTAAACAGAGAACGGACTACGACCTTGAAATGCTTGAAGAGACGGGATACTGCCACGGTATTGAAAATTATTCGCGGCACCTTTCCGGCCGCCTCCCGGGCGAGCCGTCGCAATGCCTTATTGATTATTTCCCGAGGGATTTTCTGACGATTATAGACGAATCCCACGTTACCGTCCCCCAGCTGAGGGGAATGTGGGCGGGTGACCATTCAAGAAAAAAAACGCTTGTGGATTTCGGCTTCCGTCTTCCGAGCGCGCTCGACAACCGTCCCTTGAGGTTTTCGGAGTTTGAAGGTCTCGCCGGCAAAACCGCTTATGTCTCGGCGACCCCTGCCGATTTTGAAATCAAAAAAAGCGGGGATTTTGTCGTCGAGCAGATTATAAGGCCGACCGGTCTCGTTGACCCCGAGGTTTTTATCAGAAGCATGACAAACGCCCCCGCAGACCTTATAAAAGAAATTCTGAAACTGAGAAAGAAAAATCAGAGAGCGCTTGTGATAACCCTTACGAAGAAAATGGCGGAGGATTTGAGTTTTTACTTTATTAAAGAGGGGATAAAAACAACCTACATTCATTCGGATATCGGCACTCTTGAGAGAATCAAAATTTTACACGACCTGCGCCGCGGAATTTTTGAATGCCTTGTGGGCGTGAACCTCCTGAGGGAAGGGCTGGACTTCCCCGAGGTTTCGCTCGTCGCAATTCTGGACGCCGACAAAGAGGGTTTTTTGAGGAGCAGGTCTTCCCTCATCCAGATTTCCGGCCGCGCCGCGAGGAACGTTTCAAGCCGGATTGTTTTTTATGCGGACAAGGTAACGTCGTCCATGAAAAACGCCATCTCCGAAATGAAGAGAAGAAGGCGCATTCAGGAAGCGTATAACAGGACGCACCACATAACCCCGCGTTCCATCGTGAAGAAAATTTTTCTTGATAAAACGCTCATAAAGAAAACGAAACAGAAAACGTATGAGACAATAAGCGAAAATCTTGACAGGTTTGCCGGTTCATCCTCACAGCTGCTCGAGGCGCTGAAAACCGACCTGAGAGATGCGGTTGACAATCTTGATTTTGAAATGGCGATTATCCTGAGGGACAAGATTCATTCCCTCGGTGGCAAAATAAAATAAAATTGTTATAATGAATCCATGATGAGGAGTAAAAAATGAAAATTGCCGTTGTCGGGCTGGGTTATGTAGGTCTTCCGCTCGCCTGCGCTTTTGCCAAAAAAGGAATCACCGCTGTGGGCGTGGATGTGTCGGAGAAAAAGGTTTCTCTGATTAAGTCGGGTAAAAGTTATATTTCGGACGTTCATTCGGCCACGGTAAAAAATCTTGTCAAAAAAGGTTTTTTAAAACCGACAGCCGATTTCGGGGAGATAAAGAAATGCGAGTGCGTTATTGTCTGCGTTCCGACGCCGCTGAGAAAGACGCAGGACCCCGACATTTCGTTTATCGTTTCGGCTTCCGAACAGATAGGGAGTCATCTCTGCAGGGGAACGACCGTAGTTCTTGAGTCGACAACTTATCCGGGAACGACGAGAGAAGTCGTTGCCCCGCTCCTTGAAAAAAGCGGTCTCAAGGCAGGGAAGGACTTTTATCTGGCTTTTTCGCCGGAAAGGGTAGACCCCGCGAACAAAAAATGGAAAACGGAAAACACCCCGAAGATAATCGGCGGAATAAACAGGAAATCCCTTGAAAAGGCGTGTTTGTATTATAGAAAAATTATAGGGGATATTGTCCCCGCGAGTTCTCTTGAGGCGGCAGAGATGGTCAAACTCCTTGAAAATACATTCAGGGCGGTCAATATCGGTCTCATAAACGAAATTGCGCAGATTGCGGATAAATTAAAACTTGATGTTTGGGAAATCGTTAATCTCGCGGGAACAAAACCGTTCGGTTTTATGCCGTTCTATCCGGGCCCCGGACTCGGGGGGCACTGCATTCCCGTTGACCCTCTTTATCTTTCCTGGAAAATGCGCTCGCTTAATTTTTACACAAGGTTTATAGACCTCGCCGCCGAAATAAACAGCACGATGCCCGATTTTGTCGTTGATAAACTGGTAAAAATTCTGAACGGTTTTTCAATTTCCGTGAAAGGAAGCAGAATACTGGTTCTCGGCGTCGCCTACAAGAAGAACGTTTCCGACACGAGAGAGTCGCCCGTGATTGAAATAATTCTGAACCTGCTTAATCTGGGAGCGGATGTCTCATGGTTCGACGACCTTGTTCCCGACGGCATCCCCGGGAAAAGAGCGGAGCTCCTGACCTCCCGCGCGCTGAAGGCGTCAGATATGGTTATAATCGCGACCGACCACGACCACTTTGACTACGATTTTATTATAAAAAATTCAAAACTTATTTTTGATTTAAGAAACAGAACGGCAAAAAAAATTAGCAAAAAAATTTTTAAATTGTAAATTCACCGGAGATAAATCATAGTTTGCCCGCAATGTAAACGGGAATACATACAAAATATTGACAAATATCGAGAGAATATATTAGAATAAATTAGAATAAATTTGAAGTGAGAAAGGAGGGTTAATGTCTAAAGTAATAACATTGCGGCTTTCACAGGATGAATATAAAAAGGTGTCAATGGCGGCTGATATTGAGCATCGTCCTATTTCTAATTTTATCACGAGCAGGGTATTGAAGGACATAGAAGAATCTTATTATGCTGACCCGATTGAAATGGCGCAAATCAAATCGGATAAACGTTTATCAGGCAAACTTAAAGCAGGACACAATGACGCTAAAAGACGGAAAGGGAGGTTTGTTGAATAGATTCAGGATTTTCGAGACAAACCAGTTTTCAAGAGATATTGAATGTGACTTCAGCGGACAGAGGGAAAAAATAAAAAGAAAATTAAAAACATACGTTTATACCCAATTAAGACAGAATCCGTATTTTGGCAAGAACATAAAGAAACTCAGGTCATACAAACCGGATACATGGAGATACAGGATTGGCAACCACAGGTTTTTTTATACGGTAAATGACAATGAAAAAATTGTTTCAATGATAGCGGCGGATCCTCGCGGAGATTCTTATTAAAGCCCCTGTAGCTCAGAGGATAGAGCACCGGTTTCCTAAACCGGGTGTCGGGTGTTCGAGTCACCCCAGGGGCGTAAAATAAAAATGCAGAGAGGTATGGCCGTTTCTTAAAAACTCATGTTGCCATTGCCCAAAGTATTGAGTAAAATTACTCAGGGTATTGAGTAAATGAAAATAGTGAATTCTGGGGGCATCTCGTGGAATTTTCCGTTGGCGCTGAAAATATAATTGGATTGACATTCACCTTATTAGAGAAAAGGAGGGTCTGTGGATTTTAGAAACAGAGTAAAAGATGTTGACAGGCTGCAGGAAGAAATAAATAAGTATAGGCCGCTGAATAGATACCAACTTAAACAGTTGAAGGAATACTATAGGATAGGATTTACTTATTCAAGTAATGCTTTGGAAGGTAATTCACTGACCGAGACAGAAACGAAAATAGTTATTGAGGAAGGAATAACTATCAGCGGTAAACCATTAAAAGACCATCTGGAAGCTATTGGGCACAGTGAAGCATACGACTACATATACAAACTGTCCAGGAAAGATGCCATCGTGGAAAAGGATATACTGTCACTACACAGGATTTTTTACTATAGGATAGACAAGAAGAATGCCGGAAAATACAGGAAGGTGTCTGTCTATATCCAGGGCTCGGACGTTAAACTGCCTCCGCCAAGCAAAGTAAAAAACTTAGTTGAAGAGTTAATGAATAATATCCCTGAGTGGAAAAAGAAATACCATCCGGTGGAATTTTCTGCAATAATTCATAAGGAACTTGCAAGAATACACCCGTTTGTCGACGGCAATGGACGGACAGCGCGGCTCTTGATGAATTTATCCTTGCTCCAAAACGGATATGAAATTATTGTTATACCGCCTGTATTGAGAAGCGATTATCTGAACTCGCTTCGGCAATGTGACAGAGGGAATGATACTCCATTTATAAACTTGATTACATCTATGGAATACGAGAGTCAAAGAGATTACCTGCGGTTGTTGGAAACTTTGAACGAGAAATAAAAAGTTGGAAAAGAGAACTGGGGTTTGGGCGGCGCGCCGGCAGATGAAAAGTTTCCGGATAAAAAATAGTGTTGGAAAAAACAGGGACGGAATCTTGACAATAAGCCCGTTTAGTTTGTATTTTAATATAGCGGTTGCGCAATCAAACCTGAATAAAAGTTTGACGGGGGTGATTGGTTTCGACGGTGACAGCGTTCTTTCAGGCAGCAGGCTGGGGTTGGTCGATGGCCCCATAAAAATCGACCGAAAAAAAACGCTAACTCAACATTAGCAACGGCGACCTGTTAGGTTCGTCCGGCGTCTGAAACTCTTCTGTTGGTTTCAGTAACGCCGTCAAGCAGACAGAATAGCAGACGTCAGCGTTTCCGGGACGTCTGTGAAATTTAAGGGAACTATTTTTCCGGAATCCTGATTGCGGGAGTTCGGAAAAAGAAATTAAATCGCAATCTAAGCCTGTAGATACCCGGAGGATGCATTATCGGACGGGGGTTCGATTCCCCCCACCTCCACCATCCGGGAATAACCGCGTCTCCCGAAACTTTTTTTGATTAAGATGAGTAAATTAAAAAATCCCGCCGCCCGGCCAACTTGTCCCATTTTGCATGAGTGCTAACAGGCGGTTTCTCGGACTAAAATGATATGATGAAAACAATTCTATCCGATATAACAAAACTTCAGGTTGATGTCATAGTCAATGCTGCAAACAAAACTCTTTTGGGCGGAGGTGGTGTTGACGGGGCAATTCACCGCGCCGCCGGACCGGATCTCATGGAAGAATGCAAGTCGCTTGGCGGATGCCTTGCTGGTGATGCTAAGATCACGAAAGCTTACAAGTTACCGTCGCGATATGTAATCCATACTGTCGGCCCTGTCTGGAATGGTGGTTTATCCGGAGAACCCGAATTGTTATGTAAGTGTTACATCAATTCGTTGACTCTCGCCAAGAAATACAACTGTCACAGTATCGCATTTCCATGTATCAGTACCGGGGTTTATGGGTATCCATCCAAATCTGCCGCACAAATTGCAGTTCAATCTTGTATAAAATTTATGGAGTCCAACAATTATAAATGCGAAGTTATTTTCTGCTGTTTCTCGCCGGGTGATTTAGAGATTTATCAGGCATTACTAAAAGAGCCGCTGCCATGAGAAATGTGGGTACGGAAAATGAGAAAAATGGGGATGCTTTTGATTTTTTTGCCGGATAAGGAGAACACGATATGCCTTTTGTGAGGATTGATTTCTGCCTGACGGCAGGCAGGTGTGGAAGGGCGCTCGTTGAAAAAACACTTGACAAATTTATTATTATTGTATAAAATGATGCAAGGTAATGTATGATAACATACAATTATATGTATGAATTACAGAATAAATAAACAAAAACTGCTGGAGAGATTATCCGCATGGGATGGTTTCTTAAAAATAAAGGTAAATCTTATTGCATGCGGCGGAACCGCCGTGACATTGCTCGGTATAAAGGACTCAACGAAAGATATAGATTTGTTAGTCCCGGAGCCCGAACAATATGAATACCTCATAAATATTTTAAAGCAACTTGGATATGAACCGGTTACCGGCAATGGATGGGCAAGGGAAGGTGATTTTGTATTTGATTTGTTTAAAGGTAAAAGCGTTCACACTACGGAACTCCTGGAATCGCCGCTTAAAAAGGATAAACATATTTTTATTGCCGAATTAAATCATATTTATCTCGGAGCTTTGAATTATTATGATTTGATTATAAGTAAAATATTCCGGTCGTTGAGCGTAGATACTGAAGATTGTATGGCATTGATTAAAGCGAAAAAAGATGAAATCAATTTTAAAAGGTTAAAACAGCTTTATTATAAAACTGCGTCCTATGATATATCGGAAGATAAAGTGATAAAATATTTTGAATCTTTTGTTGAGAAACTGAAAAAGGAAGGTATTTACGATGAAAAACAATCTTACTGAAAATCTAAATCAACTTGGCTTCCCCGTTATGAAAAAAGAAGAGAAACTGGATGTAAATGCCGTGTTGGCCGATGTTGTTAAAAGCAAGGATATGCGGCTTTGGGACGGATTCCCCGTAATGCTGGCCAGCGGTGTGAAAAAAGGTTTTTTTGATTTTCAAAAAACGGTTAAGTATCTGAAAAATAAGTCCGATAAAAATATATTTTACGAGTTAACGGCATTATCGTTAGCGCTTTATCGTAATTTAAACCTTGATAATAATCAGTCAAAAGAGTTATATAATTCTCTTAATTTAAGCGATAAGAATAAATACAACGCCTATCTTGAAAAAATGAAAAATAACGAGGATTTATTTGTAGCAAAACGTAAAATATCAAGTCGGAGGTTAAAGGATACGTTCAGAAATTATGCTTTTAAAGAAAAAGCAAAACTCAAGGAGTTGCTGGAATTAAAAGATGAGTATAATTTAGAGTTTGCCTTATCACAGGTGTTTTCGCCCAAGCAAAAAGATTTGTTTTACAAAAAATTAAAAAACGAAAAATTGACGAAAACCGAGAAAGAGTATTTTTCAAGAACGGTAAAAAAGAAACTGATGGCTTTGGCAAATAATGAACTTCATTCTTTGGCTCAAAAATCATTGTAGTTTTGATGACCCCCGGGCAAGGGGAAGAAGGTGAAACAGAGTAAAAGATGTTGACCTGCAGGAAGAAATAAATAAGTATATGCCGCTGAATAGATACGAACTTAAACAGTTGAAGGAATATTATAGGATATGATTTACTTATCCGAGTAATGAGGACTTTTTAGAGCGGGCTAAATCTTTGAAAGGAATTTACCTGTTTAATTTCATCAAAGTTTTTTGATGGGGCAGCCCGTCAATTTGACTTTTGCCGTGAAAAAATTTATATAAGTGAAATAGTTGGAGAATTTAATTACGATTGATTTAAGAAAATGAATAGAAAAGAATCGGTTTTCACTTTGAAAGATTGCGCGCTGCTTGCGATTGCCACAGGCAAGAAGGCGCATAATTTAAGGGAACTCAGGGACAGGCTGGAAGTGATTGATGAGGGAAGTATTTATTATCACTTCTGGGGCGGCCTGCTTCTCCCGCGATTTGACGACCCCGAGTATAATAACGATTTTGCCTCGTGGGCGAGACACGGCCTTCACGATAATGTGATGGCGGAAAGGTTCAGCGTACTGAATCCCGCGGATTTCAGGGATTTGGAAGAAATAAGGAGAGAACTGATAGAACTTATTGAAGAACGGCTGGCTGAATGCGAAACTGTACCGTGGGCGAAGAAGGATAATCAGTTTAATTTCATACGGTCAAAAATTGTTATCTTCAATACGGATAAACGGATTTATAAACCTTCAGGGCTTGCGGATTGTCTGCCGGATATGACCGCGAGCAGTATTTTCTATCATTTTATCGACGCCCGCCGGCGGACGGAAGATAATGCGGATGATTTTACGGCGTGGCTTCGCGATTTCGGGGATGAGTATTCGCATTTGCGCGGTATGCTCGGCGGGATAGACCCTTATTTCGGCACTCTTGAAGAACTCAAGAAAAATTTAATAAAGGTATTTGCGGATTTTTTTCAAAAAAAGTTAGAGATTCTTTAAAATGAAATCATTACTTGAACAATACGGCGATTCTGCGGGGAAAGACGTAATAAATCATCTCAGGCAGCTTGCGAAAGGCATGCAGAAAATAAAGGTGGTGCATATAAATTCCACAAAAAGCGGCGGCGGCGTCGCCGAAATATTAAATAAACTCGTGCCGCTTAAACAAGAACTTGGAATTGAGGTCTCATGGGAAGTTTTGAACGGTAATCCGGATTTTTTTGAATGCACCAAGAGGTTCCATAACGCTTTACAGGGCAAAAGTATGGAAATAACCGAAGCCATGCTGAAAGCGTATGAGGATACCAGCGCGAAAAACGCGGAAATACTCAAACCTAAACTGAAGGACGCAGACATTATATTCGCGCATGACCCTCAGCCGGCAATGATGAAAACCCTGTGTCCCGGTATAAAAGCAAAATGGATATGGAGATGTCATATAGACGTAAGCAATCCCCAAAGGAAAGTTTGGAAATACCTGAAGCAGTACGTAGCAGGGTATGATGCCAGTGTTTTTTCAATAGCGGATTTTGCTCAGACCCTGCCGCATACGCAATATCTTATTCCGCCGAGCATAGACCCGTTAAGCGATAAAAACAAGGATTTACCGCAAAAAGAAATTGACGCTGTTTTTAAAAAATTCAAAATAGATAAATCCCGTCCCGTCGTTCTGCAGGTTTCCAGGTTTGATGAATTCAAGGACCCTGTGGGCGTGATACACGCTTACCGGATGGCAAAGAAATTTATCCCTCTGCAGCTCATTCTTGCGGGAGGGTTTGCGGACGACGACCCTGAAGGCGCGCGGGTTCTTGACGAAGTGAAACTTGCCGCAAACAGCGACCCTGATGTGCATGTTCTCGTTCTGCCGCCGGACGCGCATACAACGATCAATGCGCTTCAGAGAGGAGCCGATATTATCCTGCAGAAATCCCTGCGTGAAGGATTCGGTTTAACCGTAACCGAAGCGATGTGGAAGTCCAAACCCGTGATAGGCGGCGATACCGGCGGAATCAGATGCCAGGTTATCAATCACCATACGGGATTTCTTGTAAGCACGCCTGAAGGCGCGGCGTTGAGAATGCGCTATCTTCTGCAGCGGGAAGACAAGTTAAAGAATATGGGAGAAAAAGCGAGAGAGTTTGTCAGGGGGCAATTTTTGATAACGCGCCATCTGAGGGACTACCTTACGGTTATGACCAATCTTGTGCACGGTATGCGTGATAGGATTGAACTTTCATAAAAATCACGGCAACGTACAGTTAAAACATTGCGGTTCTTCCCTTTTATGACGGATTAACGGGGTTTGCATAATGCAACATAGTTTAACGGAAGGTTCCATACTCAAGGCCATTTTCAGAATTTCATGGCCCGTGGCGATGGCAAACATTCTCCAGACGGTTTACAATCTTACAGATATCTTCTGGGTGGGCCGTGTGGGACAGGAAGCTGTCGCCGCGGTATCTTTCAGTTTTCCGATACTTTTTCTGCTGATTTCGTTTGGCGCAGGGATTTCGATAGCCGGCACCATTCTTGTTGCGCAGTATAAAGGCAAGGGCGCCGGCGGTATTGATTACATAGCGTCTCAAACTCTTCTTATACTGGGAGTCATATCTATTTTAATATCGGCGGCAGGTTATATGCTTACGCCGTTTCTTATCAATCTCACAGGGGCGGAGCCCGCGGTGATACCGGGGGCGGTAGCATATCTTAAGGTCTCTTTTGTAGGGCTTATTTTCCTGTTTTCATTTTTTGTGTTCCAGTCCATTCTCAGGGGGGTGGGCGTCGTCAAAATTCCTATGTTTATCGTTCTGGGGACGGTAATTCTGAATTTTCTTGCGGACCCGATTTTCATTATGGGGTGGGGGCCAATCCCGGCATACGGCGTTGCAGGGGCGGCAATGGCGACAATAATTACCGAAGGGCTCGCTGCGGCGATAGCTCTGAGTATGTTTCTAAGCGGCAAATACGGGATAAAACTTCGTCTTGTGTATTTCAAACCGGACTGGCCGTTGACGAAAAAACTCCTCCTGCTGGGTTTGCCCGCTTCGGTGGAACATTCCATCAGGGCGTTCAGTTTTACGGTGATGATATTTCTCGTCGGAGCTTTCGGCACGACCGTTGTCGCGTCCTACGGCATAGTCACAAGGATATTGAGTTTTATAATAATACCTGCCGTCGGTGTTGCCATGGCGACGACAACTCTTGTAGGGCAGAATATCGGCGCTGGTAAACCGGACAGGGCGGCCAGGACAGCGGCTATTGCCGCCGGTTTGACATTTGTGCTGATGACTGCGGCGGGGGCCATGTTCTATATTTTCTCGGGCAATCTTATCTCGTTTTTTATACCGGGCGACCCCTATGTCATTGAAACAGGTTCCCTTTTTATTAAAATCGTCTCCTTGACTTTCGGTTTTGCAGGGCTTCAGATAGTTCTCGGCGGCGCCTTCAGGGGTTCGGGAAATACCGTTGCCGCTATGTTATTTACGCTGGCGAGTTTTCTTATAATCAGAATCGGTCTTGCTTACGGGCTTTCCAATTACTCCGCGCTTTCGGAAAAAGGAATATGGTGGGCTTTTCCTCTGAGTAATCTTACCGGCGGACTTCTTGCATTGTTCTGGTTTCTCAAAGGCAGCTGGATGAAAAAAAGACTGGTGGATGAAATAAATCTTACATATGAAATTATGGAGGAATCTTTACCGTAATAAAAAATCAGATATAAATCTCTGGAATACCCTTCGCAAGGGGCTTGATTTCACTTCAGAATAATTCTATAATAAAAGAAGATTAAGCTGCATTAATAGTAGAATTCCCACGGTTGCGAGCGCGAATGCCTTCCTGAAGGGAAATCTGCCCGTGGCTCCTTGTCTGTGACCTGTCCGCAGGAGCAGAAGTGCGCAGCCTGCCGTTTAGGTGCTGTGTAGCGTGCCCTTTCGGGGTATTTTGGGGGTTGTTATGAAAATAGCAATTATGGGCGGTTGGAATACTGATTCAGGAGCTTCTTATCACAGTGAAATGATAGGACGGGCTTTTGTCTGTCAGGGGCATCATCTGGAAGTATTCACGTTTTTAAAAGAAAGCTTTCACGGAACCAATATTATCGGTGAAGACGAGCCCTATGTAACGCGTTGTATAACGACAAGTAATGCGAAGTCCCCACAGCTTGATCCTGTGCCGTTTCTTATCTCAGAGTATGATTATTTCATCGTCGAGGATCTTGGTATGCTGCCGAAGGACTTACTCGGTAAAATCTTTCATAGAATCAGTAAGAAAGCAAAAACAATAAGCGTGATTCACGACGGTGAATTAGCCAAAGACCCGTCTTTTTATCAGTTCGACTGGGATGCAGTTATTGCTTTTGATGAACGTTATAGAAATTTTTTAAAAAAGACGTGTGACGAGAATAAGATTCATATGATTCCGTATCCGGCGCATGATATGCAGACGGGCGATAAACAGGCCGCCAGAAAAAAATTAGGTCTGCCTAAAGAGAAAAAAATTGTTCTTACGTTTGGTCCGGCATCATATGCGGCGTCGCTTCTTATCCCCGCTATTGCGCCGCTTAAAAATGATTATCCGCTTTATGTATTAGGGGTTACAAACCAGGGCCGGGCGCTTGAAATGCTCAAGGCATTTAAGCAGAGCGGCATTGTGGATATGGAAATAAGGGTGGAAGCTCCGGATATCAACAAGCTTTACGAGTATCTTCAGGCTGTTGACGTATTAGTAGTTAACAAACCGAATGTCGGACGGGTTGTCCTTTCAAGCACAATATTCCAGTGCCTGGGTTCCGGCTGCCCCATCGTTGCGTTAGCGTCTGATTTTACGGTTATGTTCGGTGACGCTATTATCAGTTTTACTAATACCGAAGAGCTTGTTTCCGGGATAAAGTCCGTCTTTGATAAAGATAAGCGGTATGAAGTGATAAACAGAGAAAGAGAAAAGTTTATTAAAGAAAATTCAGCTACTGCAGTAGCCGGGAAGTTCATTGAACTGTTTAAGGAACTTAAGTAGGTTGATCGTCAGAAAGGAGTTATTATGACATTTACATTAAAAAGGTACAAAAAGAACCCGATATTGAAACCGATAATTGAACATGATTGGGAGGCGCTTGTCGTTTTCAATACGGCGGCAGTTAATATTAACGGTACAGTGCACCTTGTTTACAGGGCCAGAGGCTGCAAGGGCGGTATTTCAAGATGCGGATACGCTTCTTCAAAAGACGGGTTTGTTATTGATGAGCGGTTGGATAAGCCGATTTTTGGCGTATCCATGGATTCTGATGTGGACTGTTTCGGCGTGGAAGATCCCAGAATTGCGCAAATCGGCGACCGGCTTTATATGACTTATTCGGCATACGGTATGGTTCCCGGAATGGAGAAGCAGCTTAAATGGGTCCAGATAGCGATTTCCACTATTTCGGTAGATGATTTTCTGAATAAGAGATGGAATTGGAGCGAAAGGATATATCCTTTTCCATTTACGGACAATAAAGATGCGGCGATGTTCCCTGAAAAAATCAAGGGAAAATATGTCCTGATGCACAGGATCCCGCAGCACATATGGATAGGTTTTTCGGAAGATTTAAAAGAATTCAGAGATAATACAGTCGTCATGTATCCTCAGGGCCACGGATGGGAAAAATGGAAGATCGGCGGCGGGGCCACGCCCATAAAAACAGAAAAGGGCTGGCTTATCGTATATCATGCGGTTGATAATAAGATGTGCTACCGGTTAGGTATTGCTTTCCTGGATCTTGAAGATCCGACTAAAGTCGTATACCGCCACCCGGAACCGGTGCTTGAACCCGGTGAAGAATATGAAAAAATAGGGGATGTTTCCAATGTAACTTTTACCTGCGGCTGTGTCGAAAAAGACGGCCAATTGCTTGTTTACTACGGAGCGGCGGATACAGTGATAGGCGTTGCTTATGCGGATATGAAGGATGTTCTAAAATTATTTTAAGAACAGGTTCTCACTGCGGCGGATGAAAATAGCTTACATTTCTCCCTATGTGCCGCAAGAATGCGGGATTGCAACGTATTCATATTACCTTGCTCATGCAGTAAAAAAGATTGACTCATCAGCCGATGTCACAATACTTTCTGAAAACGAGTCCGTTTTTCGTCAGAAGAAAAGATATAAAGTCATTCCGTGCTGGAGCCGAAAGCAGGATTATGCGTCTCAGATTCTTCAATATACCGACGATATAGATATACTGCACATTCAGCATGAATACAAAATATACGGATTTGACGATCGGTTATTGTCATTATTGTTTAGGTTAGGCAAAAATACGAGAAAGATAATCACGTTTCATTGTCTGATTCCGGCGCAATTCTCAAAAAAGGGCATGATTAATGAATCTTATGTCGCCAGATTATCCCAGTTCGTTGATAGTATCGTGGTGCACTCTGCCTCACAGAGCTTGATACTGAATCGTATCGGTGTGCCACTCTCGAAAATTAATATTATTCCCCACGGTACATTGATTACCAATAAGAGTAAAAACATTTCCCGAAATAAATTAGGCCTGCCGCTGAATACAAAACTGCTTGTCTGTTTCGGGTTCATAAAAAAACACAAGTGCATACATATAGCGCTGAAAGTTCTTATAAAAATATTAAAGAAGAGAGGCGATGTGCGTCTTTTTATATCAGGCGGTCTTGCGCCCAATGCCAGTGGTTCGGATATAAAATATGAAAGGTCTCTCCAAGAAAAAATAAAAAGAATGGGTTTAAAAAAATATGTTCTGTATAACCGGATGTTTTATCCGAATGAAGATTTGCAGTATCTGCTGGGAGCCGCAGATATAGCGCTGTTTCCTTATTTTGAAGAAAACAGGGCAGTATCGGGGGCTCTTCATCTGGCGCTTGGCGCAAAAAAACCGGTGATTGCTTCAAGACTGCCCAAATTCGAAGAATTAACAGCGATATGCGAGGAATTGCTGGTACTGCCGAGCAATACGGATGGAATGGCAAAAATTGCGCTCAGACTGTTAGAAGACCCTATTTTCAGAAACTTCGTTATTACAAGGATTGACCAATTCAGACGTATGACTTCATGGGAAGAAACAGCAAATATCCACATGAGTCTTTATAGATCTCTCCTGAAATATTAGATAAAAACCGTCGCTTGAAGAACGCAGATTATAATAAACGGGACTGCGAAGCGTCCCTCTTAACAAACCGATAGAGAAATCGGCACACTCGCCTTATAAAGCACAGAATCAGCGTCTAAAGACCTGATTGTATATTTTCCCGATATGGCAGGCACCATGAAAGCTCCACCCTTCTTAATTTCCAGCATGTTATTTCTGGCGTCTGTTACTTCTGCAAAACCCTTCATTACAATAAATATATCGGCGCTGTGTTTTATATCGCTTGTAAAAACCTGATTCCCGGTAAGTTCAATTATACTCAACTCAAATTCATCAGCCGGTGTCTTATAGATTCTTTCAGCGCATGCGGCAGGTAATGGAAAAATAATTTTTGGTTCTGCACTCGTAAAGGTCAGTATATTCAGAAGTTCGCATACATCTATGTATTTATTCGTTAAACCTCCCCGCAGGACATTATCGGAATTTGCCATTAATTCTACCGCTGCGCCTTCATACGGGGAGGCGGGATTTAATTTGCCGAGATATGCGTGCAATTCTCCCGCGGGTAAATACATTGCCTCGCCCGGCTGTAATTGAATTAAGTTCAAAAAATAAACAGCTAAAATACCAAAGTCGTCCTTATATTGCTCATTGACTTTCAGCGTCCAGATTTCACGCTTCAATTCATCTATTTTTCCCGCGGCCGCGGCGCGGGCAACCGCATCTTTTAAGATGCAATTCCCCTGAATATTTAAAATTTTGCCGATTCTGTTTTGGGCATAATTCGTTATGTGCGAAATAATTGCCTTAATTCTTAACCGTTCTTTGCCGTTTTTATCTTTAGCGCCTGCATCCTTCATCAGGATTGAGTAAAAATCTTTTAACGCTTTCTTTTGAATTGTGTCGTTATTTTGTGACTTTTTTATTTTATCTTTAAAGATTTTGAATTCCTTTCTTATTTCGGGGATGTCAATCAGAGAGAAAGAATCAATGATTTTCATGGGAGCCATGAATCCGTTTAACACCCAGAATTTTGTAATTGCACATATAAGTTCAGGTTTATGATTGGTATCTTTGTAACTGCGATTATAAGCATTCGAATCTATCCCTGAAATATTTTCCTTTTCAAATCCGGCTTCTGCATGTTTTTTATCAGGATGCGCCTGAATGGATAATGAATTTTGAGCTGTTATTATTTTTAACAAATAAGGCAGCTTTTTTGAAAATTTATCTGATACATCCTTACCGAGAATTTCATAAGCGGCTCCTCTGATTATTTTATCAAAATCGATCATTGTCCCTTTAACTTTTATACGTGCGGGTGCCTTTGGATGGGCGCCAATCCAAAGTTCGGCAAACGGTTTTGCATCCGTATTATCAAGACCTATTAAATCGGGAATAAATTTCTTATCGCCCCATTTATAACCTTCATCACCGGTCATTATTTTACAGTTTAATATCAAAGGACAGGGGCTTTTTTTAAACGCAAGGATTGTGTTCATATCGCTTTATATTATCTCAAAAAATCGTATAAAGTAAAGAACAACACTGTCAACGCGCCCGTTTTGTCAGCACAGACGGTAGTATGGACACCGAGATTGCTGTTGATGTTAATGATATCTTATCCGATGGTGACATGTATATGGCATTTGATAATGTCAGCAATAAATATTTGTTGGATGTGTCATAAATTTAGTACAATTACCCGCTAAAACACATGGAACCGGTTTTAAAGTGCAGGGGTGTTTATAGGTTTAGGGCAATTGGAATTTGCTAAAAGGAGAGAAGATGAAAAGAAGCGTTAAGAATTTAGCCATGGGTTTATTTTGCGTTTTTTTGGTCGGATGCGTTACGACCGGGAAGTACCGGATGAAAGTAGAGGAAACGGAAGTTCTTCGTAACGGGAATGACGAACTTATAACAAAGTTGAAGCAGGCGGAAGAAAGCCTGCAGACGGTCTCTAACGAGAAACAGAAACTCGAACTTGAGGCGGCGGAAATCAAAGAGCAGTATTCAATTTTGCAGAAAGACAGCAGTAATCTCATATCCGTGCTGGAGGCCAAAAAAAGCGAAAAAGACAAATTGATAGCGGACCTTACCGTTAGTAAACGGGAAAAAGAAAAAACCGTATTGGATTTAAAGAAACAGCTGTCCGCTGCGAATGCCATGAATATCGAACTGCAGGACAGTATAGACGCGGTATCAAAAGCAAAAGAAGACGAAGTCGGCAGATTGAAGTCAACATACGAGAATCTTGTCCAGGATATGGAAAAGGAAGTGCAGGACGGACAGATAAAAATTACTCAGCTTAAAGACAAGTTGTCGGTTAACATCGTGGATAAACTGATGTTTCCGCTGGGAGAGGCTGAAGTCCGGAAAGAAGGCAAACAGGTCCTCAACAGGGTCGGGAATATTTTAAAGAATATCAAAGACAAACAAATCCGTATTGAAGGACATACGGATAATGTGCCGATTGGACCCAAACTAAGGGGCAAATACCCCACAAACTGGGAGCTTTCAACAGCGAGAGCGACGAACATAGCCAGATATCTGATAGACAAAGTGGGTATTGACTCAATATTTATTTCGGTGGCAGGATATGCCGACACCAAACCCATTGATACAAATGACACGGTAGAGGGGAGAACGAAAAACAGAAGGATTGAGATAGCATTGATACCCATGGATATAGACAGGGTAACGACGCCGTTTGTTCCCGGAGAAAGTCCGTCTAAATAATAGAAGTTTTTTTTATCCGAAAACCACCCCGTTACGATTTCCGGAAAACAGGGGGGGGGGACAGTTTGTGCCGCGACTGTTTTATTTTTCTTTTTACCAGTTTGTTTTTTGTTTTCAACCATTTTTTTAATTCGGACGCCACCACGCCACGGCGCACTTTCAGCCTCCCGCCATCCGGATAAGGAGATAATTTTGATAAAAGAGCGTCAAGGTTATCGTAGGTAATCTTCATTTCCCCCTCGTCGGTTTGTCCTTTCCAGAGGCCCGCCGAAGGGGCTTTGTCAATTATTTTTTTTGGTATGCCCATATTACGGGCGAGGTGCCGCACTTCCGTCTTCAGAATATCGCCCAGCGGCAGAATGTCGGCGCCGCCGTCTCCGTATTTGGTGAAGTAGCCCATCATTGCTTCGCTCTTATTCCCCGTTCCGCAGACCAGGTAATTCAAAGAATTGGCAAAGTAGTACAGCGTAATCATCCTGAGACGCGGCTTTATGTTTGCCAGCGCTGTTTTGCCGCCGGAAGGATACAGCAGGGTCAGGGAGTCATAAGTTTTTGTCAGGTCGATTTTTTTCGTCCGGATGTTGAATTTTTTGGAAAACATCAGAGCGTCTGCGGTATCCACGGTGTCCGAATGGCAGGGCATTATCAGCCCTAAAAGTTTTTTACCGAGGGCTTCTTTGCACAGAGCCGCGCAGAGGGATGAGTCCACCCCGCCGCTCAAACCGACGACAATACCCTTTGCCTTTGCTTTTTTTACCTGTCCTTTAATCCAGTTCGCAATCTGTTTTTCCAATTTCATATTTTTGTATTTTACAAAATCAAAAAACATTTTACCACCTAAGTAGATTTGATTTCCCATATTATAATTTATATAATGCCTTTCACGGGGAAAGAGTAAAGTGATTATTCTTACTTGTTCCTCCGGCGGAATCGCCGGGGGGAAGGGGGTGTTATGCCTGTTTTTGTGTCGGATGAAAAGCTCGGAGCGGAAAAAAGGAAAGTGGTTGTTGTCGCACTGAAGATTCTTGCCGGTTTCATAAAAGCCGACGGATGCTCTTTTATGCTCAGGGATGAAACGTCGGATGAGATAGAAATTGTGGCGGCAGCAGAACCCGACGCCGAGAGCGCGAACAAGAAACTCGGGATAAAAATCAAAGTCGGCGAGAGGGTCGCCGGCCGCGCCGTTTCAGAAAAAAAACCGTTTCTTATCGTCGGCGAAGTTTCCCAGCACAGAAGTTTTGCGCATTTGGCAAAGTATGAGAATATAACTTCCGGCTTAAGCGTGCCGGTGATAAAAAACGGCAGGGCAATCGGCGTTATTAACGCGAAAAAACTCACGTCGAAGGAAGTCCTTTCCCAGCAGGACATTGAAACGGTCAGGATGATAGCGGGTGTTGTTGCGGAGGAGTTTTAAAAGTAATGGGAACCGTCCCCATTATTCTTTTCTCGCTCTTCTGTTTTTTCCTTCCTGCGCTGCCGGGCAATGCCTTTGCAAAACAAGGTTCCGACATAGAAACAAAAATCGCCATAGAAAAGAATCTTGAGGAAAGGTTAAGACGGATATTGACCGAAATAACAGGGACGGACAAGCTGTTAATCGTTATAAACGTTCAGTTGATAAGCAGCAGTTCGGAAGATGAGGATGAGGAGGCGGTCGTCCTGCCGGGGGTTCCCCTGCAGGAGAAACTCGGCCTCGGGCTGGCGAGTCTTGACCTCGGAGACACGGCGAAAAACATAAAGAAACTCACTGCGCAGATTATCGTGGACAACGGCCTTCCCGAAAGCATGGTTAATATAATAAGAGAGGTCTCGACGAGCGTCCTCGGGCTTGAGGCCGCCCGCGGCGATGCGCTCATCATCAAGAAAATGAATTTCAGAGAAAATCCCTTCAAGTGGTCGGATATCATATATCCGCCGCATTTATGGGGTCTGCTGTTTTCAGGTCTTGCCGTTATTCTGATAGCGGTTCTTTTTGTTTTCGGAATGCGCGTGTTTCCCCGCGCGGCGGGGATTATATCCGAAACGCTTGAAAGTTCTTTGAAAAAAAGCGAAACAGCGGCGGCTTTTAGTTCCTCTGTGAGCGCAGCCGCTCCGGCTGCAGGGATGGGCGCTGCCGGCGGAGAAAGAGAGGGCGTCAAAAAGCATTTTTCTTTTGTAAACGAGGAAAATACGGATAAACTTCTTTTTCTTCTTAAGAAGGAAAAGCCCGAAAACATTGCCGTTTTGATCAATTACGCTCCGCAGGTGGCGAATAAAGTCCTGTCGGGTTTGGAGCCTGCGCAGGCCCGCGAGGCATTGTCAAAACTTGCGCAGACGAGAACTCTGCCCCCGGACGAGGTTCTTAAATGGGAAGAGCATCTCAGGCAGAAGATGGATTTTATGGTCGGCGGGAAAGAAGTCGTTAAAGAAATTCTGGAGGGTTTGGGCGACGAAGAAATGGATTCTTATCTCGATTTCATAGCGCAGAGCGACTCGCTTTTTGCGGATGAGTTGAGGTCGGCTGTTTTTCGCGCGGGGTCTCTTGCGGATATGACTTCCGGGGATATTCTTCTGCTGAGCCGGAGTTTCACGCCGGTGGCGTTTGCGAACGTGCTCCGGACGCTGGAAGAAAGCGTAAGAAACGGCATTCTGGAGAAACTTCCGGAGGGCATTGCGACGCGTCTGAAGGAAGAAATAGAACTTGGCGCATCTCCCGGGCCCGCGAGGTTAAGAGAAGATAAAAAAGCGCTCGCCCGCGTTGCGGACAAATTGAGAAAAGACGGTTTGCTCGCCACGCCGCAGGCGGACGAAGACGCCCCGCCGCGGGGAAAGCGGGGTTAATATGGACGCCACCCTCCCGCCGCCCTGATAAGGAAGGAAAAATATGGACCTGATGACTGTTCTTGGTTTTGCTCTCGGAACCGGCGCCGTTTATTTGGTCATGCTTCACGGGGATGTCGTTTATCTCCTTTTTAATTTGGATGCCGCTATTCTTGTGTTCGGAGGGACTCTCGGTTCGACGTTAATTGCATTTCCTTTCCGCAGCATAAAGCAGGTTCCGTCTGCGGTTAAACTCATACTTTTTCCTCCTCCTCCGACGGATATAAACAAACTCGTAAAAGACATTGCGGTTCTGTCCGCCGCGGCTAAGAGAAACGGTTTTATGGTTCTGTCTGATTCGCCGGTTCAGGCAAAGAACAGATTCCTCTCCGCCAACGTTAAAAAAATATCCGACGGCGTGGAAAAGGAAATAATTCTTGAAAACATGAGGCAGGAAATTTTTTCCGTCGCCCAGAGGCATGAAAGGACATCGGGGGTCTTGCAGGCAATGGCTACTTTTTCTCCCATATTCGGTTTACTGGGCACGCTTATAGGGGTTATTCAGGTTCTGAAAAATCTGCAGGACCCGGCGAGTATGGGTGCTTCCATGGCTATTGCCGTTACGACGACATTTTACGGTATTTTCGGCGCGAATTTTCTTTTTTTACCCGCTTCGCTGAAACTCGGAGAGTACTCGAACGATGAGATTCTTGCCAAGGAACTGATAGCCGAAGGAATAGAATCAATACTCAATCAGGAAGTCCCGTCCATAACCTTGCACCGTCTTGAGGCGTTTCTCTCAAAACGCATCAGGGAGAAGCGGAAGAAATGAAAGACGGGCCGCGCAGAATATTTGTAAATGATTTTTAAGGCGTTCAGGAAAGTTCAAAGAGAACCCATCTGGCTTACCGTGTTCTGCGATATGACGACGAATCTTATGCTTTTTTTTCTCCTGCTGTACGGTTTTACGCGCCTTTCCCAATCGCAGCAGCGCCAGATGCATTCCGCGCTGAGCAGCGCCGGGAAGAAGGATGTGGTCTTAAGACATAAGGCGGATAATGTTCTGAAAAAGTTTGCGGAGGATGAAACGCAGAGCAATTTGGAAGAACTGCTTCAGAAAGGCAATCTTAAAAAATACTCCACCCTGGAGGTTAATGAAAGCCAGATACGGCTTGTCCTGAACACGCCGGTGCTTTTTGATTCCGGCGGCGCGCTGGTAAAAGATGAAACGAAGAAATTACTGAATGAAATAGCGAGAACTTTATCTATGACGGACGATAAAGTGATTGTCGAAGGACACACGGATAATGTGCCGATTAAGAGCGCTCTTTTCCGTTCGAACTGGGAACTTTCCGCCCGCCGGGCGGTAAACGTTATCGATTATTTTATCGGCAGGGGTTTCCCGCCGGAAAGGTTTGTCGCCGCCGGATACGGAGAGTATTTTCCAAGGTTTTCCAACGAGACCCCGACGTCGCGCCAGAAAAACCGGCGAATTGAAATTGTGCTGCTCAAGCAGGATATTGAATGAGCGTGATTGCAGGCTCAGGGAGAAGGCATACCGACAGGGCGGTAAAATACGGGAAGGGTTTTGATCCCTCTTCGTGGAAAACGCCTTACGGCACGATGATGCTTCTCTGTATGATTTTTTTTCTGATACTTTATGTCATTTCATTGAAGTCGGGGGTCAGATACGAAGGTGTTATCGCGCGTCTCCAGGCGGGTGTTTCGCGGGAAAAAAGTTCTATGAAGGATGTTGAAATGGCTGAAAAAATATCGGAGATATTCAGGGACGGCGAAGGCGTCATCAAAATGGATGCGCGGAAAATAAGAATAATGATGGAGAGCCCCGTTCTTTTTGATTCGGGTTCTTCCGACCTTAAAAAAAGCAGTCATCTGACTTTGCATAAAGTCGCAGAGGTCTTAAAAGGAACGGATAATAAAATAAATGTTGCGGGGCACACCGATAATATTTCGTTCAGGCAGCTGCCCGGCGGCAATTTCGAACTTTCAACCCTCCGGGCATTCAGCGTTATAAAATATTTTATTGATGTTGAAAAAATACATCCGGGAAGATTTTCCGCTTACGGTTTCGGCGAATATTATCCCGTTGCGGATAACGCCGCCGCATCAGGACGGGCTCAGAACCGCCGCATTGAAATAAGCATTTTAAGAATTAGTAAGAATTAGGGACGGTTCCTAATTATCCGAGGAGATGATTTTAATGGAGTTTGGCGATTGATGTTTAAGAAATTGGTGGGATTGTGCATATTAGGAACCGTCCCCATTATTGCTTTTGCCGGAGAAGACATAAAAGGTCTGTATAATTCCGCCGTAAAATATTACACGGCGGGGAAATACAGCGATGCAATACGCTGCTGGCAGAGAATTCTTGAAATTGACCCGGAGCAGACACCGCCGTTAAAGATGATAAAGTTCATCAGACAGAAGATAGAGGACGAACTCAATCCGAAAGTCAGGGCGTTTGAAGAACAGATAATGGCAGGCAGGTGGTTTGCGGCTTCCGATACGGCTAAACGCATAATGGACATTGACCCGACTTATCCCGGCGTCGCTGAAAAAAAAGAAAAACTTGAAAAAATTTCTTCGCTGGTAAAGGACTCTTCCGGTCAGGATAAGGTCTTGCAGTATGTGAGAAAAGGCATCGTGGCGTATCTGGAGAAAAAACCGGGTTTGATTTTTGACGCGCTGATATACGCGGGACAGATAAATAAGGACGACCGCCGGCGGGAACAGATAACCGGCATTCTTTCTTATTTTGAAAGCGTTTATCCCGAAGAAAGGTCCAAGATAAAACTCATAGAAGGAATGGATTTGCTGCATCAGCTGCTCCAGAGTTCGCTGGATTCCATTTATAAGGCGGATTATACGGGGGCGATTATTGCCTGCGACAGAGCTCTGGCGCTGGACGAAAACAAGGAGCTTGCCCTGATGAGAAGGGGCTCGGCTTATTACGCGCTTAAAAATTTTTCCGCGGCGAAAAAAAACTGGGAAGATGCGCTGAAGATAAATCCTGATAATAAGGACATAAAAAAGTTCCTTAAATCGCTGGAGAAGCAGGAAAGGAAAAGAAAGAAGGGAGGTCTGCGGTAATGGACGCCACCCCCAACGGGGCAAGCCTCCCGCCGCCCTGATAAGGAGGAAGATATGGAAAAGTATAAGTTGATAACGTGCATTGTAGAGCAGGGAAAAGCGGACGGTATAATAAAGGAAATTTTGAAAATGGGCATTTCTGGCGTGACGAGTTTCCGCGGCGTCGGAACGGGAGTGAGGGAGAAAATCGGGCTTAAGGGAAGGTTGATAGAGCCGGAAAAAGATGTCTTTATGACGGTTGTGCCGGAGGAAAAAACGGATGATATGTTCGGCAGAATTATTGAACTTGCCAATCTGAAGGAAACGGCGAGGGGTTTTGTTTTTGTTCAGGACGTGGAGAAGGCGTTCGGGTTTTACAAGAGGGATTAATAAAAGGCAACGGTCATTTTCACAGTGCAGTATAAAAGAGTAAATATGACGGAGGATGAATGGAGAATCTGAAATTGATTACGTGCGTTGTGGACAGGGGAAAAGCCAATAAAATTGTGAAGGAAATTTTGAAAATGAATGTTTCGGGCGCGACGATTTTCTACGCGCGGGGAACGGGGGTCAGGCAGAAACTCGGTTTTTTCAGGAGGGCTTTCATAAATCCGGAAAAAGAGGTCTTTATGACGGTTGTTCCCGGCGAGCGTGTTGATGAGGTCTTCGACAGGATTGTTGCCGTCGGGAAACTTGATAAACCCGGCAACGGTTTGGCTTTTATCCATGACGTGGGCAGGACGGCGGGTTTGATGTAATTATGAAATTCAGAGTAGTTTTTGTTATTGTTCTTTGCGGAATTGCCATTTTCGGCGGGAAAATTCAGGGTATTATAAAAAAGAAGGCGGGTGTTCTGCAGTCGTCGCTGGCCCGCCGGGCGGATGACACGAAAAAAGCCGGCGAAGAGCGCCGGCGCGCGATGGAATCCATCTCTTCGGGGGATGAGTCAACGGATAAAGAACTCCGCGAGGTGATGTCTTACGAGGTTACGTCTCCGGTTATCGACAATTTTAAGAAACGGCTTCTTAAAACCTCCGAGCAAAAGGCGGAGAAGCGCGACATCAAGAAAATTTTATACAATTTCTATTTACGCGTTCTCAAAGTTCATCTCAAATTGAATTATTTCTATGTCACAGCGGGCGTTTTTATAGCGGTTTTCAGTTTTCTTTTTTACAAATCCGAGGCGCTTTATCATGCGGTCCATGTTTTTTCCGGCGCAGGTTTTAATGTTTCAAGAATAATTTTGCTGCTGATTTCCGGAAGCGCTCTTTTTTTCTTTATCCTCGTGAGAAGGAATATCTGGGCCGACTGCGGGGGAAACGTGTTCGCGGGCCCGCTTGTTTTGTTTCTCTGCTCGGCCGCAGCTCTGAAGAGATATGATTTTAATTTTCCCGTGTTCAACAGGATTCTCGGAAGCGTTTTGTTTCCCGCTTTTATTTTTGCAGGGATTGCTTTTATCGCATAAAGATGAAGAACAGATTTTATATTTTTTTGTGCGTTTTTTTTCTTGCCCGTATTATTTTCGCCCAGTCGCCGGCGCAGATACAGCTCTCCGTCGCCGCTCCCGACCCCGCCAAAGCGGGCGAAAACATTACTTTTCAGGTTATTCTTCTGAATATGGAGACGGTAAAATGGCCGCCGGCAGATGTAAACTGCCGCATTGAACTGTTTGATTCGGAGGGTAATTACATTCAGAAAACGCCGCCGGAAAACATAAGCGGGGAAGTGCAGCCCGGCGGTTCGACGCTCCTGCTTGTAACTTACGGAATACCCTCTTCCTATACGGGGAGGTACCGGTATCGCGTGATGCTTTACAAAAAAGGGCAGAACATCCTGACGAGTGATTTTTACGATTTTAATGTAAAGGCGTCGGCGCTGGAGAAAAAACCGGTGCGGCCCGTTTTTCTGAACGGCAATGTTTCTTTATCGTATAAAAATACGCAGAGGAGCGGTTATCAGGGGTCTCTGGCGACGAATCTTTTAGGAAGAATTTACGGGAAAACTCTGATTTTCAACTCGAATGCGTACTCAACGGAAGACGACAGTTTCGATCTTGATATGCTTTTTCTTTCGGTTTTTTCAGACAGGTATAAGTTGTCCGCAGGAGACGTCATGCCCGATTTTTCTCCTTTGTCAATTTATTCTCTTACAGGACGCGGGACGAATCTGAATTACAGGACGGATTATACCGATTTTTCGGGGTGTTACATAAGGACGCAGGAGGCGGCGGAGGGCGACGCCTCAACCAACGGCGTGTATGCGAGATATACGGGAGGCATGAGCGCAAAAGTAAAATTGCCCGCCGACTTCGGTCTAAAAGTATCCGGCGTGACGACGTATGATTCGGAAAGTTCCGTCAGCAATCCCGGCCCTTCCAATCAGGCGGTGGATAACACCGTTATGAGTTCCGAACTCCAGTGGTCGTGTTCTTTCCTGAATGTGCAGGGGGAGTACGCCCGCAGCGGCCGTCAGGAAAATTTCTATAACCCGTCGTCGCTGTCTTATGAAAACAGCGCGTCAACGCCGGGAACGGCCTACAGATTTGAAATGCGGGTTTACCGCAAGACCTTTGATGTGCGCGGCAAATATCAGAGAATAGAACCCGATTTCCTGAATTTAGCAAGCCCGGGAATTTATCCCGACAGGGCAGGCATGGACACCTCTCTTAATTATTATCCTGTTGCATTTTTGAGATTGAATTGCGGATACCAGGCGACCGAAGATAATCTTGACAACGACCCCGAAGTGGTTACGACGGACCAGACAATTTTGCAGGGCGGCATACAGCTTACGCCTTCGGGCCTTCCCGGAATCAGCGCGGCATCCAGCATAAACAAAGTTGAGGGAAGTTCCTTGACGGTGCTGAACAACGAAACAGCGGGTCTCAGCTGCGGGATTAATTATTGTTTCAAAAACCAGGTGGTCGCCGCAAATTTTTCGCGCTCGCAGTTCCGGAATTATGCATCCACCGCGACCGGCAATGACCTGGATACGAACGGGTTTTCGGTGACATATTCGGGTAAAATAATTGCCGCGGTTTCCGTTGACCTCGGATATACCGCAAATAATACAAAAAATCTTAACGACTGTTCCGAGGACGAAATAACGTCTTTTTCGCTCGGCTCAAACATCAGCATAACCCGCGACTTAGGTTTTTTCATATACGGGTCGCTCACCACAAGGGAAAAACTGCCGACGCCTCTTTCCGCAGAGGACATTTTAACGGACACGACGAATTACTCCGCCGAAGTGACTTACAAGGTGAAGAAAAATCTTTCTCTGACGGGCGGCTACACTTTTGAAGGGAACAAAACGAAGGACGATTCGGACGATTACGATTCTTCCGGCGTCCTTTTCCGCCTGTACTACAGTTTTTGATTTAGCCGTTCAGGGAAATAAGCGGTTGATAGATTGCGCTTCCCGACGCTAAAAGTTGTGACAAAAAGCACATTGACAAAACTTTTCTTTCATTATATAATTATAGAAGTTAAATAGAGTATATAGTAATATTGAAATAACATGATAGTAAAGAATAGGATTAAGCCGTTAAAAGAGTATTTTCAGACGAGACCTGAAATAGTAATGGCATATATTTTCGGCTCCTATGCGAAGGAAAGAGTGATGTCGGAAAAGGATATGAAATTGGAAATTTTTTTTGTGGCAAAACGGGGAACGTGGAAAACGGGAATGGAGGTAAAGGAGGCAGGGTTTGAAAGATTATTATCTTGACTTATCAAAAATTTGCTTCGGTGTGGGTTTTTATGGATGTGTTACAAGATTAGAAAATCCTAATTATGGCAGTAGTTATAGGAGTTTTGAGTTTGGTGATGGCTATAACATTTGCACTAATAGGCTATTACCAGTATGAGAAGGAGGATTAGATGGGGGCTATAATATTGCTGATCGGAATGATAATTTTTGGCATCTGGTTTAATTCTTACATAAAAAAACATCCGTATCGCACAAAATAGTTATATACAGCGAGAGGAATGTAGAAAAATGGGGACGGTTCCGGTTTTGGATGACGTAGAAAGAAAAGAAGGAGAAAAGGGGAAGTGCGGGATTTGCTTTTTGGCAAACGATAGATATGTTTAAACCGGTGAAAGTGAAAATGTTTGCAAGAATCAAAGAGTTAGTGGCAAGGCGTGAGATTAAGGTCTCCGATCATGGCTACGATGAGATAGCAGAAGACGGTATTTTCGTAAAAGATATAATAACGGGTGTGAATAATGGGATTGTGGTAGAAGATTATCCTGAATATCATAAGGGTCCGTGTGTTCTTGTCTTGGAAAAAGACAGAGATGCACGTCCGATTCATGTGGTTTGGGGAATTCCTAAAGGTGCGTCTTCTCCTGCCGTAGTCGTAACAGCATATAGACCAGATGCGAATATGTGGACGAATAATTTCACGAGGAGGCGGGTATGACAAAGAGACATCATGTTAAACTGGTGCGCGAAGGTGAGTATGCCGCAGAAGTTGATGTGGAAATTCTTGACACGGGAGATGGTTGGTCGCCGTATCTCTCTCTCGAAGATGCCCAAAAGTTGGATGAGGTGAGAGAATCTTTACGAGAAGGCGACCTCCGGAGAGCAACGAAGTTTGCGCGCGTATTTAGTCTTGCGCCGGTATCAGTATAATCGGAAAATGAAGAAAATGGAAAATGGCGCCCTGCTTTTTTGATTTTTCGGGTCAAGGACGCGAGAACATGGTTGAATGAATATTTATAAAAAATTATATGCGAAAGTTATCTTTTAGGATTTTGTATCTTCTGTCACATTGTGACATAAAGCATGTGGACAAACTGGAGTAATTGAGTATATAATATTACCAGATGGTGAGGAAAAATAAAAAATGGGATTTTGGTTTTAAATGATTAAAAGAATAGTTTCAGGATATGGTAAATTAAGAAAAAGGATTAGAACCCTGATTACCGATAGGCATAGCTGTATTTTCCCTTCTTTGTTATTGCGAGCCGCCGGCGTGGCAATCTCAAGGATAGTTTTTCCCATCCTGGTTTTTCTACTTTTTATATTTATATCACGTGCACATGCTATATTCAATTATTCAAGCACAACATTTAACGGTTCTGGGAATAACAGTGATGGTGGTTATGGAGTTACAGTAGATAACGGTGGTAATGTTTATATAATTGGTCACGTTTATGAATCGGCGACAAATAACATCTGGGTCGCAAAATACAATTCAAACCTGATTCTACAGTCCAGCACGACATTTAATGGTTATGGAAATAATGATGACTTTGGTTATGGAGTTGCAGTAGATACCAGTGGTAATGTCTATGTAACTGGTAATGTCTCTGGAGGAGTAGAGACAGATATCTGGGTTGCAAAATATAATTCAAACCTAATACTGCAGTCAAGCATAACAGTAGGGGGTTCTAATAGTAGTGGCTATGGAGTTGCAGTAGATACCAGTGGTAATGTCTATGTAACTGGTTCTGTTTATTATGGAGCAAACAAAAATATCTGGGTTGCAAAATACAATTCAGGACTGATTTTACAATCAAGCACAACCATAAATGGTTCTGGAAATGGTAACGATTCTGGAAATGGAATCGCAGTAGATACCAATGGTAATGTCTATGTAACTGGTAGTGTTTATGAATCAGATTTCAATACCTGGCTTGCAAAATACAATTCAAACCTAATTCTGCAATCCAGTAAAACAATTGAGGGTTCTTATAATGATTATGGCTATGGAATTACAGTAGATAATAATGGGGATGTTTATGTAACTGGTGTTTTTGGTGAGCCAAATAATCCTATCATCTGGGTATATAAATATAACTCGAATTTAATTTATCAAACAGGCACAACATTTGATGGTCGTAATGCTGCTAATAGTACGGATTATGGTAGAGGAGTTACAACAGATGAAAGTGGGAATGTCTATGTAACTGGTAATATTGATAATGGCACGAATTCCGATATCTGGCTTGCAAAGTATAATTCAAATTTAGTTCTGCAGTCAAGTATGTCGATAAATGGTTCTGGAAATGGTAGCGATTCTGGTTATGGAGTTGCAGTAGATACCAGTGGTAATGTCTATGTAACTGGTTCTGTAGGTGAGGCAACTTATAATATTTGGCTCTCAAAACATGATATTGGCGTTGGTGGCGACACCACCCCTCCGGCGGACGTGACAAGTTTCACGGCAACGCCCGGCGATACACAAGCAACGCTCGTCTGGACTGATCCCGCCGACGCGGATTTGGATAAAATACTTATCGTCAGAAATACGAACAACAGTTTTACGGCGCCATCTGACGGAACAGCGTATACGGACGGAGCGGCCAGCGGCCCCGGCGGAGACTGGTGCGAGAATGTAGCGAAAGCGGCGGAAACTCTTTTGGTGACGAGTCTTAGTAACGGCACAAAATATTATTTCAAGGCATACTCTTTTGATACTTCAACGAATTACGCGACGGGTGTGTCAACGAATGTTACTCCTGCGGCTGTCGCCGCTTCAAGCACATACACTTTTACCACCGGCGCAGGTACAGACAAATGGGCTTACGATGCAGTCGATACCTCCAACCCGCCGACATCAGGTCCGGCTCTGACGGGTCAGATAGAAATAACGGATTACACAAACATAGATTCGGCGAACGATGTGTATCACTCCTCGGCAATTTACAGCACGAATATGTCGTTTTTAAACTGTAAATTTACTATCGGCGAGGCGACTTCAAGTATCAGCCAGATTTATGTTGAATGGGATGGATATAATACCGCGTTCAACAGCACATCGACGCAGATTCGTATCTGGGATTTTAATTCATCCGCCTGGATTTTCCTTGACGGATATGACGGCGAAGCGGAAGTTGTTTTAAGCAGCGCCATCGCTTCAAATTTCGGAAATTACATTTCCGGCGGTTATCTCTATGCGTATGCCGTGGGGAGGGGCGCTGGGATTGGAGACCCGCCTTCCGTTCTGTATTCGGATTTCATAAAAGTTGTGGTAACTTACACTGGAGATGCCACTCCACCGTCGGCGATTTCAAATCTTACGGCGCTGACGGGGGACTCCGGGGGGACGGTAAAACTTAAATGGACAGCGCCCGGCGACGATGGGACAGGCGGCGGAAACATTCAGGGGTATATTGTAAAATACGCTACAAATGTAATTGGCTCCGGCGGTTGGGATTTTTACGACGCAAGAGTTTCGACATACATGGATGCCGATGGCTGGACGCCCGGAACTTTCGGTCAGGAAGAGACGGGAAGGGTTGTTTCAGGTTTAAACGGAGGGACAACTTATTATTTTGCAATCAAAGCATATGATGATGCAAGCAACTTGGGAACATGGCCGGACATAAGCGTATATCAGTCAGGCTTCGCCTCAATAAACTGCGCAAGGGCGCAAGATGGCGGCGGTGCACCGGGGTCTTTTACCGGGAATTTCTCGTCAGCGGGCGGGGCTGACTACGACGGCAACAGCACTGATTTTGCCTACGGTGTGGCAGTGGACACGATTTCAGGAGGCGGGCCTTACATTTATATGGTAGGCGCATCTTCAAACGGGGCTTCGGGTTTTGACTGGGTAATAATAAAATATGATTCAAACGGCAACAAAATTGCTTCTGCGGTTTATGACGGCGATGCCCATGGTCACGACCGCGCTTATGCCGTGGCTGTTACTCCCGCGGGGGAAGTATTCGTTGCGGGATATGAAAGCAATGCTACTGATACGGATATCAGGGTTATTAAGTTTGATTCATCGCTGGTGCTTGTTTCCTCGGCGGTGTACGACAGCACTTATGCAGATGCCGCTTACGGAATAGCGATATCTCCGTATGGCGAGATTGTTGTTGTCGGCGCCACGAACAATGGGGCAAATAACGATTACATTATCAGGAGATACAATTTTTCGCTGGGTTTCCTCGGTTCCGAAACATTGAATGGAGCGGCTAACGGAGACGACGTTGCGAATGCCGTCGCTATTGATTCAAACGGTAATGTTATTGTCACGGGAGAGTCATCCAACGGTGCCGACAGTGATTATTTTACGGTTAAGTACAACGCAATTTTAGATACTCTCATTTCTTCGGTAACCCATGCGGGACCTTCTTCCATGGACGATTCGGCGCAGGGTGTCGCGGTAAATTCCACCGACGATATTATCGTTACCGGCTGGATATGGGACGGAGCCGACAGAGATATTTTTACTATAAAATATGACAATGCTCTGTCTGTTCTCTCCTCAGCGACTTATGGGAACGCGATAAATAATGACGCCGCAAGAGCGGTTGCAGTGGATGGGCAGAATAATGTTATTGTTGCGGGATACCAGTTGAACGGTTCTTACAACGATTATGTTACGCTGAAATACAGTGCCGATCTTTCAACAATTTTTTCTTCAGCTACTTATGACAGCAGTTACGATGATTCTGTCAAAGGTGTGGCTGTGGGAGTTTCATCAGCAGTGTATGTCACAGGTTATGTGTCAAACAGCGGAACCACGGGGGACACAGACTTTGCCACAATGAGATATTATCTGGCGGGTGACAGTGACCCGGGCCCCCCGGCAGCAGTCAGTGATTTGGCAGCATATACAGGTTTAAGTGAGGGGGAAGTGGATTTGACATGGTCGGCGCCCGGAGATGATGGATGGACGGACCCTCTTCCTGCGGGTTCGCAGTTCAGAATACAGTATGCAACATATTCTACTCCCGTATGGATGTATCAGAGCGCCCAGGTAATTAAATCCACAAGCGGAGTTTCCCCGACGACGCAGGTTTCATATACCGTGACGGGATTGAATGCGGGCGCAACATATTATTTCAAAATCTGGCACGCCGACGAAGTGCCGAACTGGTCAGAGCTTTCAAACGGAGCAACGGCCCATGCGCAAGTCCCGCAGGGAGGAATCTGGAAGAGTATTCAGGGCGGGGACTGGGCCGCCGGAGCGATATGGGATAAAGGGAGTCCTCCTAATCCGGCGAGCGTGGTTGAGATTTCCCACACGGTAACATTCAATATGTTTAACGCAGAATGTTCCAGCGTTACCGTTTATGATTTCGGGACTTTGCAGTTTGACGGGGCTGTTTCCACAAGGTCTCTAACCATAGCAGGCAATCTTAAAATAATGGGTGGGGTTACCGGCGGAAAATTCCTAATGCCCCCGAATACCGGTTACATCTCAACGCTAAAAATTAAATGTGCCTCTGCCGGTCAATATGGAATTATTGTCCAGAACGGCGGCGTCTTTGACGTCCGGGGAAACAGCATGAATTTCTGGCGGACGACATTATCAGTTCAGGCAAATTCAGCACAGAATCAGCTTACAACAACTGACTCAACAGGATGGAAGTTAGGAGATGTTGTAACAATCGGCGCAAGTTCATTAAGTAATACAACAGAGGAAAGAACAATAACTTTAATCAGCGGAAACGTTATTACACTTAATTCCACTTTGAGTGTAAATCATTCAGCAGGGGCGGAGGTTGTAAACCTTTTAAGAAACTGCGTTATAACTTCAGCCACAAGCACATATAAAGCATACATCCGAAATCTCTCCCAGACAGAGGCAAACTTTAATATGAAATATGTAGAAGCAAGTTATCTGGGAGTGAATAGTTCCGGAAAATACGGAATAACTTTTGATGGTTCAGGAACAATGGGTAAAATAAACTATTGCAGCATTTATAATGGTGGATATGATGGCATTTTCTTTAATTCCACCTCCAGTAATACCATAACTAATAATAGCTGTTATTCTTTTTACGATGGTATTTTGCTTAACAATGGTGTTAACAACACGCTGAATAACAACAGTTGTTACTCAAATTCCCAGTTTGGCATTCACCTGCTTAATACTTCCAGTAATACTCTTAGTAATAACGGTTGTTACTCAAATTCTTCCTATGGTATTAGAGTTGATAATAGTTCCAACAATATCTTCGATAATAACAGTTGCTACTCAAATACCTCTGGCATTTACTTCGCCAATACTTCTAATGCTAATGTTGTTGACGGGAATAGTTGTTATTTAAACAGCGCAACGGGTATTTACTTTTACGGTAGTTCCAGTGGTACTGTAATCAATAATAGTTGTTATTCGAATTCTGAATATGGTATTTTGGTTTATTACAATTCCGATAGTAATACAATCAGTAATAACAGTTGCTACCTAAATACTTTTCACGGTATTTTCCTATTCGATAGTTTTAATAATACATTGTCCAACAATAGGTGTTACTCAAATTCTTCGGGCTTTCGACTTAATAACGGCTCCAATAACATTTTTATTAATAACAGTTGTTACTCAAATTCTCAATATGGTATTTTTACAAGAAATTCTGCTGACAATTTAGTTGTAGATTGTAAATTAGGAAAAGAGGGAAATAATACAAGCGGAGATATTGGCTATGAGGCGGGTTTTGTTTCAAAACTAATCTTAAAGAATTGTAATTTATATTCTCCAACAAAAGTGGAAACCTCAGGTATTGATACTGCTGGTTCTTACCTTATTTCGTATAATCAGGACGGTTCAACAGGCACAACAAAAATTTGGGGCGACTACAACATTCCAAGCGGAAGCACCGGGACATTTAATTATGCCGGACTGCTTTATGTTTCAGCAGCGACACAGCCGAATTCAACATTAAAAGGGACGGGTTCAATTTCAAGTCCTCAAACCAGTGACGGAAAAACTTTGACAGAATTCTGGGAAGTGAAATGCACTGACGCTTCCGCTACGTCCATATTTTCAGTGAAGAGAGGAACAGGGAATGTGCTGTTACTTGATACTCCGAGTAATGCGCAGGAACTTTCAGAATATACATCATCTGACCGCGGCGTTTCGTTTACGGTTCAGACAGGCGATTATCAAATAGGAGATGCGTTTTATTTTGTGACGGTTTCGTCGTCAAATGATGCCGGCGTTCAAAAGATAATTGAGTTCAGCAGTTCAACCGTCGGCACACGGCTAAATGTTGAAGTCGGCGGGACTATTACTATGGAAGGAACACCGGCGGAGCCCACGATATCCACGTCGTCGGCGAGCGGCGGGTATTACGGTTTTGCCTCGTCAGGAACAATGAACGCGAGCAACTACAAGTTTTTCAATCTCAATTCGGAAGGCCTGAAGTTACAGGGCACAGCAGTTGATGTTGTTGATTTGAGCAGCGGGACTTT
>JBDRRS010000006.1:0-85815 GCA_043825615.1 bacterium | reverse complement strand
ATTGTTTACACAAGCATAGACACAAACATATATTTGATAAACTACGACGGCACTCAAAAACAGCAATTAACAACAGACGGTCAAAGTAGTTATCCTTCATGGTCTCCTGACTTAACAGAAATTGCCTATTATTCAAGCGGGTATCTTAAAATAATGGATGCAGACGGTTCAAATCAAACATCTCTTACGGAAACAAATTATAATTATGCTCCTCCTTCCTGGTCTTCTGACGGAACAGAGATTGTTTATTTAGCCGGCTACTATGATAATTACTCCGTCTGGATTGTGAATGTGTTAAGTCCTTCTCAGAAAACGGAAGTTGTCAGTGGAAACTATGCTAATGAGTGCTATCCTGTTTTCTCTCCTAATGGAACGAAAATTGCTTATTCAATCGAGTATGATTATAATAATCCTGACAATAATGGTCTCTGGGTTATAAATCGGGACGATTCTTCAAAGGCGCAGATATATTCAGGAGAAATGAGTTATGCGGAAAAACCCGTCTGGGCGGGAAATGACAGAATTTATTTTGCAAGTGATTATTCGATACTCAGTGTAAAAAGCGATGGAAGTGATTTAAAGAATGAATCAACTTTCAAATGGAATTTTGCAATTAACCCTTCTGATGGAAGCAATATTATCAGCAGCGCTTTTGATATTTTCTCAGGAATTCAATCACCGGTTTCTATTTATTCCGTCAGCGGTTATGCGAAAAATTCCGACGGAACGGGAATCAGCGGGGTGACGGTACTCTGCACAGGAGAAAGTTCCTACACAACAAGTTCTTCGGGATACTATGTGTTTACAAATCTTACTTCCGGAAATTACACAGTAACGCCTTCAAAAACCGGCTTGGTTTTTATACCGTCAAGCAGAAGTTATTCACCGCTTAATTCCAATCAGAGCAGTCAGAATTTCACAGGGGGCACTACTCTTTATTGTATCAATGGCTCTGTAAAAGACGACGGCGGAAATGCAATGAGGGATGTTGTATTGTCTGTGACCGGTGATGCTGCAAAAGATTACGAAACTGATAGTTCCGGAAATTATGAAATAATTCTTTCCTCGGGAAATTATACGATTACACCAAGCAAAAGCAAGTGGAGTTTTACTCCTGTGAGCAGGTCATACAGTCCGCTTAATAGTGATCAAACCAGTCAGGATTATATCGGAATTTACACAGTTAGTGGTAATACAGTGATTTTTTCTGAGGATTTTGAAAGTTCTCTGGGAGCGGAGTGGTCCACATATCAAAGTAATTCTATCTACGGAAGGAATGAACAAACTTCTTATTCTGCTAATTCAGGAAATTATAGTTGGAGAATGGATGTAACATCTCCTCAGAATTATAATTTGAACGAATTAGTAATGTATCTCAATGTAAGCAATGCAAGCGACCTTTATCTGAAATTTAACACGATAGAATACAGCGATGAACAATCAACCATGACTTTTTCTTTTACGGGACACGAAAATTCAGATGGCATAGCCGTAAGTAATGACGGGGTAAATTGGAATAGACTGTGGCGGTATCCAAAAGACGTCAGTAGTTGGACAGAATATGGGCCATTGGATATTGGCAGTGTAATCTCAGTATCGGGTGATGTGTATATTAAATTTCAGCAATACGATAATTATACGATAGACACTGACGATGCGATAGCCACTGACGGTATACTATGGGACGATATTGAAGTTAGTATTTCCGCGGCAGTCAATAATGTACTCATCAGCGGCTATATTTGTGATTCTTTGTCAAACGGGATAAGCGAAGTTAGTGTGGGTTTAAGCGGATATAAAATTGACAGTTACACAACTTCAAATAACGGTTATTATGAATTTGTTGTTTCCAAAGGAAATTCTTATACGGTAACGCCTTCAAAATCCGACTGGGTTTTTACACCATTAAGTAAAAATTATTTTTCTCTTTCTTCCAACCAAAGCAGTCAAAATTTTACCGGCTATGAAATAACAATGCAGGAAGGGAAAGTAGCAGAAGTGAGAGGCGGCGTCAAAGGATACATTAAAAAAGGCGAGTCGGCGTCGATTATTTTAAATCCCGGAGTTTCAGGAACGGTAAAGATTAAGATTTACAATCTAAAAGGTCAGCTTGTGTGGGATGAAACAAAAGATGTTTCAGCGGGGGTTCAGGATATAGTTTCATGGGCTTGTAAAAATACTTCAAACAAAGTTGTCGCTTCGGGAATTTACATTGTTTATATCAAGGGAGCTGGAATTGATGTGAAGAAAAAAATAGCTGTGGTGAAATAAAAAACCCGAATATTAAATGATTATGGGGAGGCAGAAAGTGAAAAAGATTTTTATTGTTTTGAGTATTTTTTTTATTTTTACTCAGGTTTACGCAGGAGATGAAGGGACAGCGGGGGCTGTAATACTTTCACAGAATCCGGGAGCAAGAGCATCGGGGATGGCGGGGGCATACACCGCCGCACGGGGCGATGTTTCCTGCGTTTATTATAATCCCGCAGGTCTGGCAACTATGAGAGGAGGCCAGTCAACTTTTGCGTATCAAACGGGCATAGCCGATGACAGTTTCGGTGTCGTTAACTTTGGTTTTCCAAACGCCAAAGGCGCCTTTGCCGGAAGTTTTATTTATTATAACGGAGGCAATATTGACTTGATTGATATTTCAGGCAATTCTAAAACGGTCAAAGCTCAGCAGGATTATCTCGCCTCTCTTTCTTATGGCCGCAAGCTTTTCGGAGATTTTTCAGTCGGGCTAAGCGGAAAAATTCTTCAGTCAACGCTGGTTGAGGATTTTTCAGCCACGGCTTTTTGCGCTGATTTCGGCGGTTTATACAGCGGGAATAATTTTTCGCTTGGCGCAGCCGCTCAAAACATCGGAAGCAAATTGAAATATGACAATGAAGGGGATCCTCTGCCGCAGAATATCAGAACGGGTGTATCTTACCGGACAAATAACTTAACTATGGGTTTTGACATTGTGAAGCCCAACGACGGAGATATGAAGAAAAATCTTGGGATGGAATTTCTGCTTGGAAAATCATTTGCTTTGCGGGCAGGATATAAATTCGGTTATGATCTGGGTTCGCTGACTTTCGGTTTTGGAATTAAGATGAAAAAAATTAACATTGATTACGCGATGGCAGCGATGGATGAAATGGATACGGTTCAGAGAGTTTCTCTGGTCGCGCATTTTGGGGATGAAAAAAAGGAAGAGGCGAAGAAACCCCGCAAAGAAAAAGTTGTTTCGGCGAAAGCGGAGGAAAAGCCGGTTTCCAAACAGACAATTGCTGTCGGCAATTTTATAAATATTACCAAGGACGAAAAGTCGGAATGGCTGAGAGTGGGAATTCCTGAAATGGCCTGCACAACACTTTCACAAATCGGGGGGATAAACATCGTTGACAGGGCACGGCTTCAGGATGTGATAGAAGAGCAAAAACTCGGAATGCTCGGCATAATTTCAGAGGAGTCAGCGCCGCAGGTGGGAAAACTGCTGGGCGCTACGGCAATAATCATCGGCAGTTACCGCCTTTCGGGAAATGATTTGCTTATCAATGCCCGTCTTCTAAAAACAGAAACGGCGGAAATTCTGCGGGCTGAAACGGGGAAAGGGAAAGTTGGTAAAATTGATGAAATTGTCCAGGAAATTGTGTTAAAAATGGCAGGCGTCATAGGTAAAAAAGTTACCGCACGGGAGAGAAAACAGATACGTAATCAGGCAAAAATGATGCTGAGTAATTTGGAGGAATTGAGCAGGGGCGAAGTTCTTTATTCTGCGGGGAATATTACCGAGGCAAGAAAGTATTATAAGCAGGCGCTCAAGAAAAATCCTGATGATGCAACTCTTCAAAAGTTAAAAGACATTGACCTGAAAATGGGCGCTGTTGCAGTGCTGAAATTTAACAACAACTCCGGCGCTAAATACAATTATTTAGGCGACAGCATTCTTGAAACGCTGACCGATTCCTTAACGAAAGAAACAGGTCTTTGCTTTGTTGAAAGAGCAAATCTTGATAAAGCAATTGAGGAGCAGAGGTTGGGCATGACCGGAATCGTGGATGCAAAAACAGCTCCGAAAGTGGGTAAAATAGCAGGAGCAACATTTCTATTAACGGGAAGTTATAAAGTAACGGGCAAGACCTTGAAAATATTTTCTCAGGTGATTGACAGCAGCAATGGCTCTTCGCTGTTAAAAGTTACAGAGGAAGGAGAAGTCGGAAACGCCAGAAAAATCGTTGAAAAAATGGCAGGGGAAATTACCTCTGGTCTGCTGGAGGCAAAGCAAAAAGAAAAGGATTCTCAGGCAATACAGGAGGCAAGGAAAAGTTTGGCATCTGGCAAGCAGGAGAAAATTCAGCTGAACATCAGTGAATCGGTAATCAGTTTTGGACTCAATTCCGACCAAATTACTGCCAGCAGTTATGATGGTTTTAACAAGATAGTGACTTTATTAAAAGAGTTTCCCGATTTCAGGGTAATAATTGCAGGACACACGGATAGTATCGGAGATGCAGAATATAATCAGAAACTTTCGGAGAAAAGGGCTGCCAGTGTAATGGAGTATTTGATTAAGCAAGGAATTCCCCGAAGAAGATTGAGCAGTTTGGGATATGGAGAAAGCAAGTCGCTTGATACCAATGATACAGATGAAGGCCGCAACAAGAACCGACGGGTTGAATTTCTTTTATTGAGATAAAATTCAATTTCGGCTGCGCTGGAAACAATGATAATATTTCAATTTTTATTGAAGAATTTCACAAAAACGGCACGTAATATTTGCAAAATTTCACAAAAAACGCACGAAAGACATACTTTACGAAATGTGCTAAAAGAAACCTGTGAAAAGAGATATCTATTCTTATTTAGTCCGGTGGAAAAAAAGTTCTTATAGAAAACCTTTGATTCTAAAGGGCTCTGCCCGGCCGTTTCAGGCGGACGTCCACGGCTTTTTACCAAACATTTCATAACTCTTTACGGGCTGTCCCGTAAAGTCCTCAATCACGCCTATTTCCTGATTGAGCATCGCTCTCAGGTTATCGGGTGATTCATCTTTTATAAAACGCATAAAGTCGCCCGTGAGCAGTTTTTTCAGGACTTCGTTTGAAAAATTGAAAAAGCCGCCGTTATAAATCAAACGCGCAAAATATACGCAAATGCCTTTCATGCTTACATTTTTCAACGCCCACTCAAGCCATCTGAAAAGATTTTTATTCCGCTCGTTCAGGGGTAAAACCTCATTTGTCGCTTCAAGCATAACCTGTTTCAGTAAAAATTCGGCTAAATTCTTATCAGGGTAAAAGCAAAGAATATCCCATCCTGTTACGGTGTAAAAGGAACCTTTTTTCCGGCAGGATATTTCAAGGATGTTCGCAGCGTCGAAAGCGCCCGCCCAGTGATTGACGGCTTTCCCGTATCCCGTGAGGAAAACATTTATTTTTCCGAAATTTTCCGTAAAGAGAATAACCCTGTTTTTATTGGCGGAGACAGGTTTGTTGTCAATTACGATTGCCTTCGTTTTGCAGTGAACCATTAAATCCCCCTCTTTCCCCCTTTTTCAAAGGGGGATGTAAGGGGGATTGTTCTGATACGGACCGTTTTAATTTTCTGTTCATCCGCGCTTTCCACCTCTAAAATAACATCCCCGTAAGTGACGGACGCACCCTTCTTCGGCAGATAGTTCAGTTTTTCCAATATCAAACCTCCGACGGATTCCGCCGTTTCGGCAGGCAGACCCAGAGACAGTTTATCGTTAACCCTGTCTACGCTTTCATGCGCGGGAACAAGAAACGAACCGTCGCGGTCATTCTTATAACTGGTTTCCCTGTCGAACTCGTCGAAAATATCTCCCGTTATTTCCTCAAGGACATCCTCAAGAGTAATTACGCCCGTAACCTTCCCGTATTCATCCACCGCAATTGAAAGGTGCTGGCGTCCCTGCATAAAATTTTTAAGAAGCGTTCTGACGGGGGCGGTTTCAGGAACGAAAAACGGGGGCCTGATAATATCCTGCAGAATCAGAAGAGGGCCTAAACTTAAAATACCCATGACATCTTTCGTATAAATCAAGCCGACAATATTATCCAGATGTTTCGCGTAAACCGGTATCCGCGAGTGATTAAACGAAGCGATTTCCCGCAAAATTCTTTCCCGCCCCCAGTTTATGTCAACAGCGTCTATTCCGACTTCAGGCACCATAACCTGCCTCACTTCCTTTTCCGGAAAATCCACAATACCCCTTATCATTCTTCTCTCTTCCTTTGAAATTTTTCCCGAAAGGTATGCCGTCTCAGCCAGAGCGGCAAATTCCTGAGAACTCGTCCGCGGAAGCGTTTTTGAAAGCCGGAGCCCGAAAAACGAGAAGATGGCGCGGCTTATGGAAAAAAGAAATACCGCCAGAGGCAACAGAACCGCCGTCATTTTTGAAAGCGGCGCGAGAGCAAACTCGGAAAATTTCTTCGGGTTCTTCCGGGCGCTCGCTTTCGGAAGTATCTCGCCGAAAAAAACAACGAGGAAAAAAAGCCCCGCGCTCGCAATTACGCTTACTTTTGAAACGGACAACCCGTATTTTTCCGCCGCCTGCATTGACGCCGACTGCACCGCGACCGAGGCGATAACCACCGCCAGAGCATTCCCTATCAAAATCGCCGTGAGAGTCCTGTGCGGTTTCTCAAGGAATTTCGCGAGGGAAGCGGCGGCGGATTTCTTCCCGCCGCGCAGGATTTCGTCTCTCTGAAACGACGAAAGCGAACAGACGGCGGTCTCCGTGCCCGCAAAATAAATCATAAAAATAAAAGCGGCAAGCAGAATGATTATCATTCCCGTTTTAAATCGTATTCGTCCAGAATGGGCCCGAAAACCTCTTCCAGAAGGTCTTCCATCGTAATAATTCCCCTGATTCTGAATTTGTCATTCACAACAACGGCAATATGAATTCTGTTCTTTACCATTTTCCTGTAAGCATTCAGGGCGCTGTCTTTTTCATCAATATAAAAGGGTTTATGAACGTACTGCTTCAAATCAACCCCGCTGGAAATAGTCGCCCCGGACGAGAAGCCGGCGGAAGATCCTTCGGTGAGACGGTCATCCGCCGCCGGTGGCGTCTTATTTATAACGGGGCCGATGGTTTTTTTCATAATCAGAGCATTGCAAATTTCTCTTGTGTAAAGAATCCCCGCTAAATTTTTCAAACCGCCGTAGTAGGCGGGGAACCGCGAAATACCCGAATCAACAATCCGCGTTTTAATTCTTTCCCAGTCCATGTTTAAATCCAGCCCCGTAATTTCCTTTCTCGGAGTCATTATTTCCCCCGTGGTCAGATGACTCAGAGAAAGAACTTTTGAGATAATTTTTGAGAACGCATTAACGCCATCGGCGCCCGGCAGCGCGCCGGAATCCGCGTGGGTGGTTGACATGGAGAGTTCGTTTATATCAACTCTGCTTATCCTTAAATCGGAGGATGCCTTTTCTGAACCGACAAGACGGTTTGAAGCGGCGGCGAGCAATTCCGTAAACGGGGACAGGATGAAACCTGTAAAATTGAGAAATCCGCCGAATGTTTCACTCACTTTACGCGGATAAGTCGTGGCAATATTTTTGGGCATAATTTCGCCGAAGAAAAGGATAAGCGTCGACGCGGCTATAAGAGCGAGAAACGACGAGGCGCCGGACGAAACACCGCGCGAAATAAGAGCGGACATTATGTAAAAAGACAGAAGCGAACTGAACGCGATATTAACAAGATTGTTGCCTACCAAAATTGTGGAAAAAACGGAAGTCGGCTTAATCAGCCAGTCCCTGAAAATTTTCTGCTTCTTCAGTTCCAAAAGCGCCTTGATTTTTGCTTTATTGAGCGTTGCCAGCGACGTTTCCATTGATGAAAAAATACCCGAAAGCGCCAGAAGAAAAACAAGAACAACCGTTTCAGTTATCATTTCAGGTCACAGACCGTACCTAAAGGTAGGCTTCGCTCTCCTGCGGACAGAAATTTTCCGATGAGGCATCCGCCTTTTTCAAGCATTTTTTTACGGGATTTTTTTCGCCCGTCCGTCATCCCGCTTAAGTGAAGAAACCCGTGCGAAACCAGCGCCGCAAGTTCCATGAAAACAGTGTGACCGAGCATTTTTGCGGAACGGCGCGCCTCGGCGAGGTTAATATAAACCTCGCTGATTCCGCCGAACGGCGGGAATCCGGGTTCAAAAGCGATGACGTCCGTCACCGCATCCCTGCCCAGAAATTTTCTGTTCAGCGACCTCATGCGTCTGTCGCCCGTAAAAATAACATTTATAACCCCTGTAAGTTTGAGAAACGCAGACGTTTTTTTTGCGAAAACCAGCAGTTTTTTCCCGGGGATACCCTTAAAAGAGACGGTATGGAAAAACCCGACGCGGCTGCGAACCATTATTTTTTTTCAGAAACCGCTTCAGGGTATTCCAGCCGTATATGGTGTATACTCATCAGGGTCTTAGTGAAAACATCCCCGATTTTCTGAATATTTTTGAGCGTTATCGGACATTCGTTCAATTGCCCGCCGGCAAAATAATTATTTATTATCTTGTGAACGGTATCTTTGATTTTCTCGTAGTTTTTATCTTCTATCGCCCTGCAGGCCGCCTCCACGCTGTCCGCCAGCATCACGATTGCCGTTTCCCTTGTCTGCGGCAGAGGCCCGGGATAGCGGTAAGTTGTTTCATCGGTCAGCCCGGGCGCGGCAGCCGCTTTTCTGAAGAAATACTGAACAATCGTTGTGCCGTGATGCTGCGCAATGAAGGCCTTTATACAATTGTCAATCCCGTATTCGCCGGCCAGAAGCAGACCTTCCTTCGTGTGGGACACAATCACCAGCGCGCTCATCTCGGGTTTCAGATTTTCGTGGACATTTTCCCCCGTCTGATTTTCTACGAAATACTGCGGTTTCTTTATCTTGCCTATGTCGTGATAATACGCTCCCGCCCGGGCGAGAATGCTGTTGCACCCGATTTCCGACGCTGCAGCGTCGGCGAGCGCCGCAACCATCAAACTGTGGTGATAAGTTCCCGGCGCCTCCGCCATAAGGCGTTTCAGGAGCGGCTGGTTAAAATCGCTCAACTCAATAAGCCGGATGTCCGAAGTGATGTTGAAAAGACCTTCAAAGAGCGGAAGAAAAGCCATCACAAAAACGGACGTGGAGACCGCCACCAGCAGGGGTATATAAACGGCGTCCTTGATAAAATTTCCGCTGTGTATTCCAAAAAGATGAAGAATCGACATCGCCGCAAAAACAAAAACAAAAATTGACAGGCCGTTGAGGAAAAGGTCGCTCCTCCTGATAATTCTTTTAGGGTAAGCGGCGGCGCCGATGCCGCCGGCGAGAGAAATAAAGAATATCCTGAAGTCACCCAGGTAAATAAGCGAAACAATCAGACTTATGAGGACGGTGCAGACGGCGGCAATCCTTTTACTGACGAGAAAATTCAGGATACTCACGGCCATCGGCGTAAAAATAAAATACATCGGTATTCTTTTTGACTTGGCAATCTGCGTGAGCACTATTGAAGCAATGATAATAATTCCCGTAAGCAGAAACTTTGAATCATTCAACGCTCTTTCGAATTTAAGAGATAAAACCATAAGAACTGTCCAGAAAGCCGCGCAAATTACCGCCCCGAGAAATAACCTTTTATCAAACCCGAACTCCGAAACCAGCGCGGCAAAAACAGCCGCCGCAATCATTAGAAACAACATCCATCTCGGAACGGGAATTTCTCTTCTCAAAATTGTCGGCGATGGTCTCGGCTTTTCCAGTTTTGCCGCCCAGGCTTTAAACACCTGCGAAAAAAACGTCTTTATGCCTCTCATCTGTTTTCCCGATGCGTCACCGCGGTTCTTTCCCTGCCGCCTGCGGAGCCGCCTCCGTAGGCGACGACAATCTTTTTTACCAGAGGATGCCTCACGACGTCTCTGCGGGTAAACTGTATAAAATTTATTCCCCTGATATTTTTCAGAATTCTCTCCGCATGCACAAGGCCCGATTCCACGCCTTTTTCAATGTCTATCTGCGTCACATCGCCGTTTATGACCGCGCGGGCGTTCGGGCCGAGGCGCGTGAGAATCATTTTCATCTGGAGGACGGTGGTGTTCTGCGCTTCATCGAGAATGATAAACGCATTATCAAGCGTCCTTCCCCTCATATAGGCAAGCGGCACAATTTCAATGATTCCGTCCTTCCGTTGCCGGTTAAAGACGTACGGACCTATGAGACGGCGGAACGCATCATAAAGCGGAGCCAGATACGGGCAGACCTTTTCCTCAAAGTCCCCGGGCAGAAAACCCAGACGTTCTCCCGCTTCCACAATCGGCCTTGACAATATTATTTTTGAGAATTGCCCCTGAGCAATAAACTTTAACCCGCAAACAACGGCAAGAAACGTCTTGCCGGTTCCGGCGGGACCCGTCGCTATCGTAATGGGATTTTTGCCCATCAAGGCGACATATTTCTTCTGAGTCGGAGAATTAGGAAAAATATCCCTGCCCTTATATGACCTGAATAAACAATTGCCGCCGGGGTTTCCGGAAACAACCTCTTTTTTTACGCGCTCCGACTTGAAGTTAGCCGCGGAGATTGCCGCGAGCGCTCCCCTGACGCCGGAGGCGCTGCCTCTTACTTCCAAAGCGTTTTTTCTCATTCTTACCGAAACATTAAACGTCTCCGAGATGCCGCGTATATTTTCGTCAAACGGGCCGAAAATGTCCGCAAGTTCCTGCTGTGAACCGACCGGTAAAACCTTTGTTATCAAAGTTATCTTGGAATTTCGAAAACTTGTCCCGGATAAATCAAATCAGGGTCTTTAATTTTGTTTTTGTTGGCAAGATATATTTTCTTCCACTGCCAGGGGTCGGCGTAAATCTCCGGCTTTTTTGCAATGTTCCAGAGGCAATCCCTGTTCTTTGCCCATGAACCGACGGTATATGATGAAGGCCGCCTTTTTGAGAGTTCTCTTTCCGCTTCGTCCATCGCCTTCTTTCTTGCAGCGCGCGCCTCATCAAGAGCGGTTTTCGCCAACCGGTAAGCAGCGTCGGCTTTTTCCTTGGCCCTGAGGTAATCGCTGTTTTCAAATGCCTCGTTCGCCTCCGCGAGCAATTCGGCGGCGTCAGAAACATCAACCTTTTCCTCGTCGCAGGTCTTTATCATCTCCCCTGCGCGAACAATGGCATCGCGGGCGTTAAGGCGCGCCTCTTCCTCCGGAGTCAGCGTCTTTACGCCCCCGCATCCGGCAACGAACAAACAAACCGCTAAAAGAGCAGCAACATTTTTCATTTTCATGCTTTGATTATATCACACTGAAAAGCGCTGTCAAGAGACAAAGTGCCAAGGTAATCAGCCGTTTCTGAATAAGTACCAGTTGTTTGCCAGAGCGCTTGACGCTATTGTGGTATTTACAAGTTTAAAGGAAGGAAAGTTATTTCTCATAAAATCAAGCACTTCTTTTTTTGAGGCAAATTCATAGGGGTAGCCGCCAAGCCAGTCGGTTACGTCCCTCCGCCAGTTCATTCCCCTCGCCGACTTGTAATTTTTGATTTTCGCCGCAGGATTTTTCAACCTTATAAAATTAACCGTAAAATAAGCCGCTATGTACATTATTTCAAGAAACCGTTTTCCCGCAGCCGGTAAGAAATTATAAAGTTTTTTTATTTTCAGCCAGAACTCCGAACCGAACGCTCCGGCGGTCTTTCTGTAAAGGGCTATGTAATAATACCCTCCCTTTTTGACGAGTTTCGCTGAATTTCTGATTGCTTCCCACATCCTGCCGGTGTGGTGGAGAACGCCCCACGAATAAACGATGTCAAATTTCCCGAGCCCCGAAAGAAAATCGGCATCAAGAACCGAACCCTCGTAAATTTTCCAGTTGCCCGGATTGCCTGCCTTCCCGTGCAAATGCCTGCAGCATTCTACCGAAAAAGTATCGGCGTCGAAACTGACAATCTCGGCGGCTGCGAGACGGAAAGCGGCGTAGGAAAACAGACCGCTGCCGCAGCCGATATCCAGAAAATTCAGTCCCCGTAAATTATCTAATTTCAAAAAATCAACAAGCGACCGTTCGGCTTCCCTGAACCGGTCTTCATTCAGAGACCTCATAAAATCCCGCCAGTTACGACCGAATGAAAAAGTTACTTTCACCATGTAAGGAGTATACAACAAGCCGCACGGAAAATCAAATTTACCATCCCTTGCCTTTTGTTGAAAAATTGTGTAAAAATAATCTATGAATTTGGCAAAAGAGTTTTTCCAGTTCGCTTTGAAGAAGAAAAAAATATGGCTGATTCCCATAATAGTTATACTTCTGCTTTTGGGTATTTTCATCATCTTCTTTGAAAGCGCCGCCGTCGCGCCGTTTATATACACGCTTTTCTGATGTCCGGAAAAATAAAACTTCTGTGGCGGCGGTGGACGGCGCTCGGAAAGAAAATTGCCACATTTCAGATAAAAGTTCTCTTTACTCTGACTTATGTCATTCTTATAATACCTATCGGGCTCCTTTTCAGAATGTTTCTCCGTTTTCCGAAAGCCGGATGGCAAAAAGTAAAACAGGAAAAAATCCCGCTTGATGAGGCAAGGAGACAATTTTAATGTACATCCTCGGCGTTTCCTGCTGGTATCACGATTCCGCGGCCGCCCTGATAAAAGACGGAAAAATAGTCGCCTGCAGCGAAGAAGAACGTTTTTCAAGAATAAAACACGACCACGGTTTCCCGGACAAGGCAATAAATTTCTGTCTCGAACAGGCGGGTATCAGTTCAGGGGAACTCAACTTTGTGGTCTTTTACGACAAGCCCCTTCTGAAGTTTGAGCGCATTCTGTCATCCATCATTCAGAACGTCCCTAAATCGCTGGGCGTATTCAGGGAAGCCGTTCCGCTCTGGCTGAATAAAAAACTGAAATTCCGGAAGAAAATCAAAAAAACGCTGGGCATTAAAGACGACAAAGTGCTGTTCTGTTCCCATCACACGGCTCACGCCGCGAGCAGTTTCTTCCTCTCGCCGTTTAAAGAATCGGCAATCCTGACCGTGGACGGCGTGGGGGAATGGGCAACAGCGACGCTGGGCGTGGGCAAAGACAACGCCATTGCCATTACGGAAGAGATGAACTTCCCGCACTCGATGGGTCTCCTCTATTCCGCTTTCACCGCCTTTCTCGGATTTAAAGTAAACAACGGGGAATACAAGGTTATGGGCATGGCCCCGTACGGAGAGCCGAAACACATTGATAAGGTTTTGAAAGTGGTTAACGTACACAACGACGGCAGCATAGAATTAAATCTTGATTACTTTTCTTTCCACTACTCCATCACAAAAACCTATAACGATAAATTCACGGCGCTGTTCGGCGAACCGCGTAATCCCGCAGCCCTGTTTTTTACAAAAAGAACCGAGTTCCCCGCATACTACGGCGAAAAACCCCGCGACTTTGAGGAACAGGCGGAAAAAAATCAATACTACGCCGATATAGCCGCTTCCATTCAGGATGTGCTGGAGGATGCTCTTGTAAAAACAGGCAGATACCTGCGGACGGCGACGGGGATGAAAAATTTATGTTACTCCGGCGGCGTGGCATTGAACAGCAAAGCCAACCACCGTCTGATAAAGGAATGCGGGTTTGAAAATGTTTACATTCAGCCGGCAGCAACCGACGCCGGAGGCGCTCTCGGGGCGGCTCTCTGGTGCTGGTGCGAAGTTCTCGGCAACAAAAGAGCCGAGGTAATGGCAAGTTCTTATTTCGGAAAGGCATTCTCCGACGAAGAAATTTTGAGCGCGATTAAAGAAAAAAACCTGTCTTACGAAAAACTGCCCGAAGAGAAAATTTACGAAGAAGTGTCCGATGCGCTGATAGCCGGAAAAGTCGTCGGATGGTATCAGGGAAGAACCGAGTGGGGTCCGCGGGCTCTCGGAAACCGCTCCATCCTGGCGGACCCGAGAGACCCAAATATGAAAAATAAAGTCAACACGATTATAAAGTTCCGTGAACCCTACCGGCCGTTCGCTCCTTCAGTCCTGTCGGAAGACGTAAACGATTATATCGAGCAGGAAAAAGAAATTTACCCCGACAGGTTTATGCTCGTAACCTATCCCGTGAGAAAGGAAAAACAAAATGTGATTCCCGCGGTGACACATGTAAACGGCTCTTCCAGAATCCAGGCGGTGTATAAAGAAAACAACCCCCGCTACTGGAATTTGATTAACAAATTTAAGGAAAAGACGGGCATCGGGGTCGTGCTGAACACGTCGTTCAACCTGAAAGGGGAACCGATTGTCAATTCGCCTGCAAATGCAATAAACACTTACCTTAACTCCGGAATAGACATGCTGGTTATGGAAAATTTCCTTATCCGGAAGCGGCAAAAATAACTGAATATGCTTTCGTCTGACTTGTCTCCTGCAAAAAAAGCGGTTTTCTCGCTCGCCGTCATCCTGCTCATCATTATTCTCGCGGAAATTCTCAGTTTTCTGGCGTTAAAACTTTTTTTCTCCGAAAAAAGCGACGGCGGGCCTTCAATAAATCATTACAACCTTGACCCTTATCTGGTGTTTCGTCCGGACAAAAATTATTTTTACAAAGATGATAAACCCGCCAAAATGAACCGCGGCAAACCCGGCAGACAGTTAAGGATGAATTCGCTGGGCTTCCGCGGGGATGACTTCAAACCGCAGAAACCTGAAGGACAGTTCCGGATCTTTTTGCTCGGCGGAAGCGTCGCGTTTAACGGGTCCACGGATGACAGAACCATTGCCGGATTCCTGCAGAAAAAACTGAGAAGCGAATTTCCGAAACACGTGGTAAAAGTCATAAACGGCGGACGAAGCAGCTACGTGTCGGGGCAAACGCTTGCTCACCTGATTTTTGAAGTTCTGAATTATGCCCCCGACTTGCTCATAGTATTCCAGGGGAACAATGATGTTTACGGTTCAATCCACGGAGACCGAAGGCCCGGATACCCTCACGCGTTCGGGAAAATCGAAGAACGCGTAAACACCGGCCCGCTAATACTGGCGGCAAGTTACATTTTAAGCAAAAGTTACACGAAGAAACTTGTCCGCAGAATTGCGCTGGACATTTATCTCAAATTAGGTTCTAAACTGCAGGAAAAACTGAATAAAAAAGAACCCAATTTCCCGTATATGGACAAATATGTTCAACACACGGAAACTTTTGCCGGAATTGCCGCCGGCATGAAAATTCCGGCAATAATTTCCATCCAGCCGAGCATATACACCAAAAAAAACAAATCCGCTGAAGAAGAAGAAATTATCACCGGAGCGGCAGTGGAAGCGATGAGAGAAAATTACCAATACTCGCTGAAAAAATTTAAAAAATTCGCCTGGCCGGAAGGGGTTGTCTTCAGCGATTTATCAAACGTTTTTGATGAAATAGACTACACAATGTACTGGGATAACGTTCATTTTTTCGACGACGGAAATGAAATCGTCGCCGATAAGTTCTTTAATATAATAAAAAAAGAGAAACTCCTTTCCGCCCGAGGCAAAAACAACTGACCTTCCCGCGAATTGCCTCTTGGCAGGTTTTTTAAAAACAGGTTAAAATATGACCTGCGTAACGGCCACTCAGCCTGCATATTTTTCTTAACTCGGAAAATGACAAACGCCGGTTTACACATCTTTAAAAACCAAATGGACATTCATAAATTTATTTATCCGTGTGTGCCAGCGCTGTCCTGTTTTTATCCGCGGCAATCAGAGCCGCCGGTAGAGAAGTCCTGCCTTTGCAAAGCGGGCAGTAACAAAGCGGTGACAAAAATCACATTGACAAAATTGCTGTTTCAATTTATACTTATAAAAGAATGAGAGAAAAATCACAACACTTGACAAAGTTTTTAGAAGTTTATACTTTTTTATGTAAATGAAGAATAAATACAAAATTTCATTTTTATTTATTCCGCTGTTTCTGATTTTCAGTCACGCGGCTTATGCTGAGCGGCCGACGATGGGCATCAGCGGCGTCACCGGTTCAAGTGGCACGGTCAGCATAAATTACTCGGCGAGCGACTCTGCCGAAAACATAAACACCTGCTCGTGGCAGTATAGCACGGATGGGACTATATGGTACCCGTTGGAAGATTCCGCTATCGGGAATAACGGCGGGAAAGTTTCGGGGATTTCTTACATTACATGGAACAGCACGGCAGGCACTTACAATTTAGCCGATTCAAGCAGCAGTTCGGTTTATTTCAGGATAAGGTCTTACGATAATCAGGGGCTTGTATGGGTATCCAGCGCAATACCTTTTTCACCGTATGCAGGCGCCTGCTGGAATGAAAGAAACGAAAGAGTGCAAACCGTTGAAAGCAATAGTCCTTCGGGAGGCGAACTTGCCGGATATGACAGTGAACTTAATATGACCGATTCCAACTGGACAGATATCAACTTCGTCGAAGGCCTGTCGTGCGAGCTGGCCGCCGGCGCCACGTATCTCTGGCAAGGGAGAAACGGTTATCTGCATAAAACGCAAATAAACAACGGCGCGCCTTTTCTAACATATATTGATACTTATACCACCGTTTTCAATGTGACAGGACTCGCATGGGACGGGAATAATCTCTGGGGATGCGGAAGTTCCGCCGGAGTCAACGGTTATGTTTTCAAATATTTGGATCCGACGATTGACAGTTATAATTACTGGTACTGGGCGACAAATCCGGTTTTTTCGGGTTTGACCTGGGACGGAGAAACTTTATGGTCGGCTTCACCGGGCGCGGCAAACAACATCGCTTTGCACAACATTGATTCCATTCTCAACATTTCAAAAATATTAACCTGTGATTCTTTGCCTTACGGACTCGGAAGCGACGGAGAAAATCTTTATGTCACAACCTGGGACGGCGGAACCGGTTACGGAATTTACAAATACAACATCCCTGTTTCAACATACAGCACCTACGGACCTTTTACGATTAATAATGTTCCCCCTGAAGTGAATAATCCTCCTGCTTTTTCTATAAACAGCATATCCGGCAACAGCGGGACACTAACAATAAATTATACTGCCTCTGATTCCGACGGAGATAACGCCTCCACTTACGGCTGGCAGTACAGTCAGGATAATTCCACTTGGTATGACATTGACCAGGGACAAATCGGAAATAATTCATATAAGTCGCCCGGCGCCTCTTATATCACGTGGCGCTCAACGGCGGGAACGAATAATCTTGACGGAGTCGCTGACACCTCCGTTTATTTCAGGATGAAGGTTACAGATGATAATTCCGATTATCTTACGGTAATAGCTACTTATAACAGCCCTTCTTATGATTTAGAAGGTTTGACATGGGACGGGACAAATATATGGTCTAGCAAATTTGGTAAAATCTACAAACATAATATGGACGCAACATTATCAGTAGCAGAAACATATGACGTCTATTATTATGGTATGCGCGGATTAGCCTGGGATGAGGCAAATATATGGTCTTGTTATCATTATTCTTCAGGCGGCTTGAATGTCTACGAAATCAACAAACACAATATGGACGATACTTTATCGTTTAATGATCAATATTGGATTTCCGGCCGATACGGATTAACCTGGGACGGGGCAAATATCTGGTCTTGTAATTATGGTTCAGGTGAAATCTACAAGCACAATATGGATGTAGATCTGACTGTATCTAATACATACGATAGTCCGGATTCTTATCCATCAGGTTTAACCTGGGACGGAACAAATATCTGGTCATGTTATGAGTATTCAAATAGAATCTACAAGCACAATATGGATGTAGACCTGTCAACAGCAGCAACATTTAACAGTCCTTCTTCTTATCCAACCGGTTTAGCATGGGATGGGACAAATATATGGTCTTGTGTAGGCGGGGATGGGGAGACCGATGAAATCTATAGACACCGGCTCGGTCTTTCTTCCGCTTACGGAACATCCTCTTCTTTTTCAATTGACAATAATAATGCTCCGACTCTTGGATGGAAGGGAACAGGAAGTTATGTTTCGGACGGTCTTGATTATGAGCAGGGAACAACAACGATGACATATACATACGAGGTCAACTACACTGATTCCGATAACAATACTCCTGCCAGCGGCTACCCGACGGTTTGGATTTTGAAAGGCGGGACAACCGTCCAGACATTAAGTATGGCGCTTGTTTCGGGAACTTCTTATGACGGCAATTATTCAACGGCAACAAAATTAACCTCTGTAGGAACCGATTATACTTATTATTTTGAAGCGTACGATTCAAACAGCGCAGCTGCAACAGGAAGTCCTACAGGTTCCGTCGACGCTCCCGATGTTAAAGGTCTTGTCGGATACTGGAGTTTTGATGAGGGTTCAGGAACGACTGCATCTGATAGTTCCGGGTTTGGGAATGGTGGGACACTTTTTGGACCAGGCTGGACAACAGGCAAAGTTGGAAGTGCTTTGGATTTTGACGGAACTGATGATTATGTCAGAGTTGATGACAATGATATTCTTGACCTTACTGAAGATTTTACACTTCAGGCAATAATAAAGGCACAGGATGTGTGGTCTAATAAAAATATTATAACAAAGCACGAATATGACGAATTTGCAGGTCAGTGGACATTTGGTGTTTACAAAAGTTCTGTTATTTTTCAGGGTCTATCAGGGGGCTTTCAGAGTGTTTACAGTGCAGATATTCTTGTAACAGATAAATGGTACCATTTATCTGTTACTTATAACGATACGGTAGATAAATGTGAGGTATTTGTAAATGGAGAGTTAAGTAATTCAGTTACCCAACCAATAACAGTAAGTAATACAGATAAATATTTGATGATAGGTGCTCAAGAGTCTAATAGTGTGCCAGGGACTGGTGTGTGTTGTTTTAATGGAATTATAGATGAGGTAAAAATTTACAACTATGCCAGAACAGCAGAGCAGATTTCACAGGATTCACAGGATGCAGGAATTTCTACAGAGACAGCAAACAATGCTCCTGTTCTTGGCTGGGTCGGGGAGGGAAATTATACTTCAGACGGGCTTAATCCTGAGGCAGGAACTTCAACCACAACTTTTATGTATAGCGTGAAATACACGGACGCCGACAATGATATTCCTGCAAGCGGTTACCCGAAGGTCTGGATTTTGAAAGGCGGAACAACAGTTCAGACATTGAGCATGGAACTGGACCCAGCAAACACAGCATATAACGGTAATTATTCGACAGCAACAACTTTGTCTTCAGCCGGAACTGATTACACCTATTATTTTGAGGCATACGATTCAAATTCATCTGGAGCGACGGGCGAGCCAACAGGTTCGGTTGATGCTCCTGATGTTTCCGCTGACGCTCCGGCTTCATTTACTGACGATTTTGAATCTGCAACATTAAACCCTTTCTGGGAAGTCACACAGGAATATGGGAGCATATCTTTAACCACGGAGCAGAGCCATTCAGGTTCACAATCCGCGAAATTCAGTTCTATAAGCGGCGGTCAGAGATATATTTTTTTAACCCATGCTTATTCATCCGCAACTGCGGTGAAAGGAAAATCGGTTGTATGGATATATGATACGGCGCCCGGTTCTGAAACACAATATGTTCAACTGGCGTTCGGGAATAAAACAATAGAAGGTCAACCAGGAAGTCGTTTTTCAATAGGCATTGAAGATTGGGTTACTTCCTATTATTGTTTACTGGATACAATAACGGATAGTATAGTAACAACAAATATTTCAAGAACAACCGGTTGGCATAAATTTGAGATAGACATTGCTTCCGCAAGTATGAGTTACTATATAGACGGCAGCGAAATTGCGACTTATGCCGGTGAGTATGGCTTTAATTCAGTACAATTAGCCATGTTTGCACCAAATTGGAGACCGGATGCCACATATTATTTTGACGATTTCAGTATTACTGTAGGCACAACGAACACAGCGCCGGTTCTGGACTGGGTCGGCACAAGCGGTTATGAAAATGACGGCCTTGATTACGAGACAGGGACGACGACAACCGTGTTTACATATAAAGTAAAATACATGGATGCCAACGGAGACGCGCCGGCGGCGGGCTATCCGAAAGTGCATATATATCGTACGGCGGTGCCTGTTCAGACACTGACGCTGGAGTATGTTTCGGGGTCTTACAGTTCAGGGGCGTTTTATTCGACTTCAACAAAACTCTCGGAAGCAGGTTCGGATTACACGTATTACTTTGAAGCGTATGACTCAAACAGCGCGCTGGCGGCGGGAAGTCCCGCTTCATCCGTTGACGCGCCGGATGTTACGGTCGGCAATAATTCTCCGATGCTGACATGGGTCGGCACGGCCGGTTATGAATCGGACGGGGTTGCCCCCGACGCTGGCGACACGGGAACAAATTTTGTCTTCAAGGTAAAATATACGGACGCGGATGATGACGCTCCGATGGCCGGTTATCCGCGGGTGGACCTCGGTCTCGACGGCTGGCATACAATGAATGAGGACGATGGAGCAGATACGGTTTATTCCGACGGTAAAATATATAAATTTGAAACTTATCTTGACACCACGAGAGACGGTTACTTTTTCACGGCATATGACGCAAACAGCAATATCGCGGCGGGCGAAGCGACTTTACAAAAAGGAGGTCCCGCCGTTTCTAACCCCGGTTATTATGCAATATATGGTTATGTTCTCGACCACAGTTCAAATCCAATTTTAAATATAACGGTCGGCTTATATGACAATTCCGTTTCTCCCCCGAGCAGAATTCAATATCAAATATCGAATTCCTACGGTTTTTACGAATTTAATTCCATAGAATACGGCAAAAACTGTTTTGTTAATATAGAGTCCTCAAACTATACATTCCTGCCTGCCGGCCCGAGCGGGATGGATTTCCTATATAATGATATGCGGGTTGATTTTTTCGGGACTGCCGCGGGCGCAGCATATTATTCCGTCTCCGGTCGCTGTCATACCGCCGACAACCAGGGCCTTGATAACGCGTTCGTGGCATTAAATTACCTCATCGGGGGGGAGTACAGTCACGTGCACGCCGACAGCAGCGGGGATTTCAGTTTTACGAATGTTCCCGGGGGAAATTACGAATTGATTGCAAAGACCTTCTCCGGAGACACGTCTCTGCATACCGGCGACGGAATCACAATGCGGTTTGTCTATGAGCCCCTGTCTTCCAACAAGGCGGGGCAGAATTTTTATCTCGGCGGCGCCGTGTTTGAAAGTAACGATTTCAAAGTGTGGGGCAACGTATTCAATCCGAGGTCGGCATCATGTGAAATCAAATTCACGGCAATGGAAAATGACAACGTTGACGTCAAAATTTACGACACGGCCGGGCGGGTCATCCGAAATTGGCAGACAAACACAGGTATATTCTCCTGGGACGGCAGGGACAACGGCGGCGCTGTTGTCGCAAACGGCGTTTATTACATCCACATAAAAAGCAACAACATCAACAAGGCATATCCCGTGGCAATAATCAAAAAATGAAAAGAAAATTTAAAGGCATCCTGTTAAAACGAAATTTAATTCGGGAATTTTGTAAAAAACATGGTATCGTTTTCTTAGGTATATTCGGCTCATTCGCAAGAAATGAGGCAAAAGATTCCAGCGATGTTGATATCTTAATTAAATTTGACCGCATCGGCGGTTTATTAGAGTTTATAAAAACAGAAAATGATTTGGGTGATTTATTTGGAAGAAAAGTTGACCTTGTAACGGAAAAAGCATTGCACCCTTTGTTAAGGGACAGGATATTAAAGGATGTTACGCCGATTTATGAAAGATATAGAGAGAGATAATTTTTACTTGCGCAGCATATCAGAAGAAATCGTAAAAATTGAAAATTTTGTTAAAGGCGCGATTTATAAAACTTTTTTGAAAGATGAAAAATTGCAATATGCTGTTTATAAAGCATTTGAAAATATAGGAGAAGCGGCAAAAAATATTTCAAAAAAAACAAAAGAAAAACATTCTGACATACCATGGAGAGACCTTGCGGGGTTTAGAGACAAACTTGCTCATGGATATTTTGGTATTGATGTTGAACTGGTATGGAAAGCAGTGAAGAAAGAAGTGCCGGATATTAAGAGAAATTTAATAAACCTTGTTAAAAAATAAAATGGCGACATTTCTTATTTCCTTATTACTTTGTTCCCTTGTCACTTCTATAAATGCAGAGACGACCGCCTGCAATTTTTTATATCTAAATAAGCCGGCACATCTGGCGGGGATGGGAAATCTTGATATGATTTTTACCGGACGTCCGTCTGTTATGGGCAATCCCGCTCTCCTCGCACACGGTCAGGGCTCCTCTCTTTCATTCGGCGGCGGCGATGACGAGATGTCTGCTACAACAGGAAAATTTGATTTTATCCTGGGGCGGAAAAATTTCGGACTGGGGTTCGGGTTTTTCAATTACAGCCAGAGTTTCGGTTTCCTGGCCGCTGACGGAGAGTCACACGGCGAGTTAAGCCACAATGGAAACATCGCATCGCTTTCGGCGGGTTATTCTTTTTCTAAAAATTTTTCTATGGGTGTCGGGTTTCAAAACATAAGTGAGAGTTTTGAATATGAGTCACAGAAATACGAGGATTCGGCGGGGTTGTTCAATCTCGGCTTTCTGTGGAAATATAAACTATTGCGCGCGGGTTTTTACGGCGTCAATGTCGGGGGACAGAAAATCTGGGAAGAAGACGAGTTACCCTCATACAGCAAATTTGCCATCGGTTATGAAACGGAAAAAATTAAAGTGGGTTTCGCGGGCGGCGGCGACCAGGTTTCGGGAAGCGCCAATCTGGGGCTGGAGTACCGGCTATTCAGGTGGTTTGCCCTAAGAACCGGCGTTGAAAGCAGCGACGAGGCGAAAACGACAACTTTCGGCTTCTCCCTGAACTTCGGTTCATTCGGTTTTGATTTTGCCGCGCTTTCCCACGAAGACCTCGGGAGCACCTCAATGACAGCGCTTAAATACGCATGGGGCGGAGAAAAAGAGGAAAAAGTCAAAAAGGAGCCGGTCAAAAAAGTGCCCCCCCCCGTAAAGCCTGAGCTCGTTAAGGAAATGGCGCCGGTCGAACTTCCCGAATTGCCGGAAAGCGAAAAAATTAACATAGCGGTTACCGATTTTGAGGCGAGGGCGCCGCTCTCGCAGTCGGAGGCGGCTTTCATATCCGATTTTGTGCGCGCTGACATCGTGGGGGCGGGCAGGTTCAACGTCGTGGATAAAAACAATATGGACAAGGTCCTTGCCGAGCAGGGGTTCCAGCAGACGGGCTGCTCCTCGGCCGAATGTGCGGTTCGTATAGGAAAAATTCTGAACGTAAAAATGATGATTGTCGGCTCCTGCGGGCAGTTGCTCGGCAAATACATAATAACGCTGAACGTCGTCAGCGTTGAGAGCGCTAAAATCATTTATTCGGACGACATCTCGGTCGCCGACCCCGACGATCTCCGCGACAACATCCGGGCGCTGATCAAGAAATTCTCAAGAACCATTAAATAAACAACGGCTTGATAAAAATCACATTGACAAATTTTGAAATACAAACTATAATTCTAAAAGATGAAGAAAATTAATCTCCTGTTATTTTTTGGAATTGCTGTCCTCGCTTTCAGTTTTCAGAATCTTTATGCCGACTACATCATAACAACATTTGCCGGAACCGGAAGCAGTGGTTATTCGGGCGACGACGGCAACGCGACCTCGGCGCAGCTTTATTATCCTACCGGAATAGCGGTAGATAGTTCAGGTAATGTTTATGTCGCTGACCAGTATAATAACCGTATAAGGAAAGTAAACACATCCGGAACCATAACAACATTTGCCGGAACCGGAAGTAGTGGTTACTCGGGTGACGACGGCACGGCAACTTCAGCGCAACTTTATTTTCCTACCGGAGTAGCGGTAGATAGTTCAGGTAATGTTTATATCGCTGACCAGTATAATCATCGTATAAGGAAAGTAAACACATCCGGAACCATAACAACATTTGCCGGGACTGGTTCTTGGGGCTATTCAGGAGATGGCGGGTATGCAACTTCAGCACAGCTTTATTATCCTCTTGGAGTAGAAGTAGATGATTCAGGTAATGTTTATATCGCCGACAGAAGTAATCATCGTATAAGAAAAGTAAACCCATCCGGAATCATAACAACATTTGCCGGGACCGGAAGTAGTGGTTATTCGGGCGACGGCGGCGACGCAACTTTTGCGCAGCTTTATTATCCTTCCGGAGTAGCAATAGATAGTTCAGGTAATGTTTATATCGCTGACCAGGATAATCATCGTATAAGGAAAGTGAACACATCCGGAACCATAACAACATTTGCCGGGACCGGAAGTGGTGGTTACTCCGGCGACGACGGCAGCGCAACCTCGGCGCAACTTTATTCTCCTTTTGGAGTGTCAGTAGATGATTCAGATAATGTTTATATCGCTGACCAATATAATCATCGTATAAGGAAAGTGGATACATCCGGGATTATAACAACAGTTGCCGGGACCGGAAGTGGTGGTTACTCGGGTGACGGCGGCACGGCAACTTCAGCGCAACTTTATTATCCCTGGGGAGTAGCAATAAACAGTTCGGGTAATGTTTATATCGCTGATACTACTAATCATCGTATAAGGAAACTTAGCGATAGTAGCGATGCTTATTATGAGCCAAACGAGAGTTTTTCCAACGCCTATACGATAAATAAAGATACCGCAATTTACGCATATATATGGAATTCCACCGATAAGGATTATTACAAGTTCTACATTACCCGGGCAGGAACGATAACAGTAACCCTGACGAGTTTACCCGCCGACTTCGACCTGAAACTGTATAATTCGTCACAGTCGCAGATTGGTTCTTCAACAAATGGCAGCACGACAAGTGAGACCATTACAAAACATTTAACTTCTGTTTCTGCCTACTATGTTTATATTTCCGGTTATTCCGGAGCCAGTTCCTCTGATGACACATATTGTTTGTCCTTATCCTTTGCCGAAGACGCCATACCTCTGCAGAATCTTGTCGGATACTGGCAGTTGAATGACGGCTTGGGAAGTACGGCGGCGGATTCTTCGGGAAACGGAAATAACGGAACAATTTACGGCGGTGCGGGCTGGACTGATGGAAAATACGATGGGGCGCTGGATTTTGACGGAAGCGATGACTATGTTGACGCGGGAGCGGCAACCGGTTTTAATATCACAGGGAACTTCACCCTCGGGGCGTGGATAAAAACCGATTCCATGTGGGATACAAGAAACATAATAACAAAAGGGGATAACGCTTACGGCATACAGCTGGAGAATAATAATGCCGTTAAATTTTACTGCGGCGGGGGCAGCTTAACAACATCCGACAATGCCGTCGCAAATAACGTGTGGGCACATGTCGCCGCTGTCTATACCGGCTCAATGATGAAAATTTACATAAACGGAACTGAGAAACAGAGCACCGGTTTCTGGAGCAATCCGCAAGTTACCGGTGAGACATTAAAAATCGGAAGGCATTCCATCAGCGGGCAGTTTTTTTCCGGCTGCATAGATGAGGTCTTTGTTTACAGCCGCGCTTTGAGCGCGGATGAGATTGCCGCTCTTTATCCGGGCGAATCAGCCGGGGGTCCAGCAGACAAAATTACAATCGGCAGCAATCTTATAAGAAGAGGAAGTTCTGATGAGACAATCATCCGCACAAATGTTTCCCAGTCAGGTTATCTGACTGTAACCGTTTACGATCTTGCCGGAAAAAAGATTAAAGGATGGTCACAGTATGCGGACGGCAGTAACCAGAGTTTTACGTGGGACGGGAAAGATGACAGCGGACGGTATCCTCCCCACGGGATATACTGCATAAAGGTGGATGGGCTGGGAATCAATTCCGTAATGCCGGTGGTCATAAAATGAAAAAAATAAAATTATTCCCGTTTCTTATACTGCTTTTTACATCGCAGATTCATGCGGAAACGGCTGCGGGCAATTATCTCATTTATAACCGGACAGTAAAAAGCGCGGGTATGGGCGGGCTCGACGTGATTTTTCCGGATGCCGCAAATTCGTTCTGGGGCCCGGCGGCGGTCGTTTTTAAAGAGAGAAAGGTATATTCTTTTGACGCCAACAAGATAGGCAGCAATGATTACTTTACCGAAATTGCCGCAAGTTCGCGGCTATTCCTGCCTTTTAAAAAAGTGGCGGTGAGTTTGGAGTATTGGATGCACGCCGCAGAGGCGGAAATTTTTGATTATGACGGCAATTCCATAGAAGATATAACATGGTGGTCTCACCTTTTTACTTCAGGGTTCGGAATGAAACTGCATAATAACTTCGCCATGGGTCTCAGTTTCCACAACATTAATGAAGATCTTGATAACTCCTCTTATGGCGGGAGCTTTGCGAATTTCGGATGGTTGTGGAAACCCGGAAATTTCCGGCTCGGCATGACAATGTTCAATTTTGCGGGTTCATCAATGGAGAGTTATAGCAGCTATGATGAAGGGGGAAACGAAATAATAAACGGAAGCGTATTCGGCATAGGGTATCAAGGGAGAAAACTGAGTATAGGTTTTAAAGGCGGCGAGGAGAGCGGCATCGGGCTGGAATACAAACTGAACCGCGGTCTTATACTGAGAGCCGGAATGCAGGAAACGTCAGAGGGTGATTCCATTGTAACTTACGGACTTACGCTGCGCGCCGGAGTTCTTGACATTGATTTTGCCGGTAAGGAACATCCTTATCTGACGGAAGAAGGCATGAACCTGCAAGTAGGAATGTCGCTGCGCTGGGGCGGGGTAAAAGAGGAAAAAACTCCGAAAGGCATAAAAGCGCTGGGGAAAGTTACAAATTACAATATAAGTAAAAAAACAGGAAAAATATCCCTTACGTTAACAACCGAAACAGAGATAAGCGCAGGCGATAAAGTTGCTTTGTTCAAGAAAGGCAAGGTCTATGGCGAAGCAAAAATTGAGGCATCCATCGGGAAAACAAAAGACGGGTTCTGCTACGACGCTGTCGTGGCGGACAGGGTGGGTCGCATAACGCCCAAAGCCGGCGATCTGGTTTTATCCATGGAGGAAGCCGATAACTTGAAGAGTATTCCCGCTAAAGAGGTACAGCGCGAAGTCGAAAAAGTGAACATAAATGAAGCGGGCGTGGAAGAACTTGTGGCCATTCCCGGGCTCGGGAGGATAACCGCCGGCAGGATTATTCAAGACAGGGAAAAACGCGGGCTTTATAAGAAAATAGAAGACCTTCTTAATGTTCCAAACTTTACAAGGAACCAGTTTGAGAAAATAAAGGATTACATAACGGTCGGGAAAGTTGCGGTAGAACCTGCTAAAATTGAGATGATAGAAGTTTCCGAAGGTGAGAAAATAAACGTCGCGGTTACCGATTTTGTGGCAAGGCCGCCGCTGTCGCAGTCGGAGGCGGCTTTCATATCTGATTTCGTGCGGGCGGACATCGTGACGGCAGGCAGGTTCAACGTCGTGGATAAAAACAACATGGACAAGGTCCTTGCCGAGCAGGGTTTCCAGCAGACGGGCTGCTCCTCGGCGGAATGCGCTGTGCAGATTGGAAAAATTCTGAACGTAAAAATGATGATTGTCGGCTCCTGCGGGCAGCTGCTCGGCAAATACATAATAACGCTGAATGTCGTCAGCGTAGAGAGCGCTAAAATCGTATATTCGGACGACATTTCGGTCACGGACCCCGACGCTCTGAGAGACAACATCAAGGAAATGATCGAGAAATTCTCAAGAACGGTCAAGTAGTGCCTTCTACCTTTATTGCAAACGGCACGGTCGTAAATTACACCTCGGCGAGCAAGAAAGAATGGGGACGGTTCTAACACTTTGGAGAAAAATGTCATATTGCCTGTCCCATTGGGGTAAAGCACCGTCCCCGCTTTGCTCTTTTTTTTTCATCTTTTATCTTTCATCTTTCATTCCGCTGACTGCTGCGGAGGACATTTTCAAGTCGGATACGATAAATTTAAAAGGCGATAAAATTACCAGAATAATAAGGACGGATAAAAAAAACCTTTCCCTTTCATTTAACGGCGGCGGCTTTAAGTCATTTGCCGTTTCGTTAAAGGATATTGCAAAATTGGACCTGGAAAAATTATCCGAAACGCCGGAGAACCACCGGCGGGCGTTTATCTCGCTGGCTTATGTTACGCCTAAAAAAGGCGTTTCAAAATATATCAGAAATTTTCTGGACGACGAAAATGTATGGGTCAGATGGGAAGTGCTTAACATTCTTTACGAACTGGGCGATGCTTCAAAAGACACGTTCAAAAAAAGCAGGTCTCTCTTTAACGACCCTTCCCCCGACATCCGCATCAAGGTCTGCGAATTCTATGAAAAATACGCTTCAAAAACGGACGTCATGGCGATTTATTCCCTTCTGTGGGACGAAAACGCAGAGGTCAGAAAAACGGCTCTTGCTTCCCTTTCTAAAATCATGGACGAAAAATCCGTCATAAACGCCGCAGGTGACATGCTGACCGACAAGAGCGATATCGTCCGCGCAGGCGCTTTACGCATTCTTTCCGACAACTCCGCAATCAGCGAAGAACGGGTGGGAAACATTCTTGTAAACGATGCCGCCGCCGTTATGCGTAAAGCGGCATCCGCAATACTGCTGAAAAGCGGCACGCCCTCGTCGATTCCAAACCTGATAAAAGCGCTGAATGATGAAGACACGGACGTAAAGGCAAATGCAAAGAAAGCTCTTGACCGGATCCGGAACAAATCGGATATCCCGTTATAAAAGGAGAAAAAATGTTTAGAAAAACCGTAATGATTGTTTGCTGTTTGTTGTTTGTTTTTGCGGCAGAACCGGCGCGCTCTCTCGTAGAGCCGCGCGGAACAGTCCTGGATTTCAAGGGTTCCGTCAATATCCGCCAGGAAGAGACGTGGGGGGAGGCAAACCAGTACCAGCCGGTATATGAAACAAACATAATAAAGACCTCCGCTGACTCCGTCGCCGAAATTATGTTTGACGACGAAACGGTTATCCGCTTTGAAGAAGGCACCGAGGCGGAAATAAAAATTAAAGAAGGAGTCCCCGAGGTCTCGGTTAAAGAAGGGCGCATCACATCTTCCGTGGTGCCCGGCGAAGAAGTCGCTTTTTTCGTTTCCTCGCCCCTCGCCATCATCGGAGTCAGGGGAACGGAATTTACGGTAAACCACAGCCGCAACGGAACGGACGTCGCGGTATTCAAGGGAAACGTTGAGGTAGAGGATAGAACTGCAAAACCAAAGAAAATAAAGGTCCGCGCGGGAAAACAGTCATTCGTTTATAAAGACAAAAATCCTTCCGGGCCGGTCGGGCTAAGCCCCGAATATAAAAAATACAGAAAAACAGTCCTGAAAAAATTCGTAAAAAGAACGCTCGAAAACAGAAAAAACAGGGACAAAATTATGGTGAAGAGAATGAATATAATCAAACAGGAAAAGCAAAAGATAATAAAAGACCTGAGAAAAAGAAACGAAGAACTAAAAGAACAGATAAAAAAGCAGGCAAAGTAGGGACGTTACCGTTAAAATTTGAGAGTCGGCCTGATGATAAACTGTAACGCCGTTCCGCTGTCCTCGTCTTTGAGATATCCCGAATACTTGTTGGCTCCCTCCCATAGTAACCCGGCGGAAAAAGAATAAACAACTTTTTTGTCTTTTATTTTTTCGGGAAAATTTTTCCCGAAAAGAAGGGAAAGTTTAACGGGCTTGAGCCCTTTTTTACTGAAACCCGCGTAAATATCCAGATTCGAATTCCTCCAGAATGAAAACCTTCTCTTCAGATAATCAATTCTGTCGCGGAACACTGAAAGATAAACGGTATCGCTGATAAACGGATTGCCGTGAAACTTTAAACCAGTCCTGAAACTCCAAACCTGCTTGTAAAAGCGGGTAACCCTCACGCCCTTTATTTTCCACTCTCCCTGAAACCAGTCATCTTTATAAATCCTGTTGTCTTTGAAATGTTTTTTACCTGCCGTAAAGAGATACCCCGAGTAAGCGACCCCCATAAACCCCGTTTTTTTTCCTTGCGGTTTAAACGGCACGATTTTCCCCAGAAAAAGCGAAATCCCCCACGGGTCTTCTTCGCCAGCGGTGAGAGAATTCAGCAGGTTGTAATTTCCCGACAGGTCGAATTTATCATAAAATTTCCCGTGGTGCTGGCGGGCAGCGGCAGCGAAATACGGAAGAGGGCTTGCAAAAATTTCGCAGAGCGCCGTTGTGGGTTTAAATGACTTTTTTAAAAGTTTCCCGTATAAAGCGAGTTCTGACGTCTGTATGTTTACGACCTCTTCTTTCATAAAATTGCAGGAGGCGCTCGCATATGCGTAATAGAGGTCCGGCTGCCATCCGCAGTCGACCGACTTTGCGCAAAACCCGACGGAAGAAAACAGCGGGAGACAACACGCCGCAAACAAAGTTCTTTCAAAAAATTTCCGCATTGCTGATTTTAGCAATAACAGGCAGAAAATAAAAGTTTGAAGCCGTGATTCATATCACATGTTTTTTATTGAAATTCCGGCCGGTTTGTGTTATACTATCCAAGATGAAAAACCGGTTCGCATTTTTTTTAAAATTCGCGTATCTCGTTCTTGACGCTGTTGTCCTTATAGCATCTTTTTCGGCGGCAAGTTATCTGCGGCACGGAATTTTCTTCCATCCCGCCTATAACAAATTACTTCTGCCGATGATTTTTATTACCCTCATTATGTTTTACCATTATAAATTTTACAGCAATCTGCTGCTCACGTATGTTTACGAACTTTTCCGCGTAATCCGCAGTTTCACGATTTCTTTCATCCTCATCCTCTCAATAACATTTTACTGGCGGCCGTTCTCATATTCGCGCCTGATGTTCACGTATTTCTGGGCGATAGGAATTGCCGCCATTTTTCTTGAAAGAGAAATTCTAAAATTCGTTTTCGGTTTTCTCATCAGGAAAATTTTCCGGCCGGACAAGGTTCTGGTAATAGGCAGAGGAAAAATAGTAAGGGCGCTCAGGCACCGGCTCAAGAGAATGCACCAGGCGGCTTTGTGGATTAATCACTATCCGGAAGAAGACAAACTGCGGGAAATTATTGTTAACCGCGGGTTCACCGAAATCATTATTGCTCAGTTTCCGGTAAATCACGTCAAAGCCGTTTCAATCGCAAACATCTGCGAGCATCTCGGCATTTCTTTTCAGCTTGTTCCGGACATCCTTGAATTGAAACTCGGAGATCTTGTCATAGACGAATTCTTCGGTATCCCCCTGCTGAAATTAAAGCCCACCCCTCTTATGGGAACGCATCTTCTTATAAAGAACATCTGCGACGTGAGCGGTTCAATTCTGATTATAACGCTGCTGATGCCCGCTTTCGTTCTAATAGCGGCCGCCATAAAACTTACCAGCAGGGGCCCTGTAATTTACAGCCAGTTGAGGCGCGGAAAAATGGGTCGGGATTTTAAATTTTTCAAGTTCAGAACAATGATTGACGGAGCAGATAAAATTTTTGAAAATGAGAGAAAAGAGCATTATAAGCGAAGAGGCCTTCTTTTCAAATTAAAAAACGATTTACGGATTACCGGCGTCGGCAAAATTTTGAGAGAGTGGTCTGTTGACGAATTCCCGCAGATTCTTAATGTCCTGAAAGGCAATATGTCCCTCGTGGGTCCGCGGCCTCAGATTATCAGCGAAGCAAAACAGTATGATTCCTCCGCCCTGCGGCGGCTGCGCATAAAGCCGGGCATAACGGGTCTCTGGCAGGTAAGCGGCAGAAGCGACCTCTCTTATGATGAAATGGTGCGGCTGGATTTGTTTTATGTGCAGCACTGGTCGGTGGAAGAGGACTTCAGTATTCTTCTGCGGACCATTCCCGCCATGCTTTTCAAAAAAGGCGCTTACTAGATGAAAAAAAGAAATGTTGCATTGCAAGACCTGACCCCAGTTATGGTTCTTGCTGCCGGCCGCGGGACGCGGCTGCAGCCGCTGACGTATCAAATCCCGAAACCGATGCTCCCCATTGTAAACCGCCCCGTACTGGAACACTCGATTCTGAACCTCAAAAACCAGGGTTTTTCGCATTTTTTGTGCAACCTCCATTCGCACGCCGGTCAAATAAGGAGATATTTCGGCGACGGGAAAAAAATCGGGGTAAATATTTCCTATTCCGTAGAACAGGAATTGCTCGGAAATGCCGGCGGGGTCAAGAAGGCGGAAAATTTTTTTAAAGGAAACACATTCGCGGTCATTTCGGGTGACGGTTTCACCAACATTGATTTGAACGAGGTTATACGGTTTCACAAAAAGAAACATTCGTTCGCCACAATGGTTCTCAAAAAAGCGGACATTGTTCTGCCTTTCGGAATCACGGAACTCGGAAAAAGCGGCCGGATAAAAAAGTTTGTCGAAAAACCGAGTATTTCCGATTTCGTCAACTCGAACGTCAACACGGGGATTTACGTTTTTGAACCGGGGGTACTCAACTTGATACCGCGGGGACAATTTTACGATTTCGGCACGGACCTCTGGCCGAAACTGCTCGGGAAGGGCTATCCCATTTACGGTTTCGTAACGGAGGCATACTGGTGCGACGTCGGCAATCTTTCCGCATACAGACAAACACAGATGGATGTCCTCAGCGGAAAAGTCAAAATTTCCATCCCGGGCAAAATGGTGAAAAAATCAATATGGCTCGGTGAAAATGTAAAAATAGGGCGGGACGTAAAATTAAACCCGCCCTGCCTGATAGGGAAAAATTGTTCCATAGCGGCGCGGTCACGGATAGGACCCTTCGTTACAATCGGAAAAGATTCAATAATCGGGCGTAATGTTTCCGTAAAAAATTCGATAATCTGGGACAATGCGGTAATTGACAAATCCGTAAAAATAAATAATTGTATTATCGGTTATAAAGCGAAAGTAAAAGAAAATATTTCCATTTATGAAGGCACTGTCATTAATATACGGGAGGAAAAGTGAAAAATTTTGAGTTTACTTCGGAAAGCGTCGGTAACGGGCATCCCGATAAGGTATGCGACCAGATTTCGGATGCTGTTCTTGACAAGATTTTGAAATATGATGAGGAACACGGTTTAACTCCTTATAAACTGAAACCAGGTGACCTGCGGGGCTCGCGGTGCGCATGCGAGACATTCATAACTCTCGGTCTCGTAATAGTCGGCGGCGAAATAACCACCGAAGCATGGGTAGACATCCGGGAAACCACAAAGAAAACTCTGGAAAATATCGGATACACTTCCTCGGAATACGGCTTTAATTCCGAGACCTGCGGAATTTTGAACGCAATAAGTCCCCAGTCCCCCGATATAGCGCAGGGGGTTGACACGGGCGGCGCCGGCGACCAGGGCATAATGTTCGGATTCGCCTGCGATGAAACCCCTAATTTAATGCCCGCCCCGCTGGAATTCGCCCATTCCATTGTGGGAAAGTTAAAAGATGTCCGGGAAAGCGGGGAAATTCCCTATCTGGGGCCTGACTCAAAAAGCCAGGTCACGGTGCAGTACATCAGCGGCAAACCCTCAAAAATTACCAAAGTCGTCGTTTCCTCCCAGCACACGCGGGAAGTCGTAGAGCAGAAGGGCGCCAAAAGAGTTATGAAAAACAGCGCGCGGGAAGAAATTATTGAAAAGGTTGTAAAACAGTCATTGCCGGCAGAACTCCTGAGCGGCTTTGATTTTAACAAAAATTGCCTCATAAATCCCACGGGAATATTTCTTGTCGGCGGCCCCCAGTCGGACACCGGCATGACGGGAAGAAAAATAATCGTTGACACTTACGGGGGTATGGTCCCGCACGGCGGCGGAGCGTTCTCCGGAAAGGACCCGACAAAAGTCGACAGGTCCGCATCCTACGCGGCGAGGTACATCGCAAAAAACGTTGTTGCGGCCGGGCTCGCGCGGAGATGCACCATTGAGCTGGCCTACGCCATCGGCGTGGCGGAACCGATGTCAGTAATGGTAAACACGGAAGGAACAAACACGGTGCCTGAAGACAAAATTCTTGAACTCATAAAGGACGATGAAATATTTCAGCTGACCCCTGCGGGTATTATCTGCATGCTTGATTTATGGCATCCCATTTATGAACAGACGGCGAGTTACGGACATTTCGGACGGAAACCCGAAGCAAAAATGTTCCCGTGGGAAAAAACGGACAAAATCGATTTGCTGAAACGGAAAGCAGGAATATAGAATTTTATATTTTGAGAAAATACAGCGAGCGGTTTTTGGCAGGCGGAGGCGGCATTGTCCTCCAAGCATGCTCACGAGTGCGGCTCGCTCCGCAGTCCTGCGGGGAGGGAGCAGAGACCCTCGGACTGACGGGCTTGTCCGGCAACGCCGCCTCCTGATAAAAGTTGCTTACGGCAAAGAGGGGGAGAATTGATGAAATACGATGTTAAGGATTTGAAACTGGCAGCGGGAGGAAAAAAAAGGATTGAATGGGCGGACGGCGACATGCCGGTTCTCGCCGAGATAAGGCGCCGGTTCGGCAAAGAAAAATCCCTTAAAGGGATAAGAATGTCCGCCTGCCTTCATATAACCGCGGAAACCGCAAATCTCGCGAGGACGCTGCAAGCGGGAGGTGCGGATATTGTTATGTGCGCGTCAAACCCTCTTTCAACACAGGATGACGTCGCCGCATCGCTGGTGCATGATTACAAAATTCCTGTTTTTGCAGTCAAAGGCGAAAATAATAAAACTTACTACAAGCATATACAGGCCGCTGTGCGTCATAAGCCTAATATCACAATGGATGACGGGGCAGACCTCGTTTCATCAATAATTCTGAAATATCCGGAACTTCACGGGAAAATCCTCGGCTCAATGGAGGAAACGACAACCGGCGTAATACGGCTGCGGGCAATGGAAAAAGACGGCGTGCTGAAATTCCCTATCATTGCCGTTAACGACGCCACCACAAAAAATCTTTTTGACAACCGCTACGGGACAGGACAGTCAACCATTGACGGAATAATCCGGGCGACCGATGCCCTGCTGGCGGGCAAAAACGTGGTGGTCGCCGGATACGGCTGGTGCGGCAAGGGTTTTGCCATGCGGACAAAAGGTATGGGCGCAAACGTAATCGTTACGGAAATAGACCCTGTGAAAGGGATTGAAGCGGCGATGGACGGAATGCGGGTTATGACGATGAAAGATGCGGCTCGTGTCGGGGATATTTTCTGCACGCTGACAGGGGACATCAACGTTATCCGGCCGGAACATTTCAGGCGCATGAAGAGCGGCGCAATCGTCTGCAATTCGGGACATTTCAATGTTGAGATCGACCTGAAAGGCCTCCAAAAAATCTCCAGGAAAATCCGCCGCGATGTAAGAAATTATGTTGATGAATTCGTCCTGCCGAACGGGAAATCTATTTTTATTCTCGCTGAAGGGCGTCTGATAAACCTTGCGGCGGCGGAAGGCCATCCCGCCTGCGTCATGGATATGAGTTTTGCGACACAGGCGCTCGCAACCGAATTCTGCGTCAAAAAAAGAGGCTCTCTGAAAGCAAAGGTTTATAATGTGCCGCACACCATCGAAAATGAAGTCGCGACAATGAAACTACGGTCGATGGGGATAAAAATAGACAGGCTGACCCCCGAACAGAAAAAATATCTTTCTTCATGGACTGCGGGAACCTAAAAAAATCAAAAATAAAAAAACCATCATTGCAAAGGCGAAGAAGATAAAGGTCTTTGCCATGGACATTGACGGCGTTCTGACGGACGGACGTATTGTTTTCTGCAAAGGGGAGGAAATAAAATACTGGAACGTAAAAGACAGGATAGCTTTTTTCATATTGAACAGGGCAGGTTATAAAACGGTGTGGATTTCGGGCAGGAAAAGCCGGGAAGTCGAAAAAAGAGCGGGGGATCTCAAAATTAAAGGGGTCTTTCTCGGTGTAAAAAACAAACTCAAAATTTGGAAGATTGTTTTAAATAAATTCAAAATAAAGCGGGAAGAAATTTTGTACATAGGCGACGACCTTGTTGATCTGCCTCTTCTGAAAAGCGCGGGCCTTTCCGCTGCCCCTGCCGACGCCGCGGACGATATCAGAAAAATCTGCGATATCGTAACACGTTCCGCCGCAGGCGAAGGAGTGCTCAGGGAAATTACCGAATTTGTTTTAAAAACGCAAAACAAATGGAAAAATGTCTTAAACTATTACGCTTCTTAATTATCATATTGCTCTTCCAGACCTGCTCGAAACAACTACCGGAATTCAGGGTTCTGGAGAAAATGGACGGTTTCCATATAAAAAAAACTTACGGCGGCGTAACAAAGTTCGCCCTCCGCGGTGAAAAAATGGTACGGGGACAAAAAATAGTTTTATCTTTCGTAACCGGCTCTTTCTACGATGACGGCGCGGTGAGCGCCGATTTTCAGGCGGACAGAGCCGTTTTTTCCGAAGACGGCAGAGAAATGGAGGCATCCGGCAACGTTTTTATTCTGGATAAGAAAAATAACGCAAAAATCTACCTTGAAGACATCAGGTGGGACAATGCGAAACGCATTTATTTCACGAACAAAAAAGTCAGGCAGGTTTCACCCGACGGAGAAATTTTCGGCACCGGTCTTACGGCGGCGGAAGACCTCGGGCGGATCGTAATTGAAAACCCGCGGGTAACCGCAGAAACAAAAAAAAGTGACCAATGAAAAATGACGTCCCCTCCCATCAAGCTCGCTCTGGGTTCGCACGCCACGGCGCACCTTCGGCTCCGGGCGGGGGTGAAACTCCTCGTCCGCCTCAGGCGGACCCCGTCAGACAACGGTCATTTTTCACATTAAATGCAGGCAAGATGTTTTGTTTACTGGTTGCCGTTCATTATCTCTGCCCCTTTTTGCAGGCCGAGGCGCTCCGGATAGAAGCGGAAAAAATGATTTATCTGAAACAGGGTGATATTGTTGAATTCAAAAAAAGCGTCAAATTTTCAAAAGAGGGTTTTAACGGAATTTCCGAAACCCTTCTTCTCGATAAAAAACAGCGGGATATTTCCGCAGCCGGCAATGTCTATATAATTCTGAAAAGCACAACAACGGCGCAAATGTTGAAGTTGTGGACAAAAGAAATCCTGTATAACGAAAAAAGCGATAAGATATCTTCATCCTCGCCGGCTAAGTTTCTGGTTTTTACGTCCACCGGCCCGAGGCCGGATGCCGCAGGCGGGTCCGGGGACAAGCTCGCTGCGAGGACCTCTACTCCGGAAAAATCGGGGGTCTATGAAATCACCTGTGATTCATTTTACGGTTTCGCTGCAGGCCGGATGTTTTACTTATCGGGAAAACCTGTTATAATAAACGGGGAAGGCCGTGAAGGCAGGGCGGATTTTGCTGATTTTTCAAATGATGTCATAATGATGAAGGAAAATGCGTCGATGGATTATAAAGGGGAAAAGCCCTATTTTATCAGCGCAGGACTCATCAGAATTGATACGGCCAGCGGAAAAATTAATTTCAAAGAAAATGTGGAAGGAACTTTTTATAATTCAAACCCTCAATGAATAATGAAAACCGCCCGGAAAAAAAGAATAACCTCTCTTTGAGAGTTTCCGGCCTAATAAAGGACTACGGTAAAAAAAGAGCCGTCAACGGCGTTGACATTGAAGTAAAAAGGGGCGATATTGTGGGGCTTCTGGGACCCAACGGCGCGGGAAAGACGACAATTTTCTATTCGGTAATGGGCATTATTGCCCCGACGGCCGGGAAAATTTTTCTGGGAGATGCTGATATCTCCGGAATGCCTGTTTACCGGCGGGCGCGCGAAGGCATCGGTTATCTCGCGCAGGAGCCGTCAATTTTCCGGGGTCTCTCCGCGCGTGAAAATCTTTCCGCCGTCGCGCAGTTCACGGGCGCGGATAAAAAGGAACGGATCGACGGGATAATGGAGGAGATGGGAATTTCATCTTGCGCGGGAACAAAGGCGTCAAACCTCTCCGGCGGAGAAAAAAGAAGAGTTGAAATTTCAAGAATTCTTCTTACAAACCCCTCTTTTCTTCTGCTCGACGAGCCCTTTGTGGGAATCGACCCGATTGCCGTCTCGGAACTCAAACGCATCGTAACCGGTTTTAAGAAAAGAAACATAGGAGTTCTTATTACCGACCACAATGTGCGGGAAACACTCAAAATAATCGACAGCGCTTATATCATTCATAAAGGAAAAATACTCATCCACGGCACGAGTTCCCAGCTTTTGAATTCCTCTGAAGCGCGTAAAATTTATTTAGGCGAGGATTTTTAAAGACGATTTCTGATTAAATGTAATAGGGAGGTCTGTAATGAAAATTGTTGCTAAAAACTTCAGCTTGACGGAACCGCTGAAAGAATATGCCCTGAAAAAACTGGATTATTTCCGGCAGCGTTTCGGCATTTCAAACATCACGGTTACCCTGTCACAGGAGAAAAAAAATTCCACGGCGCAGTTTCTGGGAACATTTTCAAAAACCAACGCTCTCGTGAAAGTGAAAGCGTCGGACAACACCATGTATGCGGTTATCGACAAGGTTTATTCCATCTGCAAGGTAAAATTGAGCCGCACGAAGAACCAAACTTTGCAAAATACCCATGCTCTGCGGAAGAAAAGAAAAGGGAGCAGGGCTTTTGAGGAACCCGCGGAAACGATGAGACGGGTACCGGTTACTCTTATGAGCCGGGAGCTCGCGCTTGAAAAAATGCTGCGCAGCAAATATCATTTCTGGCTTTATACCGACAAGGACACCGGGCTTTTTACGGTGCTGTACAAAAGCGGGGACGGGCTTATCGACGTAATTCATCCCGTCTTCGAATAACCATGCTGAATTACATATCTTCGCCTTTAATAAGCGTCCGTACAAAAGCAAAATCCAAGAAACGGGTCATTGAAGAACTTACCGGCCTTTTTGTCAAAACCAAAGACATCGGAAAAAAATACGCAAACGATATCTGCAAGGCGGTCCTCAAGCGGGAAACTCTGGGGTCGACGGGAATCGGCAACGGCATTGCCCTGCCCCACGTAAGACATAAAAAAATAAAAAAAATAAAGCTGGCTTTCGCAAATTCGGCCGACGGCATAGAATTCAATTCTCTGGACGCAGAACCGGTTCATCTTGTTTTTCTCCTCATAGGTCCGGAAAAAGCGGGACGGGAATACACGCAAGTTCTTTCGGAACTCGCCCAGTATTTAAACGACCCTTATTTCAGGAGGGAACTGCTTGCCGCCGCCGCAAAAAAGGATGTGCTTGCCGCAATCAGGAAGAAAGACGAATGACAAAAATAATTATTGCCGCCCACGGAAACATTGCCGAACATCTTTTGAATGCGGTAAAAAACCTGACAGGCGAAATAGAAAATATACGGGCAATAAACTTCCTGACGCACCAGTCGCTGGACGACCTGAAAAATTCCCTTGGTACAGCCGTCGCCGAAAGATCCGGCGAAGATATCTTTATCTTAACCGATTTTCTCGGCGGGTCGCCGTGCAACTGCGCCTGCAGGCTGCTGCCCGGAAAAAACATGTGGGTCGTATCGGGCGTTAACCTTCCGATGCTCCTTGAACTGATAACGAAAAGAGACAAAATCCCGCCGGAACAGTTGTGCTCTGAAATTATAAAGGCAGGCAGGGAATCGATTGTAGATGTAAAAGCGAAATTCGTCTCACGAATAAACACAAAAAGGGCGGAGCAATGATTAAATTATTCCGCGTGGATTCGCGGCTTATACACGGGCAGATTGTCGAGGGCTGGCTTAAGGCATACCCCGTCGACGAAATCCTGGTAATAGACGATGATATTTATAACAGCGAATTTGAAACCAGGGTTATGAGGTTTTCCGTTCCTCAGGAAGTATCATTCGAGATATTAACAATCGGCATGGCCTCCGAAAGATGGCCAACATTGGAGGCCTCCGCCAAAAAAATCCTCGTCATAGTGCAGTCGATAGAAATCCTGAAGAAACTTTTTGATATGGGCGTTACTTTGCCCGGTATAAATATGGGACTCGTTAATTACACCGACTCAAAAACCGCCCTTACGAAGTCGGTGTATATTGATGAAACGGAAAAAGAGATACTCTTCTGCCTTTTGGAAAAGGGCGTTAAAATATTTATTCAGACATTGCCTTCGGATGAAAAAATTCCACTTGAAAAAATAATTGGTATGGTTGGGGACGGCTCTCGAAAAGACCCTGCCCCTTCCACATAAAATGAACGGAATGTATTTTGCTTTCGGGGTGCACGGTCATCAGCCGATAGGTAACCATCCGAGGATATTTGAAGAATGTTACAGAACATCATATGCGCCTTTTTTAAAAGTACTCGAGAACTTCCCCGAACTTTTAATTAACATCCATCTGAGCGGGTCCCTGCTCGAGTGGCTCTTTGAAAACAAACCGGAGTTTATCGGCTCGCTTCAAGCAATGATAGACAGAGGACAAATTGAAATTTTGGGCGGACCTCTTTATGAACCGGTATTGCCGCTCATAACCGAAACGGATATAACGGAACAGATTTTGCTCTTTACGAAATTTCTCACCGAGAAAATGGGCGTTCACCCCCGCGGAATGTGGCTTCCGGAGAGGGTATGGGAGTCGTATCTTGCAAAACCCATTGCAATGGCGGGAATCGAATATACTCTGGTGGACAACTGTCATTTTAACGGGGCGGGATGGTTGGACGATAAACTGCACGGCTATTTTATCACGGAGCATGCGGGTTTTAAGTTAAAAATGTTCCCTATACTTGAGTCCCTGAGATACAAAATGCCGTATTCCGCGCCGGCGAAAGTCATTGAATATATAAAAAAAATAGGCGAGGAAGCCGGCGGCGGGGTGAGAATAATGATAGATGATATCGAAAAATTCGGCGCATGGCCGGGGTCATACAAACACACTTATGAAAACAAATGGCTTGAGAATTTTTTTACCCTTCTTCTGAAAGAACAGAAAGCAGGAAACATTTCTACGATAAAACTTTCCGATTACACGGACAGATTCCCCTCCGACGGCAACATCTATCTGCCCGCCCGCTCGTATTCCAAAATGGGGATGTGGACGCTCCCCTATGATTCAGGAAATACTTTCCGGCCCATTTACGAAAAAATACGGGGAACCGACGAGACAGAGAAAAAACCGTGGATGAATTTTATGTACGGGGGCATTTTCCAGAATATGCTCGTCAAATACCCCGAAAGCAATCTTATGCATAAAAAGATGCTCAAACTCTCGCGTGCAATAATTAACTTCCGGGAAAGCCCTGACTTCCCCGCAATGCAGCGGCATCTTTTCAGAGGCCAGTGCAACTGCGCTTACTGGCACGGAATTTTCGGCGGAATTTACATGGGGCACCTGAGAGCCGCCGCTTTCCACGAACTTCTTGAATGCGAAAAACTGCTTTACGGAGTCACCGGTAAAAAAATGCTGCTCACGGAGGACGATTCCGTCTTTTACGGCCAGAACGAAATAGACGTCTGCACTGAAAATTTTTCCGCGCACATCCACCCTGACATAGGAGCAAACGTTTCGGAACTCTCCGAATTCAGGACCTGTCACAACCTCGGTTTCGTCATGAAGCGCCGGAAGGAGGTGTATCACACTTCGAATATATTAAGTGATGAAACAGCTAAATCAACAGTCAAAATTAAAGACGCGCAGAAACTTACTTACGACTGGTATGACAGATTTTCATTCATTTTCCATTTTTTCCACCCGGAAACCCGCCTCGAGGACTTCGCAAAATGCACATACGGCGAGCAGGGCGACTTCGTCAATCAACCCTTCAAATACACGATAGACCGTGATGCCGGAAGAATAATCTGCGAAAGAACAGGCCGCGTGTGGGAAGCGGATAACTTTGTAAACATAACCGTAACAAAGACATTTGAATTCGCCGGCAACGGTGAAATAAAATTTCTCTGGAAAATTACGAATAATTCTCCGAAAAAAATAAATCTGCTCCCCGGCATAGAACTGAATTTAAGCCCGTCCTCACAAAATTCCGCAACATTGGCGGTCGGCGCCGAAACCGTCCCCTGCACGGAATTGTTTCAGGGATACGGCGACTCCGTGGTTCTTGAGGACAAAACATACAACCTGACCATGAAAATTTTGCGCTCAAAAAAAGCAAAAATATGGCTTTATCCCGTTGAAACCGTCTGCCTGATAGACACCGGTTTTGAATCCCTTTTCCAGGGCGTTTCCCTTACATTCCTGAACGGGGTTGAAATCGAACCCGGCCAGGCGGACGCGGGAACGATAAGGATTATGGTTTAATGCTGAATATCGTTCTCGCTTCGCTGATGACCGGCGTTTTATCCTGCGATACGGTCACAGCAGGTCAGTTTATGCTCTCAAGGCCTATCATACTGGGCCCCGTAATAGGTCTCTGCCTCGGCAATCCTTACGTCGGTTTTATCATCGGGATATGCGTTGAATTAATATGGTCGAGCGTAATTCCCATCGGCTCGTCAACCCCGCCGGACATGCCCATGACGTCGGCTCTGGCAACCGCATCAGCAATTTTTTCAATTTCAAACTACGGGATAACCGAGTTCCCTGCAATAATTCTGGCTCTGGCCGTTTCGATACCGTGCGGGATTCTTTTTCAGGCGGCAAGGTTAAAAATCCGGCTCCGTAATTCGGATACCATCGACAAAATAAAGGCGGATGTTGCAAAAGACAAATACGAGAGCGTCAATTTCTTTACTCTGTTCGCTATTCTGAGGGTTTTTCTGGTGAGCGCATTCTTTTTTGCGGCATGTTATATTCTCATTACGCAGATACCGCGCGCCTACTGGATGCTTTTTAGTATTTTGAACGTTGACCCGGGGGTAATTTTGAGATTTATATATATTCTCTGTTTTGCGCAGTTATTCGAGATGTTCATAAAATGGAAATAAAACCGGAAAGACATTACGAAAAGAAGTTCGGAAAAGTCCTGAGAAAGGTTTTCTTCAGGTCATTTCTGCTGCAGGCGCTCTGGAATTTCAAAGGAATGCAGAATGCGGGCTTTCTTTACACGATAAAGCCCGTCCTGGATCTTTTATATGAAAACAAAGAAGAAAAAAAAGCCGCCTACCTGAGGCATCTTGATTTTTTTAACACTCACCCCTACTGCGCCTCTTTTATATTCGGCGTTGTCGCCAGAGAAGAAAAATTGTTTGCGGAAAGCGGAGACAGGCGGCACATAGAACGCGCGGTTAACACAAAAAAAATTCTGGGAGGGCCCATTGCCGCCTTCGGCGACTCAATGATATGGGGAATCGCCAGACCCTTCACCGCCCTTATCGGGGCAACCCTGATTCTGCTTTTCTCCAAGAATGTAAATCTTATGTGGCTCGGCCCTGCGGCGGCTTTCGTTATTTTCAATATTTTCCACCTCATTATAAGATACCGCGGCATTTTCATCGGCTTTGAAGACGGGGAAAAAATTTTTGATAAAATTTTAGCCGGATACATCCACAAGTGGGCGGGTTATTTGAGAACGACAGCGATTGTTCTGATTTCCCTTCTGCTTGTAAGGGGCTTTATGTCCGAAACCGGAACCATGGCGCTTAAAATGGCGTATCCCGTTTCGTTTGTTTTGCTGGTTCTTTTTCTCAACAGAATTTCTGCGACGCTTCTTTTTTATATTGTTGTCATAACGGGAGGAATCTTTGCAGGGTGCTGTCACTAAAAAATATAAAATAATGCTTGCGGCCGGTATCCACGTGAGAACCGCCCTCACAATTGCCAAACTCGTCGGCAGATTCAAGAGCAATGTCTTTATAAAAAAGGGTGAGAATGAAGCGGGGACGGATTCTTCCCTCGGAATTCTCGCCCTGGGAATAGAAGAGGGGGATGAAATTGAAATCAGGATTGAAGGGCCCGATAGCGCGGCTCTTGCGGATTGCTTCGATAAATTGGTAAACGATAACTTTGGAGAATAACCGCAGCACATACGGCAAGCCCCGTGAGTTATCTCACAGGACAAGGAGTAAATATGATTTTTAGGGGTATTCCGGTTTCTCCGGGCATAGCCATAGGAAAAGTTTTTGTTCTTGAAAAAGAAATTCAGAATGTTTATAGAAGAAGCATCCTCGCTAACGCGGTGAAAAATGAAATCGCGCGTTTCAGAAAAGCGGTTTCGCAAACACGAAAGGACATTATGGAAGTTGAGAAAAAAATCCGGAAAGAACTCGGGCGCCGGAAAAGCCAGATTTTTGAGGGCTACCGGCTTTTCCTGGAAGACAGAATTCTCATAGAAGACACGGAGGAAATTATCAGGAAACAGAAAGTCAACGTCGAATTCGCATTCTCAATGCAGTTAAAAAAAATCATTTCGGAATTTCAGAACATAAAAAATGCTTATCTGAAGGAAAGAGCGCGGGACATATCCGAACTGGGCAACAAAATTATGGCTCATCTTCTGCAGAGAGACGAAAAGTTCTCCTGGTCGCAGATTCCCGAAAATTCGGTAATTGTCGCACACAACATCACCCCTGCGGACACCACTAACATGAAAGGCAATTCGGTGATTGCCTTTGTAACCGATATCGGCGGGAAGACATCCCACACGGCAATTATGGCGAGAGCTCTTGAAATACCCGCCGTCACCGGGCTGAAAAACTTTTCGCAGAACATTGAGGGTATGCAGGACATCATTGTTGACGGAGTAAGCGGAATCGTGATAACCGCTCCCGACGAGGAAACGCTCATAAATTACAAAAGAGAACGAAAAAAATATCATGAGGAACAATACTCCCTGCAGTACCTCATAGAAAAACCGACCGTTACCCGGGACGGAAAAACTCTGTCTCTCATGGCAAACATAGAAATACCGGAGGAAATCCCCACGGTTCTTGCTCACGGCGCCGAAGGAATCGGCCTTTACAGAAGCGAGTACATTTTTATGAATTCTCCGGAGGTGCCGAAGGAGGCAGAGCAGTATCAAATATACAAAACAATCTGTGAAAAAATGCTTCCCTACCCCGTCATAGTAAGAACTTTTGACATTGGAGCAGATAAACTTGCCGGTTCAATAGAACTCCCCGAGGAAGCTAATCCGATAATGGGCCTGAGGGCAATCCGGCTTTGCTTTAAAATCCCCGAAGTTTTCAAGACACAGTTGAGAGCTTTGATGAGGGCATCTTCGGCGGGAAATTTGAAAATAATGATTCCGATGATAACCTCCGTTTCCGAAGTGAAAAAAGTAAAGACGGTTCTTGAAGAAGTGAAGCGCGAACTTGAAAACGAAGGCGTACCGTTTAACAAAAAAACCCCCCTCGGGGCGCTGATTGAAGTTCCTTCCGCCGCGCTCACCGCCGACTTAATAGCGGAGGAAGTTGACTTTTTAAGCATCGGGACAAACGACCTTATCCAGTACACTCTTGCCGCCGACAGGTCAAATGAAAACGTCGGCTATATTTATGAGCCGATGGACCTCTCCATCCTGCGGCTGATTGATTATGTCGTAAAGGCATCCCACAGGGCAGGCAAGCAGGTTTCAATGTGCGGGGAAATGGCTTCGGACCCCGCTTATACCAAACTGCTTGTTGGAATGGACTTTGATGAGTTGAGTATGTCTTCAATTTCAATCCCTAAAATAAAACAGATAATACGAACGACAGATTACAGGGAAGCAAAAAAATTTGCGCGGGATTTTGTGAAACATCCTCTGGATGTGTGATATGAGCGATAAAGAAAAAATTTCTCTTATTTCAAAAACTTTCAACGCGTTAAAAAGCGAACTTGCAAAAGCCGTCATCGGGCAGGACGAGGTCGTGGAACAGCTGTTGATTTCTCTTTTTGCGAAGGGGCATGCCATCATCGTGGGCGTGCCGGGTCTCGCCAAAACGCTGCTCGTGGCAACTCTCGCCCGGATTCTTGACCTGAAATTCTCAAGAATACAGTTCACTCCCGACCTGATGCCGTCGGACATAACAGGAACGGATATAATAGAAGAGGACTTGAAATCGGGTCGCAAGAATTTCAGGTTCATAAAAGGCCCGGTTTTTGCCAACATAATTCTGGCTGACGAAATAAACAGAACGCCCCCGAAAACACAGTCCGCCCTTCTTGAAGCAATGCAGGAATATAAAGTTACCGCGGGCGGGAACGATTATTTTCTTGAACAGCCGTTTTTTGTGCTCGGAACGCAGAATCCCATCGAGCAGGAAGGGACGTACCCTTTGCCCGAGGCGCAGCTCGACAGGTTTTTCTTTCAGATAAACATTTTCTATCCCGGCGAAGAAGAAGAAAAGAAAATCGCTCTCACGACCACGGCATTCCCCGATTACGACCTGAAAACGATTCTTACGAAAAAGGAAATTCTCGGGATACAGGATTTCGTAAGGAAAATACCCATCCCCGACAATTCGCTTGAATACGCCGTAAAACTTGTAAAAATGACACGCCTTCCGGACGGCGACCCCGATGTCATAAAATGGATTTCGTGGGGCGCGGGGCCCAGGGCTTCGCAGGCGCTCGTTCTGGCTGCAAAAATAAAAGCGGCTCTGGACGGAAGATTTTCCGTTTCAAAAGAAGACATAAGAGACATCGCCTTCCCCGCCCTCAGACACCGCCTGGTCATAAATTTCAGCGCCGAAGCGGAGGGAATCACTGCGGACGATATAATACGGAAAATGCTGGAAAAAAAATTAAAGTAATTATGGAACCACCTGCAAAGAAAACAGGAAAAAAAGAAAAGAAATTCCTGAAAGTCATTTTAACGGTTCTCGGCGTTTACATTCTGATTAACCTGATTGTTTATACGGACGTTTATCTCCGGGCAAGGTCTTCGTATCTCAAAGGGGTTCAATATTTAGAATGGTTTGAAGAACCGCAGTTAAAAAAGAACTTCCTGGACAAGTGGCTGAAAGAACGGCTCCATAAGATTCCCGCCGGAGAAAAAAGCGAAAATGAAATCCTGAAAAAAGCCATTGAAATGCAGTATAAAATGCAGATGGAAGACAACGACGCGAAAAACGCTTATTTCTGGTTTCAGACAACCGTTGAGTGCTTTCAGCCCCCGCGCTCAAAATATGTGCGTCTGGCGGAAGAAAAAATGGCAATCGCAAAAAAACTCTGGGACAATTCAGCGGCGGCGCAAGAGTGATCGGCGACATTCTGATAATTGCCGTTTGTTTCTTTTTTATCTTTAAGTCGGCCGACATTCTCGTAAGCAGTTCAAGCCGCATTGCCGCGCATTACGGCATTCCCCCCGTTTTCATAGGGCTCGTCCTCGTGGGCCTCTGCACCTCAGCCCCCGAGATATTCGTAACGGCAATCGCTTCCTATATGAGGCATCCCGGCGTCGTGGTCGGAAACGCAACAGGGAGCATCGCATGCAACGCCGGTCTGGCGATGGCGGTTATCTTCTGGCTGTTAAAACCCGATGAAGCACCGGCGGATATGAAGGCGCTGGGAAGCAGATTCTGTCTTGTAAACGGGCTGTTTCTCGCCGGCGGAGCGGCGGTAATGATGTTTTTTCTGCACAACGGCGTTTCCTCGCTTAAGGGCCTGGCGCTGATTGCCGCGGTCATTCTCTATTTGTTTGTCAATTCGCGCATCAGCAAAAAGTTTGCGGAGGTCCCCGCCCCCGAGGGGAAAATATGGGTGGTCCTTGTCAAATTATTCTGCGGCCTGGCTGCGCTGGTGATTGCTTCAAAATTTCTGGTCGTTTCCGCAACATCCTTTGCCGAAAAAATCGGAATCCCTGAAATCATAATAGGCATAACCCTGATTGCAGTGGGCACTTCAATACCCGAAATCGCAACTTCCATAAGCGCCACGAAACAGGGAAAAATAGGGATTGCCGTCGGAGAACTCGTCGGCTCGCAGGCGCTTAACCTCTACCTGCTGCTCGGTCTGGCATCGCTCATAAGACCCGTTGCGGTTGAAAATTCAAAGCACATTTTCGGATGGATGGCTTTTATTCTCGGAGAACTCATGCTTCTCATCTGGCTGAAAAAAATCCCGTCAAAACTGAAGGCGCTGATTGCGCTGTTTACGTACGCCGTTTATATCGCGTTCAATTTCAGGTTTTTAATGCCCGCCTGAGCAAATGGAGGTGTCATAATGATTCTGATACTGGTGATTGCCTGTTTCCTGTTGATGTTTCTGTGGCTGGATCTTCGGGTTAATGCCATAGAAAAAACAAGCAAAGACACGCAATTCTCCATTCCGAAACTGCTGGATAAAATTTCCCAGTTGAGGAAACGCCTGGAAGAGGCGGAAAAATTTTTAAACATAGAAAATTTCGATCCGGACAAAAAAGACCAATAGCAGGAAACGGGACATTCCCTATTTTCTGTATTTGAATCCGGTTGAAGATTTCATTTTGAGTCATACTTCATCGTAATATAAAATTTTGTATCAAACCTTACGGCTGACTCTTTTTACAGATTTTACATCCGGTAAACCCCGCGCCGCAGGTCCGGATGCCACAGGCGCAAGAAAAAAGAACCGGTTTTTCCCGTAAAGAGATATATTGTTGACATACATATTAACATATTGTAATATGTTACTGAGAAACCGGGGTATATAATATGAAGAAGACAATAAAGATACTCGATGCATTATCTGAAGAAACGAGGATGAGAATATTCCTGCTGCTAATCAACGGGAATTTATGCGTATGTGAACTTGTGAATATCCTTAATATGAAGCAGGCAAGGATATCGCATATAATGAAAAAACTTACCGGCGCCGGACTTGCAGTCGGGAAAAGAGACGGTAAATGGATTATCTATTCGGCAAAACCGGATGCTTTAAAATCGGGCATTGTTAAAGGTTTGCTGGACGATATCAAGATATCAATGTCTGATTTGAAAAATCTGAAACAATGCAAGAAAGGCAGAATAAGAGAGAACTGCGGCAAATGATATGAAAGAAAAACACAAATTTATATCTATACTTGCCGTTTTCTTAATTGCGTATTACGCTCCATTTGAATCATTAAGATTGTCCGGGCCGGTATTTGAGGCGCTGATGCTGCTTCAGGAATATGCCCGGCAGCACGTTCTACTTTGTCTTGTCCCGGCTTTTTTTATCGCAGGGGCAATATCCAATTTCGTAAGCCGGCAGTCGGTGATAAAGTATTTCGGCGCAAAAGCAAATAAAGTTCTTTCATATTCCGTCGCTTCTGTTTCAGGGGCGATCCTTGCGGTATGCTCGTGCACGGTTCTTCCGCTTTTTGCGGGAATATACTCAAGGGGTGCGGGAATAGGCCCGGCGACCGCATTCCTGTATTCCGGACCCGCAATCAATGTGCTTGCGATTATCCTTACGGCAAGAGTTCTCGGATTACAGCTTGGTATTGCAAGAGCGGTCGGCGCAATAATATTTTCAATTGTCATCGGTCTTTCCATGCATCTTATATTCCGTAAAGATGAAAAAAACAGGCAAGACACAGGCGATTTTAATACGGGCATTGAAGATTCAAAAGACAAACCTCTCTGGCTTATGGCATTATATTTCGGCGTAATGGCGGCAATACTTGTTTTTGCGAACTGGAGCAGAGATGAAAACATAAAACTCTGGCAGACCTTTTATAATATCAAATGGTACATAACCGGAGCGTTCCTTTTGCTTCTGGCAGGCGTGTTATATAAATGGTTCAGTAAAGACGAACTGAAATCCTGGACAGAATCTACCTGGGGATTCGCAAAACAGATACTGCCTCTTTTGTTCGGCGGCGTGCTTGTTGCGGGCTTTCTTCTGGGCCGTCCCGGCCATCAGGCGCTGATACCCGAAAGCTGGATACAAAACCTTGTGGGCGGCAACAGTATACGGGCAAATTTATTCGCATCAGTATCAGGCGCTCTGATGTATTTTGCGACATTAACGGAAGTCCCGATACTGCAGGGCTTGCTCGGCGCCGGAATGGGGAAAGGCCCTGCCCTTGCGCTGCTTCTTGCCGGACCGGCTTTAAGTTTGCCGAATATGCTTGTTATAAGGAGTATTCTGGGTACAAAAAAAACATTGGTGTATATTGCTCTTGTCGTAATAATGGCGGCAATCAGCGGAATCGTTTACGGAAATTTATTCGGCTGAGGGGGAAAATCGTGAAAATTGAGATACTCGGAACGGGCTGTCCGAAGTGTAAAAAGCTCACACAGAATGCAGAGGAAGCGGTAAAAGAGATTGGTATTGCTGCAGAAATTATCAAAGTAACAAAGATAAACGAGATAATGAAATACGGCGTAATGCTTACTCCCGCTCTTGTGGTTAACGGCGAAGTAAAAGAGTCAGGAAAACTTTTGAGTAAAGAAGAAATAAAAAGCATCATCTCATGAATAAAAAATTAGCATTAATTTTAATGATTCTTTCGATCGGCGCATGCAGGATTCCCGAAAATAATTCCGGGGAAGATACAAAATCGGAAGAAAAAGAGCAGAGTACTGAAAAGCAGGAGGTTAAAAGCAGTAAAAAAAGTCAAATAATTAAAAGCGCCGGAGCCGCCGTTTCAGAAACAAATAAGGAAGAAATTAAAGTAACTTTTGTAGAACTCGGTTCGGTCGGATGTATTCCCTGCAAGATGATGCAGCCGGTAATGGATGAAATAGAAAAAGAGTATGCGGGTCAGGTGAAAGTTATTTTTTATGATGTGTGGAAACCAGCAGGAAGGCCTTACGCGCAGAAATACAGTATAAAGGCGATTCCGACACAGGTTTTTCTTGACAAAAACGGGAATGAATATTACAGGCACACGGGGTATTTCCCAAAAGAAGAACTGGTCAAAATTTTGAAAATGCAGGGCGTAAAGTAATGCTGCGGACGCTCTTTGAATGGCTTTCCCAAACTCTGCATTCATCGGCAGCAATGGCGATTGCGGGTTCGTTTATCTGGGGAATACTAAGCATACTATTGAGTCCCTGCCATCTGGCCGGTATCCCTCTTATCGTCGGGTTTATAAACGGTCAGGGAAAGATTCCAACGAAGCGCGCTTTCCGGATATCTTTGCTTTTTTCAGCCGGCATACTGATTACAATTGCCGTAATAGGCATTATAACCGGCTTGCTTGGAAGAATGCTCGGAGATATCGGCAGGACCGGCAATTATTTCGTCGCTGTAATTTTCTTTATCATAGGGCTTCATCTGCTGGAGATAATACCGCTCCCGTTTCTCGGGAAAGCAAGCCAGCCCGGTTTCAGGAAAAAAGGTCCCTGGGCGGCTTTTGTTATGGGTTTGATTTTCGGCGTTGCTTTAGGCCCCTGCACATTTGCTTATATGGCGCCCATGCTGGGCGTGGTTTATACGGTCGCTTCAAAAAATATTTTATTTGCGGTATCTCTTGTTTTTTCTTATGCAGCCGGTCATTGTTCTGTCATTGTGTTTGCGGGAACATTTACCGAAGTGGTACAGCATTATCTGGACTGGAACGAAAAATCAAGAGGCGCAATAATTCTTAAAAAACTGTGCGGAATTCTGGTTATCCTGGGCGGAATATATTTAATTTACAGTTGTGTATAGAGAGGTTCAAACATGAGTAACGAAAAAAGAGGAATAAGTTTTTTTGAAAAATACCTGACATTATGGGTGCTTTTGTGTATTGCCGGCGGAATAGTTTTAGGGAAGATGCTGCCCGGTATGGCAAAATTTCTCGACGGTCTTGCAATATATGTCGGCGAGGCTCCCGTTGTTTCTATTCCCATTGCGATTTGTCTTTTTTTCATGATGTATCCTATTATGGTGAAAATAGATTTTACGGAAGTAGTCCGGGCCGGCAAAACACCGAAACCTGTTTTACTTACTCTTTTTGCAAACTGGGCTGTAAAACCGTTTACGATGTATGCGATTGCCGTTTTCTTTCTGGGATTTCTTTTTAAGAAATTTATCGGCGCCGATGCAACGGATATTGTGAAACTTCCGCCCGGCGCGGCGGACTGGGCAGCCGGTTCGATTCACGGAGCCGGTACGGTTATAATGCAGAACGGCATTAAAATGCTCGAAATACCGTTATGGCGAAGTTATCTCGCCGGATGTATTCTGCTCGGAATAGCGCCCTGTACCGCTATGGTTTTGGTCTGGGGTTATCTTGCTAAAGGCAATGACGGACATACATTGGTAATGGTCGCAATAAATTCGCTGACGATGCTGGTGCTGTACGGGCTGCTGGGAGGATTTCTTCTTGGCGTCGGAAGGCTCCCTGTTCCCTGGCAGGCATTGCTTTTATCAATTGCAATATATGTCGCATTGCCGCTGGCAGCAGGATATTTTTCCAGAAGAATGATTATAAAATCAAAGGGAGAGGAATGGTTTAAAGAAAAATTCTTCCACCTGTTGACCCCTGTTTCAATATCCGCTCTATTGATAACGCTGGTTCTGCTGTTCTCATTTAAAGGCGATATCATCCTTTCAAAACCTTTGACAATTCTCTGGATAGCGATTCCGTTATTCATACAGACCAACCTGATATTCTGGATAACGTACGGACTGGCGAAAATACTTAAGTTTAATTATGAGGATGCTGCGCCTTCGGCCATGATTGGAGCAAGCAACCATTTTGAAGTAGCCATAGCAACAGCGACAATGCTTTTTGGATTATCTTCAGGAGCGGCTCTTGCGACAGTCGTAGGTGTTTTAATCGAAGTCCCTGTAATGCTGATGCTTGTCAGGATATGTCTGAATACGAAAAATTGGTTTACAGTTAAAGGAGTATAAGTATGGATTTAAAAGTTTTTATAGCAACATTCCGGGCTATATTTCTTGCAGAGCTGGCTGATAAGACGCAGCTGGTCGGGATTGGCATGACCGCAAAAACAGGGAAGCCGCTTACGGTGTGGCTCGGCTCGGTATCCGCGTATATTCCGTGCTTATCGGAAGCGTTCCGGCTAAATATATAAAGCCCGATTTAATAAAATACAGCGGCGGAATACTTTTTATTATCATAGGCATATTAATGCTGTTTGAAAAAATATGACCGCCGGAATTCAGTTGTAGAACAAAAAAATCTACATCCGGACTTTCGGGTGACCCTTCAGCATTTCGACTTCACTCAGGATCCCGCTGCGCCTTTGTTGCACCTAATCACTCCGAATCAGGTTTCTCCGGATATTAAAGATATACTCCGTAAATTTGACAAAAATTAAAATATAAAGGAATATGTATTATCATTCAAAGGGGGAATATTATGAGTATGTTCTGTTATCAATGTCAGGAAACAGTAAAAAATACGGGTTGTACAAATAGAGGGGTATGCGGAAAAGATGAGACAACCGCTAATCTGCAGGATTTATTGATATATATTCTGCAGGGCATAGCCTTGTATGCGGAGAACCTAAAAAGTAATCTTGATAAAGAAAACGGCGTTTTTATATGCCAGGCTTTATTCTCTACTATCACAAATGCCAATTTCGATGAAGACAGAATAGCCGAATTAATAATAAAAGCTGTCCGGATACGGGACGAGTTAAAAGCGGATTCGGATGAAGCAGTTGAGCACGATGCAGCAAAGTGGACTGCTGATTCAAAAGAAAAATTCAAAGAAAAAGCATCACGGATTGGGATATTGAGTTATAGTAAAAACGAAGATATACGTTCTTTAAAATCGCTGCTGTTATATGGAATGAAAGGGATTGCCGCATACACAGACCATGCTGCTATGCTTGACCATTATAATGAAAAAATCTTCTCATTTTTAATTAAAGGTCTTGCTGCGCTAACTAAAGATTTATCAGAGGACGAACTTACAGGATTAGTGCTTGAAGCGGGCGAGACAGCAGTAAAAGCAATGGAATTACTGGATAAAGCAAATACGTCTGCCTATGGAAATCCTGAAATTACAAAGGTTAATATCGGCGTAAAAAACAATCCCGGTATATTAATTTCAGGTCATGATCTTAAAGACATGGATGAACTTCTCCGGCAGACCGAAGGTTCGGGAGTCGATGTTTATACACACAGTGAGATGCTTCCGGCTAATTACTATCCCAAATTTAAAAAACATGAGCATTTTGCGGGAAATTACGGAAATGCATGGTGGCATCAAAATAAAGAATTTGAATCATTTAACGGCCCAATAATAATGACCACGAACTGTATAATTCCTGTTACGGATTCATACAAAGACAGGATATTTACAACAGGGATGGCAGGTTATCCCGGAGTCAAGCATATTCCGGATCGAAAAGAAAATAAACAGAAAGATTTTTCCCAGGTAATAGAACTGGCAAAAAAATGCTCTCCTCCCGTCCAGATAGAAGAAGGAGAAATTACAGGCGGTTTTGCTCATAACCAGGTATTGGCTTTAGCTGATAAAGTTGTCGAGGCCGTAAAATCGGGCGCAATAAAGCGCTTCATTGTTATGGCCGGCTGTGACGGAAGACATCCGACAAGAAAATACTTTACGGAGGTAGCGGAGAATCTTCCAAAGGATACCGTAATATTAACTGCCGGATGCGCTAAATATCGTTATAATAAATTAAAATTAGGCGATATCAACGGAATACCCAGAGTGCTTGATGCGGGGCAATGCAACGATTCTTTTTCTTTAGCGGTAATTGCATTGAAACTGAAAGAAGTATTCGAACTGGACGATGTTAATGACCTGCCTTTATCGTTTGATATTGCCTGGTATGAACAGAAAGCTGTAGCGGTGCTTCTTGCGCTGCTTTATCTTGGTTTCAAGAAAATCCATTTAGGTCCCACCATACCTGCATTTCTTTCTCCCGGTATTACTGAGTTTATTGTTGAAAAATTTGACATAAAACCTATAATCAATGTATCAGAAGATGTAAAAGCGATAATGGAAGGAAATTAATAATGAAAAAAATAGTTGCTATTATGCTCCGAGATATTAGAAAAAAATTAAAAAGAAAAAATAAGAGGGCAGGTTTATATGGATAAATTCTTGTTGTGTTTCATTCCTTTGTTTGTCGCAGTGGATACTCCGGGTATTTTACCCATGTTTATCACGCTTACCGAGGGTTTAAAAAAACCGCAGGTGAGAAAGATAATAGTACAATCAATAATTACCGCTTCGGCTGTGTCCGTTCTTTTTGTATTTTTCGGGAAAACTCTGCTGGGGGTACTCAATATAACAGTATATGATTTTATGATAGCCGGAGGTATGCTGTTATTCATAATTTCCGTTAGTGATATTCTCTCATACGAGAAGAAACAGCGGCATATAGATGCTGCCAGCCTCGGAGCGGTGCCGATTGGAGTTCCCCTCATAGTGGGACCTGCTGTGCTGACAACAAGCCTTATTCTTGTAAATGAATACGGCAGCTATTTAACGGTTGTGTCTTTAGTTTTAAATATTCTTATTGCCGGCCTTGTTTTCTTTTTGTCCGACAATATATATAAACTGTTAGGCCGCGCCGGTTCAAAAACGCTCTCCAAAATTGCCAACCTGCTTCTTGCCGCTATCGCTGTGATGATAATCCGCAAAGGAATAGCGGGTATGTTGCAGTAATTATTATTCGATAATGAACGTTCTTTCTGTAATTGTATTTATTGCCGGTTTTATTTTTTTAATAAAAGGGGCTGATTTTCTGATAGATGGAGCGTCCATCACAGCCAGGAAATTCGGCATATCGGATATGGTTATCGGATTATCAATAGTCGCGTTCGGTACGTCGGCGCCGGAACTATTTGTAAATATTTTTGCAAGTATGCAGGGAAATTCTCAGATAACCATAGGGAATATTATGGGAAGCAATATTTTTAATACCTTCCTTATTCTTGGAATTTCCGCGGTGATATTTCCTTTGAAAGTCGCAAAAAATACCGTGCGGAAAGAAATACCCTTTAATCTGTTATCAGGTATCATTCTGTTTATTCTCGCGGCGGATATAATGAGATTTAAATTTAATCAGGGTATAATCAGCAGGAACGACGGTTTGATTCTTTTAATTTTATTCTGCGCATTTTTATATTACTTATTAATATCCGCCAGAAAACAGCCGGGCGTCATTCCCGCAGATTATGACAATAAAAACAGAGGCGCGTTAAGAATAATTATTTTAATCGCCGGAGGGCTGGTATTGCTGAATATCGGAGCAAAATGGGTTGTAGCCGGAGCGGTTAAAATAGCTGAATCGTTTGGGGTAGACAGAAGAATTATAGGCCTTACGATTGTCGCGGCAGGCACATCGCTTCCTGAACTTGCCGCATCCGCGGTGGCTGCATTTAAGAAGCGCCCCGACATCGCGGTAGGCAATATTATTGGCTCAAATATATTTAATATTCTTTTTATACTTGGAATCAGCTCAATTATACGCCCGCTGGAATTTGTTTCCGCTAATTTTTTTGATTTAACGGTTGTAATCTTTTCGAGCATACTGATATTCATCACCATGTTTACCGGAGGCAGAAGAATGCTTGACCGGTGGGAAGGAATCGTTTTTGTTTTTTTATACATAACCTATTTGTGTTTTATTTTGCAGGTTTATTGATTCACAAGTATAATAAAGCCTGGTTCACGGCGGCGAGGAGTCTCTGATAAATGGAAAAGTTTTTTGATACGAAACAAATGAAAAAAATAGTTAAGCCGGGAGCGCTTATTTTGAGCTTAATAATATTTGTATCCATAACAGGTATTTCAGCGAGACAGTATATTTTTTTGGATGAACTTGATGAATTGCTGAGAAACCGAATCGAATCAGCTATGTACTCCGGCGTCATAAAGATAGGAAATGAAGTTATATATTCCCGGAACGCGCTTCCGCAGTTTTATGAAAAATGCGCATATATGCCTGCCTGGATTGAAGATACCGGGAGTTTGTCAAAGAATGCGTATTCACTGATAACAGCAGTAAAGGATTCGTATATGGAAGGCCTGAATCCCGGCGATTACCATATTGAGAAAATAGAGTTATTAACTAAGTACATTGCCGGGGAGAAACACGGAACAAATCTGCCCAAAGTCCTTGTAGAGATTGATATTCTTCTGACCGATGCTTTTCTTATTTACGGCTCGCATCTTCTTGCCGGAAAAGTGAATCCCGAGACAATTGACTCTGAATGGATAGCCATTAGAAGAGAGCGGGATCTGACGGAAGTTCTTCAGAAAGCATTAAAGGAAAACAACATAGAAAAAAGCCTGGCGGGACTTCTGCCTGAACATGCGGGGTATTTTAAGTTAAAAGAATCTCTTTCAAAGTACAGGAGCATTTCAGAAAAAGGCGGGTGGCAAAAGATACCTGCCGGCAAAGTCATTAAACAGGGCGACATTGATTCAAGGATTCCTGTTATCTGCGGGCGTTTAAGCGTTTCCGGAGATTTTAAGAGTACAAGAGAAAATTCCGGCCTGTTATATGACGATGCGATTAAGCAGGCGGCGGAGATGTTTCAGGAACGTCACGGCCTTGAAATAACAGGTAAAATAGATGATGCTGCTATAAAAGCAATGAATGTCAGTGCCGAGGAAAGAATTAGGCAGATTGAAGTAAATCTTGAGAGGTGGAGATGGCTGCCCCAGTATCTGGGCGGAAAATATGTGCTTGTAAATATAGCCGGCTTTGAACTTGATGTTATTGATGATAAGAAAAAGATTATGAATATGCGCATAATTGTCGGCAGGGATTACAGGCGGACGCCTGTCTTCAGCGACAGTATAACGTATCTGGTTTTAAATCCTTACTGGTATGTTCCGCAGAATATAGCTGTTCAGGACATAATACAGAAAGTGCTTAATGACCCCGAATACCTCTCAAAACAGAAGATAAGAGTTTTCCGGGGGCGGGGAAGCGAAGCAGGAGAAATAGATCCGCGCGCCATTGAATGGGCTAAGTTGAATGAGAATAATTTCCCGTACCGGCTCAGACAGGATCCGGGACCCCTTAATGCATTGGGGAAAGTTAAGTTTATGTTTCCTAATAAATTTAATGTCTATCTTCATGATACATCATCTCCCGAATTGTTTGCCAAAAATATACGCACTTTCAGTTCGGGCTGTATACGTATAGAGAAAGCGCTTGAACTTGCCGCATATCTTCTTAACTGGTCAGGAAAGGAAATTAAAGAAGCGCTTAATCCGGGAGCAGGAAAAACCGTGAAACTCAAAAATCCGGTACCCGTGCATATCCTCTACTGGACAGCGTGGGCGGATGATACCGGAACAATAAACTTCAGAGAAGATATATATGGAAGGGATCTGAAATTGTATAATGCTCTGAAGGAAAAATATGAGGAATCAAAATGAACAGGAAAATATTTTTTAAAAACCTGTTACCATCCGGCATAAGCGCATTATTATTGTGTTTCTGTATAACATATCATTTAAAAGCGGAAATCAATAACCCTTCCCCGGGATTCAGCTTAGAGTTTAAAAAGATGCCCTGCCCGTACGATGTCGTTGGGGTATTTGTCATGCCCGGCGAAATTATAAAATTTAAAGCTGTCAGTAAAGAAAAAACTTTAAAAAAATATTCTGTCAGGGCTTCCACAGGACATATTAAAAGCATATCCGGAAATGAGTGGGAATGGAAAGCCCCGGCGGCAAAGGGATTATATAAAATCAAAATTACAGATATCAAAAAAAATACCGCTATAACAATGAACGTATTTGTCAAGGCACTCCGCGCGGAAAAGAAAGGCGAATATCTTAACGGGTACAGGATTGGATACTACGAAAAAATAGCGTTAAAAAACCTGGCTATATACAAAATACCCGAAGGGTTTGTTGAAGTGACAAAAGATAATGAGGATACACTTATATCGCCGCATTTTAAACTAAAACAGTTTGTGTGCAAACAGAAAAGCGGTTACCCCAGATATGTTATAATAAAAGAACGGCTGATTCTTAAACTGGAGCTGCTGGTGGAAAAACTGAATGAGAAGGGATATAAAACAGATACGATTCAGATAATGAGCGGATACAGGACGCCTTACTACAATAAAGTGATAGGCAATGTTAAATACAGCAGGCACCTGTACGGCGGCGCTGCCGATATTTTTATCGACGAGAATCCCAAGGACGGCAGGATGGACGACCTTAATAAAGACAGTAAGATAGACTATCACGACGCGATTATTATTTATGATATAATTGATTCAATGTACGGCAAGGAATGGTATGAAATCTTTCACGGCGGGCTCGGGTGGTATAAGAAGACAAAGAAGCACGGCCCGTTTGTGCACGTGGATGTCAGGGGATTCAGGGCAAGATGGGGAGATTAAAACGGAGGGTATAATGATGAAAATCAGCAGGTATGTTGTTTTTATTCTGGTGTTAATGAGTTTTATTTGCGGCCGCTATAGCGCTTCTTCGGAAATGACGCTCGATGGGCTTGTCATGATGATGGAGGATAAAAACAGCAGTTTTGAGAAAGAAGTAAACGATATAGTGATGCATCTTACATCGCAGGAACTTATGCCTGACGGGTTGAAAGCCTCAAGCAGAATAAAATTCATGCGTAAAGGAAATAAGACAAAAGAAATCGTAACAACGGAATTTAAAGAATATTCCGGAAGCAAAGAAAAGCCTTTTAAATTGACAAGCATGGCAATTGACGACGGTGAAAATAAATGGGTTTTTGAGCCGGCGATATTCCGGTGGATTCCGACATTCGAAGATGATGTTTATATAGTTGACATAATTGACCTTATGAAGTGGCACAATGATTTGACGGAAGGAACAAAGTTTGTAGGTCAGGAGATGATTGACGGTACGCCCGTATATCTTGTCGATATCCCCGGCGACGACGGAGCTTATACGAAAATATGGGTTGATAAACAGCGGATGGTTGTTCTGAAGGTTGAATACATGGATAACGAAGACAATGTAACAGTGGAAATATTTTCCGATATCAGAAAGGTTAAGAAGAAGTGGGATTTGCCGTTCAAGGTTGAGACCAAAAAGAACGGTGAACTGATGCAGACACTTCTGGTGAACTCAGTTAAAATTAATACGGGGCTTTCTGACAAAATTTTTATGCCTCCCAAAGGCACTATATGGGAAGAGGAACGGGCAGTAGTATACAGGGATATGTACACCGAAGATAAAATGCCCGATGAACTGCACGAGAATGTAATTATTTATCCTGAAAGTGAAATTACTAAGGTAATAGACGGACGGAAAAAAGGGCTCGCATTGATAGTGAAGTTCAGGGCAAATGTTAAATACAAAAAGCTGTATAAATTCTTTGAAAAAGCTCTGAAATCCGACGGTTGGCAGATTACTGACAGTTTTATAGCGAAATACAGAAAAAGCGGAGTGCTGTCGTGGATATCTGCGGAAAGGGATGGCGTGTCAGTTGAGGTCACAATTGCAGGCGCTGATAAAAAAAGAGATTTTGTTCAGGGAGTAATAACTTACTATGAATCAAATCGTGAGAATAAAAAATAGAAACAATAATATCTCATCGTTAATGCCACGGGTTAAAGTATTTTGATATATCTTATTATAATTCATAGCAAACATAAATGATGCCCCTGTGTTTATAAAGCATTTAAGACGGAATCCTAAATGAATTAGTCGGGAACCTACCCCCGTAAAATATTATGAAAAAGAGATTCTACATCAAGACCTTCGGGTGTCAGATGAATTTTGCCGACAGCGGGATGATGAAGAATCTGCTTGCAGGCGGCGGTTTTGAATTCACGGAAAAACCGGAAGAAGCAAACCTGATAATTTTTAATTCCTGCAGCGTCAGGGCACACGCCGAGAACCGCCTTTTTTCAAACATCGGGCTCTTTATGAAAAAATATCCCCGGGCGAAATTCATCCTCGCGGGATGCACCGCAAAAAGATTCGGTCAGAAAATTTTTAAACGGTTCCCTCATATAACGGCGGTTATAAGCCCTTCGGACGAACCGGCAATTTCCGAAATAGCAGGGGAAGTCCTTACCGGCGGGAGGGTTGCCGCCTTAGGCGAAAGTGAATATCCCGTGATTGCAAGGACCGGCGGCGTCAGCGAATTTGTCGTTATCCAGAGGGGCTGCAGCAATTTCTGCTCGTACTGCGTGGTGCCGAGCCTTCGGGGGGCGGAAAAATACAGACCTCCGGAAGACATCTTGCGGGAAGTTTCCTGCCTTGCGGAAAAAGAGACAAAAGAAATCGTGCTGCTGGGACAAAACGTAAATTCTTACAGGGGTGACAAAAACGTCCCTGATTTTCCTGCGCTGCTCGGGGAAGTTTCAAAAATCAAAAACATTCAGAGAATACGGTTCCTTACCTCTCACCCGAAGGACTTATCCGATAAGCTGATTGACGAAATCGCGGAAAACCCGAAAGTCGCGCGGCATCTGCATCTTCCCGTCCAGAGCGGTTCCGACAAAATCCTCCGCCTTATGAACAGGGGTTACACAAGAGAGAATTACCTGAACGTTATCCGGAAACTGAAGAAAAGAATCCCCTGCATCTCTTTGACCACAGACATTATCTGCGGATTCCCGACCGAAGAAGAGGGCGATTTTGAGCAGACCGTCTCACTCGTCGAAGAAGCGGGTTTCGACGGCGTTTACGTTTTTATGTACAGCCCGAGAACAGGAACCGGCGCGGCGAAAATGAAAGACGACGTGACCGAAAACACAAAAAAGGAGAGGCAGCAGAAAATTCTTCTCCTCGCAAAGAACCTCGCCCTCAAAAGCGCGGAAAAATTCCGGGGCCGGGAAGTAAAAGTCCTTTTTGAAAGAGACGGTATTGGACATTCCTCCCAAAATTTTTTAGTATTTAAAGAGGGCGCCGGCAAGGGCGGGTTCCTTGATTTAAGAATCAGGGATATCTTAAAATGGCGCCTGATAGCGTAAAACGGAGGTTATGATATGTCACAGATAAAGTTACTTTTTGCTTTAGCCCTGCTCGTCGGCATCACCCTGCTTACGGTTTTTGCCCCCCCGAATATTTCCGAACTGCCGCCGATGATGCTCGTTGTGGTATCGCTGTTCCTGGGAGCCGCTGTCTCAGCAGTCGTCGGAATAGCGGAAAACGTCGGGCTGCGGAAGAATATAAAAAAACAGAAAAAGGAAACAGAACTTCTACAGGAAAAAATACAGAAACTGCAGCTTCGAATACGAGAATTTGAAGAGCAGAAAGAAGAAAAACAAACAAAAGAAAACCCGCCTGACGACATGGTTGGGGACGGTTATTGAAAAGACCCTTCCCCTTCCTTACCGGGGAAATTTGAAATGCAGAACCTCACTCCCCTGATGGAACAGCACGAACGCCTGAAAAAACAGTATCCAGACTGCATCATTTTTTTCCGTCTGGGCGACTTTTACGAGATGTTCGGCGAGGACGCAAAATACGCGTCATCCGTTCTTCAGATTGTTTTAACCCGCAGAGGCAGCCAGCCGATGTGCGGCGTCCCGTTCCATTCGGCGGACAATTACCTGACGAAACTCGTCCGGTCGGGGAAAAAAGTCGCCGTCGTCGAGCAGATGGAAGAAGCTGGAAAAGACAAGAAACTCGTCAAAAGGAACGTCGTAAGGATTATGACGCCGGGAACTCTGACCGGAGAAGAACTCTCCCCGAACACAAACAATTTTATTCTGAGCGTTTATCCCGGAGGGCCTTCCGGACAGGTTTTTAACTGCGTGATGGCCGACATCACGACAAGCGAACTCATTGCAAGGGTCGTGCCGGAAACCGATTTTCCGGGTTTCCTCAAAAGTTCCGAAAAAATAAGAGAGGCGATTTTCCCCGAGGGAAGCGAACCCGTACAATATCTGTCCGACGACGTCTTCAAAGTTCCGATGGAAAAGAGCTGCTTTGACGAGTTCGCCGGACGCGAGAAATTCAAGGAACTGTTCAAAGTAAGTTCCGTTCAGGGCTTTGAAATGGAAGATAGCGGCCTTCTGCGGGCGGCTGCGGCGCTGTTCGGTTACCTTGAAAGAGCCAAGATAGACGTTCTATCCTCCATCAGAAAAATTTCCAGAATTCACGGCGGGGAAAACCTGTTTCTGGATTCTTCTTCAATAAGGAATCTGGAACTCGTTGAAAATTCCGGAGGGGGAGACGCCAAAAACACTCTTTTCGCCGTCCTCGACAGAACAAAAACCCCTCAGGGCGGGCGGCTGTTAAAGAGGCGTTTGCTCAACCCGGCGGCGAAAATCGAAAAAATCAGACAGCGCCAGAAAGAAGTTACGGAGTTCCTTGAAAACTGTTCCTTAATGGACGAGGCGGGCCTGATTCTCACACGCATAAAGGACATTGAGCGGGCTTCCTCCAGAATATCAATTTCGGGATGGCACCCGCGAGATTTTCTGATTCTGCTTGAGTCGCTGAACAGCGCGGAAATTCTCAAACAAAAACTTTCGGGCCCGGTTTTCCCGAAAATCAACACCCTCCCGAAACTGCGGAAAATACTTGAAAATTCCCTGGAAAAAGACACGGACGGGTACATAAAAATCAAACAGCAGTTCAGCCCGAAACTGACCGAAATCGAACGGAAACTCGCCGTCCTTGAAAAATGGATAAAAAACCTTGAAGACGGAGAAAGAAAAAGATTAAGCATCCCGAAACTGAAAGTCGGGTTCAACTCCGTTTTCGGATATTACATAGAAGTAAGTAAAGTCAACATGCGAAAAGTCCCCGTGGAATACATCAGAAAGCAGACGCTCGTAAACTGCGAAAGATTCATAACGCACCGCCTGAAAGAAAAAGAAACCGAGATTCTGATTCTGAAAGAAGAGCTCCTGAACATACAGAAGGACGCATGGATGTTTCTCGCAGGTGAAGTAAAAAAATTTCTCGCTGAAATAAAAAATCTTTCCCATGCAATCGCTTCCGCGGACGTTTCGCTTTCGCTTGCCGAGACCGCAATCCGCGAAAACTACGTGATGCCGGATATTTCCGGCGGAGATGAACTCACGATAGAAAACGGCAGGCACCCCGTCGTCGAAAAGATGCAGACGCAGGTGTTTACCCCGAACAGCGTTTTTCTTAACAGGAAGGATAATCAGATTATGCTGATTACAGGGCCCAACATGGCAGGCAAATCAACATTCATAAGACAGACCGCGCTGATTGTGATTCTGGCGCAGATGGGTTCGGCCGTCCCTGCCTCATCCGCGAAAATAGGCATTGCCGACAGAATTTTCACGAGAATCGGGTCGGGCGACAATCTCGCGCAGGGAAGTTCCACATTTATGGTGGAGATGGTGGATGCGGCAAACATCTTGAACAATTCGACGGAAAAATCGCTGATAATAATCGACGAACTCGGACGGGGGACTTCCACTTACGACGGCATTTCGATTGCGCAGGCATGTCTCGAATATCTGGCAAAGGACAAACGGCATTCCAGATGTCTTTTCGCCACGCATTTTTTTGAACTCGTGGAACTGCAGGAAGAATTCAAGAATATCAAAAATTTCAACGCGACCGTGAAAGAGTGGCAAGGCAAACTCCACTTCCTACACAAAATAGAGCCGGGTCCCGCCGACCGCTCGTACGGAATACACGTGGCCCGCCTCGCAGGAATTCCGGAAGATGCGGTTAAAAGGGCGGGGGAGATTCTTAAAAAACTCGAAGCGGAGCAATTCGGCGAAAAAGACAGAAGCGAGGGCAAACAGTTGACATTTTTAAGCAACCCGTGGAAAAAATACGGCGAAACCATCGAGAAAATCAAAGCGCTTAACCTGAACGAGACAATGCCGGTGGATGCCCTGAAGATCCTGGACGGGATAAAGAAAGAACTTGAAGAGGAGAAGAATTGAGAAAATTGACGGCGCTGTTTCTCGCGGCGATTTTTGTTTTCATTATTATATCAGGCGTTAAACTCCGGCGGCCGGAGGCGACATGGGGCATCGCCTCTAACCTGTGTATTGATTGTATGGGTCTTAAATCAAAAATAAAAAATTAAAAATGTTGAACAGAGCGAAATCCGCACGCCACGGCGCACTTTCAGCCTCTGGCGGGGAAAATGCAAAAAGAAAAATAACGCAGATAATATCTTTTTTACTGATAAACGGTAATTTTAAAACTATTTTCGGCTGGAAACTTTACGACGGCCCTCTTAAAAAAATCTGTGTCCCTGTGCTTAACTGCCACTCCTGCCCGTTTGCTCTCTCCGCATGTCCCCTGGGAATGCTCCAGCAGTTTCTGTCCCTCGGTATAAAAAATGGCCTGTCCGGTTTTCTGTATATTCTGGGCATGATAGGGGTTCCGGCTGTTTTTCTCGGGCGTGTTTTCTGCGGCTGGGCGTGCCCTTTCGGTTTCATGCAGGACCTTATCAATATTAAAAAGAGAACGGTATTTTTTCCCCGGGTTTTGAGATGGGTAAAGTATATTCTGCTGCTGGGTTTTGTTCTGATATTCCCGGTTGTATTCACAAACAGATGGGGAATAGGAGCCCCGACTTTCTGCAAGTATATCTGTCCTGCAGGCACTCTGGAAGCGGGAATTTACGGGGCGGTTATTCTTAAAGCCACTCACACTCTGCTCGACGTGAAAGTTTTAATTCTGATAATGACGGTAGGGCTTTCGGTTTTTGTGCGCCGTTTTTTCTGCAGGATCTGCCCGCTCGGATTTATACTCGGCCTGTTCAACAAAATATCTCTGCTTCAGCTGCGTAAAAACGAAAAGTGCGATAACTGCGGTATCTGCGCGAAGGTCTGCCCGATGGGCATCGATATGCCGGGTAATCTGAATTCAATAAATTGCATAAGGTGCGCAAAATGCGTCCACGCCTGCCCTGAATATGTTCTGAAATTAAGTTTTTTTCCCGAAAAACCGGCGGGCCCTGCCCCGTAACGGAAATGTTCGCTTTCTCAACCTTAATGCTGGAGAATTTCGGGGACTCGGCTTTTTCGCGCGTAACTGACATCGTTACCGGCGGGGTAAAAAACATCGAACTCACCTGGAGTATCGGCCTGCCTCTGGACGATAAAAAAATACTGCTGGACAGGTCGGGCGAAATACTGAAAACAGGCGTAAAAATAATTTCAATGCATGCCCCGCTCCGCGACGGGAACGGGAAAGACCTTGACATTTCCGCCGACGATAACTGGGACAGGAAGTTCGCAATCAGGGAAATTCAAAAAAGCATGCTGGCTTTCAGGCTGGCAGCGCCTGAACACGGAGAGAAAACCGTAATACACTGCGGCAGAAAATTTGACCGTGCCCGCGAGAAAACCCGCTTTGAGAAAGCAATAGAATCATTGAAGGAAATTCTTGATTTTAACCTGGAATTCGGATACGAACTCTGTCTTGAAAACACTCTTCCCGGTGACGTCGGCTGTTTTCTTGAGGACTTACTGCTCATAAAAGAAAAACTGAACAGCGAAAAAATCAAATTCTGTTTTGACACGGGCCATTACAATATAGGCAGAAAACAGGATGATATCTTAACGGAAATGACAAAAGATATTTCAGAAATTCACCTTCACGACAACAACGGGAAAAGCGACGAACACCGTCCCCCGGGGGACGGGAACATCGTCTGGGAAGACCTCTTTGCAAAAATTTCCGGATGGAGCGGAACGCCCGTTTTTGAGTTAATGGAGTCCGCCGCAGACGGAATAGGAAAGTGCTTAAAATTCACGCAGGAATCCGGTTTGCTCCCCGCAGAGCCGCTTGAATAAAACCTGAAATCTTTCCTTCTTTTTAATTTCTGCTTTGTATATTTCCCATAAAATTTTCCTTCTGTCGTTTTTAACAGAAAGAGTATGCAGCAGTAATTATAAAGGATTGACGCCTTTTCATTACGGGGATTTATTCCCTGCTTTTTGTAATAAAATAAATTGCTTTCTTATCTTTTCAAAATCCTTCTTTTTACCCTCTTTTTTAGACCATCTGAATATTTCCGGCAGATTAACAGTATTATATTCAGCAACGAGTAAAGCCTGTTCCAAACTTTGTCTGTCATCCCAATGATAATACGCGGCGAGTCTATCTTTTATACAATCGGTAGGCGAAAGAAGGTTTAATCTTCCGGTACAGAACTTAATTTCTTCCGTTTTTCTAACAGGTTCATCTCCTACGGCAAGAGGCCCTGGCGGGAACTCAATAAAATACTTTGTATCGGGGTGTTTAAAATAGCGGTTTTCTTCCGAAAAACCGATTTTTGCTAAAATATCTCTTAACTTTTTTCTTCCGGTCGATATGTTTTCGATGAAGTCTAAATCATAAGACTGGTACTGATTTGTTGTGTAAATTGATACGCACGCACCGCCAGACAGAACACAGTCTATGCCGTGCTTCTTTAAGTAAGTGCACACGAATGCAGCTAATTCACCAAGAGTCATTTTCTTCAGTGGTTTCACAAAGGCTTACCTTTTCTTCTTGGTCTTCGTCTGTCCAGCGTAAGCCTTTTTCTTTCTTCAGCAGAATAGAATGTTAACGCTTTGAGCAATAAAGCATTTAATTCGCCCCGAAAGGGATACCGGGGATTTAATCCATATAGCCGGGTTTTTCCTACAATACGGCTATACGCAATTCCACCTTCTTCCAATCTTTCCAATTGTTTCTGAATTTGGTTAAGATTGATTTTAAAAAAGCGCGCAATTTCTCTTGCGTATCCTTCTTTGCGGTTATACAAAAAAAGAAGAACCCTTTCTCTATTTATTGAGCCTAAAAGCGCCTCAAGCATACGGCCTCCTTTTATAGGTCACATGACCTATGTACTAGGTCAGTCTAGTATATTTGCAGATTTAAATCAAGTTCTTTTTCTCTCTCCAAGTTAAGACAGTTTTTCCAAGGGGAATTTCTTTTTGCAATTTTACACAGAAATATAGTACAATTCTGACAATAATATTCTGAATAATTTTTAATGGGGAGGTGATTTAAAATGGCATGCGGATGTGGATGCGAAAAAAAGGAAAAGAAGAAAAAAGTAGTCAAAAAGAAAAAAAAATAACTAAATACTTACGGGAGAGAACAACAACCGAAGGAAAATTTCTTTTTGTAGATTTGCTCAGGGAGAAAGTGTTGAAGGGGCTACAAAATTTAATATCTTTGAAAAATTCCGGTAACCATTGTAAACATTTCTTCTCGCCGAATAACCCGCCGCTATCCCCCTCGCCTCAATCCTCTCCCGCGAGGGGAGAGGAAGCCAAGAATATGTAGTAAGTGGAATTTTACTTTTGCAGTCCTCAATAATTTGATTTTTAGTAGATAGCGCGGAATATTATCCCCGACGCCTCATATTAAGTTCTTTAAAATCCGCTTTCTTCTTAAGGTTTTCCCTCTTGTCGTATAATTTTCTGCCCTTGACCAGAGCAATTTCAAGTTTCACAAAACCCTTCTTAAAATACAAACTCAGCGGAATGGCCGTCAATTTCTTTTCCTGTGTTTTATAGAAAAATCTCGCAATCTCTTTTTTATGGAGCAGAAGACGGCGTATCCTCAAAGGGTCCGCTTTTTCTAACGTTGAATGGATGTAAGGGCTTATGTGCATCCCCACGACTTCCGCCTGTTTTTCATCGAACTTGACATAAGCGCCCTTCAAATTGGCGGCGCCTTCCCTTATCGACTTCACCTCGCTCCCTTGCAGCGCAATCCCCGCTTCTATTTTCTCGATGATAGCGTAATCGTGGAACGCCTTCCTGTTTAATATTTTAATTGACTTCGGCTTCATTTTGATTTATTATACTAAATACGCCGTAACGACAGAAGCCGGAGTGGCGGAATTGGCAGACGCGCTGCGTTCAGGGCGCAGTGGGCATTAGCCTGTGTGGGTTCAAATCCCTCCTCCGGCAAAAAAGTTACTTGAGAAATATCAGAAAAAACTTTTTATAAACTGAACTTTCCTGGAAAATCCGTAAAAATTCCCCCGGCGCCGATGGAAACCATTTTCCTGAATGTATCTTCGTCGTTCGCCGTCCAGACATTAAGCCCGAAGGCATTTTCGCGAAGAATTTCCGCAAGAGTTACCGTCGCAAAAGGACATTCGACTCCGGCGGCGGAAGCGCCCGTTTCGCCGAGCATTCCGAGAATTTTATCCGGCGCCGCGGCGCCTTTGAAATTAAGTACTGCCCTGCGGGAAGGGAATTTTTTTTTAAGTTTTTTAACGGCGGTCGAGAGAAAAGAGCAGAACTGAAACTCCGGGAAAAGAGGTCCCGCCTTGATAATATCACAGAGAACTTCCGAAGTTTCCTCCGCAAGGATGTCATTTTCCGCTTTTATTTCGATAACGAGAATCTTTCCGTAATTTTTTACAAGATTTGCGACTTCGGAAATTTCCGGAATTTTTTCTCCGCCTCCGGCGTCTAATTTTTTCAATTCTTCAAGCCCGTAATCCGAAACCCTGCCCTTCCCGTTTGTTGTCCTTTCAAGAGCGCTGTCGTGAAATGCGACAAGTTTTCCGTCTTTTGTCAGGCGTATATCGCATTCAACGGCGGCGGCAGGAGATTCAAGTCCGAGGCGGAAAGATTTAAGCGTGTTTTCGGGGGCAATGCCGGCAGCGCCGCGGTGGCCTATAACAAACTGTTCGCCGGCAGAATTACGAATTTTATTTTTCTCCGCTGATGCGCTTCTGCGCCGCAAGAAGTATCATCTCAAGCATATTGTTATAAGACATTCCGGCAAGATTCGCCATCTTCGCCAGATGGCCGTCCCAGCACCATCCGGGATTGGGATTAGCCTCAAGAAGTTTCGGAACGCCTTCCGAATTGAGCCGCCAGTCAAACCGGGCATAATCCTGGCATTCAAGCCGCTCAAAAAGTCCGATACACCACTCTTCAATCGACTTTTTCGTTTCTTCGGGAATATCCGCAGGCACGGATTTCAGCACCGCATAAGGAGAATCCGGCCGCCATTTCGCCTCATAACCGCATATTTTAGGAAGACCGGCGGGAAGTTCGGAATAATCCTCTTCGACCATGGGCAGTACCGTGTAAGATTCAGGGGGATTTCCTATTATTCCGACGGTTAAATCATTTTCCGTCAGAAATTCTTCGACAAGAATCGGTTTATCATACCCGAATTTCTCCCTCATTTCCGAAATGGCGCTTATAAGTTCGTCCAGATTGTTTGCGACGCTTTTCTGCGTTATGCCAAAACTTGAATCGCCTAAATTGGGTTTTACTATTACGGGGAAACTGATTGAAATTTCAAAAATGCTGTCTTCCGGTTTTATAAAAAAAGCCTGCGGCACGGGGATGGACATCTCCTTCGCTATTCCTCTGACAAGCGATTTGTCATAGCAATAAGCGAGACACTGAGGCCCCGCCCCCGTGTAGGGAATCCCTATTTCCTCCAGAAGAGCCGGAATATGAAGTTCCTTTCTCGCGTCGTTCATAAAACCCTCGTCGCACAGATTGAAAACAAAATCAATCTTTCCCTTCAATTTTGTGAGGTCATAAATCAATTTATTATGATTTACCAAATATCCGAACCTGTATTTCTTTAGTTCGTTCAGCGCCGATTTAAGCCGGTCAATCGTATATAAATCGTCAGCGTCAAAAACCTGGCTCGGCTTTATTACATCCGGCCTTGAAGGGTCTCCTAAAATCACGCTGATTGATGTGACCGTCGTCTTCTTTTTTTTAACGGGAGTCCATTCTTTTTGCACGGCGGCGGTGTATATCAGCCGCTGTTCCATCATGCCGAGGTCCTGATTCCTTTTTGAATCCACGCTTATTTCACTGTGAAAAAACGTATCATAAAACCCGGCGCCCTCAAGAAGTTTTTTCAGCATCTGGTGGGAATAAAGCCTTTCGGCGTAAAATTGGTCGGCTATAACGCCCTTTTCCGCATCGGTTATTATTTCCCTGGATATGAGCCGCGTTCCGTCGACGGAAAGAGCCCTTTCGCGGCAGACAAAATATTTTTTTCCTACCCATTCCCACGACCTCGGATTAAATTTTTTCCTGAGATACTCACCGTCGGAAACATCTATAAGAATTTTTCCGCGCGGTTTGAGAATTCTGAAAACTTCCTTCAAAACCCTTAAATCATCCTGTGACGTCTCAAAGTATCCGAAGCTGTTTCCCAAAATCATAACAATATCAAATTTGTCCGCAGGATACGGAAGTTTCCTCGCATCTCCCTCCCTGAACTTCACGTTCAGCCCTTCTTTTTTTATTATCGCTCTCGCTTTCTGTATGAGATAGTGAGACCTGTCAAGACCCTCTATAAACTTGAATCCGTGCCGGGCGAACTCCAGCGTATGCCTTCCCTGACCGCAGCACAAATCAAGAACAGCCGCATCGGGAAGCGGCTTTAAAATATCAAGGAAAATGTCCACTTCATGCCGCGTTATATCATCGTCATTGATGACATCGCCGTCAGTTTTAAGATAAAGGGGGGTAAAAATTTCCCGCCACCACTCCTTGCGGACATGATCCTCGGGATTTGCCACAGGTCCCAGCACGACGGGGCGACGGGGGCTCTTTGTTTTTTTCTCGATATTTTCTATTATTTTGTTCTCCCTTAAAAAATCAAGCTCAGGTTCTTTCTGCGGTGAAAAAGTTAAAGGTTTCACTTTTTTCATAAATTTATTTCTGCGGCATTTTACATAATGCTCAAACCAAAAACAAGCACACCGGGTAAATGCCCCAAGAGAGCGTTACCGTTCCATAAAAAGCGGGTAATTATCCCGGGGGTTTTTGCGCTTTCAGCAGACCGCAGGCGGCGCTTATATCCCGGCCGCGGGGCCTTCTGACGGTAAAAAACACGCCTTTATCTTTTATGACGGAGGTAAAACCGCTAATTTCCTCAGCCGTGGGTGCTTTCCAGTCAAAATATTCCGAGGGATTATACGGGATTATATTCAGTTTGTGCGGCACACCTTTTACATACATGGAAAGCTGAACGGCGTCTTCCGCTGATGAATTAAAACCGCTTATCAGCAGATATTCAAAAGTTACGGGAAGGCCCTCTTTCGCATAAAACCTTTTCAGGGCTTTCATGATTTCTCCCGTGTCATACTTTTTATTAACCGGCATTATTTTTGAGCGCTTTCTGTCATCAGCCGAATGCAGCGATACGGAAAGTCTTATCCCGCCTCCCTTCTCCGTCAGGCGGTCTATCCCGGGGACAATGCCGCAGGTGGAAACGGACTGCTTTCTTTTACCCATATTCAGGCCATGGGCGTCTCTCAGAATATCAAGCGCCGTCATGAGGTTGTCAAAATTATCAAGCGGCTCGCCCACGCCCATAAAAACAATGTTTGTCGCTTTTTCGGCCGCGGCCTCTTCCGCCGCCAAAATCTGCCCGATCATTTCGCCTGCCGTAAGATTTCTTTCAAAACCGTTTATGCCGCTCACACAGAAATTACAGCCCCACCTGCATCCTGCCTGCGTTGAGACGCAGATAGTCCGCCTTGCCCTTTCGGGAATAAGAACGCTTTCAATCCCCGCCCCGTCTTCAAGGCCGAGCAGTAATTTAACAGTGCCGTCGGATGACACTTCCTTTTTTCTGACGGGCATTTCCGGAAAATAAAAAGATTTTCCCAGGTAATCTCTGAATTTCGCCGGGAGATTGAGCATATCGTCAAAATTTTTCACCCGCTTGCGGTAGAGCCACTCAAAGAGCTGTTTCGCATGGAATACGGGAACACTCTGTTGACGGCAGACGTCCGCAAAATCTTCTTTTGAAAAATTCCTTACATCTCTTAAATCAGCATTCACCATATTAAAGTCACCTGTTCCCGGCCGCACCACGGGGGCAGACCTGCAGTTTCATTTTCATAGCGGGGACATCTCCTATTTTAAAAATACGTTCAATGGACCCTGCTCCATTTTTTACTTGATGTCTTTTCTTGAAATCAAACGGTCGGTCATTCTGAGCCATTCGGTCATAAGTATTTTAAGCTGGACGGAGCGGAGTATTTTGTTGAATTTATTTTCATCCACGCGGTTTGAAGCGTCAATAAAATCGTTCAGCGACACTTTGCCGTAAGAGTAATTCACCGTCTCGTCTTTCAATATTGATTTGGCAATCGCTATCTTCTCTTCGGCTATGGATATTAATTTTTGCTCTCTTTCTATCTGAATGAGCAGCGCTTTTAAATCAGTGCGGAGCTGAATATATTTGTTTGCATTAGCTAACCGTATTTTTTTATCCGCTATTTTTGATGTTTCAAGACCTGCGCGGTATGTCTGATTCGGGAAAGGCCAGGACACCGAGACGCCGGCGAAAAGCAGAGCCTCCGGATTTTTTATCCCCGTGCCGTCACCTTCCAGTTCATAGCCGAGAAGAAGGTTTGTGGACGGCAGAAGAGCATCGGCGTCCTTGGCCACTTCCAGCGAACTTTTTTCCTCTAAAAGATTCAATATGCTGTATGTGCGGCTGTTTTGCGTGAAATTTTTGTAATCTTCGTCAAATGATATTTCCCTGTCGTCATACATAAGGGGATCGGCGGGCTCCAGCGCCTCATCAACGCTCGACCGGATGGCCTGTTTTATAAAATACGAGATATTTTCATATTTTTCCTGCAGCGTGAGCAGATTTTCTTTTTTTACCAGAACCTGGATGTTTATTTTGTTGACGTCTATCGGGAGCGCAATGTTGCTGCTGCGCCTCTTTTTGATATTCTCTAAAAGCTCCCGGTTCTGGCGGTAGGACGATTCTCCTATCTTCAGGTTTTCATAGGCCAGATACCAGTTAAAATACGCCGTTATAATATTTGCCAGGTAATCTTCGTACGCCTCTGTCACCTGGTATTTCATCACATCAATTTCCGCGCCTAATATCTTATCCCTGAGCCGGACTTCTTTCCCGAAGGCATTCTTCGCAATCGGCTGGGCAATGAGCAGAGTAAACGCCGAACTGTCCGAGCCGGGGACTGCCGCCGGAACCGTTTTGTATTGCGCGGTAATATCCGTTCCGGTAAACGGGAAAAGTTTGCTTAACGCGACCGTGGCGGCGGGCCCGCTCTCATCCCGGCCGAGAAAAAACTCATACTGGCTTTTTACTGACAGCACGATGTCCTTCGCCGGCAGCCCAAGGTCTTTTCTGTACTTCAAAGCCAGTTCATCAATCAGAATCTCCTCAAACCCCGTGTCTTTTAAGGCGGCGGTTCTAATAAATTCCTCTATGGTCAGAACGCGGGCGCCTTTATTCTTTACTTCGCTTTCAGCGGAAAGAATGCCGACATTTAGGAAAACCAAAACTGCAGCGAAAAATATTTTAAATCCCCCGACCCATCCTTCGGATGGGTACCCCGCCCCCTTTTTCAAAGGGGGATTTGACATTATCCACTCAAATGTTTTAATATTTTTTTTCATTATCCTTTACTCTGCTTCCCCGGCCTCGCAGGGTTTATAAAAAAACGGATATCCTGAAGCAGCGCGAAACTGCAGGGTATCAAAAACAGCGTAATCAGCGTTGCGAACATCAAACCCCATGCTATAGCCAGCATCATCTCCGCCAGCATCGCGTCGTACCCTGCAAAACCGTAGGCTGTCGGCACTATTCCGGCAACCGTCGTCAAAGTTGTCAGCAGGACCGCGCGAAGCCTTGTTTTGCCGATTGAAGATATCTGTTTGTTCGAGGTTTTCTTACCCGGCGTATCATCGTAATTTTCGGTCAGCTTAACAAGCATAATTATGGAATCGTTTACCACTACCCCCGCAAGCCCGATGGCGCCGATAGCGGCGAAAAAGCCGAACAGCGCCTTACCGTGCAGCCAGAAAGCGAGGATAACGCCCACGACTCCGAACGGTATCGCCAGCATTATAATTACCGGCTTTATAAGTGAATTAAAAAGAAGAACGAGAACAATGTAGATAAGGAAAATAACGGTTATGACCGCATACTTCAACTCTCCCTTGGATTCGCGCGTATCCTGCACCTCTCCTTCAAAAACCATCCTGACCGTAGGGTACACGGATGAAATTTTATGAAATTCGTTATCCTCAAAGTATTCGGCTATTTCAACAGGCGTCAATTTGGAACCCGGTTTTATATCGGCAAATATTTTTGTTATTCTTTTGCCGTCTTTTCTTTCTATGGAATTAGGAGATTCGGTTTGATAAACATTGACTATATCCCTCAGGGGGACCAGGTAATCCCCCTTGTTTTCCACCGGTATATCCAGGATTTTTTCAATATTGTCTTTTGCGCGGTCAACCGTCGTGAAACGCACCGCTATTTCTTCATCGTCCGTCGGCAGATTATATATGATAGTGCCCTCAAGAGCGGCTCGTATGGTTGATGATACATCGGACGGCGTAATGGCAAGCCGCTTGATTTTTTCACGCTTAAGACTTATCTTGTATTCCGGATTGGTCATCGGACGGGAGATTTCCACATTCAGAAGAGCGGGGTGTTTTTTCATCGCTTCCGCCATCCTTTCGGCGGCGTCATTTCTTATCGCGTCATTGTTTTCCATGACAACAAGCTCTATCGGACTGCCGCTGGACTGGCCCCACCGGCTTTTGGAAAATTTCATTTCTGTCAGGCCTTCTATCTTCATGATTTCGGATTCCCATTCTTTTATCAGTTTGTCCGCGGATTTTTTACGCTTTTCCTTGGGCAGTATTTCGACATTCAGGCGGAATTTGTTTTCTTCCACCACTCTCCCGCGGTGACTGCTGGCTATCCGTGTCCTGAAACCTATCACTTCTTTTCCCAGATACTCGGAAAAAAATTCCTCTATCTTCTTTGTCGCTTTCGCCGTATCATAACGGTCGGCGCCGTCGCCGGCATTGCCGCTTATGGTGATATCTCTCGTCTCTTCATTGGGGAACATAACAAATTTCATCTTTGTTTTCAGAACGTAGCCCGAAAACAAAAGCAAACAGACAAAGAAAAAGAACACCAGCCATTTATAAGAAAGAATTTTTTCCAGTAAGTTTCCGTATCTGTTTTCCACTTTGTCAAACCAGTGGCCGTTGGAAGCGTTTTTGTCCGTCTCTACGCGGTCACTTTCCGCCGGCGCGCTTTTCACCGGCGGCTTTATGAATTTATTAATAATATTTTTTATTCCCGGGAAATCCAGGCGCATATGCCCGGGCAGTATTATCAGTGATTCCAGAAGGCTCGCCCCAAGCATCAAAAAGATAACGGGAGGAATAAATTTAAGCATCTGGACGAATCTGCCCTGGAAAAAGAAAAGAGGGAGGAAGGCGATGCATGTCGTCAGCACGCTTGCCACAACGGGAAAAAATACCGCCGCTGTTCCTTTGACGGCCGCGGCGGCCGAGGACAGTCCAGCCGCTCGCATGCGTGAAATATTTTCCGACACCACGATGGCGTCATCCACTATCATACCCATCACGATAATAACCGCGGCAAGAGTTATGTTGTTTATTGTGTATCCCATTACCCACACGCAAATCATTGTGAAAAACAGCGTAAACGGAATCCCCGCCGCCACCCACACGCCCGACTTGAAATTCAGAAAAATAAAAAGCGTGAGCAGTATCAGTATAAATCCGATAGCGCCGTTCGTCGCTATAAGGGACAGACGGTTTTTGAGGTCCACGGATTCATCATCAAGCGTGATAATTTGTATACTTGTCCCTTCAAGGTTGTTCTTCCGGTAACTCTCAATTTTCTTCTGGACGGATTCAATCGCTTCCAGTATGCCGTAGGAGCTGTTTTTAACGATACGCAGCATTACGGCTTCATGGCCGTTGATCTTAAAAATTGATTTACTTTCTTTGTAGGTTTTTACCACATCGGCTATCTGTCCCAGTTTTACAACCTGGCCCTCGAACCCTCCCTGGATGATAAGGTCCTCAAGTTTTCCGACTGTATCCAGTTCCGATATCAGCGTCACCTTGGGTTCGCTTTTTATCTCTATGCTGCCTGCCGGCTGGCGTATGTGGTTTGTCTTTACTTCCCGCATGGCGGTATTAAAAGGAATATCAAATTTGCGCAGTTTTACGGGGTCCGTCATAATCCGAATTTCTTCCTGCAGATAATTGGTTTTATCAACGCTGTTTACTTCGGGAAGATTCAGAAGCTGATTTTCAAGAGCGCGCGCGTATTCCTGCAGGCGTTTCCGGGACTCGACATTATGAAGATGCGTGCGTGTGTCTATCACGCCTATATCTATAATCGCCATCTTACTGGTCTTATGCACCCTTACGGTGGGGTCGTCCGTGATATCGTCCGGCAGTTTTGCATCCAGCGCGGCGTTCCTTACATCCATGATGACTTCGTCTCTGTTGGGCAGGTTCTGCTCCAGTTCGACCGAGACACTGGAACTCCCGTCGCTGGAGTCGCTCGTAACCCTGTAAACGCCGTCAATACCCCGGACTTGTTCCTCTATAGGTTTCGTCACAAAGTGCTCCACCTCTTCGGCGGTTGCTCCATGATAAGAGGCGCCTATGCGCACGAAGTCAAAAGTCACATCCGGCATCTCTTCTTTGCTTGTGTTCTTCCAGGCGAACATACCGCCGATAAAGACAATGCCGAATAGTAAATTAGTCAGCAGGTGCCGTTTAACAAAATAATCAATGATTTTTTCCAGTAAACTCATAGTTTCTTTCTATAATTCAGACAACTGTAAGTGCCCGCATATTATGCTTTTTTAACCATTAATCCGCAATCAGCCATATATCTTTCAGCGAATCAAGCAGGGTGCTGACAACCTGTCTTATTGCGGTATCCATATAAAAAGAATCATACGTGTATGAACCTGCCCATACAACTTCCCCTGTCACCACGTCAACCATTCTTGCATTGACACCCGCTTCCGCATCCACCAGAAAAATCTCCTCCTTGACCTTCCCCTGGTCGTCCGCCACATAAATTCTCTCTTTCCTGTTCGGGATGTATCTGGTCACAGTCCCCATAATTAACGCGTCCACTCCGAGGATTTTCCCCATTTCTTTTATTGTAGCGGGGTCGATATTGCCGCTTTTCCACAGATTTTGCTCCTGGAGTATACTTTGAATACGGGAACGTTCCACGACTTTTATGCCTCTGCTTATGAACTGGAATACAAATTCATCGGCTACCGCATTCCCCGGGTCGGAAGAGGAGAAATACTGGATTTGGGAATTGTCAAACGCCAGCACGCCAATCCGTTCAATCTTTTTGAAGTCATAATCGCGCCTAACCGCCACTTTTATCGCGCAGCCGGTAAGAACAGCGCAGGTTGCAAGAGCAAAACCCAGAAATAAAAGAAAAAATCTTTTTTCGCTCGACGGTCTGAAATCTCCGGTTTTATTTAATTTTGACTTTAATTTTTTCATTTAATCTCTTCAAATGCTTTTTCGCTATTTTTTCGTGTCTGCCGTCCGGCTTCAGCGTAAGATATTTTTCCCAGATTCGAACCGCCTTTTTATCATTTTCCAATTTTTCATGGAGCCGCGCCAGAATAAAATACGCTTTTTTATTGCCGGGGGCCAATTCAATCGCCTTTTCCAGCAGGACGACCGCTTCCTTTTCCATTTTCTTGTTGATATAAACAATCCCGAGAGCCAGATAGGCGCTGGCATAATCTTTATCGTCCGTGATTATCTGGGTAAACTCAAGAATGGCTTTATCGTATTTTTCCTGGTTGGTGTATTCAACTCCCCTTTTAAATCTTTTCCTGATTTCCCCTGTTTCGGCAAAAATAAAATATCCGGAAACGCCCGACAGGAAAATAATGCCGATACTCATGAATATCTTCTTACCCACTTATTCCCCCTTCTTCGGCCGGACGGGCTTAACCCCGCCGGCATCCCTGTTCGGAATTATCCTTTATCTTTTTATCCTGAAGTTATTATTATACAGCATTCTTGCCCGCAAAGGAAACTCAGACGGGCGCAGCGCTGTTTTATTTTTTGCGCTTTCCTTTCATTTTATCGGGACACATTTTTCTTCCTTTCTTCATCTCTTCAAACTTAGATTTCTGTTCTGCCGTCAGTTGCGCAAGGACTTTTCTCCGTGTTTCGAACTGTTTGAACTGCAACTCTGCTTTTACCTCATTGATTTTGAAGATTAATGTTTTGGCTTCATCTAAAGAACCGGTTTCATCCTTCTGCAATTTACTGAGTTTTAATTTCAAACCCGACAGTTCATCTTTCCTGTCAATCAGGTAATGCGCCTGTTCTTTTTTGATTTTTCTGATTTCTTCAATCTGTTTTTCTGAAAGACCCAGTTCTTCCGCCATGCAAATGATTTTTGTTAAGAAATCCTGTCTCCTTCCCTGATGCCCGCACTTTTTTCCTCTCATCTTCATGCGGGAACACATTTTCATACTTCCTCTTTCTTCTCTCTTCTCCGGCTCTTTTGCCATAAGAAAAGAACTGAAAGAACAAACCATTAAAACAACCGCCGCCAGCCGTAAAATTCTTTTCATTTTTACCTCCCTTTCGCCATCTTCTCTCTTCATTGTTATCTTGTTCCCCTGTTACTTTTTCTCTCTCTTTAGACGCAGCAATTCAGTTATAAGTTACAAGACCTCGATGCGGCAACCCGGACTTTCCTCCGCCGCCGTTTTTTTATACTATGAAACCATTGAAAAAACACCATAACCATTTATTTGCTTGTCTTTTTTTCCCGTTTTTTGTTTTTCGCGTATGCGCTGAACCGGTCGCCCGGGAAAATTTGAGTGTCAATGATACGCAGGATACATTGCTGGATCACACCCATAAATTTGTCGTAAAAAATATGTACGGGCCGGTGGCATGGTTTGATAACTTCTTCAGCGACGAGAGAACTCTTGACGAGGAACCGGTAACTTCATCTCTCAGATGGCGCAAGGAGTTGCGCTGGGAAGAAGGCGGGCATTATTCTCTCCGCACTTTTTTCCACGCAAATGTACGTCTGCCGAAAGCAAGTAAAAAATTAAAATTAATCATTACGGGAGATGAGGAAGAAGAGCCGGAGGAACTTCTGCCCGGCAATCTGGCTGAACCGGGCTTTGTAAAAAGCAGGGAACGCGAGCGCCTCAATATGGGTCTGCGGTATAACCTTATTTATACCATGGTCTCGAAGCTGCATTTTGACAGCGGCATAAAACTTAAAAGACCGATGGAACCATATGTTCGCGCGCGATACAGGCACACCGTACCTATAGCCGCGGCGGCTCAAGTCCGGTTTACGGGAACGGCTCTGTGGCGGAACCTAAAAGGATGGAAAGAAACAGCGCAGCTTGATTTTGAAAAATTATTCTCCGAATCAAACCTTATCCGGTGGAGCAATTCAGTTACGTTTGAAGATCCGGCCATTGACTATGCCTGGGGCTCTTCATTAGGGTTTCAACACCATCTATCAAAAAAATATGCTTTATCGTATGACGCCGGCATGTCCGGAACCGATACGGAGATTCTGAGTTACAGGGCGGGAATACGCTTCAGAAGCAACTTCTATCGCGAATGGCTTTTTTATGAAATCGCGCCGGAAATTTCCTGGCCGCGCGATGACCGGGGAGAGTATAACGCTGTTCCCGCAATAACCTTCCGTATCGAGATGCAATTCGGGTAAAACCGGGGGCAGCCATTTTATTTCCTGCGCGGCTTTATGCCCCTGCGACAGTTGCGGGCGTTCTGATTGAAGTGACCGTAATGCTAATACTTGTTAAGATGTTTGAAAACAAAAAACTGGTTTGCTTAATATAGGGTTCGTTCGTAAATTCGGTGACGTATTTTTGTGTCATTGCGAGAGTCCGAAGGACTCGTGGCAATCTCAGAGATTGCAGAGTTTATCCCGAGCGATAAAACCGAGATTGCTTCCCACCACGCTTCGCTCGTGGTCGCAATGACAATTACACAGAACGGCGCCCGGGAAAAAAGCGGGTCAGGATATCTTCAGTAATCAGATAAATGCAGGGGACTAAGACCAGCGTAAGGAAAGTTGCCGCGAGAAGACCGTAAGCCATAGCGATCGCCGCTGGAACAAGAAAGGGTTCCTCCCCGCCGACGCCGTATATCAGCGGCATCAGGGCTATGATGGTGGTAATGGACGTAAGCAGAATTGGCCTTAACCTCGTCGCTCCGGCCGTGCGGATAGCCTGGTAAGTATCCATTCCTCTTTCGCGCATCTTATTGATAAAATCCACGAGTATCAGTGAATCGTTTACAACAACACCTGTCAGGCCTATCATACCGAACATGGCTATTATACCCATCGGCTCGCCGTGAACGTAGAGCGCAATAGTGACCCCCACCATGCCGAACGGCACCGAAACCATTATTATGAACGGCTGGATGAACGAACGGAACTGGGTCGCGAGTATGATATATATGAGCAAAAAAGCCGCGGCAAAAGCTTTGAACATCGACTGTATGGACTCCTGTGTATCCTTGAACTCTCCGCCGCTTACAAGCCGGCATCCGGGATACCTGATGCTTATGTCCTTGAACCTGCTCATTACATTCCGGGTCGCCGCGACAGCCGTCAGCTTGTCCTCGTTAAGATTCGCCGTTATGGTTATTGTCCGCTCTCCGTCTTTGTGGCTCAGGCGGCCTATACCCTGATATTTCTGAAATGACGCGACTTTACCGAGCTTTATAAGCCTGCCCGCATTGTTGGGAATAGTAAGCTTCCTGAGAGTATCCGGATCATTCCTGGCGCTCTCCGGAATCCTCACGACCACATCCATATCCTCGTCTCCTTTCCTCATGGTCGTGGCAACGCCGCCCTCGTAGGCGTACCTTATTGTCAAAGCTATCTGCCTTACCGTAAGGCCCATTCGCGCGGCTGCCTTCTTATCAATATTTATCTGTATCTCTTCCTTGTCCAGTTCGTAATTGTCTTTTATATCCACGAGGCCGTCCACCGTTTCCATGTATTTTTTCATCTCTCCGGCTATCTTTTCAAGGGGGCCGAACTCCGGTCCGCGCACGTCAATCGAAACGGGCTTGCCTATAGGCGGGCCGTCCCTGACCGTCTCAAATTCTATGCTCGCTATACCATCTATCTTTTTCGCTTTAACATCCTTTCTTAAACTTTCTATTATTGCCGCCGCTCCCCTCGGGCGGGCGCTTTCCGGCGTAAGATAGACGACACACTGCGCGTATTTTGTCCCGTGCTTGTCAAAAGGGCCGCCGCCGATATCGCCCAGATAACCGACGGTTGTCGTAACATTCAAAAGCTCGCCCTCGGGCAGGGACATTATGCTTTCTTCCACCGCGGTCATCGCCCTGTTTGTCTCGGTGAGAGAAGACCCCTCCTCCATTTCAAGGCGCGCGTAAAATATCTCCACCATGCTCGGGAACATTTTGAAAGGCAGGAACTTAACCGCCAATCCAATCATCAGGAAAAGAACTATGCCAGCCCCCGCGACCATCTTATACCGCCTGTTAAGGCTGAATATCAGAACCTTCTTGTACCCGTAAAGAAGTTTCCTGAACCATCCCGTTTCGCTCCCTTTCCTGTCATGCGAAAAAAAGTAATGGCTTAATGTCTTCAAAAACCCGAGCGGCATACTTATTATCCTTACAAGCAGGTTCGATGCCTTAGCAGCAGATTCCGTAGTTTTTTCTTTTCCCGAAATGCTTTTAAGGGGCTTTACCCACTCAGCCAGATGCGAAGGAAGTATCACCAGCGCCTCAAACAGCGATGCCGAAAGGCAGGCAATAACCGCCAGCGGAAAAGCTTTGAGGAACTTACCCATTATGCCCGCTACAAACATAAGCGGGAGGAAAGCCGCCGCAGTGGTAAGTATCGTCGTCGTGACAGGCGCTGCGACTTCGTCAGAGCCCTTGACCGCGGCTTCGCGCGGCGGCATACCTTCTTCCATATATCTGTAAACATTTTCCGATACAACTATCGCATCGTCCACTATCATACCGAGCACCAGTATCAGCCCGAACATCGTAATCATATTCATGCTCACGCCGAAAAAGGACATAAAAAGCAGAGCGGTGAGAAAAGCAAAAGGTATTCCTATCGCCGTTACAAGAGCAATTCTCACGTTGAGAAAAAGAAGAAGGGTTCCTAAAAGAAGCGTCATACCCAAGATGCCGTTTGAAACAAGAACATTGAGACGCCGCTTTACATAAAAAGCCATGTCGTTTATGTAATCTATGGAAACGGTATCGGGGATGGTCTTCCTGTATTCCGCGGCCGCTTTTTTTATCTCATCCACTATGCTTATGGTATCGCCGGTTTTTTTCTTCTTCGGAGTGAGGTTTATGGAAACCTTCCCGTCGGTCTTATAAATTATCTCCTGCTCCCCGAAAGTTTCCTTTATGCCGGCGATATCCCTTAATTGAAGATATTTCCCGTCGGCGTTCGTGCGTATTATTATCTCGCCGAAACCCTGCGGGTCATCAATTTCACCGACTGTCCTCAATATAAGTTCCTTCCCCCCCGAAGTGAGTTTCCCGCCGGGCAGATTCAGGTTCTGCGAACGGATACTTTCTATCACCTGGGCAAGCGAAACATAATAGTTCTTGAGGTTCTCGGGATTTATTTCAATGGATACTTCCCTGTCCCGCCATCCCACTTTTGATATGCTGCCGACGCCGTCGATGCCCTTCACTATATTCTCAAAACCTTTTACATAACCTCTCAATTCTTCTTCAGGGATTCCCTTCCCCGTAAACGACACCTCTATAAGAGGGTGCTCCAGAACAAATTCCTCCGTCTCCGCATCCTCCGCATCGTCGGGGAGAGAGACCTTATCGACCTCCCTTGAAATATTATTTATAACCCTGTCCCTGTTGGGAAGGTCCGCTTCAAGTTCAATAAAAACAAACGAAAAACCCTCGCGGGATACCGAATTGAACAGGTCTATCCCGTCTATATTGTCCAGCGCGTCTTCAATGGGTATCGTGACAAGTTTCTCCACTTCCTGCGGGGACGCTCCGGGATAGGACGTCATCACGAAAACATAATCTATCTCTACCGCCGGCATAACCTCTCTCTGCATGTTGAAAGCCGTGTAGCCGCCCACCAGTATAGCGGCTGCCGTCAGAAGATTGACAAGAACTTTCTGTTTTATTGAAAACGAAGCGATACTCATCTTTCTCCCCCCGTAATCAATCTCAGGTCAGCCCAGCCCATATAATAATCAGTCAAAGCCCTGGTGTATCCTACTTCCGCTTCGCTTAAATCATCCTGGTATTTGAGGAGCCACTGGATGGAAGAACGCCCCTGGCTAAACTTTATTTCTTCCAGTTGAAGCTTCTTTTTCTGCAGGTTCAACGACTTGCGCGCGGCTTCCACGTACAGGGCGCCGGTGTTTATTCTTCTGGCAATAATCCTGCACTCCGTTATAATTTCCGATTTTTTGTCTTCAAGGTCGGCGCTGCTTTTTTCCCGGGTGTATTCCCTCTGCTTCAGCATACTTTTTGCCAGACTGTTTTTCGGGAAATAGTTTAAATTGAACCCCACATACCATGCAGGGTTATCCATTGATGTTAAAGCATCGTTATTGCCGCTCCATGACGGCCCTGTATTCCCGAGGCCGTATGAAGTTACAAAATCGAGAGAGGGAAATTTCTCGTTTTCCTGTATTTTACATTCAAGAGAACTTATAGCAATCTGATTTTCAATTATTTTTAAAGCGGGGTTCAGCGACAGAGCCGTCTTAACAACTTCTTCCGGCGCAGCATCTTTATGTTTGAATTTAGAATGCGCCTCGGAAATAAACCTGTATTTCAGCCTGGCATCCGCCTTCAGTCCGGCTATCTTCCCGATATTATCCTCGGCGCTCAGAACTGAATCCCCGGCGGCGAGGAGCGCTGCTTCATGCATTGTTATTGCCGCCTCTGTAGCAATAATATCCACCTCTTCAACAAGACCGTCTTCCAACTTTTTCTTATTTAACTTAAGAAGTTTTTTTGAACGTTCAAGCGACGTTTTCTGCGCTCTGAGATTTTCCCGCTCGAAATTCAACGATAAAAAAGCCTTCTCTATTTTATTTACCAGAATATTTATCTGAAGTTTAAGGGACGTGGCTGCAATATTTTCCGCCATTTGCGATATTTCTATGGCGGTCTTATCATTATTCCCTTTGAAATTTTTCAGAAGGGGCTGCGAATAGGATAATGTCATGTCGGAATCAAAGGACGGATTGGGCGAGCCGAACTGGGAAACAAATATAGAATCGCTGTCGGTTCTTGTGTTCTTCCACGTAAGAGACAACATACCCCCGGTGTTTCGCAGTTTTTTATTCAATCCGAGACTGAAGTTATCCGTTATTGATTTTTCTCCGTATAAAGGGTTTGCCCCGGAGCTTTCTATGTCCGTCCGACCGCCGCTGGCGCTTATAACAGAGTCGTACCGCGCCCGGACCTGCTTTGTCGCCTCCTTTGAAAACAGGTAATCGTATTCGGCTTTCTTCAGACCGAAGTTATTTCTGATTGCAATCTCAATACACTGCTCCATATTAAGCGCCGCGGCTTCTGCCTGCGCGCCGAACAGCGTCAGCGCCAGGACGCATACCGGTATTTTTTTCAACATTATGGCTTACCGCCTTCATTCCAGTTTTTCATTATTTCCAATTTTTTGATAAGTTCCTTTATTTTCTTCAGGTCCAGCCGTATATGCCACAGGGCATCCTTAATAATATAAATCCAGTTAAACGGTATGATGCCATCGTGTTTTTTGTGTATGCTTTCCACCACAGCCAGGATTTGTTCCAATTCCTGTTTACGTTTTTTTAAAGAAAAGCATGCCTCTTTAGTGGATAAATTCTGCATAAACCCTATTGCCAGCAGGAAAACCACGTTATTACCCTTCTCTGCCAGGGAAAGACCTCTTTGAACCATACCGCGCAGTTCTTTTATTCCTGTTTTGGTAATGCTGTACACTTTCTTCTTGGGCATATTTCCGGACCGGTCAATTTTTACAGAAATAAATTTCTTCTTTTCAAAGGAGATTAGAGCATTATAAATGGAAGCAATATTAATCTTTGCCCATATATCCATGGACCTTTCCTTAATATCATTGATTATCTGATAACCGTGTTTCGGGTTCTCGCTTAAAAGCCCGAGAACAACAAGCTTATTTCTAAGCATACCATCTCCTTAAGTATTCCAACTTTTACTATTCCAACATAGAATAGTAAACCTTTGACAGTCCGTCAAGTACCCGCGTTAAATCATCTAAAATCTAACCCAAGGCAAAGCCGTTAAATCATTAAAAACCTAACCGAAGCAGAATATCTGCTGTGGCAGAAGAGTTAAAATAACCTCCGGCAATAAAAGCAGGAGGTGAAGGAGATGGACATGGC
>JBDRRS010000005.1:0-14159 GCA_043825615.1 bacterium | reverse complement strand
CGGATTAAATCTTTGAGTTCTTCGCGGTCTTTGAAGGAGACCACGAGTTTCTCTTCTTTTTTTCCCTGTCTTATGTTTATTCTGCTGCGCCATTCGCTCTTGAATCCTCTCATTATGTCGCTTTCAATTTTGTTTAATTCTTTTTCTTTATCGGTAAGTTCGTCCCGGGGGCGGGCTCTGTCAACAAGGAGCGATGTGTCTCTGATTGATAACTCTTTTTCTATAACTTCCCTGCAAATTTCAAGTTGTTTATTTTTATCTTCAAGAATCATCAGTATCATTGCATGACCGAAGGATATCCTGCCTTTTTGAAGATAGTCGAGGATGTAGTGATTCAACCGGTTGAGAAGCCGTATATGATTAGCAATTTCGGACTGGCTCCTGCCGCATCTTTGCGCCAATTCCTGCTGTGTAATATCAAGTTCCTCAATCATATTCTGATACGCTTTTGCTTTCTCTAACGGTGTTAGGTTAACCTTTTCAATATTTTCCACTAATGTTTTAACAACTAAATCCTTCTCGTTCATCCCGTCCAAAACAATAATGGTGAGTTCTTTCCAGTTAAGTTTCTTTACCGCTTCAAGCCGCCGGTGGCCAAAAGCAAGAATGTATTTACTTCCTTTACTTGTTGCTGAGGGCGGACACAGGAGTCCGTTCATACGTATTGAGCGGACTAAACTGTCAATATCTTTCTTTGCGGTGTTGAACCTCATCTGATATTTAGCCGTAATAATGTCGTTTACCCTGACTTTTTTAAGCTGCATTTGAACCTCCTGAAATTATTTCACGTGAAATAATTGGCCTTTTTCCCGACGACGCCGTTTCAAGGTGTCCCCCTTTTTGGCTATTTTTCATCTTTTGTATTTTAGCAGATTTCGGACTCTTAAGGAAATGCAGTTTTCACCGTTTAATTTCATTGCTGCTCGATTCTTGACAGAGCGCTAAACATATATTAGAGTATCTGACATAGTAAAAAAGTTCAGTTTATAAGGAGGCCTTGAAATGGGAGAAAGATTATTTAATTTTAATGCGGGCCCTTCAACTCTGCCGGTTCCGGTATTAGAGGAAGCGCAGAAAAATCTTGTTGAGTATGAGGCCGAGGGCATGTCTATTCTTGAGATGAGCCACCGCTCTAAACCTTTTGATGCCATTATGAAGGATACCGAAAAGAGGGTAAGGTCTGTTATGAACGTGCCTGATAATTACCACGTCCTCTTTCTGCAGGGAGGCGCAAGCCTTCAGTTCTGCATGGTCCCGTTTAACCTGCTCCTTAACGGGAAAACGGCGGACTACGTAAATACCGGCGTCTGGTCAAAAAAGGCAATCGCCGAAGCCAAAAAACTCGGGCAAGTCAACGTAGCGGCCGGTTCCGACGACAAAAATTTCTCCTATATTCCAAAAGACATAAAATTCAGCGGGGGAGCGGCGTATGCGCACATCACGTCCAACAATACTATTTTCGGAACGCAATGGGCGGCGTTTCCGGCGACAGCCTCTCCTCTTGTCGCCGATATGTCAAGCGACATTATGAGCAGAAAGATAGATGTTTCAAAGTTCGGCATAATCTACGCCGGGGCGCAAAAAAATCTCGGGCCGGCCGGCGTAACGCTGGTAATAATCCGCAAGGATTTAGTCGGCCTCTGCGATGAGAAAGTCCCGACCATGCTGAACTACAAAACCCATGCCGACAAGGGTTCGCTCTTCAACACCCCGCCGTGTTTTGCCATTTACGTGGTGCAGCTTGTACTGAAGGAAATTGAGCGGCTCGGCGGTCTCGGCGAAGTTGAAAAAATAAACGCTAAAAAGGCGGCTTTAATCTACAAAGCGATTGATGAGTCGCCGGACTTCTATAAAGGAACAGCCGAAAAGGACAGCCGGTCAAAGATGAATCTCACTTTCAGGCTGCCTTCGGAAGACCTTGAAAAAAAGTTTATTGCGGAAGGTCTGAAGAAAAAACTCCACGGCCTTAAAGGTCATCGTGACGTAGGAGGAATACGGGCTTCCGTCTACAATGCCATGCCTCTGGAAGGGGCGGAAAAACTGGTAGAGTTTATGTCTGAATTTAAGAAAAATAATCGCTAAGGAGGGTACCATGCCGAAGATTTTAATTTCCGATAAATATGCGCAGGAAGGAATAGACATGCTTACTTCCCATGAGGGGTTTGAAGTAGATATAAAGACCGGCATGTCTCCCGAAGAACTCAAGGGCTGCATATTCGAATATGATGCCCTTCTTGTACGCAGCGCCACTAAACCGGACAAGGATATTATCAACGCTGCGAAAAATCTTAAGCTCATAGTGCGCGGGGGAGAGGGCACCGATAATATCGATAAATCCTCTGCCGCTGAAAAAGGCATCGTTGTCGAAAATACTCCCGGTCAAAACAGTCATGCCGTAGCGGAACTTACCGTAGGCCTTATGTTTTCGCTCGCCCGGCATATACCGAGGGCGCACTCCACAACCAAGCAGGGAATGTGGGAAAAAAAGAAACTCATGGGGACGGAACTCAAAGGAAAAATCCTTGGTCTGATCGGAGCAGGCAAAATAGGGCGTGATGTCGGCAGCATGGCTGCCGCTTTAGGGATGAAGGTCATCGCTTTAGGGAGGAAGGGTATATGCTACGAGGTAATCGACGGGGATATCGGCTTACAGAGAGCAAGTCTTGATAAAATTTTAGCTCAGTCCGATTATATAAGTATTCATGTGCCGCTGACTGACGGGACACGCAACATGATAGGAGCCGAGGCGCTGGCAAAAATGAAACCGTCTGCTTATATCCTGAATTGCGCCCGCGGCGGAATCATTGATGAACAGGCACTCGCTGATGCCGTCAATAACGGAAAAATTGCGGGAGCGGCTGTTGACACTTATACAAAAGAACCGCCTGCCGGGGACAATCCTCTTATAAAATGTGAAAATATTATCTGTATACCGCACCTCGGCGCTTCCTCAAAAGAAGCCCAGGTAAACTGCGCTGTTGCCGCAGCCGAACAGGTTATCGCCTATTTTGACAAAGACGAAGTTATAAATAAGGTAAATTAAGGTTGTAAATGCTTAGTGAATCACGTGTCATTTGCAGCATGAAAGCTTGCTTTCATTTGCGAGCAAGCTCGCACGCTACATTTATTAACGGGTTTTGCTGAATATTTACCAAGATAGTTTCTAATGCGGTTCTCTAAATACATTAACAACCATTCCGCTGCGGAGTTTCGGTTCAAACCACGTTGACTTGGGAGGCATAACCTCTCCCGCATCCGCTATGGACATAAGGCCGCTGATTGTTACCGGATACATCGCAAACGCAACTTTAAAATTCCCGCTGTTAACCAGTCTTTCAAGTTCTTCTGGCCCGCGTATACCGCCTATAAAATCTATCCTTTTATCAGTCCGGGGGTCATTAATACCGAGCACGGGTCCCAGCAGATTATTCTGTAATATCGCCACATCAAGCCGTTTGACAGGGTCTCCCTCATTGATTATTTCGGGTTTCATTTCAAGAGAATACCATTTTTTATCAAGATACATGCATACCGTGTGTTTTTTGTCCGGGCACGGGGCACCGGCTTCCGTAATACTAAACTTTTCCGATACCCTGTTTAAAAATTCTTCTTTACTTAAACCGTTCAGGTCTTTAACAACGCGGTTATACTCCATAATTTTCAATTGCTCATCCGGGAATAAAACCGCCAGAAAAAATGCGGTCGCCTCGGTCTTATCCCTGCGGTAATTTTCCACCGCCGAAGCGCTTCGGTGATGTCCGTCGGCTATGTACAGCACATCTATCCTCTTAAACTCCTCCGTTATGGCTTTTATGTCATCTTCATCACTTACGAGCCAGAGTGTATGACCGACATTTTCGGGAGTAACTATGTCCGCATCGGGCGCCCTCTTCTGAATTCTTTTTACGATTCCGTTGATACTTTCCCTGTTTTTGTAAGTTAAAAAAACAGGCCCGGAATGCGCGCCTTGAGCGCTTATATGAGAGGTTCTATCCCTGACCTTATCCGGTTTTGTGTGTTCGTGTTTCTTAATCTTACCGGCAATATATTCTTCCGCTGATGCCAGGGCAACAATCCCTGTCTGAAAATGCCCGCCCATTCTCTGACTGTATATGTAGAGCGCCGGTTTTTCATCTTTTACGAGTATTTTATTGTCAATTAACCTCTTGAGGTTTTCAGCCCCTTTTTTATAGACCTCGTCGCTGTACAGAGCCGTGCCTTCCGGAAGGTCAATTTCGGGTTTCACAACATGCAGAAAAGAGATACCGTTACCCTTAGCCGTCTCTCTTGCCTCTTCCGAGTTCAATACATCGTAGGGCGGTGAAGCCACCCGAGCCGCCATCTCTTTTTTCGGACGGTAGCCCGCAAAAGCCTTTATTATCGCCATTTTTTTAAACCTGTGCCAAGAGGCGTTTTACCTCGGCGGTTAAAAAGCCCGTGGAAAAGGGTTTTATAATATATTCGTCCGCGCCCTTTTTTAACGCAGCCGAAACAAATTCTTCCTGACCGAGCGCAGAAAGAATCAAAATCGGAACCTTCCGAGTATCCGCATTATCTTTTATTTTTTCAATAACTTCAAGACCTCCCATCTTCGGCAGCATTATATCGGTTATTATTAAATCCGGTTTCAGGAGCAATTTTCTAACGCCCTCTTCGCCGTCCGAGGCGGACAAAATTTCAAAGCCGGCCCTTCTCAAAAGGAATTCTATAAGCTGAAGCGTCTGATAATCGTCTTCAATAACCAATACTTTCTTCGCCATCACCCGCCGTCCCGGCCGTGCATCTCGTCCTTCAGTATCTTGTATCCGAGCCGCTGTTTTCCGAAGTTCGCCATATCAAGAACGATGTTCAGATATTCGCAACTCTGCCCTATATCCTTAAAGGCAACGTATTCAAGGCAGAGATCCTCGTCGGTAAAAATCCCGTTGAGCATTTCATAAAACTTATCTTCATTGACACCGGACGACGCCGGCGGTCCGATAACAACCGCAACCTTTAATTTGGCGGTATTTAAAATATTGATGAAGGAACTGAAATTCAGCTTGACCGGTTCGTATTCCTGCTGCACGATAAACTCAAAATTGATGCGAAGGCGGTGTTTCGTAACGGTGGACAGTACCTGCCCTGTAACATTGTTAACTTCTTTCTCGTAGCCGGCGGGATAAAAAACCACACACTGAATCGCACGTGTGTATTTTATGTCCGCGGGAGGAACCGTTTCGGTTTTTCTTTCCGTTCCGTCAAGGGCCCAGGCCGCTTTTTTCTTTTGGGGCATTGATAAAGCTTTGAGTTCCTCAATTGCTTCCAATTTTTTCTTCTCGGCTTCCGCCTGTTTTTTTTCTTTCGCAACTTGTTCATTACCGAAATCCGGAGGCGCATAGTTTTTACAGCCGTAGCAATACCATCTGTCATACATTTCGATGTAAGAGAGTTCTCCTCCGCAATTCGAACATTGGGCTCCCGGAGGAGGGGGAATATCGGCCGGCGCAGGCGGAACTCCGCCACTTACACCCGCCTGCGGAGCGGGCTGCGCGGTAGCCCCTGATGCGGCCGGCGCCTCGCCTTTCAGTTCAAGGGCAATTTCCTTGACCTCTTCCATTGTGACGGGTTCTCTTCTCAACTGGCAATAAATATTTATTTTTTTCAGGGCGCCTTCAAGTTCCCTTACGTTGTCCTCAAATTCTTTTGCAATGAAGTCAAGCATCTGCTCGCTCATATTCAATGCCGAAAATTCCCTGGAAATTTTCATCTTCAGAATTCCGACTCTTGACTTGTAATCGGGCTTAAAAAGTTTGTTGACAAGCCCCCATTCAAACCTGGAGCGCAGGCGGTCGGTAAACATCGACAGCTGCTTGGGCGAACGGTCAGCGGTAAGAACAATCTGCGCCTGGCGGTGATACGCTCTTTCAAATATCGCAAAAAAAACATCCTGCGTGACATCGCCTTCAAGAAACTGAATATCGTCCACGAGCAAAGTATCCGCACCCGCCAGGTAATCCACAAGCGAATCCCTTTCCGATGAAAAATCCTTAACTCTCGCAATTGCGGACATAAGGTCCTGCGCCTGAACATAAATAACGACTTTATCTTCATGGCTTTTTTTAATGGAATTCCCTATCGCATTGATGAGATGCGATTTGCCCAGACCGACGCCGCCCCAGATAAACAGCGGGTTGTAGGACGGGTCGAACTCCCGCGCAATGTTTTCGCAGGCCTGTTTGAGAAACCTGTTAAAACCTCCTTCGTAAAGACTGTCAAAAGTGTAATTTTTCCTGAGCTGGGTAATTTTTAGTTTCCCCGGTTTTTCAGCTTCTGTTTTTTTTGCCGGTTCTTTTTCCGCGGGGGTTTTTGCTTCAAGTTTCTCCTCCTGCGGAGCGGTCGGGGCGGGGGGGGCAGAGGGCGCAACTTTTTGCTTCGCATATTCGTCAATTGCCTTAATTATCTGTTCTTTAACCGACAGAGCGGAACCGTAAACATAAAACGCTTTCGCAAAATTAGAGTCAAGACTCTTGAACGGACTGCCGCAAATAGGACCTATATTTCTTATGATATTTTTGCAGTCGGCCTCGTCCCCGCTGATTTTTACTTTGTATCTGAATCTCTTGTCCGATGTCGGGCTATAAACCAGTTTATAGCTGTCTATCATTTACTGCCGTGGGAAAGGACAATATCTGTTATTAAATTAAGGTACCTGAATTTCTTATCAATGTTATCTTCCGTAATGATTTTTAAAATAAACTTTTTCTCCCTTAATTCCCTGAGAACCGGGTCAATCTGTTCGTCAGGGGCGATAGAAAGAACGAAATTGAAATCATTTCCTGTAATTTGACTCACAATTGCCCCGCTCGCTTCGGTCTTTCTATAAAGGATTTCGGCCGCCGGGGCAAAATTGAAATTAATGCCTTTTTCCAGAATTATCCTGTTTATGCTGCTTTGAACCTGGCTAAGAAGTTCGCTCTTTCCTTCCGGACAAAGATAAACGACTCTGATAATTTCGGGTTTTTTTTCAAGCGGTGCCTTGTTTTCCTTCCCCGAAACGACTTGTTTCTTCTCCTCTTCAAAATATTTAATCACCGGCTTTCTTAACGGAGTATCGCCGCTTTCGTCCGGCGCAAGTTTCACGAGAGCCGGTATTACTTCTTTCTCTATTTTCCCTCTCTCTACCGCTTCGCGTTCTACCTGAAGCGTCTCGGGGCCCGAAAGAACTTTCATTTCTCCCTGTATCAGATTTAAAATGTTTGGAGACGCCCCGTAAATGTACACTGCGTACGGATATTTTTTGTCCCCGCTTTTGAATATGACCCCTATATTGCCCGTGAAACTTTCTTTGACCGGCCCGATATCTTTTATATCGTCCGCGGAAAGCAGCAGAATTTTTCTGTCACCGAAACCCGGAGCGGGAGACGTTTTTATTTCCCAGTTCTTTATCATAAGACGTTATTTTACAAAACCGGAAAGGTTCAGTCAAATGCGCGTGATTTTTCTACGCAATTATTTAAAGACGTTCTCTTCTTCCCGTTTTTCCCGGCGCTAAACGGCGGGGATTCCATCCTCTCCCGTTCTTATCCTGACGGTATTCACTATATCGGAAACAAAAATTTTTCCGTCGCCGACCTTGCCCGTTTGGATTGTTTCAACCAGAAGGTCTATGGCTTTCTGAACCTGTTTGTCATTCACGATAATTTCGAGTTTTACTTTCGGGAATTCAAAAAATTCCATCTGTTTCAGTTTTTCTTCGCCGCGCTGGAGGCCGATGCCCCGAACGGACGAGACGACCATCCCGCCGATGTCCAGCGGATAAAGAACTCTCTTCGCCCTTTCAAGCCGCTCCGGCGGAAAAATGACTTCAATCTTTTTCATGGTCTCTCCTTTTGTAATTACTCCATCGCTATTACCGCGCAGCGTTACTCGATAAATGAAATAATTTTTTTAAGACCTGCGGGATTCAGGATTACTATCCTGCCTTTCTCGCGGGCGATGTATTTAAGCTTTTCAAGTTTGGAGAACATTCTTGATATAACTTCTCTCGAAGAGCCGACATTACCCGCAATTTCGCCGTGCGTCAGCGGAAAGTCAATAAAAATTTTCCCCCCCCGTTTTCTGCCGTACCGCTTCTCAAACTCAAAAAGCACAAAGACCGTCCTTATAAGGACCGAATTGTAGGCAAGCGACTTTATCTCATCGTCCGCTTTTCTTAATCTTGCCGTCAGCGTCGCTATGATTTTAAGCAGGATATTAACGTTTTTAGAAGCAAATTTTCTGAAATCGCTTGAATTTATAAGCAAAATCACGGAAGGCTCCCCCGCGCAGGCGGTGGCCGACCTTACCCCTCCGCCGAAAAGAGACATTTCGCCGAAAATATCCCCGCAGCTCAGGTAAGAAAGAATTTTTATGTGGCCTGCAGGCGTACTTTTGTAAATTTTTATCCTGCCGGAAAGAACAAAAAACAGCATCTTCCCCGCGGATTTCTCGGTAAAAACAATTTCGCCTTTCTTGAAACTTTTCTCACTGCTGAATCTTCCGAGGCCTCCGAGCTGGGCATTCGTCAGGTTTGAAAAAGCCGGGATTTTCTTAAAAATTTCTGCCTTGACCATATTTCATTTTACAAAATTTCCAGAACTTCATAAACCTGCACGGACTTTTTCTTTCCCTTTACCGTAAGCGGTTCCAGCTTCTTTGTTTTTACAAGGTTTTTTACTTCACTGAAAGTCGACTCGGAAATGATGATTTTCCCGGCTGGGGCATTTGCTTCAAGCCTTTGAGCGGTATTTACATTATCACCTATGACCGTGTAATCCGAATAACTTGCAGAACCCATATTCCCCACGACCACATCTCCCGTATTTATACCCATTCCTATTCCTATTTGTTTCCGTCCCTGTTTCTCCCACATTACACATAATTCCCTGACTTTCTGCTGCATCTCGACTGCCGCTCTTACCGCAAGCTCCGCGTGATTTTCAAAATATTTGGGAGCGCCCCATATGGCCATAATTGCATCTCCTATAAATTTATCCAGGGTTCCGTTGTATTTGAAGATTATTGCTGTCATTTCCGTAAGATAGTCGTTAAGTATACTTACCACTTCTTCCGGCTGCATTTTCTCACTCATGGAAGTAAACCCTCTTATGTCCGAGAAGAAAACCGTCAGGTATCTCTTCTGCCCTCCGAGGGCGAGCATTTCCGGATTTTCTATCAGTTCATCCACAACAGAAGGCGAAACATATCTCTGGAACGTATCTTTGATAAACTTTTTTTCTTTCTCCTCCGTCGCAAACCGGTACACGGTAATCCCTAAAAAAGAAAACAAACCCGCGCCGACAGGATAAAACACGGGTACGACCACACGCTTTGTGAATAAGACATAGGAAATAACACACCAGACAAGGATGGCCGCCGCCGATAAAAAAGCCCCCTTCAAAGGTTTGAATTTCGGTGAAATAACCGTAATCAAAAGACCTATGAATAAAACCATTAAAAAATTCAAAAACTCCGGGGCCGCAATCAAAAAGTTTTTATCGACGATGTTTGCGAAAGTCGCCGCCACGACGCCGACCATCGGGAACAGCGGGGCAAACGGAGTCGGCCTCAAATCAACGGTGCCGGTGGCCGTAAGACCTACGAAAATCACCTTGTCCTTTAAAGATACAAGTTTCTTATCTGATAAGGATACAAGTTTCTCATCTGAATGGTCCAGGCCCTTTTTCATTTTCTTGAGCGTCTCACTGTAAGAATCAATGACTTCGAGAAAACTCATCAGATTATAACTTTCTATTCCGCCGGGATAATTCAGGAGCATCTGGTTGTTTTTATCCAAAGGTATCTTAAAACTGCCTGCTTTGCTTTTTTTGACTTTTATGTATTTACCGGGATTCACTTCAACGTTTTTCCACTCGGCGCCGATATAATGCATTGCCATAAGAAAAGCAATGTGCGGGTACATCTTCCCTTTATATTGAATCAGAAGAGCGACCCTCCGCGTTGTTCCGTCGTCGTCGGGGACGGCATTGGCGTAGCCGGATCCGGCAACGCCCGTTGCAAACCGGGAAACGGGAAGGACCAGTTCAACGGCATTCAACAGCGAGTCATTTACTTTGCCCGGAACCGCAACTCTGTCGAGAAGCATCTTTTGAAAAGGATTTTCTATCTCCTTCGCTTTGCCCTTATCTATGATGCAGAACATCGGGAAATAAACTTTGAGTTTTTTAAACTGCTCCGCAAGAATCCGGTCGTCCTCCTCATAATCCGACTTCTCCGTAAAAAGCACATCATACATCACCTCAGCCGGTTTGTATTTCGAAAAAATGTTAAGAATTATCGCATGATACCTTCTTCTCCACGGCCAGCGGCCCATCGCCTTGTCGGAGATGCTTTCGTCGCCCATGCAGACGATTCTTACCTTATCCGAACCACGTCGCGCGCCTCTGATATGAAAACGGAAGTCCTGTGTTTTGTATTCCAGTGTCTTGAGAATGCCGAAAACGGAAAACAAAGCGGCGGTCAGAGTTACCGCTCCGCCTATCGCAAAAGTGGTCCATTTACTTTTATCGACTTTCAACACTCAACCTCCTCGTCCGCTCGCGAATATCCACGGCGGGCGGCTTTGCCTGACAAGCCCGTCAGTCCGAGGGTCTCTGCTTCCTCCCCGCAGGACTGCGGAGCGAGCCGCTCTCGTGAGCGTGCTTGGAAGGCAATGCCGCCTGCTGCACAATCGCGCATTGAAACATCGCTATCAAGCATCTAACGTCCGCCGACGACAACCGCCGGAATGAGAGTGTCCGGCATCCCGTCGGAAACGGGCACCGTCTGTCCGTCCTTGCCGCAAAACCCGTCGGCCCATCCGACGGGCCTGCCGATATATTTTATGTCTTTTAGAATCTTCGGGCCGTTTCCGGCGAGAGTCGCCCCCTTCACGAGAGGCCCGACTTTTCCGTCCTCCACCAGGTAACCCTCCCTTACTTCAAAAACAAAGTCACCGTTGGCGGGATTAACCTGCCCGCCGCCCATTTTGGAAACCATCAGCCCCTTCTTCATTTTCTTGAGCATCTTCCCGTAATCCGACTTGCCGCCGGCAAGATACGTAACGCCCATCCTTGGAATCGGTTTTTCTTTGTATGAAGCCCGGCGGCCGTGGCCGTTTGAGGCGGATTTCAGAAAACCCGCCTCTTTTTTGTCAAGAAGGTAATTTTTCAAAATTCCTTTTTCAATCAGAATAACCCGCTCGCTCCGCACACCCTCATCGTCATATTCATACGAGCCGTTTTTATCCTGCGCCGAAGCGTCATCGATAACGGTGACATCGCTGGAGGCCACTTTTTCATTTAGGCGTCCGGCATAAACGGGGGAAATACCGAGCCGCACAGCATCCGCCTCAAGCGAATGACCGATTGCTTCATGTATCAGCGTTCCGCCGGCGGTACTTCTTATCAGAACGGGCATTTCTCCGACAGGAGCGTGCGGCGCCTCAAGCAGGTTAAGCGCCAAAGACAGGGTTTCAAAACTTTTCTCCCTGCAGGCGGACATAAATTCGGCCGCGGATGGCTTCGTTGCCAAAACATGTTCCCGTGAAATTTCTCTCCCGTCTCCGTCTTCAACCATTATCGAAACAGTAAATCTCTGCCTGTAACTCTCTTTTACGAGGACTTTTTCCCAATCATATACACCCTCGGCGGAATCCGTAACGGCAAAAGAAATATCTATGTTCTTTACCCTGCAGCCGCCCTTTTCCCGCAACGAAGAATCCAGTTCTTTCAAAAAAAGAAAAAACTTTTCAAAACCGAAATTGACCCGCGGTTTCCTGCATTCAAGCGGAATACCTTTTTTTCGCAGAAACTCCTCAGTATCGCCCGTAAAATCCCCGCTCTGCATGTCTGTAAAATCCCCTTTTACTGACCTGAAACCGACGCCGGCAACCGCTCCCGTTTCCTTGTGCTTTATTTTTGAAAGCGTAAAGAAAACACGCGCAATGCTCCGGCGCTGCACAAAAATATCTCTGAAATCGCATTTCTTCTCGTAAATACTGTCAATCCTTCCCATAAATTTTCACGCAGTCACGCCCGCTCTGTTTAGCGCGGTACAGCGGTTTATCAACCTTCTCTATACATTCCTGAAAATTCTCCGAATCCGGCGGAACAGGCAGAACACCGATGGACGTCGTCAATTTAACAGGCGTTTCCTCATCCCCGAAAACATGCTCTTCAACGCTCTTCCTTATTCTCTCGGCGACACTGTAACCCGCGGCGCAGTCCGTTTCAGGTAAAAGCGCCATAAACTCTTCGCCGCCGAAACGGGCTACAATATCAATATTTCTCAAAGAATCTTTCAGAACACCGGCAAACTGAACAAGAATTCTGTCGCCGAAAGGGTGTCCGTAAGTGTCATTCACTCTTTTGAAGTGATCAATGTCAAACATACACACGGCAAAAGGCGTTCTGAATCTTTTAAATCTGGCAAGTTCATCCGCCAGGCGCCTTTCCAGGTACTTTCTGACATAAAGCCCTGTCAGATTATCTATTATCGCCTGGGTATAATGAATGGAGTTGTCAAGCGAAATCTGAGTAATATTCGCAAGAGTATTCAAAGTAATAAGGTCCTTTTGCATAAACGCCGGTTCGTCGCGGACAATGATGAGCGAACCCATCTGGTGTTCCCTGGCGAAAAGAGGAATAAATACTGCTGAGGTTCTCTCATTCAGATTGAGCGCTGAAAAAAATTTCGAAAACCTCGGATCACCAAGCGGTTTCAACAGCACGCTCGGCAGCCGCCCTTCAAGGAGTACGGGATTTTCATTGAGTACTTTCTTGACCCTCTGCGTTTCGTCCGAATCAATGCCGCTCAAACTTCTTATGTAAAACTTGCCCTTTGCGGACTTCAAAAACAGAAATAGTTTCGTGCAGTCACTGAATGATTTAAAAACCTCAATTACCCGTTTTGTCAGAATATCAAAATCAAGAATACCGCTGAGCGTCGTCGAGACATTTAAAATTTCATAGAGTGTGCTGTAAGCATTTTCTGTTTCTTTCATCATTAAATCGGTAAGTTTTGCGGGTTCCACCTCGACGCTCATGACCCCCGCGAGCGGACAGATGCAGTTAAAGTCGCAGTAAAGACACCATATCCTGTGCGGCGTCGGGAAAAATTCTTTATCCTCTCTTATTTTCCCGATGAGTTTTTTTATTCCTTCTATGTCTTCGCCGAGTTCTTCCCCGCTCTTTGAAATTGGAATTTTTTTGTCTGGGCCGAGAAAGTAAAATGTTACGTTTTTAACGCTCGAGCCGGTGAGTTCCCTGCCGGCAAGCGAGTATATAATTGCCTGAAAATCACTTTTTAAATCATTAATGCTCGGAATATAATTCCCCGTTTTATACTCAATGACGCTTAAACCGTCCATGCGGTCTATTTTTCCTATCAGCGTAAAATCGCAAATCTCAACCTCAAACCACTGTTCAATAAAATCCGGCTTCGCTTCCCACTCCCCAGATTTATAGAAGTTGCTCAGCATATCGACGGCGCGGTGGAAAAATTCTTCTTCATGTTCTTTGTTGAGATAACCTTCGCTTATCCATTCTTTTTCAAGAATGGCCGGAAGCAGCTCCTGATTTCTTTTTGACAACTCATAACCCATAAATTTTTCAAGGGTGCTGTGAACGGAATTGCCCAAACTGAAATAAGGCCTCGGCTGTTTGAATCTTTCCCCGAGTTTATCAATGTAACGATACTTAAACGACCGCGGACATTTCTTATAAACGGAAAGCATCGTCGGAGAGAATCTGTTAAAAGCCACTTTTCTTTATCCTCTTAAACTTCTTCTTTACGTGCTGGTCAAAATATTTTGAAAACCGGTGAGTTCCGGAAGATGCGGCGACAAAAAACATCAGGTCGGTTTCTTCCGGGGCAGCCGCAGCGGCAAGAGCGACGGCGCCTGGATTGCATATCGGCTCTGGGGGGAGCCCCCTGTGCCTGTAAGTATTGTACTCCGATTTGACAAAAGTATCCTCTATGCTGAGCGGCTTGTTCCATTTTTCCAGCGCGAATCTCACCGTGGCGCAGGACTCAAGCCGCCAGCGTTTGCGGAGACGGTTATGAAGAATTCCCGAAATAAGAAATTTTTCCGGGATTGTTTTCGCTTCCTTTTCGATAATGCTCGCAAGAATAACCGT
>JBDRRS010000004.1:0-119780 GCA_043825615.1 bacterium | reverse complement strand
AATCCTGCGCTCTGGCAACAGACAAAATTCCGGCGACAAACAAAAACGCACAAACCGAACCAAAAACTTTTCTCATCTCTCCTCCTTGTCTCCGCGCTCTAATGGCAGAGACATTCTCTCCCCATTCCAGCATTCCAAAGTTTTTCCGCACATGTTCATATGCTAACATAATTTTACCATTTGTCAAGACCATATTCCAATATATTTTATTCCGGTTGTAATCTCTAATTTCTACAATGTGCATAAAGGGGTGAGGTATGGATGATTTGCTTCAATTACTCGGCGGAAGAATCAAAGAGGAGAGAAAAAAGAGAGGGCTGACTCAGGAAAAATTAGCAGAGTTATCCGGCGTCAGCAACACCTTTATCAGTTTCATTGAATCGGGTAATAAAAATGCCAGTTTAAAAACAATAAAGAAAATTGCCGATGCTTTGCAAATTACTTTATCCGATTTGTTTGGCGAAATGACCATTCCGAAAAAATCAAAACCTGATAAGACCGCAAACAAATTTCTTTATCTTATTCAGGACGAAAGTTCCGCTACAAAAGAATTTCTTTTTGATGTTTGTAAATCGATTATTCAGGAAAGAAGAAAGAAATACCGCAAAAAGCGGTAGCGAGCCGATTTCCTTAAATCCTATCTTTTTAAGGGTGGCGGGGCTGCGGGGGGCGTTTACAGAATCTGAATTATTAGATTGGAAAGAGTTTTTATCTCCGCCGGGCGCTAAGTTTTTTTTAAAACTTTATCGTGTTTTCCTATTCTGCGCAAAACATAAGTATCATTTATTATTTGAAAACTAAATCGATATTTTTTAGTTATGCGCGCTTCCCAGATATTTCCCATACTTTTTATCTTTTTCATCCTCAAAGAAGGATGGGATGGATTAGTTGCAAGATGGTAAAGCGATTTGTCTGCTCTTTTTTTGATTTTCTCGGGTAGTTTTTTGTAGTCCCTCTTAAATAACCCGGTTCGGGCGCTTTTCATGAACGGAGATCTTTTATGAGATTATCAATACTGGAAAATTTTTTAATTTTTCCTTTTCTTATCTCTTGCTCGGATTTTCGTTCTTCCTTCTGCCATTTCTCAGACCACCACCATGACTGTTCCGAATCAATTAAACCAACTTTGCAGGAGATTTTTATCTCATTTGTGGTAAGCCCTTTGGATTTAAGGATATCTTTGTTGATTTTCTCAATTTTTAGTTTAGCTCGAGAGAGAATATTTTGTTCTTCTTTTGTAAGCAAAGGGGCGGGGATTCTATTTGTGAGTTTTTGGGGAACTAAAATTATTCTTCCTTTTTCAGGGATTACTTCCAGGAATTCGCCAGGTTTTAAATAAAGTTGTGCAAAGATATCATGGGGAATAGTTACTTGGTGTTTAGGACCTATTTTAACTGTAGACATTTTTTTGCCTCCTTACTTCTGGGTTCTCCATTACCCATAATTCTTACTTCCTTACTTTAAGTATAACTTGATTCTGCAAGTTTGTCAAGACGCCTGCGTTAGAAATGATAGGAATTAACCTTTGCGGAGACGTCTGAACTGCAGGTAGAGAACGCCTGTGAAATAGTTGCGGTTCCGGGCAGGAGTTAAGGTGTGATGTGTCGTCTTTATCCTATACAAAATTCGCTTTGTGTAGTATAATAAAAAAAGCGCATTATCAGGAGATGTGGTGGAGATAAAAGTTTATTATCAGGACACGGACTGCGGCGGCGTGGTTTATTATGCAAATTATCTCACTTATTTTGAACGAGCAAGGACTGAATTTTTTGCGGAGAAGGGAATAAGCATAAAGAAACTTGCGGAGGAAGGTATTCTTTTTGTGGTCAGCCATGCCGAGGCGGATTACAGACGCCCTGCTTTTTACGGAGAAATTCTGGAGGTTAACGCGGAGTTGAGAAAAATGGGAAAAACTTTTATGGAGATTTCTTACGGTGTGCGGGAAAAAGAAAGCAAACGTCCGATTGCCGCCGGAATGACCACCCTCGCGTGCGTGGACAGGGATATGAAACCGCGCCGCCTTCCCGGGGTAATATCGGAACTCGGAAAAAACCTTTGACAGCGGATTTTATTTCTTTTAGAATTAAACGATGTCGCATTTGGTCATAGCCAGAAAATACAGGCCCTCAAAGTTCAATGAGGTCATCGGTCAGGAACAGGTAACGGTGACCTTGAAAAACGCAATTGCCAGGAAAAAAACCGCCCACGCGTATCTCTTCTCCGGGCCCCGGGGCGTGGGAAAAACCACGACCGCGAGGATTCTCGCCAAGGCGGTGAACTGCAAAGAATACCCGTCGGAGGAGCCGTGCGGCCAGTGTCCCGCCTGCCTGGGAATAAGCGGCGGGGGTTTCATCGATGTCATTGAAATAGATGCGGCATCCAACAGGGGAATAGATTCCATAAGAGAATTGAGAGAAAATGTGGCTTTTGCTCCAGCGCAGGGCAGGTTTAAGGTTTACATAATAGACGAAGCGCATCAGATAACTTCCGAGGCTTTTAATGCCCTTTTGAAGACGCTTGAAGAGCCGCCTCCTTACATTATTTTTATCCTTGCGACGACGATGCCCGATAAACTTCCCGTTACTATTCTTTCAAGGTGCCAGCATTTCAGGTTCCGGCTGATTGAGGATGATGCCATAAAAGATACCTTGAAAAAAATCTGCAAAGCCGAGAAGACAAAGATAACGGATGATGCCCTTGAACTGCTGTGCAATGATGCGGCAGGTTCCGTAAGGGACGCCGAAAGTATTTTAGAGCAGGTTATTTCATCTACCCCCGGCGGTAAGATAACAGGTGAGGGAATAGAGTTTATTCTGGGGCTTGTCGAGAGCGAGAAAATTGACGAAGTTATAACTGCGGTTTTGAAGAAGGACTTAAAAAAGGTCTTTGATATTGTGGATAATATTTACAGGGGCGGCTTCAGCGTCCAGCAGTTCGCGAAACAGATAATCGCAAAATTGAGAAAAATTCTTGCGGTTAAAATCGGCGGCGGTATTCCGTTGGGTTTTGAGGAAAAGACCGCCGACAGGATTTTCTGGATGCTTGATGTCCTGTGCCGCGCGGAGCAGGAAATGAAATGGTCGGAGTTTCCTAAAATTCTGCTTGAACTCTGCCTTTATAAAATCTCGTCGGATTTTGTTTCTATTGACGAGGTAATTTCGGAAATTCCAGCGAACTCCGTAACTCCGGATTTGAGTTACAGGGTGAAAGAACCGGAAACCGAAAGCAGAACAGAACGCCCGGAGCCGGGATCAGGGCCTGAAGAGCGGAAGGATAGGGACGTTTCCGAAATTGTCGGCTTGATAAAGAAAGAAAACAGATCTCTCGGAGAATTGTTCGATGTTTCGCAGGCGATAACGCTTGAAGACGGCAACCTCTACTGCCGTTTCGGCAAAGATAAGGAAATCCAGGCGAAGCGGCTCATTGTAAACAGCGGAGAGATTGAAGAATACCTCGCAAAAAACGGCGTCAGATTAACGCTGAGTATTACCATCGTTATGCCGGAAAACGGCCCGTCTGAACCGAAAAAAAACACCTCTGCGGAGCAGCTGGAGATTGAAGAGCCGATAATTACGAAACTTTCCAATATTGTCGGCGGCGGTCTGGAGGGTTCGGCGGATGAGTAGTTTTTCAAAGGGACTGTCCCCGAATGGGGTCTGTCCCTGGTTCTTGAGATGAGTAGTTTTCCGCCGTATCTTGAGAAACTTAAGGACGCATTTTATTCACTGCCCTCGGTAACGCCCAAGACCGCCGTCCGCCTTGCATCGGATTTTATAAAACTTGAACCTGGCGAAAGGCAGAGAATTCTGAAAGAAATCGTAGATGCTGCCGGCAGTATAAAGGTCTGTAAAATCTGCGGCAATTTTTCAACGGGCGAAATTTGCGATATCTGCGCCGACCCGGAAAGGTCGTCAGCCGTCGTCTGCGTCGTTGAAGAGGTGATGGATATAAATGCAATTGAGGAAGCGGGTTTTTCCGGGCGGTACCATGTTCTCATGGGCAGGGTAGATCCGCTGAATAAGGTTTTGCCCGCCGACCTGAACATTGACACCCTTTACGACCGCATCTCCGAAGGGAATATCAAAGAACTGATTCTCGCCACGAATTTGAACAGAAAGGGTCTTGCGACCGCAAGATATATTTACAACGAAATAACACAGAAATTTCCTGAAGTTTCCGTTACCCAGCCGGCTCACGGGCTTTCGGAGGGCTCCGAAATCATTTACGTCAACCCGCAGACGCTGAAAGAGGCATTTGAGGAGAGGAAAAAGTTTTTTTGAAAACAGGCAAATATAGAAGTTTTCTGCTCTTTTTTTTATTTAACGCCGGTCTTTTCGGCAGACAGGATGAACTAGAGAGACTCCTTAATCTTATCAGGGAAAACGAGAAAGCGCTGGTAACTGCGCAGGGAATTTTTGAGCAGAGGATGCATCTTGAACCGCACCACCGGCGAACCTGCGCAAAATTCTATTATAAAAGAACCGCCGGAATAAGAATGGAATATAAAAAACCAAAAATGATGCAAGGAGGCATTCTCATACAGCAGAAAGATATTGTTTACAGATACAACACGGCAAAGAAAAAATGGGAATTCAGCAAGGACCCCGGGCCTATGCTCAGCTTTGATACGAGCCAGGGTCTTCTGGATGAAAACTGGGAGAAAATGACTGCCCTGCGGGTGGAAAAAATAAAAAATAATAATTGCGCTCTTATACGTGTCGTGCGCGGGAAAAAACCCGGCAGTAAAGAAGAAAACAAATATCCGGAAACAGCGACATATCAGTATTGGGTTGACGTGGAAACAGGTCTTATAATGAAAAGTTCGGCTTTTAATGCAGAATTTAAAAAAATGGCGGAATCTGTTTTCAGTTACAAAAAAACAAACGGTGTGTGGTTTCCTGAAAAAATGGAAAGCGAAATTTTAACGGAAAACGGCCGGATTTTGAGCATGGAATATTTATATAAAAAAGTTAAAATCAACGAAAGTATAAAAGATGATTTTTTTGTTTGTCCCGTAAAATCAAAGAAAGGAGGTGACAGGGAATGAAAAAGATTTTTACAATTATCGCTGTGGTTGTGATTTTGGCAACGGGAAGTTTTTCTCTTGTTGCGGCGAAGGAGAAAGGCGGTTGTGGGCCAGCGTGCATCGGGTGTCTTTTCGGCTCCCGCGCAGGGTATATGTACAATGAAGGCGTTAAGGTGAGAACGCTGGAATGGCTCCAGCTTGTTATAAGCCCGATCCCGCAGATCATTGATTTTTTTAGCATCATGGGAGGGAAGACCTGGTCGGAAGTTGAGTCAGACGAGGGTCTGTAATAAAGAAAATTAGGGAGAGAGGGGAGTAATCTTCCTTCTCTCCTTTTCACTCCAGAGACAGGTGGTCTCCGGAGGGTCGTAAAGGCGGCTTCCTCTAACCGGAAGGTTCCACTGCATTGTATAAGGGGAACAGCGCAGGCGTCTCGCCGCACCCATTGTCCAGCCCTTTAAAAAACCATAGTTTGCTATGTTTTTGTAAGTATAGAGAGAGCAGGTCGGGGAATGCGGGCATCTCGGCCCGTCGTATTTAGTCAGGAATTTCATAAAAAATTTAATGCCATTTTGAAAAATCCACGTTAAGGGTTTAAATTCTTCTTTTTCTTGAGCGGATAACGGATTTACACAAAGTGAAAGCACAATCAGAAAGACAAGTATTTTTTTCACCATGGGTGCAGTTTTCCTTCTCTGTATTTTTTTTCAGCCGCGTTTTGCCGTTCTCTTACGTAATTTTTATTAACCGTCTTTGCCCGGTTATACCATTCTTTCGCTGTTTTTCTGTCTTTTCTGTGAAGGTATATGAGACCTATGTTTATCATTGCTTTTGCATATTCAGGATTTAGTTCAACGGCTTTTTTGAAACAGGTCAGCGCCTCGTCAAATTCGTCCCCGTGGTACAATGCTATGCCGAGGTTGTTGTACGCCACGGCGTAATAGGGGTCTGCCTTTACCGCTCGGCGGTAAAATTTTATTGCCGTATCCGGCTTATTTTTTTTGTAGTACGCGAAACCGATGTTATTCAGGGTTCTTGAATCACGCGGATTGCTGCGCAGGTGATTTTCAAATGCCTTTATTGCGGCGTCGTATTTTTTATTATCAAGCAGTTCCATTCCCGAATCATAATAATTTATCCCGGCAAGCGAAATGTCACAGAACAGGAAGAAAGAGATTAAAAAGAGAACCACACTTTTAAACCCAGTTCTTCCCGTATTTCTTTTGCGAAAGTATCTTTAAGATAATTGTTGTACTGGTAAACAAAAAGCCCGGCGTTGTAAAGGTTGCCCATGTAATAGGTAACGCCCATTGCCCCGCACAGGACGGATGTAACTTTATAGTCGTTGCGCCATGCGGCTGCGCTTCCTCCGATGAAAAGGCCGTTAATCAAAAATGTCACGAGAGCGTCGCTGTAATGTTTTGAATACGCCTGCCCGAGGCCCGGCAGGAGAGCGGACATCGTAACCGCAACAGCAGGCGATTTTAATTTTACCGGTGATTTTTTATCGAAGTGATTTTCTACTTTTGGATTCAGACGGTTAAAGCCGGACATTGATTTGATTGCGCCCTGCCAGTTCGCTTTGTAGAGGTCGCTTGCGATTATCACGTTCTGCGCTTCAACGGCGCATTCGGGTTTGTTCAGCGCGTTCTCCGCTGATATGCGGGCGGAGTCATAATTCTTATCAAGAAAATACAATTTACCGCGGAGAAGATGCCCGTCTTCCCCCGTTAAGTTTTTTGCCGCCTTTTGCGCTTCCGTGTGTTTTTCCTGTTTCCAGAGAGCTTTTACCAGAAGAATCGAAGCGTCTTTAATTCTCTCGTCGGAAGGATTGAAATAGATGAATCTTCTCAACTCGCCCGCCGCTTCATTGTGCAGGCCGCCGTCATAAAGGTGTTTAGCGTAATTAAAACTGTCTTCGGCAGACAGAGAGCCGCACAGAAGCGGAAGAATAATAAAAATGCGGGATTTGAAAAGAAAATTACGGACAAACGGGAAAAACATAGTAAATTTTATAAAATCCCGTCTGCTTTGTAAACTTAATTAAAAAATTCGCTCAAAAATGCTATAATTTTTATCGTGAAAAAAACTGAAACGTTCTATCTTTTTCCGGAAGGGGGTTTTTATGGTTGTTGTTGACGATTCTAATTTTCCGGCCGAGGTCTTGAACTCGGAAATTCCGGTTCTTGTTGATTTTTACGCCGACTGGTGCGGGCCGTGCAGAATGATCGGTCCCGTGGTGGAGGAAATCGCCGGTGAATTTGAGGGCAGATTGAAGGTCTGCAAACTTAACGTTGACGGTGCGCAGGCGACAGCTGCAAAATACCGGGTGAAAGGCATTCCTTTTCTCGGATTCTTCAAAGCCGGCGAACTCGTTGATAATATCGTCGGGGCGGTTCCCAAAGAGACGATTGTGCAGAAAATACAGGCTGTGATTTAGAATGTTCCCGAGAATTTTAAGCATAGGCCCCGTTTCCGTCTACTCCTACGGAGTGCTGGTTTTTCTGGCGATTCTTTCGGGTTTGCTTATCCTTAAAAAGACCGCCTCCGGGGAAATTTCAAAAACCCGCCTTGAAGATATGGTTTTTTTTACCGTTCTATGGGGCATCATCGGAGCGAGGATTTTTTACTTTTTCTTCTGGGATTTTGAAAGCGTTTTAAAAAATCCCCTGTCTTTTTTCTATATCTGGCAGGGCGGTCTTGCCGTTTTCGGGGGATTTATCGGGGGCGGCGGCGTTCTTTTTTTCTATTCCAAAAAACTTAAAATGCCGTTTCTCAAACTGTTGGATTTATTTTCCCCCGCATTTGCTCTCGGCCAGTCAATAGGGAGAATAGGCTGTTTTCTCGCGGGCTGCTGTTACGGAAAACCCGCAAGCATATTCTTCGGAATAAGGTTTATGAATCCGCATACGCTTGCCCCTCCCGGCGTAAAAATATATCCGACTCAACTGATAGAGAGCATACTGGATTTTGTTCTTTTCCTTTTTCTTTTGAAAACAAAAAAGGAGAAAGACGGGGATGTTTTTGCCTTTTACCTGCTCGGTTATCCCGCAATAAGATTTTTTCTGGAATTTTTGAGGGGGGACACGGTGAGCGGCATTTTCGGTTTAACAGCGATACAAAATATTGCTATGATAGGCGTGATTTTCGGGCTTGCTCTTAAGTTATGGAAGCCACCCCCAACGGGGCAAGCCTCCCGCCGCCCTGATAAGGAATAAGATATGTTGGCACGGCATTGCCTTCCAAGCACGTTTATGGAAGGGGGACGGTTCTCAAAGAGAGCCGTCCCCTACAAAAGCGGCCCGCTCCGCAGTCCTGCGGGGAGAAAGCAGAGACCCTCGGACTGACGGGCTTGTCAGACAACGCCGTGCCTCCTGCAAGGTGATGATAAGGAATAAGATATGGAAAAGAAATTAAAGGTAACCGTTTCACCGCACATTACCTCTTCTTTGACCGTAACGGGGATGATGCGGGATGTTGTCATCGCCCTTCTTCCCGCCGCCGGTTACTCCGTATATCTCTGGGGAGCGGGTGTTTTGAAAATTTATGCGGCTTCCATTATTTTCGCATACGTCAGCGAGTGGGTTTTTCTCAAGATAAGGAAAAGGGAATTTGTAAACGACGGGAGTGTTCTGGTCACGGGGATTCTTTTCGCGATGGTTCTTCCTCCCGAAATCCCTCTGTATTGCGTTGCTTTCGGCGTTACATTCGGCGTTGTTTTCGGAAAGCAGTTCTTCGGCGGGCTCGGCCATAATGTTTTTAATCCTGCTTTGCTGGGGCGCGCGTTTCTTACGGCATCTTTTCCCGTTCTTATGACTTCGTGGATTTCCCCTCTGGATGCCGCCACGACCGCAACGCCGCTGGGCGCATGGAAATTTTCGGGGGAAATGTGGGAGACAGGCAGGATTTTTTTCGGGAACTGTCCGGGCTGTCTCGGCGAGACCTCCGCTTTTCTCCTGCTTTTGGGCGGGCTTTATTTGATTGTGAGAAAAACGATTGATTACAGGATTCCTCTCGCCTATATCGGAACGGTGTTTCTGGTTTCGGGGGTTTATTATCTTTTTAACGCGAACGCAGCAACGCCTTTTTTTCACATATTCGCCGGCGGCCTGCTGCTCGGGGCTTTTTTTATGGCGACCGACCCTGTTACGGCTCCGGCAAACGGTAAAGGCCGGCTCATTTTCGGTATCGGCTGCGGGATTTTTACTCTTGTGATAAGATATTTCAGCGGCTATCCGGAGGGCGTCATGTTTTCCATTCTTTTGATGAATGCTTTTTCCCCGCTTCTTGAAAAGATTCCCCCTGGGCCTGCTTTCGGAGAGTTATGAAAAGTTTTAAGATTGTTTTTTTCCTGGTGGTTGTCTGCGCGGTAAGCGGTTTTTTTCTTTCAATCGTATGGGAGAGTTCAAAGGACAAGATTGCAGAGCAGGAAAAGCGCGCCAGGATAGAAGCTGTGAAAACGATTTTCAGGTCCTCCGAAATTGTGGAGAAAAATGTTGACGGCGAAAAATACTGGGAGGTAAAAGGACTGGGTTTTGCGTTTGAAGCGAAAGGCCCGGGTTTTCAGGACGAGATTGCGGCGATGATAGGCGTTGACGGGGCTTTTAAGAAAATAGAGGGTATCGTAATTCTTAATTGCCGGGAGACCCCCGGGCTGGGAGACAAAATAACGAAAGCTCAATTTTTGAGTCAGTTCAGGTATAAGGGAACGCCGCTTAGCGTTGTAAAAAAACCTCCGTCATTACCGTTGGAAATTGAGGCAGTTACGGGGGCGACGATTTCTTCAAAAGCGGTCTGCAAAATAATAAATGAGAAAATACGAGAGATGAAATCAAAGATTAAATGAAGAACTTTGTAAAAGGGCTGTTTAAGGAAAATCCGATTTTGTGTTATCTCCTCGGCCTGTGCCCGACGCTCGCCGTAACGACAAATGCCGTAAATGCGCTTACAATGGGGCTGGGCGTTATTTTTGTTCTTTTTTTCAGCAATGTTATTATTTCTCTGATAGGAAAAGTTGTGCCGAAGCAGGTGAGGATTGCCTCTTTTATCGTGGTGATTGCGACGTTCGTAACGGTAACGGACATTTTCCTTAAAGCAAACTTCCCCGCGTTGAGCAAAGCGCTCGGCCCGTTTATTCCGCTGATTGTCGTTAACTGCATAATTCTGGGAAGGGCCGAGGTTTTTGCTTCAAAGAACAATCTCGTATCGTCGGCGTTCGACGCTTTGGGAATGGGCATCGGTTTTACGGTTACATTACTGGTAATGGGAGCGGTAAGAGAGATTATGGGGATGGGAACTGTATTCGGGATTACGGTTCTTCCGGGATTTTTTCCGAAATTCCTCATTATGATTCTTCCCGCCGGCGCTTTTATAACTCTCGGTCTGCTTGTCGGGCTCCACGCTGCGGTGCTTAAAAAATGAACGCTACCCTCCCGCCGCCCTTGTAAGGTTTGAAAATGAGTTATGTTCTGATTTTTATCGGGTCGGCGGTTATAAACAATTTTGTCCTCGCGTATTTTCTGGGAATCTGCCCGTTCCTCGGCGTTTCGACCGATTTAAAAAAGGCATCGGGGATGGGTTTTGCGGTAATGTTTGTTATGCTCCTCGCCGCCGCTTCCACATGGCTTATCTACTACAAGGTGCTGATTCCCTACAACCTTCAGTATTTGCAGTATGTTGCTTTTATTCTCGTTATTGCAAGTCTGGTTCAGTTTGTGGAAATGTTTCTCAAAAAATTCGTTCCGCCGCTGTACAGAGGGCTGGGAATTTATCTTCCGCTTATTACGACGAATTGCGCAATTCTCGGTCTGACGCTGTTTATGGTAATAAAGCGTTACAAATTTGTTGAAAGTATTTTTTACGCTCTCGGCGCCGGCGGTGGTTTTCTTATGGCTCTTCTGATTATGGCGGGAATCAGGGAGCGCCTTGAGACCGCCGATGTTCCCGTTCCTTTCAGGGGCGCAGGGATTGCTCTCATTACGGCGGGCTGTCTTGCTCTTGCTTTCATGGGTTTTTCAGGGGTAATGAAGTAAAAAAGAATGGGGACGGTTCTAATACTTTTTGAAAAAATGTCATATTGCCTGTCCCATTGGGGTAAAGCACCGTCCCTACATGCTCCCCTTTTTCTTGCCGCCTTCGGCGGGTTTTTTTCGCTGATTTTGGCGGTTGCCGACCATTTTCTGAGCGTTAAGGATGATCCGAAAGTTGAGATTGCTGAAAAAATTTTACCGGGTCTCAACTGCGGGGGCTGCGGTTTCTCCTCCTGCAATGCGTATGCAAAAGCAATTGTTAAGGGGAACGCGGACGCCGGGCTTTGCGCGCCCGGCGGCGAGTCGGTTGTGAGGATGCTGAACAGTATTTTTTCGCAGAAAGCCGGGATTGAAAAGAAGGTTGCGGTTGTAAAATGTTCGGGCGGTTCCTCTCAGAAATTTTCGTATAAGGGGATTCCTTCCTGTTCCGCCGCTGTTCTCGTCGGTGGAGGGTACACAGAGTGCCCTTACGGATGTCTCGGGCTGGCTGACTGCATAAATGTCTGTCCGTTCGGGGCAATCGGCATAGGGTCAAACGGCGCTGCGGTTGTTTCTTATGATAAGTGTACGGGCTGCGGGCTCTGCGTTTCCGCCTGTCCGAGAAATTTGATTGAAGTTGTTCCGGTTGCGCGTCCCTGTTTTGCCGCCTGCTCCAGCCGCGACACCGCGGATGTAAGAAAATACTGTAAAAACGGCTGTTTCACGTGCGGTATTTGTACGGGCAAGAAGTTTAATCCCGATGAAGTTCTTGCAATGAAAGACAATCTCCCTGCCGTTATATGGGAAAAAGTGCGTGACGTTTCTCAGGTGGAAACAGCGGTTGCAAAATGTCCGGTGAAGGTCTGGAAGAGGGTGATTATAAAAACCGGATGAGAGCCGTTTTCAAGGAAATTCTGGAAATTGCGAAAGTTGTTACCGGTGTTTTTTTGTTTTTTGTTTTTTTACTTTTTTTTGCAATAAATTTATTTTTGAAGCCCTATGTGCTGAAAGAAATTTCATCGTATCTCAAGAGCGAGGTAAAATGTCCGGTTATGTATGTAACCCCATTCAGGGGCATTAAGGTAATATGCGTGAAACCGACCGCTTCAAATAAATATGGAAGGTTTCTCTCGGCAGACAGTGCAATTATTGACGTGGATATTTCGGGCATCAGGGACGGGGTGATAGTGTTTCCCAGCATAATTTTGACCGAAGCGGTAATAAAACTTTTCCGATGCGGCGGGAAGTTTAACATTGAGGAATTGATTAAATCGGTTTCGAAAAGTTCGGATAAGCCGCCTAAAATAAGTTTGAGCGCAGGGTATATTTCATTCACGGACAGCAACGTGACTTTTTCCGACAGGGATTCGGCGGTAACTTTTACTTTCCCGGCTTCCAGCCTGAATATCGCGTTAAAACAGGCAGGAATACAAATAACGTTTGTTTCAAATTTCGGCAAAAGACCTTTTGCGGTTATAGCGAGGCGTTCGAATGACTGGCGCATCATTGTCAGAAACAGGAACATTCCGTTGCAGGATGCTCTGAAGGTTTTCGGTATCAGGGAGAGAATAAAAGGCCTTTTAAGTATTCATATGGAATACGGGGGTAATTTTTCGGATAAGAATATCTTAAACGGCAATGTTTTTTTTGAAGACGTAAGGTATAAGAAGTTTGCGGGGCGCAGCCAGATATTTTTTGACAAAAATAAATTTTTTGCGGAAATCAGGGGAAAGAGTGAAAAAGCGACGGTAACGGGCGAATTTGATAAAGGCGTTTTCAAATTTGCGAATGTGTTTGCCGATTTTGAAAACATAACGGTTGAGGCGTTCGGCGAGGTATCACCGGAATCATTCAGTTTTGCCGGTCAGTTCGCAAAGTTAAAAATAACCGAGGATATTTTCAGCGGGATTTTATCCGGAGAAATTGAAGCATCCGGCCGGTTTAATGATTTAAAACATGTGAATTTGAATGCTTCCATCAAAGACGGCCGCGGGAGTTTTTCAAAACTTTCGCTTCTTTACAATGTTCTGCAGACGCTGGACATATTTAACTATCTTATAGGTAAATTTCCGGATTATTCCGACAGGTTTCCCATAACCCGCATTGAAGGCAGAATAAGCAAGGCATCCGGTCTGATAGAGATTTCCGATATGATGCTTGAGAACAGGACCTCCCGGACGAGCGTTTACGGCAGTGTTGACCTGGACGAGAACAAGATTGACATAATTGTCGGATTTCAGGTGCAGAAATTTGTAAACGACCTTCTTTCCAAAATTCCCGTTGTCGGCTATATTCTGCTCGGGCAGAAAAAATCGCTTCTTCCCGTTTTTATAGAAGTGAAGGGGGGCTTGAATAAGCCAAAGATTAGAATGATGCCTGCCAAGACAATTACGGGCCCGATAATAGGGATTGTTGAAAGAACTTTCGGAATCCCGTTTAAGATGTTTAAAAAAGCAAAATAGTTGGGGACGGCTCTTGAAAAGAATCGTCCCCTTCCTTAAAAAGGGGACAGGAGGATGCATGAAAGCGGAAATAATTTTTATAGGAAGCGAACTTTTAAGGGGGAAGGAAAACTCGGATGCGGCATATCTCGGCAGTAAAATGGATGCCCTCGGAATAAAAAGCGAATTTTTTACGGTTGCGGATAATGAAGAGGAAATTCTTGAAATTCTCCAATTCGCATTTCTCAGAGGGAATTTTGTGATAACCGTCGGTGGTCTAGGGCCTACTTTTGACGACAGAACCGTTTCGGCTGTTTCCAAATTTACGGGAAGGAAAAGAGTTTTGAGCAGGGAAACACTGCGCAATGTTGCGGATTATTTTATAAGGGCCGGCGTTGATATGCCGAAGAGCGCGGAGCGCCAGGCGTTTGTGCTAAAGGGCGCTGAAATTTTTCAAAATGACGTCGGTACTGCCCCGGCGCAGGTTGTCGACTTTAAGAAAACGGAAATAATACTTCTTCCGGGCCCCCCCGCGGAGTTAAAATTTTTCTTTGAAAAATATATTCTTGCGCGTATGCTGAAAAAACTGCCGTCTTCTTTTCTCAAGAAAAAAAAGTTACATATAATAGGTTTGACCGAATCAGAGGTTGAGGAAAAGATAAAGTCAATCGTCGATGTTGAAAAGTTTTCAGGGCTTGAGGTGGATTTTACAATTCTTGCTCATAAGGCGATTGTGGACGTTGAATTCCGTCTCAAGGGGGATAATGAGGTTATTCTTGACGAGCGTGCGCTTCTTTTAGAAAAGGAATTTCGGGATGCGCTGGGAAAATATGTCTATGGGGCGGACGGGAAATCTCTTGCGTACGCGTGCGGGTCTCTCCTCGCCAGGAAGAGCCAGACCTTGTCTGTTGCGGAGTCATGCACCGGCGGGCGGATTGCCGATTTGATAACAAGCGTAAAGGGGGCATCCTCTTTCTTTGATATGGACGTTATAACTTACACGGAAAGGGAGAAATGCCTTGTTCTCGGCATCCCTGAGGAAGAAATCAAAAAGGCAGGCGTTGTGTCCGAGACAACGGCGGTGCTGATGGCGGAGGGCCTTCTGAAACTTTCAGGGTCTCATTTTGCGCTTTCCACGACCGGCGTTGCAGGCCCCGGGCCCTCGCAGGGAGTAAAACAGGGTGTTGTTTTTATTGCGCTCGCCGAAGCCGGCGGAAAATCAGTTTGCAGGAAATTTGAATTCGGCGGTTCCCGAAGCGATATCAAAGAAAAAGCGAGTTTGTATGCATTGAATATGCTGAGAGAACAACTTCTTTAATGACCGACGAAGCAAAAATTCTCATTGACGAGGCGGGTTGTTCAGAAAGAGTCGCCGAAAAAATTTTACGCATCTACGGCAATAATCTGAACATGGCTTTCCGCTGGCTCGCCTCGCGCCACAAAAACCTCGTGGTTTTAAAAATTAAGTTCGCCACAAAAAGCAGTTATAACTGCGGAATGCTGTTCATTGTTTTAAATGCCTCTCAGAAAAGAATTTTGAGGTTTGCCGTTTCCATCAGTCAGAATCCGTATGTTTTCTCCTCTGCTCTCTCAATGCCCTGGCCCGAATTCGAGAATAAGATTTACACGCAGCGTCTGAGCGAAGAAATCGTCCACGAAAAAACGGTTGCCGTAACGCAGGCGGTGAGGTCATTTTTTCAGGACGGGGACCACGAGTCCTTTTTTGCAATTTTTGACAGTGTCGATTATGCGGAAATTGAGAGGTCTCTTAAGCTGCTCCTGACGAAGATATTAAACGAAGATGTTATTTTTGAATTCAGAAAGGAAAGAATATCCGTTTCTGATTTCAGACAGATTTCTTCGGCCGGCAAAATCACCGCAGCGGAATTTATTTCAAGGTCTCCCCAGATAAAGTTAAAAATCGAAGTCGTCATGGGCCGCCGGAAGTTTCTTTTTAAGCGTCCCGCAACGATAGAAAAAATTTCTGCGGGAACCTTGATTTTTGTCAGGATTACCGACGGCCGCGAGATTGCCCGGTACCTTGCGCGTATGATAGGGGTAACGGGGGAGGAGGCGGTACCTGTTGAAGTTCTTGAAAAAAACAAAAAAGAGAACGGGTATTTTCTAACTGTCCGGCTCGGAGGTATGATTAAAGGAATTTGCGAAGTCCCTTTCAAGACCCCCCTTGAAATTTTCAGAGGCTGAAACAATGGACAACGGGGAATAAAGGGTAATTGACAGGGTTATGAGCATTCATCAGGATTTAATTGTCATGAGAATAAAAGGAAATAAATATTTCTTGGATTTTCAGGCAGGTTTTAAAAACGAAACAGGACTCATGACCATAAACCGGAACTTTCTCAATCCCGGAAAAAGAGGACAGAAGTGTGAATTGTCCGGATGAAAGAAATCAAAAAACAAAAATTTTTTGAGAAAAACTGGTTTACAATCGGACTGATTGTTCTGGTCTCTTCCATTGTTTATGCCAATACTTTAAAAAATGACTTTATTTACGACGACACTTCTCAGATAGTCGAAAATCACCGGATAAGAAACATAAGGTTTGCTGGAAAATTTTTTACATCTTCGGTCTGGTCATATAATGGAAAATAAATTAAAAGTATGCTTAATTTTTCCCCGGTTAAAACTTTCTACGGGGGACCCGCCTCTGGGGCTGCTTTATCTTGCATCTTATCTGCGAACTTTTTCAGAAGTTAAAGTTTCAATTATAGATGCTACTTTTCACCCGTCGTTTAAGTACATCTGCAAAAAAATAAAAGAAGAAAGCCCGGACATTGCCGGTATTTATTTTGATACTGTGATGTATAATGGTGCCCTTAAGGTAGCAAAAATGACAAGGGATTTAGGAATTTTCACTCTTGCAGGTGGTCCATGCGCTGCAGTAAGACCCGAAGGTCTTGTAGATTGGGTTGACATTGTAGTAATTGGAGAGGGGGAAGAAACGTTAAAGAAAATAATTGAAAAGTTTCATTCGAAAGATTTTACCGCCATTAAAGGAATTTGGTATAAATCAGGAAAAGAAATTTTCAAAAATTCTTCCCGAACCTATATAGAAAATCTTGATATTTTACCGTTTCCCGCGAGGGATCTTATAGAAATGGAGTTTTATTCGAAGCGTTTAATTTACTTTGATTCTATTTCTACAAATTTAAGAGCCGCTACGATGATTACTTCAAGGGGATGTCCTTATCGGTGCACATTCTGTCAGCCCACACTTGAGTTTATTTTTGGAAAGAAAACCCGCCGGAGAAGTCCGGAAAATTTAATCCGGGAATTAAAACAGATTAAAAAAGAATATTCCCTTGACGCAATTTATTTTCATGATGATGTTTTTACGTTAAATCATAAATGGCTTAATGAATTTTGCGGCCTCATGGAAAGGGAAAATCTCAATTTAATCTGGGGGTGCAACAGCAGGGTTGATTCCCTTGATAAAAAATTAATGGAAAGAATGTATTCGGCCGGTTTGAGGGTTTTACACTTGGGGGTTGAATCTGCCTCAGAGAAGGTATTAAATGAAATTTATAATAAAGGGATTAGCATTGAGCAGGCGAAACTGACTATAAAACAGGCAAAAGAAATCGGAATAAAAGTAATGAGTTTCTTTATGCTCGGCGCGCCGGGTGAAACCGCGGATGAAATTAAAGAAACAATTGCATTCGCCGATTCTTTACCTATTGACGAAGCAACTTTTTCTCTTGTCACCCCATTACCCGGAACATTTTTGTATAGGATGGTTAAAGATAATCATAAATTCAGATTGGATGACAATTTGAACAATTTTAATTATTATTCTCAATATGCTTTTAAGAATCCGGATATTTCATACCCTGTCTTAAAGTATCTTCAAATTAAAGCGTTAATAAAATTCTATTGTAATCCCCGGAGAAGCAATTATATTTTTAAACATTTATTCTCCGAATGGGGATGGATAAAACTCAGGCAAAAGATTTACCGGTTTTTGTAATATGATGAAAACGTTAATTATTGTTCCTACTTACAATGAAAGGTCAAGTGTTAACGAGTTGATATCTGCTATCCTTGATTTGGGCCCGGAGCATCATATTTTAATTATAGATGATAATTCACCGGACGGAACCGGTGCTGTTGCAAATGCCCTCGCAGGAAAATATAAAAATTGTGTTTTTATTATGCATAGAAAGAAGAAATTAGGAATGGGGACGGCTTATGTGGAAGGGTATAAATTCGCTTTAAAGAACGGGTATGATTATGTAATTCAGATGGATGCCGATTTATCTCATCATCCTAAGTATATCCCCGAATTTTTAAGTTTAATGAAAAAATATGATCTGGTCATTGGCTCGAGATTTCTCGGGGGCAGGTTGAACGTGGTTAATTGGCCGTGGAAAAGAGTTATTTTAAGCCGCTTGGCGAATAAATATATTAATGTTATTTTGAATATAGGGTTATCCGACGGCACCAGCGGTTACAAATGTTTGAGCAGGAAATTCCTCGAAGCCATAAATTTCGGTAAAATCCGTTCCAGGGATTTTGCCGTCCAGATTGAAATAAATTATCTGGCAAAGGAAGATTGTTTTAAAATAGGCGAGTTCCCGTTTACTTTTAATAATCGAAAAACGGGCGCATCCAAGTTATCATGGAGAATGATTAAAGAAGCGTTTTTTTTAGTTTTATTTTTGAAGTTCCGGAGTTTATTTAAAAAAAGGGCTTAAATGCACATCCAGTTTGTTAACGCTGTATTAGGCGGCGATTTCAGCGCGCTTGATATTGGTATTACTCAGATTGCCACATATATAAATGAAAGAACAAAGCATAAAGCAAGCATTCTTGATTTGGTTTTTCATCGCAAGCACTGGAAGAAACATCTGAAATCCGGGATTGAAAAACATAAACCTGATATCATAGGCATTTCAACTAACACAATGTATATGCAATATGTTAAAACAATCATTAAAGAAATAAAAGAAAAATACAGGATTCCTGTTATTCTCGGAGGACATCATGCTTCCGTTTATCCGGAAGAGACTCTTTCTATTCCGGAAGTTGACGCCGTTTGTATAGGCGACGGGGAATTCGCTCTTGAAGAATATCTTTCAAGGGTTGAAGACGGGAAAAGTTTGGAAGGAATAAAAGGAATCTGGGTAAAGGAAAATAAAAAACTGATAAGGAACCCGGGCGGACAATTTATCGAAAATATAGACCGGTTCCCGTATCCGGATTGGAATCTGTGGGAGGACCTCGAAAAATATTTCTACTTTCTCGGGATGCTTTATATTCAGGGGAGCAGAGGTTGTCCGTATCGCTGCACCTACTGTGATGCCTGTGGAATTAAAGATGCAGTCGGAGGGGAATATTTTCGCTTGAGAAACCCCATACAGTTTGCGGGAGAAATAAAATACCAGTGGGACAAATATAGAAATCTGGACCATCCTCCACGCATTGCCCAGTTATTTGACCCTGTTTTTACGATAAATGAAGAATGGATTGAGAATTTTTGCGGTGAATACAGAAATTTGGGGCTCCATAAAGAATTTCGCTTCAGCGTATTTTCAAGAATTGACAATTTGAACGAAAAGAAAATTAAAATCCTCGGGAAAAGCGGCTGTGCGATTATTAGAGCCGGCGTGGAGTGCGGAAACGAACGTATCAGAAATGAAATCTATAGAAAAAACATATCAAACGATAAAGTTAGAGAAATGTTTCATCTCTGCAGAAAAGCAGGAATCGGCTTTACGGCGTTTTATATAATCGGCGGGCCCGGCGAAGACAAAAGGACAATCGGGGAAACGATAGAATTCGCAAGGGAACTTGATGCGGAACGCTCGGCGTTTTTTATTTACAAGCCGTTTACAAAAGAAGGGGTGAAGCAGATAAAAGAGTGCGGAGGAAGCGTCAGTCCTTTGAGGTGGAAAGAGGCGGACAATATCACATTCGGAGCAGTCGTGAGATTAAAAGATGTTTCTCCGCAAAAGGCCGAAAATTTTCAAAAGATTGCATATCTTTTAACATTCGGCAAAAGGTTCCTCAGAATGCTGAATCAGCAGAAATTTAAATACTTTATACGACTTTTCACTTATCTATTTAGAGGATTTTATTACGGGCTTGATATAAAATATCTTTTAACTTACTATCATATATATTCATACGATAATGTGGACAAGTAGCGGGTTAAGTAATAAAATATGGATAATTGTGTTTCATAATTTGATTTTATTACTCAAATGAAAGAAAAAAACCGGGCAAAACAGCAGACAGGATTTTTTGAAAAAAAATGGCCCGCAATCGGCTTAATAATTTTAGCTTCATTTCTTGTCTATGCCAATTCTTTGAAAAACGAATTCGTTTATGACGATGAATATTTAATAGTAAACAGTAAATACAAAAGCATAGAACAGATACCCGCTGTTTTAACTTCACCGTATTTCGTCGGCAGTCCCGAGAAGTCCGGTATAAGGTTCTATAGGCCCATTCCTATTATTTCTTTTCTAATTGATTATTCTGTGTGGGGATTAAATCCTTTTGGATACCGTTTTATCAATATTCTTTTACATGCTTTAAATGGTATTCTTGTGTATTTTCTGATAAATTTATTTTTGAAAAATTCAAAGATTGCTCTTTTTACAAGCCTTATTTTTATAGTCCATCCGGTGCAAACTGAAGTGGTTGCATATATATCAGCCAGGCCGGACCTTTTGTGCGCGTTCTTTTTCCTTTCATCTTTTGTTCTATTTATTAAAGGCACTTACCCGAAACTAAAGTTGATATATTACTCAATTGCGATTATTTTCTATCTTGTAGCGCTTATGTCAAAAGAAATGGCCGTAACTCTGCCTCTCGTATTGGTCATATACGATTACTATTTTATTTCAGGAAGAAATTTAAAAGTTATCATGAAAAAGGCAAAGTATTATCTGCCTTTGCTTGCGGCAGCGTGTTTGTATATTCTGGTAAGATATTCTATTTTGGGAGAAGTGAGCCGGGGCAAATATTGGGGAGGGGGATTGTATTTTACTCTGCTCACCATAAGCAGGGTTTTCCTCTATTATATAAAGTTGCTTTTCTTACCGGGTAGATTATGCGTTGAATATGCTTTCCCGATTTCAAAATCATTTTTTGAACCGGGGGTTCTTATTGCTGTCGCATGCCTGATTATTCTCGTAGTAATTGCCGTTAAGTCGGATAAGGAATATTCGTTTGCCGTCTTCTGGTTCTTTGTTACGTTAATTCCGGTATCCAACCTTATACCAATATCGGCATTGATAGCGGAACGTTTTTTGTATCTCCCGTCAATCGGTTTTTGTATATTGCTCTCGATAGCTGCCTTGAAAATAAGAGTCTTTTCAAGAGCTAAAAATGCCGTAAATTTTTTATTTTTTTGCATTTTTATCTTTTATGCGGTGAGAACCATTAAAAGAAATACCGACTGGAAAAATAATCTCACTCTCTGGACAAAAACTGTGGAAAGTTCTCCTCAATCCGCGAGAGCACATTATAATCTGGCTGTTGAATATGATAAAAATAAACAGTACGGTAAATCAATTTCTGAATATGGAAAAGTAATCGAAATTTCTCAGGATTATACAAGCGCTCATAATAATCTTGGGCTTATTTATTGTGAAATGGGCAGATATGATGAGGCAATTTCCGAATTTAAAAGAGCAATTGAACTGGACCCCAAAGATGTTACCTTATACAACAATCTCGGGGGCGCTTATGCTGCGAAGAAATTATACAATAAAGCCGTTCTTGAATTTAAACGGGCAATAGAAATAAATTCAGATTATTCAGATGCACATTTTAATTTAGCGATGGTTTATAAAATAACCGGAATGTATAAAAAAGCAATAGAAGAGTTTATAAGAGTTCTGGAAATTACCCCTGATGACCAACTATCCGAAAAGTACAAGAAGGAATGCAGTTTAATCCTTCAAAATAATATAAGGGAAGCCAAAGAATGAAAACAATTTTTTCAGAGAAAAGGCAGGGGCTCTTTACAATAATTTATCAAACAATAAAATCACAGAGCAGAATGGTTTTGGCGGAGGAATAGGAACAAGGGTATTTGGCTATAATCTGGATTATGCCTTTGTTCCGTATTTCGAACTCGGTACTACTCAAAGGGTAAGTTTTACGGCAAAGTTTTAAGAAGCATTTTTATTTTTGCTTCTTTTCCCATTCTTTCGCCGAATATTTATGTTGACACAGGTTTTTATTTTTGCGAGAATTAAATCCGGAAGAACGGAGGAAATATAAATGAAGGAAAAATTACATCCCGAATATAAGTTGATTAAGGTCTCCTGCACCTGCGGGAACGAGTGGCAAACGCGTTCGACGGCGGGCAGAGACATAAAACTTGAAATTTGTTCTGCCTGCCATCCGTTTTTTACGGGGAAACAGAAGCTGATTGACAGTGTCGGAAGTTTGAGCAGATTCGAGAAAAGATACAGTAAAACAGAGGGTAAAACAGTCCGCAGAAACCCGAAAATCAAAAGAGTTGCGAAGAAAGCTAAACCTGCGGCGAAAAAAGCGCCGAAAAAGAAGAAATCAGCAGCGCCCGAAGACGACGACGAGTAGCTCCACCAAAATAATTGGACGCCACCCTTCCTCCACAGGCGGACGAAGACGCCCACCGCCCTGGTAAGGAATAAGAATTGGACGCCACCCTCCCACCGCCCTGGTAAGGAATAAAAATTGGACGCGAAATACTTAAAAATAATAAATGACTTCAAAGAACTGGAAAACCGCCTGACTTCCGATTTTTCGAACAGAGACATCCATAAACAGTATAAACAACTGGAACCGCTTTACAACGCTGTCATGAAATTAAAACAGATTGAAGGAGAACTGGAAAAAAATCAGGAATTGAAAGACGATACGGAACTTCAGGAACTTTACAGGGATGAGGTTGCGGCTCTGCGGGGCAGGGCAGAACTGATTAAGAAAGAACTGGAAGAGAAATTTTTTAAAAGTCCTTTTGAGGGGAGGCCCATTATTGTTGAGATAAGGGCTGGCACGGGCGGAAAGGAAGCGGGAATCTTCGCGGCTGACCTTTTCAGAATGTATCAGAAAATGACGGAATCCCACGGAATAAAGATTGAGATTTTTCAGATACATTCGATTGATATGGGAGGTATAAAAGAGGTCGTTTTTGAATCAAGCGGAAAGTTCGCCTATTATTTTTTCAGGTTTGAGGGAGGTGTCCACAGAGTTCAGAGAATTCCCGCAACCGAAAGCAGCGGGAGGATTCATACATCGGCGGCCAGCGTTGCCGTTTATCCCGAACCGGAGGATGTGGAGGTCAGGATAGAGCCGTCCGATTTGAGAATAGACACATACAGGTCTTCCGGCAAAGGCGGACAGCATGTGAACAAAACGGATTCTGCGGTGAGGATTACACACATCCCTACGGGAATCGTGACTTCCTGTCAGGATGAAAGATCTCAGGGGCAGAACAAACGCAAAGCGATGAAAATGCTCAAGGCGCGCATTTACGAGCAACAGCTTGCCTCGGCGCAGGAGTCAATGAAAAACGTAATAAGGGCACAGGTCGGTCAGGGCGACAGAAGCGAGAAAATAAGAACGTATAATTTTCCGCAGAACCGCGTGACCGACCACAGGATAAAGTTCACCGTTTATAATTTAGCCGGTTTTATGGACGGCGAAATGGATGAGGTCACGAAAAAACTGTGGGAAGGTCTGGCATAGAAATGGACGCCACCCTTCCTCCACAGGCGGACGAAGACGCCCACCGCCCTGATAAGGAAAAAGAATGGAAAATGCAGGGGAAAGAGTAAAGGAATGTTTTAAAAATCTGCGCGGGGAATTTCCGGGGATTTCCGAAGAAGATTTTGAGCATATTTTCAACAGGACGCTCGGAATTGAGTACGGCCGCAGTTATTTTTCCGAGAGTAAAATTAAAGCCGCCGGCCGCAGAAAGCTTCTCAAAAATCTTAAACTAAGACATGACGGTGCGCCTGTTGAATATATTTTAGGACAGGCGGAATTTTTCGGGATGAAATTTGACATAGAGGAGGGAATTTTTATACCGAAAAATTCGACGGAAACGCTCATCGAAAAAATTCTTGATGTAACAGGCGGCGCAAGCTCCATTCTTGATATCGGCTGCGGGTGCGGGGTCATTGCGGTTTCCGTTTCGCTCCTTGCAAATCTGGAGGCCCTGGCGGCGGACATAGACGAGCGCGCGCTTGAAATTACAAAAAGAAACGCGGTGAAATTAGGCGCGCGGGTCATCACGGTTAAATCCGATATTTTTGAAAATGTCTCCGGAAAATTTGATATAATTGCAAGCAATCCTCCTTATGTGGCATCCTTGGAAAAACTTGACAGGGACGTCCTGCGCCAGAGGCCGCAGTCGCTTTTTGCCGGAGAGGAAGGGTTGGACTGTATAAGGAGAATAGTCCTTCAGGCGGGGGATTATTTAAAACCGCGCGGCCGGCTTTTTCTGGAAATTGGATATGACCAGAACGCTCCCGTCAGAAAACTGCTTGAAGATTGCGGGTACGCGGATATAAAACTTTATAATGATTTGGCGGGAATACCGAGGGTCGCAACGGCGCAAAATGGTAAATAAAATACTGAAAGCAAGAAGAGAAAAGTCGCACGCGGAATGTCTTTTTACGGAGCGTCTTTCAGGGTCTGTCAAAATAAGCGGTTCCAAAAACGCCGCCCTTCCTATTCTTGCGGCCACGCTTCTTACAGACGAAGAATGCGTTATCGAAAATGTCCCCGCCCTCGACGATATTTTTGTGATTTTTGAACTCCTGAGGCGGCTGGGCAAGGAAATCGGGTTTTCCAAAAACACGGCGAAAATCAGGGGAAAAGCGAAGCACGAAGACCTTCCCGAAAACCTTGTAAGAAAGTTGAGGGCATCGGTTCTTGTTATGGGTCCGCTTCTTGCTATGAGGAAAAAGGGTTCTTTCGCTGTTCCGGGAGGGTGCGCCCTGGGCGAGCGGCCGATAGATATTCATCTTGACGGCTTGCAGGCGCTGGGAGCCGAATACAAAATTTCACAGGGAAGAATGGTTTTCGGAAAAGGGTCTTTGAAAGGGGCGGATATCAAACTCCGGTTCCCTTCGGTGGGCGCGACTGAAAATCTTCTTATGGCGGCTGCCGGCATACCGGGGAAAACGGTAATTTCCAATGCCGCTGAAGAGCCGGAGGTCTATGATCTTTATCTTTTTTTGAAAGCGATGGGCGCGGACATATCGCATGTGAAAAATACGTATGTTATTTCGGGGAAAAAGCGCCTCGCCGGCTGCAGGTTTTCCGTGATGCCGGACAGGATTGAGGCGGGAACGTTTCTTCTTGCCGCCGCATCCGTCGGGGGAGAAGTAAAAGTTCAAAATATTATTCCGGGGCATTTGTCGTCGGTTACAAGGGCTCTTTCGGCGACCGGCGCTGGTGTTCGGATATTTTCCGACAGTATAAAAATTACAGCAGCCGCCCGTCCGGAATCGGCAGGAATCGAGACAAAGTCATATCCGGGATTCCCGACCGATTTACAGCCGCTGTGGGCCGTTTATATGCTTAAAGCGTCAGGCGTCTCCAGGATAAAAGAAAATATTTTTTCCGGGCGGTTTATGTATGTTGATGAACTGAAAAGGTTGAATGCGAAAATGTTTCTTAAAAGGGATGTTCTTACCGTCCGGCGTTCCCGGTTAAGCGGCGCTTCTCTCCTCGCCTGCGATTTGAGAGCGTCTGCCGCGATGATTATAGCCGGTCTTGCCTCGCACGGCAAAACCACGGTGAGCGACCTGTCTCATCTCTTCAGGGGCTACGAAAATTTTTTCAAGAAGTTGAAGTTGCTCGGCGCAAATGTTTCAATAAAAGGGGATTGAGGTGGTTATGAAAAAAACGAATGTGGCAGAAACCGTTTCAACTGTTTTGAAGGAAGTCAGGAAACGCGGAATCGCCGCCGTTCTTAATTTTGAGAAAAAGTTTAACGGCGTTTCCGTATCCCCCGCCGGGCTCCGTCTGATGCCCCGTGATTTTTCTCTTGCGTATAAACGGCTTCCGGAAAAAGCCCGCCGGTTTCTGACGGGGATTTCAGAGAAGATTTATTCTTTTCAGAGGAAAGTCCGCGGCGGCTATAAAAATATAACGTACGGGAGGAACGGCTTGAAAATAAGGCATTGTTTTACGCCGGTGGAAAAAGCGGGAATTTATGTTCCGAGCGGCCGGTTCCTGTACCCGTCTTCGGTGCTTATGAATGCGATACCCGCGAAAGTCGCAGGCGTCAGAGAAATTTACATCGCGAGTTCAAAAATTTCGGATGCGCTTCTGGCCGCCTGCCATCTTTCGGGGGTCACTTCGCTTTTCAGAATTTCGGGCGCTCAGGCGGTTGCCGCTTTTGCGTACGGGGCGGGGGAAATTCCGAAGGTTGATTTTATTGCTGGACCCGGAAACAGGTTTGTGACGGAAGCGAAAAGACAGGTTTTCGGCGCGGTGGGCATTGATTTGCTTGCGGGGCCGAGCGAGATAATGATTCTTGCCGACGAAAGCGTAAAAAAGGAATGGATTATCATTGACCTGGCAGCGCAGCTTGAGCACGCTCCTGAAACAAAAGCGTATTTCATAACGCCTTCAAAGCGTCTTTTTAATTTTATCAGGGGCGTTTTCGGGCGCAGGATTTCTGTTTTTCTTATAAAGGATTTAAAGGAGCAGACGGCTAAAATTGAATCCATTGCGCCCGAGCACCTTCTTGTAATGGTTAAAAATGTTTCACGGTACAGGAACAGGTTCGGAAAATGCGGAGCCGTTTTCTTCGGGAAGTATTCCGCCGTCGCGATGGGGGACTATACGGCGGGGCCTTCCCACACGCTTCCGACGGGCGGGACAGCCTCTTTTGCGTCAGGGCTGAGCGCCGGAACTTTTCTCAGAAGTTATGCCGAAATCAGTTACGATAAAAGGTCTTTTGCCTCGGACAGCGGAGCCGCCGTATTTCTTGCGGGCGAGGAGGGAATGGAAAACCACAGGAAATCAATAGAGATAAGGAGATGTCATGAAAAAAAGAAACCCGGAAAGAAAAAGTAAAAGCTCGGCCACCTTTCACAGGAAGACGAAGGAGACAGACATAAGCGTTTCGCTAAAATTGGATGGAAAGAAACGGCCGGCAGCGGCAGACATAAATACCCCCATCGGCTTTATGAACCATATGCTTGAGGCATTTTCCTGTCACGGAGGATTTTGTCTGAAGGTAAAAGCGACGGGCGATACGCAAGTCGACGACCATCATACCGTTGAGGACCTCGGAATTTGCCTGGGTGAAGACCTGAAAAAAATTATAAAGAAAGGGAAGGGCCTGACGAGGTTCGGCTCGGCGGTAATACCGATGGACGAGGCGCTGGCGCTTGTCGCGATTGATATTTCGGGGAGACCTTTTTTGAGTTTTAAGGTTGAGTTTTCCGCCATCAGAAAATCTGATTTTGACTTTCGCCTCATAGAAGATTTTTTCAGAGCCGTTTCGAATACGGCGGGCATAACAATTCACGTTATTTCTCTTGGGGGCAGGGACAATCACCACATGAGCGAGGCGGTTTTCAAGGCGTTCGGCATAGCGCTGGGCAGGGCTCTTGCGTCGTCGGGGAAAGGAATTCCCTCCACAAAAGGTCTTATAAGGAAGGGGACAGGTCTTATGGAAGGGGACAGGTCTTGAAAAGCCCTGTCCCCAACTATCCCAACTATGCAGATAATTCCGGCGATTGATTTGAGGGGCGGGCGTGTTGTCCGTCTTTTCCAGGGGAAACAGGATAAGGAGAAGGTTTATTTTGAAAACCCGGCGGAAGTTGCCGGGGTCTTCTGCCGGCAGGGAGCAAAACGTCTTCATATCGTAAATCTCGACGGCGCTTTCGGCGATGATGACAAAATCACGCGGGATGCGATTTTTGACATAAGAGCAAAAACGGATGTTGTTCTTGACGTCGGCGGAGGAATCAGGCGTTTTGAAACGGCGAAGGAGTATATTGAAAAGGGGATTGATAAAATTGTCCTCGGTTCTGTTTTTTTTGACAATATCCAGCAGTTCGGGGAAATCCTGTCGTGGTTTGCGGATAAAGTGGTTTTAAGCGCGGACGTGGAGAATAAATACGTGAAGATTCACGGCTGGAGGGAAGGCTCGGGCGCGGGGCTGGATGATTTCTTCAACAGTTTGAAAACACGGCTTGTCAGAGAAGTGATTGTAACCTCAATTGTGAAAGACGGGACTCTGGCGGGAATAGATCCGGAATTTTATTCGGGAATTGTCGGGATGACGGATATTCCGGTTATTGCTTCCGGCGGCGTTAAGGGGCTGCAGGATTTGGAAGCCCTTGCCTCGACAGGGGTGGCGGGTGTTATAATAGGGAAGGCGGTTTACGAAAACAAAATGGACTTACGGGAGGCGATAGAAAAATATGGCTCTGATTGACGAAATAAAATTTGATGGCAGGGGGCTTGTTCCCGCTGTTCTGATCGGCGTGGATGGGCAGGTTTTGATGCTCGCTTATATGAATGAAGAAGCGTTCCTTAAAACGGTGGAAACAAAAAAAGCAACATTCTATTCAAGAAGCCGGAAGAAACTCTGGACGAAGGGCGAGGAGTCGGGCAACTTTATGGAAGTTCTTGAGATTTACCTTGACTGCGACGGGGACTCTCTGCTCCTAAAAGTAAAACCCGCCGCCTACGGCGCCTGCCACCTCGGTTACAAAGCGTGTTTTTTCAGACAACTTGAAGGAAACAATTGGCGGATAATAATGGACAGGGAATTTAACCCCGCCGAAGTTTATAAGAAAAAGAACGAAAAGAACGGGGACTGTTCTGGTTTTTGAGAAAAAAACGTAAAAAGTGAAAAAGCAGAAACATTCCGGAATTCCGGAAGTGCTGGTTTTGTTTTCGGGCGGCAGGGACTCCTCCGCCGCGGCGGTGGGCTATCTGCGGGAAGGATACAGAACGCATCTGGTAACTTTTGACAACGGCGCCGAACTGGGATTGGACAATTCCCGCCGCAAAGCGGATTTGATAAAGAAACGGTTCGGAAAAATGTGTTCGTGGAAATTGATGAGCAGCCGCGTTTTATTCCATGCGATTGCCGTTAAGGAACTCGAGAGCGATGTAAAAAAATACGGCAACCTGCTGTGCTGCGGGTGCAAACTCGCAATGCTTTCGGAGGCGATCATTTACTGCAGGAAAAATAATATAAATCGGATTGCCGACGGCTTTGAAAAAGGTCAGACATATTATCCGGAACAGACCCCTGCGTATATGGATGCGGCGGATGCGTTCGCCGGGAAATTCGGCATAACGTACAGCCATCCGGTTTACCGGTTGAGCGCCCGGAAAATAAAAGAAATTGCAGTGAAAGCCGGAATTTCCGCCGCTCCCCTGCAGGCGGAATGTCTTTTCGGGCTGAACAGGGTGCATAATAAGAATATTAAAAAATATATGCTTGAAAAATTACCGGCTGCCGGAAGATATATCGGAAAAACTTTAAGAAGGAAACGGCGGCCGGGCAGAGAAAAAGGAGATTGATTCGCAATGTTTAAAAGAATAAAGGAAGATGTGAAAACGGTTTTTAAGAAGGATCCCGCCGCAAAAAATATGCTTGAGGTTCTTTTCTGCTATCCGGGCCTTCATGCTCTCTGGTGGCACCGCATTGCTCACTGGTTTTACGGGAGGCGGGAATACGCGTTTGCAAGAATTATTTCGCACGTTAGCCGGCACCTGACGGGAATAGAGATCCACCCCGGGGCGCAAATCGGCAGAAGATTTTTTATTGACCACGGGATGGGCGTTGTAATAGGGGAAACGGCCGAGATAGGAAACGATGTTTTACTCTATCAGGGTGTTGTTCTCGGCGGTACAAGCCAGGCAAAGAAAAAGAGGCATCCCACGCTCGGGGATAATGTTGTCGTGGGCGCGGGTGCGATTGTTCTCGGCGCGGTAAAAATAGGGGAACACGCGAGAATAGGCGCGGGTTCTGTCGTGATAACGGATATTCCCGCGAATGCGACGGCCGTCGGCGTTCCGGCAAGAGTGGGCATGGGTTGGAGCCAGGAGCATCTCAAAGTGCTCGAACACGGCAAACTTCCCGACCCTGTCGCCGATGCCATAAAATTTGTTCTTGCCGAGCAGAATAAACTTGAAGAGCGTCTTAAAAAAATTGAGTCCATGGAGGGGGTTGTAAGCAAGATAGACGAGCTCCTTGAAAAAAAGAGAGATGAAATAGAGCATGAGTTTCTCGTCAGGAAAGAAAAAAATGAGTAAAATATATCTCGACCACAACGCCACGACGCCCGTTGACCCGCGCGTCGTTAAGGCAATGACACCTTATTTCAGAAGGGATTTCGGCAACGCGTCAAGTCTGCATTCCTTCGGCCGCTCCGCGCGGAAGGCGGTGGAGGAAGCGCGGGAGAAGATAGCGGGCTTTCTCGGAGCATCCCCCGGGGAGATTGTTTTCACCTCCGGCGGCACGGAGTCGGACAATTTTGCGGTAAAAGGCGCCGCTTTCGCAAACGGGGTTAAAGGGAAACACATTATAACGTCTGCAATTGAACACCCGGCTGTTCTGGGCACCTGTAAATTTCTGGAAAAAAGGGGTTACAGGGTTACGTATCTTCCCGTCGACGAATACGGCGTGGTGAGTATGGACGAACTGAAAAAATACATCGGCGATGAAACGGTGCTTGTAACGGTTATGCACGCTAATAACGAGGTGGGGACAATTCAACCTGTTAAGGAAATTGGCGAAATTGCAAAACGGAATAATGTTCTTTTTCACACCGACGCCGTTCAGGCGGCCGGTAAAATACCGATAAATGTGGACGACTTGAAAATTGACCTGCTTTCTCTTTCGGGGCATAAGTTGTACGGGCCCAAGGGCATAGGCGTAATTTATATAAGGAAAGGGACCAAACTTGAGTCCATTATTCACGGGGGCCATCACGAGAAAAATTCTCGCGCGGGCACCGAGAATGTGGCCGGTATCGTCGGTTTTGCGAAAGCGGTTGAAATCGCCGGAAAAGAAATGAGCGAGGAAAACGAAAGGTTGAAAAAACTGAGAGACAAATTCGTTTCGGGTATAATGAATTCAATAAAGGACGTGAAGTTAAACGGTCACCCCGACCGCCGTCTGCCGAACACCGCCGACCTTTCTTTTAAATACATCGAGGGGGAATCCATTGTGCTTAAACTTGATTTAAAAGGCGTGGCGGCGTCTTCGGGTTCCGCCTGCGCTTCCGGTTCGCTTGAGCCGTCCCATGTTTTGTCCGCGATGGGGATTCCGCCCGAAATCGCCCAGGGCTCAGTCAGGTTCAGTTTAGGCAGGTGCAATACGGAGAAAGACATTGATTTTGTCGTGAAGGAACTTCAGAAAATTGTAAATGTCTTGAGGAAGATGTCTCCTATATATCCCGGAGATAAAAAAGATTAACCGTTCCCTGCCGTCGGCAATTGAAATAAAATGAAAAATACATTGGGAATTCTCGTAAAAATCAAAGAACTCAAAAAGAAGAGGAACGCGGTGATACTTGTCCATAACTATCAGATTCCGGAAGTTCAGGACGCTGCGGATTTTCTGGGAGATTCTCTGGATTTGTCGCGCCGCGCCGCCGAGACGGAAGCGGACGTCATTGTTTTTTGCGGTGTTTATTTTATGGCGGAGACGGCGGCAATTCTTTCGCCCGAAAAAAACGTTTTAATTCCCGACGGGTCAGCCGGATGTCCGATGGCGGATATGATAGATGCCGCCGGCCTCAGGGCTTTGAAAAAAGCTCACCCCGGCGCTGCGGTCGTCTGTTATGTGAACACGACGGCAGCGGTGAAAGCGGAATCCGATATTTGCTGTACTTCCGCCAATGCGGTTGAGGTGGTGAATTCGCTTGAGGAGGAAGAGATAATTTTTGTGCCCGACCGGTGTCTGGGCGGTTATACGGCGTCTTTTACTTCCAAAAAAATTATACTGTATGACGGGTACTGTCCCGTTCACCAGAAAATAACGGCATGGGCTTTGGATACCTCGCGCGAAAAACATCCGCGGGCTTTTGCCATCGTGCATCCGGAGTGTCCTCCTGAGACCATCGCGCATGCTGACGCAGTCGCCTCTACTTCCGGGATGATAGACCTGTCCAGGGGGAAAAAGGAAGTTCTGGCGGGGACGGAGACGGGGATGCTCTACAGTCTGTCAACGGCCTGCCCCGGCGTGAAATTTTATCCCGTGACGGAAGAGGCGGTGTGCAGAGATATGAAGAAGATAAATCTTGTCAAACTTCTTGATTCTCTCGAAAAACTCAGGTATGAAGTGAAGGTGGATAAGTCAATAGCCGCAAGAGCGGGGAAAGCTCTCGCGCGTATGCTCGAGGTAAGATAGATGTTCCAGCATTTTACGGCAAAACTTCTGCATTACGCCGTTGAGGTTGCTCCGGCGCTGCTAGCCGGTTTTTTTATCAGCGGACTTATTAACGAATTTGTCCCTTCCGGATTTGTGAACAGGTACCTTAACAGGAAGGGGCTCCTGCCGATATTTTATGTGACGCTCGCCGGCATTATTCTTCCCGTCTGCTGCATAGGTTCACTGCCCATAGCTGTGGGGCTCAGGAAAAAAGGCGTTTCTATGGGGCCGGTTCTGGCTTTTCTGGTGGCGACTCCCGCCACTTCCGTTTCCGCCGTTTTGGTCGCATGGCGGCTGATGGGGCTGGGCTTTACGCTGTATCTTTCCGGCTCTGTAATAATAATGGGGCTCATAATAGGAATTATAGGAAATAATTTCAGCGCGGGGGACGGAAAAACCGAAACGGAAACTTGTCCTTCTTGCGCCTCCGGCAAAGGCGGACATAATCATCCGGTAAGGACCGTCTCTCAAAAAATCCGGTCCATATTCCTGTTTTCGTTTGTGGAACAGCCGCGTGAAATGGGTATTGAGATTGCGGCGGGATTAGTGCTTGCGGCGGCGGTAGCGTCGATAACACCGGTAGGAAATATAATAAGTACTTATCTGCATTCGAGTCTCGGATATATTTTTGCGCTGTTTTTCGGGATGATAATGTATATTTGTTCCACCGCGAGCGTACCGCTGGCCGCCGCTTTTGTAAACAGCGGTATGAATCAGGGCGCGGGTATTGTGCTTCTTCTGGTCGGTCCGATTACAAGTTACAGCACGATACTTGTTCTGAAAAAAGAATTCGGCGCAAAGATACTTTTTTTATATCTGGCAGTAATAAGCGCCGTTTCGCTTATTTCGGGTTTTGTGTACAATTATATAATAGGATAAATGTTAGATGATGTTTAAAAAAATTGCGAGGGGTATATTTGATTTTGTCCTTTTTATAAAAATAAAAGCATTGTTCTGCCTGCTGGCACCGTTCTCAATACATTTCGTAAACAAACTCGCCGACCTGCTCGGGTGGCTGGGTTTTTACGCCGCCGTACCGAGAAGACGCACCGCTCTCAGTAACCTTGACCTTGCATTCGGCAACACAAAAACGAAAGAAGAAAAAAGAAAAATCGCCATAGAATCGTTTCAGAACCTTGTTAAAGGCGTTTTCGAGTTAAATTATTACTATGTGCGCGGCGCAGCGGAGATGAATCGCAGGTTTTCGTACGAGGGTTTTGAAAACTACACCGGTGCGCTCAGAAAAGGACCCGTCCTGTTTATATCCGCCCACCTCGGGCAGTTTGCTTTGATGGTGTGCAAGTTCGTTGCGGACGGGCAGAAGGTGTATCTTATACTCAAAGAGGTGGCGAATAGCCACCTCGAGCGCATGTTCAACGTGTACCGGAGGAAGATTACAGGCACCGGAAAACTTTACAGCATACTCATATACTACAAGCCGAGATTTCTGTCTCTCAAGAGGTCTCTCAGGGAACTGCGCAGGGGGCATTCCCTTTTTATCTTTGTTGACCAGAAATTCTCAAGAGGCATAAAAACGCGTTTCTTCGGGCGGGAAATTCTGGCGCCGCCGGGAGCGGACACGCTCGCAAGGAAATCCGGCGCGGCGGTATTGCCTGCTTTTATTGTTAGGAAGGGGACAAAACACAAAATAATCATAGGGAATCCGCTGAACATGAGCGGCGACGAGGGTGAAAATACGCAGAAGTTCAACGAGCAGGTTGAAATGTTCGTAAGAAAATACCCCGGGCAGTGGTGGTGGTTTCACAAAAAATGGCGGTAAAACCCGCCGGCTGAAAAGCTCGGGGCTCTATTCGCCGATTACCTTTACCAAAACTCTTTTTCTTCTCCTGCCGTCGAATTCGCCGTAAAAAATCTGTTCCCACGGGCCGAAATCAAGTTTGCCGCCGGTAATAGCGATAACAGCCTCTCTTCCCATTATTGTCCTCTTAAGATGGGCGTCACCGTTGTCTTCACCGGTTCTGTTATGCCTGTATTTTGATAAAGGTTCGTGCGGAGCAAAATTTTCCAGCCAGTCGTCAAAATCCTTCAACAGCCCGCTTTCGGCGTCATTGATAAACACGCTGGCGGTAATGTGCATGGCGTTCACAAGACAAAGCCCTTCCTTCACCCCGCTTTTTTTAACCAGTTTCTCGACTTCGGGCGTGATATTTATGTAATCCCGCCTGTGAGAAGTGCTAAACCAGAGATGCTCCGTTAAGTGTTTCATTCTAACCTCCTCCGTATTTTTCTTTTCATCAAATCAAATTTTCAGGAATCTTGCAAAAAGTGGACCACCCTGAAACGTCGTCGTCGGGAAAAAGGTCAATTATTTCACGTGAAATAATTTCAGTAAACCAAAAGGAAACAAAAAAAGAACAGGCAGGAAAACCAAGGACGTTCCTGTTTTCCCAGCTTGCATGTTTTGAAATAAAATCGAACATGCTATAATTACTTTAAGGAAATAGTTATGAGTCCAACAGTATTTCGAGTTAAGGGTTATAGATTTATTTTCTATCAAATGAAGAAGTGCGCATGCATGTACATGTGGGATGTGAGGATGGAGAGGCAAAATTTTGGATAGAACCTATTATTTCGCTTGCTACATACATCAAACTTAAACCTAACCAATTGAATGAAATACAAAAAATTGTGGAGAAACGAAAAAATGAAATTATTAAAAAATGGAAGAAACATTTCGGTAAGCGTTGAAAACATTACCCCGTATGGTCTATGGATACTTGTTAAGGGTAAAGAATATTTCTTTAACTATAAGGATTACCCCTATTTTAAAAATCAACCCGTAAAGAATATTCAAAATGTAAAACTTCTGCATGGATTTCATTTACACTGGTCAGACCTTGATGTTGACCTTGATATAGATAATCTTGAAAATCCTGAGAAATATCCCTTAAAAAGTAAAATATAAATTTTTAACAAGCCGCTGATTTTTTCCCAGTGCCCCGTTATCCGTATCCACCCGATTTGTGGCACACCTTAAAACGGCGTCGTCGGAAAAAAGGCAAATTATTTCACGTGAAATAATTTCAAGAAACAAAAAGGAAACAAAAAAAGAAGTGACCGTCCGCCGCAAAACCAAGAACATCCCGCTTTTTCCGCTTTGAATTAGGCTAAGTGAATGGTATAATAAAATCATGGAAAATCAAGGATGTCCCGATTTTCCCGATTTTCCGATTATTATGAAATTAAGAATATTTATTATGATTCTCGCTCTGTTTGTACATCCATTTATTCATGCTAATAATCTTGATTCTTCTCAGAAAAAGGATCAAGCATCTAGAAAAAGAAAATCTTACATTGCAGAAAGATGGAATAAAATTCTTACATCAGAAAATCCCACGTTTAATACTCAACCCAATAAATTTCTAATAGAAATGATAAAAAGTAGGAAACCAGGCAAGGCTTTAGATGTGGGTATGGGTCAAGGTAGAAATACAATCTATTTATCTGAACAAGGTTGGGAAGTTACAGGATTTGACCCTGCGTATAAGGCAGTAGCATTAGCAGAGAAACATGCAAAACAAAAAGGATTAAATATAAAAACTAGTATTCAAACGTCCGAAGAATTTGATTTTGGAAATGAACAATGGGATTTAATAGTATTAAGTTATGTGCCAGTTCGGGGATTAATACCTAAACTATATGAATCTCTCAAAGATCGTGGAATAATAGTTTTGGAAGCTTTTCATCTTGATGCGACTACTGATATGCAAATTGGAAAGGGTGTAGTTTTTAAATCAAATGAACTAATTGAATTATTTAAAAATTTTCGAGTTTTATATTATGAGGATACTAATGATAAATCAGATTTTGGATTAAGATATACACGAATTATACGGCTATGTGCTCAAAAGGAATTGAATTAGTATTATAAAATTAAGCAAAATAAAATTAATGTAATTGGAATAAACAAAGTATATTTCAACCATTCCAATAAAATCGGCAAAGAAAAATTTCCTTTAAAAAATGTATAATTCTTGGAGGGAGAAGAAGGTGGGGTTTATTTTTTGGAGAGTTGGGTGAGGATTTTTTCGGGGCGGAATGGCCAGTGTCTCATCCAGATTCCGCAGGCGTCGTTTATTGCCAGAGCAATACAGGCGGATGCGCCGTCGCAGGCGAGTTCGCCGATTGATTTGCCGACATAGGGCGTGATGTCGTCGGCGACTTCTATCAGTTCAACTTCAAAGTCATCAGGAAGGTCGTTAATGTTCTGTATGGGATAGTTCGTGAAATTGCTGTTGAGGCATTTCCCGGTTTTGTCAAATTCCATCGCCTCGTAAAAAGTGTGGCCTATTGTTTTCAGCACTCCGCCGTAAACCTGGCCTTTTGCGAGGTCGGGATTTATGGGCACCCCGCAGTCGTGGAGAGCGTAGTACCTGTCCACCTTCACCATGCCTGTGCGTTTGTTTACGGAGACCTGGCAGAAATGCGCGGCATAGGGTATGGGCGAGACCTCCGTCGTAAATGCGCCGCTTGCAATCAACTGGCCTGCGCCGTCGCCCGACTGCGTTTTCAGAGCCAGTTCTTTGTAGGTTAAATTTTTTGATTCGGTTCCGACCCGTCCGACCGGCATTATTTTTATCTGAGAGGGTTTCAGTTTAAGAATATCGGCGGCTGTATTTATGATGAGTTTTTTCATATTCCGGGCGGCCGTGTAAGCGGCATTCCCCGTAAAGAAAGTGCCGCTTGATGCGTAAGAGCCCTTGTCGAACGGTGTTGTGTCCGTGTCGGCGGAAGTCACGGATACATTATCCTGATTGACTCCGAGTTCCTCGGCAACGACTTTTGCGGCTACGGTATCTTCGCCCGTTCCGAGGTCGGCACCTCCGATGTAGAGCATAAAAGTCCCGTCGGATATCATCTTGACCATTGCGTTTGCGGCGTCAAGCCCGGGGATTCCGGAGCCCTGCATCATCACCGCCATACCTTTGCCCTGCACAATGTCTCCCCCTGCTTTTTTGTTTTCCCATTTTTTATATTTTATGAGACCTTTTTCTATGCATTCCGGCAGACCGCAGCTTGATAATTTTTGAGCGAGGCCTTCCCGTCCCTCGCCCAGTTGTTTGAGAATATCAAGCCGGTAGCCCTTACTGACGAGGTTTCGGGATATGAACTCCGGAAAGTTTATGCCGAGTTTCTGCGCGAGTTCCGCAAGCGCCATGTGCACTGCGAAATTCGTCTGCGGCACCCCGTATCCCTGATACGCGCCGGAGACGATGTTATTTGTGTAATAAGATGTCACCTCGTAAGACATATTTTTACAGGTGAAAAGCGGCAGTGTCTTTGAGCATCCGTTCATCGGAACGGTGAGGGCATGCTGGCCATATCCCCCGACGTCGGCTTTTGTTTTTATGGCCAGCGCCGTGAGTTTTCCGTCCTTCGTTGCTCCCGCTTTTATCGTCATAAACATCGCCGGCCGCGTTCTTACGGTAAATTCTTCCTTTCTCGTCATCCTGTAGTAAACGGGTTTCCCCGACTGGTAAGCGACGGTCCCGACGAGGTCTTCCACGCCGCAGTCCTGCTTTGCCCCGAAACCACCGCCGACTTTTTCTTTTATGACGCGGACTTTGTTTTCAGGAAGTTTCAGAATGCTTGCGACGATTCTTCTCACGTGGAACGGCGTCTGTACGGAAGTGTGGATGACCAGCCGCCCGTTTTTCATGTACGCGTAAGCCGTGTGGGGCTCCATCGGCGTGTGCTGAATGGGAGGCGTGGAGTAGTACCCCTCGGTAACTTCGTCCGCTTCCCTGAAACCTTTTTCCACGTCCCCGATTCCGCCTGAGGTTCTGCAGACAATGTTTTTTTTAGGGACGGCGCCTATATCGAGAGGGTCCAGTTTCTTCGGGTCGCGGTCGTGTAAGACGGGGGCATCTTTGGCGGCGGCTTCTTCAATCGTGAACACCGGCGGAAGCTGTTTGTATTTTACTTTTATTTTTTCGGCGGCTTTTTTTGCGATTTCAAGCGAGGTTGCTGCGACGGCTGCGACCCTGTCGCCGATAAAACGCATTTTGGAATTTATAACCTGCTGGTCGTACGGCGAGGGTTCCGGGTAGCTCTGCCCCGCCTGCGTGTACCAGGTCTTCGGCGAGTTTTTGTGAGTGAGGATGTATTCCACGCCCTCGGTTTTTTCCGCCCCGCGAGTATCTACGGAAATGACTTCGGCGTGGGGATAAGGGCTTCTCAGCACAAACAGGTGAAGGGCGTCCGGCGCTACATAGTCCTCGACGTAGGAGACCTCGGCTTTAACCAGCTGCAGGGCGTCTATTTTAGGAGTGATTTTTCCCACGACTCTGTAATCTTTCTTATATTCGGGAGTGAAGTCCTTTGCCGTCCTGCCTTTACAGAGAATGTCGATTGCGTTGTATATCTGTTTATATCCGGTACACCGGCATAACACGCCGCTTAAAGCGTCGTTTACCTGTTTTTTATTCGGGTTTTTCACTTTGTCCAGAAGCGCCTTGACCGCTAATATCTGGGCTGGCGTGCAGTAGCCGCACTGGACAAGACCAGCATCAATGAATGCCTGCTGAATTCTGTGAATGCCCCTTCCTTCGGTGAGCCCTTCAACGGTTGTGATGTTTTTGCCGTCAATCTGCGGGGCTATGAGCAGGCAGGAATTTACGAGTTTCCCGTCGAGCAGAATTGCGCAGTTGCCGCATTTTCCCTCTTCGTCGCAGCCCCTCCTGACGGATTTAACGTGAAGTTCCTTGAGCAGATAGAGGACTTTCTTTTCCGGAGCCGCCTCAATTTCAATATTTTTTCCGTTGAGTTTGAATTTTATTTTCATTACAACTCCGGTTTAAGGGCGTTTAATATGGACGTCAGATGACTTTCTATAATTCTTTTTTTTACACGCGCGCTGACTTTGACGTTGCCGGTTGTTTTAATATCTTTCAAAGCGGCGGCGCTGAGTTTTCCCGCTTCAGCGCTGATTAATTTCAACCCCGTCAGATAAACCTCCGCCTTTTTTGATATTGAGAGCGCCCCGCCGGCGCCGCTCACTGCAACGACGGGTTTTGTTATTTTACCGTCGCGCAGTTCAAAACCCATAGCCGTAACTATTGACGGGAAGTCCATAGCGGATATTTTCTCCTGCAGGACTTTTACTTTTCTTTTCAGATGTCCGACGACGATTGCGCAGACAATTCCTTTTTTGTTCTTCAGCCAGTCCGTAAGCGGCAGGGTTTTTTTCGCGCCGGTCAGATAATATTCAACTTCCGCGTTGTATGCCGCCAGGACAGGCAGGAGGTTCGAGATGAAAAATTTTCCCGCCGCCGTCCCGCCGATAGTGGCCATATTCCTTACGTTTATGCCGGTAAAACAGCGCGCCGCTTTTGCCAGTTCTTTCGGAACCGCGCGGCTTTCGGCAATTTCCTGAATTGTCGCGGAAGCGCCGATTATGATTTTGCCGCCGGACGCTTTTATCCCGCCGAGTTTCAGGTCTTTGAGGTCAATAAGCGCATTTGCCGCGGGCTCGCCCCGCCAGTTCAATACCGTCCCGCCGGCGAAATAAGCGCTTCCGGCAATCTTTTTCTTAAGGTCTTCAGCCTGTTTTAATGAAACCGCCGCGTAATATTCCATAAGAGGTTACTCCATTAAATTAGCATAATGTGCCTGTATCCGGCAATTCTTATCAGGACAGTTTAAAGTTTCACGCATAATGGGAATTATATATTTTTTTCAAGGCGTTCCATGATATGATTTCCGCCCATTTTGTGAGCGTGAGCAGGTTGAAAAGCATTTCTTTTTCTTTTTGACTTCCGGAAAATGTGTCGCATCCCTCGCGGAGTATCTTCACCCTGTATCCCCGGAAGTAAAGTTCCTGCACCGTGCAGAGCAGGCACTTGTCAAGGGTCAGACCGAAGAGAATGCAGTTTTTCCTTAAATTCTTTTTTAGCCAGAACGTAAATTTCCTGTCGTCAACGTACGGCCATGAAGTTTTTTTTAAGGTTCCGGCATTTTTGCGCGTCCACACCGGCGAGTTCATTGCCTTGACCCACCGCGACTTCCGCAGTTCGCCGGGGAGTTCCGAAAGGAAACCGTCCGACCCGGGCGCGCAGTGGGGCTTTCTGTCGCCTCGGCGCGGTTTTCTGTAATCCGCCGCTATTTCGCTGACTTTGATGTTCTTTTTTTTCAGAAAGGGAAAAAGGTTTTTTTTTACAAAATCAACCATGGGCCTTTTTCTGAAAAAATAACCGTCGGGAGACGTAAACTCTTTCTGAAAATCAACGCAGACAAAGGAGAAATTCTCCATTTGGTATCAGCGTTTTGAATACTGGAATCTTTTTCTGGCTTTCGGCTGCCCGGGTTTTTTCCTTTCCACAACTCTTGAGTCCCTTGTGAGGAAACCTTCTTTCCGCAGGATGGTTTTATGGTCTCCGGATATTAAAAGCAGCGCTTTTGAAATGCCGTGTCTTATTGCCTGCGCCTGTCCCGAAAGACCGCCGCCGGTAACATGGACGGTGAAGTCGTAATTTTTTCTTGTGGACGTTGCTATCAGAGGCCGGATAACTTCGTGTTTTGCCAGCGGGTATCCTTTGAAGTAGTCCTCAAAATCCTTTTTGTTGACAGTAATTTTTCCCGAGCCGTCCCTTAAAACAATTTTCGCTACTGCGCTTTTTCTTTTACCCGAAGTTGCTATCTCAGCCATTTTTCACTCCTGTTATATTTGCTGCGTGCGGATGTTTTTCCCCGGGATAAACGCGGATTCTCCGCAGAGCTGTTTTTCTTAAACGGTTTTTAGGAAGCATTCCTTTTACCGCTTCTATGATAACCTTACGCGGGTCTTTCTCAAGGAGTTTCCCAAGGGTTATTCTTTTCCAGTGTCCGGGCTGTGTCGTCGGGTGAAAGAAAAATTCTTTTGTGACAGCTTTGGTTCCGGTCAATTTTACGGCTTTGGCGTTTATGACGACGATGCCGCAATCGGCCAGTTTATTCGGATGGTAAGGCAGCGTGTCCTTGCCGCGCAGTATTTTGGATATCTGCACCGCGCAGCGGCCTATTGCTTTTCCCTTTACGTCCAAAAGAAACCACTTCAGGCTTTTCATAATGACGAATTATACTTTTTAGGGTTCTTTATTGTCAAGCGGCGTGTCTATAAATTGACAAATGCCGCGGAAAAAAATATAATTTTCCAGTACTGAAAAAAGGTAAAAGCTCAGTGAACGGCGTGTCATTGCGAGGGAATGAAATGACCGAAGCAATCTCGAGATTGCCACGCCCTTCGGGCTCGCCCCGTGGAATTCGGAGAATTCCCGGGACTAAGTCCTCGCAATCCTTTGGATTGCAGAGGGCAATGACAAATACGGTGTTCACTGAATATTTACAAAAAAAAGGACGGCGGTAATGGTTTTTTATTACTGGACGATTGTTGTTTTGCTGGCGGTTTTGCTGGTGACGGATACTCGCGCGGCGGTGAAGGAGTATGATGAAAAAGAAAACCTCGCCGTTTTCCTTTTTCATCTGATTTTGCTTTTGGCGCTGCTTATGGCCGTAATGGATCTTTTATACAAGGTTATGTCCGTCAGTTTTGGATTGCCGGTAGGTTTATAGAGGGAGGGGGTATGGATTTATTGATTCGTAATGCTAAATTGCGCGGGCGCAAGGGTCTGTTCGATATTGCAGTTGATAAAAAGAAAATCAGAAAAATTTCAGGAAAATTGAAGATTGACGCGAAGAAAGTCATTGACGCGAAAAAGAATCTTGTCACGGAAGCGTTCTGCAACGCGCACCTGCATCTCTGCAAGGTCTGGACTTTGGGAATGATGGATGAAAAGGCGCTGAAGGATTATCACGGCTCCGATATGGGCAAGGCGATGACGGCGATAGAACTCGCTGCCCGCGTCAAGGAAAACTACGACGAGAAATGGATTATCCCGAACGTCCGGAAGGCGGCGGACCTTGCGGCGCGGTACGGGAACCTTCACATAAGGGCTTTCGCCGACGTTGATTCAAAAGCGCGCCTTGAGGGAGTTAAAGCGCTGATAAAAGTGAGGGAAGAATTTAAAGGGATTGTTGATATTCAGGTCGTTGCCTTTCCCCAGGACGGCGTGGTGCGCGAACCGGAGGCCGAAAAACTCATAAAAAAAGCGATGGACCTCGGCGCCGATATCGTCGGGGGGATTCCCTGGATTGAATACACCGAGGATGATGAAAGAGCGCATATTCAGAAAATGATGGCGATTGCCCGTACTTATAATAAGGATGTCTCTATGCTTGTTGATGACGCCGGCGATGCTACGCTCCGCACTCTTGAGATGCTCGCGGTAGAGACGATAAAAAACGGCTGGGAAGGCCGCGTCCTCGCGCAACATGCGCGGGCGATGTGCCTTTATCCGAAACCGTATTTTCAGAAAGTAGCCGCTCTTCTCAAGAAAGCGAAAATAGGGATTGTAACGGACCCCCATACCGGACCCCTGCACGCGCGGGTAAAGGAACTCCTTGAGGAGAAGGTTCTGGTCTGTCTCGGTCAGGATGACATTTCGGACGCGTATTATCCTTACGGGAGAAACAACATGCTTGAAGTCGCTTTCCTCGCATCGCATCTTCTCTGGATGACGGGAGCGGACGATATGGAAACGCTGTACGATATGATAACGGTCAACGGCGCAAAAGCGATGAACATTAAAAATTTCGGAATCAGGGAAGGCGGCGTTGCCGATATGGTGGTTCTCGGAGTCGGCAGTGTTCTTGAAGCGCTGCGTTTTCAGGAAGCCCCGCGGTATGTTATAAGCAGCGGAAAAATTGTGGCGGAAAATACGGCGGAAACAAGATTATACGGGAACTGAAAAATGAAATTCAAATACATCGGCAAAGATATCATCCGTCCCGATGCGGTGAGTAAAATTACCGGCAAGTCCGTTTTCCTGGACGACATAAAACTTCCGGGGATGCTTTATGCGGCGCTCCTGATGCCGGAGTACGCTCACGCGGAGATTGTTTCAATAGACACATCCGAGGCGGAGAAGAGCGAAGGCGTCGTAAAAGTTGTTACGGGGAAAAATTGTAAATTCAAATTCGGGGATAACATAAGAGACCGCTCCCCGCTGGCGGTTGATAAAGTCCGCTACATCGGCGAGCCGGTCGCCGCCGTCGTCGCCGAAAGTCCGCGGCAGGCAAAACAGGCGGTAAAAAAAATAAAGGCCGAATATAAGCCCCTGCCTGTTTATACGGACGCCGGCGATGCTCTCAAAAAAGATGCGGTGCTGATTCATTCCGACAGCGGCAAGTTCTGGCATCTCCCGGGGATGGGAGCCGTCCCGGGCACGAACATCGCAAGCCGTTACGTTCTGAAAAAAGGCAACGTTGAAAAAGGTTTTAAGGAGGCGGATGCCGTCGCGGAGGGCGAGTTCAATTATCCTTTCGGCTCTTCCGCTGCTCTTGAACCGCACGGCTCGATTGTGTGTTTTCACGAGGACGGGACGATTGAGGTCTGGTCTTCCTCAATATGCCCTTTCGTTATAAGAGAGGATTTTGCAAGGACGTACAATCTTCCGGTTTCCGACATAAGAGTCCACATCCCTGAAGTCGGCGGCTGCTTCGGTTACAAGTCGGACGTTACCGTCGAGCAGACAATCGCATATATCGCGAGTTTTGTTCCCGGGGCCCCTGTGAAGTGGGTCGCCACGAGGAAAGAGGACTTCTTAAGCACTCTTATAGGACACGGCATAAGGACTAAAATGAAAATAGGGGCAAGAAAGGACGGTAAACTCACGGCGATAAAAACGGTTGTTTATCATTCGACCGGTGCGTTCGTGGATACCGGCATTCATGTCATGATAGGCGCCACGCACAATTCCACGGGCGTTTACGAATTCCCGAACTGTTGTCTGGAAGGCAATTCCGTTTACACGAACACGCCTCCGGTCGGGGCTTTCAGGGGCTACGGCCACCAGGAATCGCAGTTTGCGACCGAGCGGCTGATGGACATTCTCGCGAGGAAGTTAAAGATGTCTCCGTTTGAACTGAGGGAAAAGAATTATCTCGGGCCCGGAAAGCAGACGGCTCTCGGAGAAAAACTCTGGAAGACCAACGGCGACGTGAAAAAGTGCGCGGATATAATCAGGAAGAAGGTCTTTTCAAAAGCAAAGCCCAAAAGCAGTGACGGTTATTATTACGGGAGGGGTTTTGCCGCTTTGATGAAATCGCCGAAGGGCGCGCCCTTTTCCTCAAAGGGCTGTTACCTCAAGTTCAATGTTGACGGTAGCGTTTCAATAAATATGGGCGGCGCCGAAGTCGGTCAGGGTTTAAGGACCGTTGTAAGACAGGTCGCCGCGGAGGTTTTGAAAATTTCGCCGGAAAGAATCAGGGTATATACGGAAATAGACACGCAGTTTTCGCCGTGGGAGTGGCAGACGATCGGCTCGATGTTTACGATTCAGGGCGGACGCGCCGTCGTGCGCGCCTGTGAAAAGGCAATTCGGAAATTAAAGCAGACGGCTTCGCAGGTCCTGAGGTGCGATATTGACATGCTTGAGTATGACGGGGATTGCATTTTTCTGAAATCCGACCCTTCCGTCAAGGTCGAAGTGACCCGCCTCGTCAGAGGTTATATGTGCGAGGACGGCATAACCGTCGGGGAAGTTGTCCAGACGACGTCCGATGCTCGTCTGCCGCGTTATTCCAATCCCGACAAGAACGGCCAGGGTAATATGGGCGTGACTTACACGTTCGGCGCGCAGGCATGCGAACTCAGAATAGAGAAAAAGACGGGGAAAATTATTATTGACCACTTCGCCTCGTCTTTTGACGTCGGAAGAGTCATTAACCCCATGCAGATAAGGGGGCAGGTTGTCGGCGGTGTTATGATGGCAATCGGTTCAACTTTATATGAGGAACTGAAATTCAGTCCGGAAGGGAAGGCGCTGAATCCTTTCTTTTCAAAATACCGGCTCCCGTCCATAAAAGATGCCCCGGCAAAACAGACGGTTGAGTTCGTCGAAACACCGGGAGAAATAGGCCCTTTCGGCGCGCGGGGGATAGGAGAGCATCCTGTCGTCGGTGTGGCTCCCGCGATTCTCAATGCGATATATGATGCTATCGGCGTGGATTTGTTTGAACTTCCGGTTACGCCCGAAAAAATAAAAAAAGCCATGGAGAAAAAGTGATGCCGCAAAAAATAACTTTTAGCGTAAACGGGAAGAAAAGAACGGTAGAGATTGAGGGCTGGGAAACGGCGTTGGAAGTTTTGAGAGAAAAGTTGGACCTTACCGGCGCAAAGCGCGGCTGCGACGATGCGTCCTGCGGCGCCTGTACCGTCATTATAGACGGCGAGGCGAAGAAGAGCTGCGTTTTTCCCGCTAAAAATTTAGACGGCAGGGAAGTGACAACCATTGAGGGCCTGGCGAAAGGTAAAAAAATTCATCCTGTGCAGAAGGCTCTTATCGACGCCGGCGCGGTGCAGTGCGGTTTCTGCATGCCGGGAATCGTGATGGAACTTCTCGCGCTGTTCAATAAAAATATTAACGCAGGCAAAGAAGAAATAATCGAGGCGCTGGCGGGCCATCTCTGCAGGTGCACCGGATACGAAGCAATCCTTGACGGCGCGAAACTCGCGCAAAAATACCTGAAAAATCAAAAGTAAAAAAGGCACTCTATACTCCGCCGAAGGCGGACTGCGGGTCAGGCAGGTTCTTTTCTCACTGATGTGTTTTTCGCTTCTGTCTTTTTCCGAATGCTCTGTAATTTCGAAAACAGCCGGCGGCGCAATTGACGGGAAAAAGTTTCCGTATATTAACTGGGATGTTCCGCACAAAAAACAAAATGTGATTGTAAACGGTGTATATGATGGCGACACAATCGTCGTGGAAGGGATGGAGAAAGCAGGAGAGGAGGGAACGGTTGTCAGATTACTCGGAGTGGATACTCCCGAAGTTGCCCATCCCGATATGGGTTTTGACACGGACGAGCCGGGCGCCTTGGAAGCGACGGAATTTACAAAAAGTACGGTCAACTGGAAGAAAGTTCTGCTTGTTTTTAATCCGGAAAACGCGGAGGGTATTTTTGGCAGGACGCTGGCTCTGATTTTTTACAAGGACGAGAGCGGCGCCGAGAGGTGTCTCAACTGGGAACTTTTGAGGAGAGGGCATGCCGAGGCTGATATCTGGGCTAAGGATTCTCTCTGCAATAGAAAAAGGTGGGAGCAAATGGCCAGGATGGCCCGGCTTAAAACATCCCGCGCGTATCTTGAAATGGGAAGACAATGCCTGCTGGAAAAATTTGTTTATGACGCGCTTGATTACTACAACAGGGGCGTTGAGAAATATCCGTCGGCGGTTCCGATAAGAAAAGACCTTGCCGCCCTGTATTATAATCTCTCAAAATACGAGTCGGACGAAGACAAAAAGTCATCTTATTCAGAAAGCGCTTTGTTTCACTTTAGGAAACTTCTCGATACGAAATACGACGCCCTCGCCCGTCAGAGAATAAAAGCCCTGCAGTAATCCGGAAATTCTTTCCATGCACCCCGAAGAAAGGTACACCTTAAACCGGCCTTGTCGGAAAAAAGGCAAATTGTGGTATGTGCCGCAATTTAGGGAGTGTCAGATATCCTATGGATAAAAATCAGGACGTCCCCTTTTCTCTATAAATAATGGTATACTTTACTTGAAAGTTGCCGCATGACGGATGATAGGAAAATATAAGTATGCCAGGGTATTCTTGAATCATGGAATTATTAGCCCCCGTAGGAACTAAAGAATCGCTGATTACGGCCATTCGAGCCGGAGCAGACGCGGTTTATATGGGAGTGCCCGGTTTCAATGCAAGAATGGCCGCTCCGAATATAAGTTTTTATGATCTGAAAGTATTTATTGATTATGCGCACGAAAGAGGAGTGAAGGTTTTTCTTGCGATGAACACTCTGGTCAAATATGCGGAAATACACGAAACTGTAAAAATCATTACCCGGATAGACCGATTGCATCCGGACGCAGTTATAATACAGGACTTCGGATTGGCCGATATTATAAGTAAATATTTCAAAAATATCGAGCTGCATGCAAGTACTCAAATGGCGGCGCATAACCGTATGGGAGTTGAAGTGCTTGCTGAAGCGGGTTTTAAGCGCGCAATTATGGCGCGTGAGCTTTCATATTCCGAATTGAAGATTATTGCAAAATCATCGCCAATACCGTTAGAGGTCTTTTGTCACGGCGCTCTTTGTTTTTCTATATCCGGGCAATGCCTTTTTTCAAGTTTTATCGGCGGATTAAGCGGTAACAGGGGAAAGTGTACGCAGCCCTGCAGAAGGCTCTGGCATCAAGGGAAGAGAAGAGGGTATTTATTTTCTCCCCGCGATATGGAACTGGCTGAACATGCAGGAAAGCTTAAAAAAATTGGTATCGCCGCGCTTAAAATTGAGGGCAGGATGAGAAGCAGTGAGTATGTTTACAGAGTTGTAAAAGCATATCGATTACTGATTGACGCTGATGCGGCATCTTTTGCAGGCGCGCTTGCCGCGGCCCGGGAAATACTTGCCGGCGACTTCGCGCGTAAAAAAACTACGTGTCTTTTTTCCGGGCGGGCTGAAAATATATTCCAGCCAGGACAATCCCATTGTCTGGGAAATCTTCTGGGTAAAATAAAAAATGTCAAAGCGGGACAAATAACGCTCGAACTTTTTGACAATACTATGGAAATAGTTTCAGGCGACAGATTGCGTGTATCGAATCCGGATGAGGATTACACCAAGGCATTCAAAGTAAAGGAATTTGTAAAAGAAGGGAATAAATATACCTTTACTTTAGAAAATGCGAAATATTTCAAATCCGGAAATCCTGTATACAGGACAGCCGATATCGCTGCCGACCAGAAAAACATAGCGCAAGATCTGAATAATATGTATGAAAACCATTATCTGAAATTTAAACATGAAAAAAGGAAAATATATCCGGTTTCGCAGGCGTATACCGCAATTGTTTCCAACAAATGGAAGAAAGAAATAAAAGCAGGCATTCCGGATACGCTATGGCTGAGATTCAACGACATTAAATGGCTGGATGTTCTGAACAATAAAATGCGTCTGGTATTTGCCCTGAATCTGATGAATATATATAAGTGTGATGAAGTAATCAGCCGGGTGGGAAATGAGATTACGATGGAGCTGCCTCCTTTCATCGGGCATAGAGAGATACGGACTTTCAGACAGCAAATCGAAAAGATGCTCTCCGGAGGAGTAAAGAACTGGGTACTGAATAATATTTCACAGCTTCAGTTTTTTAAGGATGCGCAGTGCGTCCTTACCGCCGGCCATTTTCTTTATGCATGGAATGCATACGCCGCAGCTTTTCTCTGGGACAGGGGCATAACCTCATTCACTGTTTCCTGGGAAGACGATTTTCTTAATATGAAAGCCATGAGCGGTCCCGGTTTGGGCAGGCACATGATTGTATATGTGTACGGTTATCCCCCTGTAGTACGCTCAAAAATCATTGCTCAGGATTACCTTGGAAAAGTTCTTATAAAAGCAAATGATAAAAGTAAGGGAAATATTGCGGAGAAAGAAGAAACCGGCTTCTTCCCGGTTCCGGAATCCAAACTTTCCCTTCTTATACCTTTCAGCCCTGTCTGTATATTTTCTTCAAGAAGCAAACTGAAGAAATTGGGAATAAGAAACTTTGGCATAGACCTTAGTTTCATCAATCCGGATAAACAAATATTAGATACGTTATTGAGCGGATATACTGAACAAGAGAACATTTTGAATTCTGTTAAATTTAATTTCAAGCGCAGTGTTAAATAATAAGTTGAGAATAATCCATGCAACTTGGTATGCTTTTTACAAACGTATAAATACCAGTTGCTTAATGGCAACTTGCAGAAAGAAAATTCCCTTGAAAAGGCATTCTCCCTTGAAGCGGTAACAATATTGAGGTAACAATATTGAGGCTTTGACATAATTACTAAATTTTGTATGATGTTTTTGTTGATGAAAAAAACGCTTGTGTTTTTTTCAGTGGTAAGTTAAAAGGAGGCTATTAGTATGAAGGGGACAGTTAAGTTTTTCAATGAGAGTAAGAATTTCGGTTTTATCGAGCCGGAAGACAAAAGCAAGGATCTCTTTGTTCACAAAAATGACATCGAATCCGGAACACTGCAGAAAGGAGATAAAGTAGAATTTGATTCGGCAGAAGGAGACAAGGGGCTAAAAGCAATAAATGTTAAAAAGATAACATAACGAATGGCGAAACCCAATTACGGATATCAAAAGTATCTGAAAGAACAAGTAAAGAAAAAAAAGAAAGAAGAAAAAAGACAACGCAAACTTGCTAAAAAAGATATACCTACTAAAGAAAATTCATAAAAAGCGGGGCAGTTCTGATACTTTTCTATCTATCTAAAACTGCAAAAAGAAAATTTCCTCGATAATTATGTTTATCTTGGGGTGAGTAATTCCGTTTAAACATACAAAGAGAAAATCTGCCGAAGAAGTCACCCGTTCTCGTAAAGAGATGAACATTTCGGTTTTGGATTAGACAGGTATTTGGTATAATTTAACGTTATGAAAATAAAAAAAGGGCCCGGCCTCTTTTATATCAGGTTCTTAAACATAAAATCGGGAGGGTAGAATGTTAAAAAAAATTAGCGTAGTAATAGTGGCAATTGCTGCCGCTATCGTTTTTGCCGCGGCGCCGGCAGTAGCGGAGACCCGTCCGGTGCAGCTTGCGTTGATTGACCCTGTTCAGATTTTTAATGCGGATACATCGATTTCAGGAGTCCGTTTAAACCTGCTCTATGGACGGAATGATTCCGTTACGGGCCTGGATTTGGGTTTGGTCGGCGTGGCGGATTCGGATTTTACGGGTTGGCAATACAACTTCGTGGGCAATATTACGAAGGGTAATTTCAGTGGTTTGCAGATGGGATTTGTCAACTACGCCAACTCCGCGAAAGGTTTACAACTGGGAGTAGTAAATTATGCGGTCAGTTTAAAAGGTCTGCAGATAGGAGTCATAAATATCATCGTGCAGGGCGGAATGTTTCCCGTCTTTCCCTTCGTCAACTGGGCATTCTGAGTATATAAAAACTTCATAAAAAGCCGCTCTCGTAAATATACACGGAAGTTTAGTAAAGAGGATTCCTGCGTCGGGCAGAGTTATTTTTCTGTTTACTTTTCAGGGGGGAAGGGTGCTTTGGTTATTTTCAGACGCAATTGGCACCTCAGGCAGCGCTCCGCTTCGGACACTGCCGTTTTTTCGTCGAGATTACATTCCACCAGCGAGAAGTCCTTTAATCTTTTGCCCGCCGGAAGAGTTTTGATTACGGCTCTCTTTCTGTAAGCGAATTGTTCGTCCCTGCCGAGACAGGTTTTTTCTTCCTCTCCGGGAATAAGTTCCTGAGAAATTTCGCCTTTGCCGCCCAGATATTTGTCTATGGAACAAGCGGCAATTCTTCCCGCCTGAATCGCTTCAATCACGGACGCCGGACCGCTTACAACGTCTCCCCCGGCGAAAACGCCTTTTCTCGAGCAGGAAAGGGTTTCAGCATCCGCCTGAATTCTTCCTCTTTTGTCGGTTGCGATTCCGAAGTTATCCGGTACCGCCGGCCGCTGCCCGACAGCCATTATCAGGTTGTCGACTTCAATTAAAAATTCACTGCCTTTAACCGGGACGGGTCTCCGCCGGCCGCTTGCGTCTTTTTCGCCGAGTTCCATTTTTACGCATCTCACTTTTAATTTATTGTCTTCGGATGAAACATTAACGGGATTTACGAGGAAATTGATTTTTACTCCTTCCTTCAATGCCTCTTCCACTTCTTCCGCCGACGCCGGCATTTCTTTGCGCGTCCTGCGGTAGAGAATGGTAACTTTTCCCGCCCCTCTTCTGAGAGCGTTTCTTGCGGCGTCTATGGCGACATTGCCTCCCCCGGCGACTGCGATTTCTTTTCCGAGATTGATTTTCTCCCCAAGGTTTATTGAACTTAAAACCGATATTCCGTCCAGCACCCGCGGGGAATCCTCTCCGGGTATTCCCATTTTCATTCCCGATGCGGCGCCTAACGCGAGAAATACCGCGTTAAAGTTTTTGAACAGTTCGTCGAGCGATTCTATTTTTGAGCCGGTTTTTATGGTTACGCCGCTCTTTTCTATGTTTTTGATTTCCTCATCCAGAACTTTTCCCGGCAGTCGGTATCCGGGTATGCAGGAGCGCATCATTCCGCCCGCTTCATTCATACGCTCAAAAACCGTTACCGAATGTCCGAGCAGCCGGAGAAACCAGGCGGCGGTCAGCCCCGCGGGACCTGAGCCGATAACCGCGGCTTTTTTTCCTGTCTGCTCGGCAATTTTTATTTTTGAGCGCCATTTGCCCGAATCCTGTTCGGCGGCAAATCTTTTTAGAGCCCGTATTGCTATCGGTTCGTTTACGTCGCTTCTCCGGCATGCTTCTTCGCAGGGATGTGTGCAGACATAACCCAATACCGCGGGGAAGGGCACCTTTTCTCTTATGACTTCAAGAGCATCCTGAAACCTTTTTTCCGCTATGAGACGCACATACCGCGAGACCTCTATTCCTGCGGGGCATGTATTTGTGCACGGGAGCAGCGTTTTTTCGCGGTCTTTTTCGTCAAATTTTATTTTATCGCTTAACGCGCCCGTCGGGCACACCTCAACGCAGGCGAGACAGAATTTACAGCCGGCATCCATTAGGGGCAGAGAGTTAGATGTTTCCACAACCGTATTGATGCCGCGGTTTATCAATCCGAGCGTTCCTGTTTTTCTCACTTCCTGGCAAATTCTGACGCACCGTTCGCAAAGAATACACAGGTTATTGTTGCGGGTAAACAGGGGGGCGTCGGATTTTACGGGAAGTTTTCGGGACGGGCGGATGTGTTCGTCGAGCAAATTCTTTTTGCCTATCCAGTCGAGAACTTTTTTTAACTGTGTGCTTTCGCCGGGTTCTCCGTCATATTCGCTTAAAATCAGCCAGGCATTATTTTTTCTGAGTTCCCGCAATTCGGGAGTATTAGTATGAACAGTCATTCCCTGTTTCGCGATTGCGGTGCAGGCGCAGGGAAACCCCTTTATGCCTTCTATTTCAACAATGCACAGACGGCAGGCGCCGGTCGCGGGCAGGTCCGGATGGTAACACAGGTTCGGAATGTAAATGCCGGCATTGAGCGCCGCGCCAAGGACTGTTTTCCCCCGGTCCGCTTTTACATTTTTCCCGTCAATAATTAAATCAATCATTCTATGGCCATAACAGGACAGGCGTTGATGCACGCTTTGCATTTTATGCATTTGCCCCTGTTTATTTTTGCGTATTCCTTTTTCTTCCAGGCAATGGCCCCGGCAGGGCATACGTTATAACACCGGCCGCATTTGATGCACGTTTTTTCCGTAACTTCAAATTTAAGAAGTTTTGTGCATACGCGCGCAGGGCATTTTTTTTCTTTTATGTGAGATTTGTATTCGTCCATAAAATATTTCAGGGTAGTTAATACAGGGTTAGGGGCGGTGTTGCCGAGCCCGCAGAGAGCCGTGGATTTTATGGAATTCCCCATCTCCTCCAGAAATTTTAGGAGCCGCCCGGTTCCTCTGCCTTCCGTGATTTTTTCAAGGACTTCCAGCATTCTTTTCAAGCCGATTCTGCAGGGGACGCATTTCCCGCAGGACTCCGCCACGGTAAACTCCAGAAAAAAACGGGCAATGTCAACCATGCAGTTTCTTTCGTCCAGAACGATAAAACCGCCCGAACCCATTATTGCGCCTGTCTTTGTGATTGACTCATAGTCAATGGGGGTGTTCAGAAGAACTTCAGGCAGGCAGCCGCCGGAGGGCCCTCCAATCTGCACGGCTTTCAGTTTTACGTTTTTCTCTTTCATTCCTCCGCCGGCGCCGTATATCAACTCCCTGATTGCGGTCCCCATCGGAATTTCCACAAGACCCGTGTTTTTGATTTTTCCCGCCAGAGCGAAGACCTTTGTGCCGGGGCTCTTTTCGGTTCCGATAGAGGAAAACCAGTCAGCCCCTTTTTCTATGATGTGCCGGATGTTTGCCAGTGTCTCCACATTGTTGATGAGCGTCGGATTTCCCCATAAGCCCTTTTGCGCGGGAAAGGGCGGCCTCGGCGACGGCATTCCCCTGCGGCCTTCAATGGAAGCGATGAGAGCGGTCTCTTCGCCGCACACGAACGCGCCGGCCCCCTGTTTTATGCCGATGCCGAACGAGAAATTACTCCCGTGAATGTTTTTGCCCAAAAGACCTTTTTTCTCCGCCTGCGAGATTGCGGTTTTCAATCTTTTTATTGCCAGGGGATATTCTGCCCTGCAGTAAATGATTCCTTTTTCCGCGCCGACGGCATAAGCTGCAACGGCCATTCCTTCAAGCACCGAGTGCGGGTCGCCTTCCAGAATACTGCGGTCCATAAAAGCGCCGGGGTCGCCTTCATCCGCGTTGCAGACCACGTATTTTACGCCGCTTTTTTCATTTTTACAGAACTCCCACTTCAAGCCCGTCGGGAATCCTGCGCCGCCCCGTCCCCGGAGACCTGATTTTTTAATTTCTTCTATCACTTTCAGCGGAGTCATCGCAAGAACTTTTTTTAGAGAGAGGTAACCGCCGCGCATCAGGTAATCGTCTATATTTTCAGGGTCGATTTCACCGCAGTTTGAAAGGACAATCCGCGTTTGCCCGGCAAAGAAATCTTCATAAGTTTTACCCGAAAGCCATTTTTTTACGGGTTCTCCGCCCAGAATATGTTTTTCTACGATTTCGGGCACATTTTCGGGTTTGATGTATTCATATGTAAATCTGCCGAGAACGGGCGTGATAATATCAACAAGAACATCCCTGAATAAACCTCTGTCTCCGGTCTTCAGAATTTCGCATCTGTCTGTCAGTTTCAACCGTTTGAGTTCGGTTCCGAAGTTTTTTTCCACTTGTTCCGCGCCTGCGGAAATTCCGCTTGTGCCGGAGCATATAAGTATTTTTGTTTTTTCCATAACCGGTTATGGTTGGGGACTGGTGATAGTTGGGGACAGGTCTTGAAAAGCCCTGTCCCCTTCCATAGCCCTGTCCCCTTCCATTTCTTTTTTCAAAAGCGCGGTCACTTTCCGGATAGTGCAGTTTCCGTAAAAAGCATCGTCAATGACAACGACGGGAGCCATTCCGCAGCACCCGAGGCAGGCGACCCTTTCCAGCGAGAACAAAGCGTCCGCCGTTGTTTCGCCTTCTTTTATGCGGAGTTTATCCGAGAGGTAATCAAGAATTTCCTTCCCGCCCATAACGTGGCAGGCTGTGCCCTGGCAGACCCTGATTGTGTGTCTGCCGCGCGGCGTCAGGCGGAACTGTGTATAAAATGTAAGCACTTCGTAAATTTTCACGGGATAAAAAGACAATTCTTTTGATATTAAATCTATGGATTCCGCGGGAACGTATCCGTAGAGGGCCTGAACTTCCTGCAGTAAAGGTATCAGTGCGCCTTTCGCGTTCCGGTGCCGTTCAATTATTTTTTTTGTTCCGGATATATCAATTTTCGGTTTCATATTCTTTTGCAGGCCGAGCATACTAACATTCAGTTTATAAATAAAATCTCCGGAAATCAAATTGATTTTTGCCTGTATAATTTGTATTAAAAGGGGAATATGAGGAAATGCGTTCACATCGTTACCACGCTTGAACTCGGCGGCGCGCAGCAGAACACCGTTTTTACCGTGAGTAATCTGAGAAATTTCGAGGGTATTTTGATAACGGGCAGCGAGGGAATCATTGCGGCGCCGGGCATAACAACTTACAGGGTTTCCGCTCTTGCGAGAAAAATAAATCCGGTAAAAGATATGCTTGCCCTTATAAAGATTTTTGTTCTTTTAAGGAAAATAAAACCGGAAATCGTCCATACCCATTCCTCCAAGGCGGGAGTCATCGGCCGGTGGGCGGCTTTTTTTGCGGGAGTTCCCGTTATTATTCACACTTTTCACGGCTTTGGTTTCAATGACTGGCAGCACCCGTTTACGAAAAAACTTTTTATTTTCGCCGAAAGAATAACCGCGAAAATATCAACTCATCTTTTAGCCGTTTCCGTAAATAACCTCGTGAAAGCGGTTGCGCTGGGAATCTGCAAAAATCCGGAAATTTCGCTGGTTCATTCCGGAATTGATATAAAAAAACTGGAGACCCGGCCCACTCAGAAGAAAGCGCGGGAGCGTTTCGGGATTTCTCCGGGCGCCCCCGTGTGCGGAATGGTGTCCTGTTTCAAGCCGCAGAAGTCGCCTCTTGATTTTGTTGAGATAGCGCGCCGGCTCCTGAAAATTTATCCCGAAATGAAGTTCATTCTTGTCGGTGACGGCGTCTTAAGAACTGAAATAGAAAAGAAACTACACAAATACAGGATAGCGGACAGTTTTATTCTCACCGGCTGGAGGAAAGACCCCGAAAACATTTTACCCGCTTTTGACGTGAATGTCCTGACATCCCTCTGGGAGGGCCTGCCGCGGGTGATTTTAGAGGCGGGCGTGTGTATGATACCTTCCGTCGTGAGCGAAGTTGACGGGAACAGCGAAATTATTACCTCGGGCATAAGCGGTTTTCTCGTTAAGCCGCGCGATATTTCCGGCTTCGTTGAGAAAATCGGATATCTTTTTAAAAATCCGGAGGAAGGGCGTGTTTTCGCGCATAAACTCAGGAAAAAAATAATCGGAGATTTTGACATCCGCAATATGGTGTGTCTCATAGAACGGAAATATGAGGAACTCCTTTCAGGGGCTGAATGAGAAAAAAAATATTCATAATTCACGGCGAGGGCGTTAAAGACGGGGTAGGCAGAGAGTCGGGCGGCGACCTGGACACGATCGGCGCTAATGTTTTTTATTCCGTATGGGCGCGGAATTTTCTCAGGGAAGAACTCAAGAGAGAACCTGTCCCGGGCGGCGACTATGATTTTGATTTTTTGAATTATTCGGCAGGTCTTTATCACCTGACCGCTCACAGGGGCTGTGACGTTTATATCCCCGATTTTCCCGTCGATGCCATTGCCCCGCGTCTCAAGCTGACGGAAATAAAAGACGAAGCGGCTGTGGATATTATAAACAAATTTACCGCCGCCCTCGGCGATTTCAGAACGTGGATTGTTTCAAACGCTCCTTCGCTCACCGGTGTTTATAAAAAATTTTTTAACGGGTTTTTTAGCCAGTCGGCCAGGATTACCGAACACCAGGAAGTCCCTGCGCTAAAGATTGCTCACGGGATTCTGAACCTGACGAGAATTTTAACGGAAATTTCGCTTTCCGCAAAGGAGCGGAAATTAAATGAGGCGCTTTCGGGCGTTTTGCGGTGCATTTCCGGGGAAGAATTCTACAGCGCGAAAAAGGAGATTTTATCGCTGATGGGGAATAACATCAAATACGATATGTCGGAAATTGCGGAGAAGAAAGAGGATATTCTTGCTTTTGACGCCGCGCATGCGAGGGATATGGTAACAAGAGGAAGAGTCGGTTATACGGACGAGTTCATGATTGCGGCGGTGGAAACGGCCGCATATATTGCGAGGGGTTTTGAAGAACTGAGGGAACTTCCTTTTGACGATTGGCACCGCAAGCGCCTTTCGGAAGCCCTGTGCGTTCTCGCAAATAAACTAAAAAATGTTTTTCTGAAAATACGAGAGGAACTATCAGGCCTGGAAAACGCCGTCAGCGCGAAAGAGGCATTAAACATCATCGGGGATTTAATCTCAATTGCGGACGCCCCCCTAAATTACAGACCGGAAAAGAACTGCGCCGGCGGTTTCAGGATAACTGCGATGCTTACAATGGAGGCGACGGGAAGAGCTGTTCCGGAAATTGAAATTGTTTTTAAGCGGCTTAGAGGCGGAGGCAGAATTTTTGATTTAAAAGGCAATGAGATCGGAGCGGGGGAGGCGGTCGTTAAAACCGATGCTTCGGGTGCCGCGGGAATTCTGTATAAACCTTCAACGCCGGATGAGAATTTCCGGTTCGGTATGACTTATGACGGTTTGCGGGTTCTGCTCGTGCCTGACATTGGAAAAGATGAAGACACAGAAGATATTAAAATAACCCCCGACCCGACCATGGCACAGGCGGTGGTTAATCAACTTCTTGTAAAAATGTTCAGGGTTTTAAAAGAAAATGACGTCAACGTGGTTTCCATAGACGACCACCATCCTTACACGGAAGATACTTACAATTTGTTAAAGAAACTTCAGAATGAAGGCGTTATAGGCAGCGTTCAGGTTCATGCGAAACCTCGCGGGATACCCGAGAAAAACGGGGAAAAGAAATGCGGCGCGGACCTGATATACGAGAAATGTCTTCAGGGTAAGTCATGGGACAACGAGGGGCTCAGGTATTTAAGGAACATGGCTCATGTTCAGGACCTGCATCTCGGTTACATCCCGCTCGGCATAGAACTTTCAAAACTTATCGGCTCTTCATTCGGTAAAATTGAAATGGTCAAAAGACTTTCGGAAATAAAGAACCGCGCCGAACTGAAAGACATAATGCGGACGACAGGGTGGGATAAGAAGGTAAAGGACTACGAAGCCGGTCTTGCGAAAGTTCTGCCGAGGACCGAAACGAATATGACTTACATTGATTTTATGAGGAAGCCGGCAGACGGGATGTACGACAGGCATCTTCTTTTCATTGATAAAATCAGGAAAAATTTTTTATTGCCGAAAGAACCGGAGGAAAGGGAAATTTTCTTCAGAAATCTTTATTGCAGAAATCCCGCCAACCGCCTCCGGATAGCGGCGGTTCTTCCCCCCTTCACGAATCCGAAGAAAGGCGAGACGAAGATAAACGTTGCTTCCGCTCTGAATTATCTGCTCCGAGACAGGAAATATTACGCCGACTATTTTTTTTACTGTTACGGTTCCGGAATTTTAACGACAAGAAAACCGAACGACAGGGAAACAACGCTTGACCTCAGCGAGCTGATGCAGAACATCGGCACCCCCGCCGACGGCGGTCACAGCGGAGCGGCGACCTGCCAGCCGGCTTCGAACCCCGCTTTTCCGCAGAAACGGCTTCTGAAGGTAACCGAAAGAAATTTTATTGAGTTTCTTTATTACATAGGCGGGAAAATAGAAGATTACGCCGGAGGAAAAATTGAACTTTTGAGCGTAAAGCCCGTACCGGGGAAAAAATACGGCGAAACATACGGGAGAGTTCTTTCGAAAATAAAGCGTAATCTGATTGAATACATTTTTAAAAAGGGGGAGACCGGCGAAGAGATAAGAGTTATTCTCGCGAAATCGCCGCGGGCCGCACGCGGTGCGTTTGAAAGGAAACCGGGGACAACGCAGGTCATTGAATACATCGGAAGGGAATGTAGCCCGGATTACATATTTCTGCTTCCGGGGGGTCTCAACAGCATGATTCTTTATAATTTTAACGACCCTGAAAAACGTCTCGACCTGCCGGGAATGGCGCGAGTCATCGGCTGGGACGAAGACGGGGGGCACAGGATGATATCAATTGCCACTCCTACGAGGAACAGGCGTATCCCGAGGTATTTCCGGAAAAGGGACTCTGATTTCCTTGAACTCGCGCGCCTCTTCTCGGATTTTATAAATGAAGGACAAAATATCTGGCGCGTAACCGGAATAAAGCAGATTACGGAGTAAATAAAAAACTATTTTTTCGGGTAGCGGGCTTTTATCAGGGAGGACATTCCGCCCCGCGGGCTGAACGAGCCGTCAACCTCAACCCATTCGGGTTTGACGTGTTTTACGATGTCGTTTAATATTCTGTTCACTGCGTTTTCCTGAAAAATTCCTATATTCCTGAAAGCGATAAGATAGAGTTTCAGCGATTTCATTTCAATGCAGAATTTACCGGGCACGTAGGTTATCGTGATTGTTCCGATGTCGGGCAGGCCGGTCAGCGGGCAGACGGTGTTGAATTCGGGGTAGACGATTGTCGTCGTGTATTTTTTGAATTGATTTTTCCAGACGGCTATTTCCGGAAGTTTTATAGCAAGCCCGGCACCCGAACAATCAGAGTATTTTTTTGTCAATTTCACAACTCCTTAAATAAAAACCGCCGCCATATTTAATCCCCATGGTGTTGAAGAAAGCCCTGACGGGAATCGAGCAGCACCGCAGGTAATTCTTTTTTTCATCTCCTATAAGAACAAGCCGTCCGAAGCTCCCTTTTGCGGGTTTCATCCGATTTTTCCAGAAAAACTGGCTCCTGTCAATGACGGCTTTCAGCTGAGCGGGAATCGACGAGAAATAAACGGGGCTTATCAGAATCAGCGTTTCCGCCCGGCAGATTTTTTTTATAAAGTCACGAAAGCCGTCTTTTATTGAACACTGACCTCCGGAGCATTTCAGACAACTTTTGCAGGGATAAATTTTGTAGTCGGCTATTTTGATTATGAAACTTTTCGGAATGTGTTTTTTTAATTCTTTCGCAAGAATGAAACACCTTCCCGCTTTTCTGGGACTTGCGGTAATGACGGCTGTCTTTTTTTCAGAGGTGCGGGGCAATATCTCTTTCAAAAATTTTTCTGGCAGAACCATAGATTTCTTTTTCATCAAAGGACAGCAGTTTCCCGTTTTTTACGATGACTTTGCCGTTGCAGAGCACATCCGCCGCCGTGAAATTCCTTCCGCAGAAAAGGAGCGCCGCGACAGGGTCGCCGCATCCGGCGTAGGAGATGTCGCTGTAGTCAAAAAGAGCGAGGTCGGCGGCTTTCCCTTCGGCAATAGAACCGATATCGTTTCTCCCCAGCGCTTTCGCCCCTCCTCCCGTCGCCAGGTAAAGAGCGTCTCTCGCCGGCATTGAGTCGGCTCCGGTTTTTACCCTTGCCACGAGCATTGCGTTCCTTGTTTCAAGAAGCATGTTTGAGGAATCGTTTGAAGCGGAACCGTCAACGCCTATTGAAACCGCTGCTCCTGCGGCGATAAGTTTTTTTACCGGCGCAATTCCGCTTCCGAGCCGCAGGTTTGAAGACGGGCAGTGTGAAACGCATGATTCCGTGTCCCCTAAAAGTTTTATGTCTTCCTTGCTCAGGTGGACGCAGTGGGCGAAAAGGACGTCGCTTCCGAGCCAGCCGACTTCTTCCATATACCTTGCGGGGGTTTTGCCGAATTTCACGAGGCAGAACTGTTCTTCGTCAAGCGTTTCGGCGAGGTGCGTGTGTGAGAGAATTTTTTCTTTTCTTGCGAATGCTATGCTTTCCTTTAAAAGTTCTTTCGTAACTGAGAAAGGCGAGCAGGGAGCGTTTACGATTCTGACCATTGAAAAATCATCCGCGTCGTGATATTTCTTTATCAGCCGTTCCGTGTCTTTGAGGATTTCCTCTTCCTCTTGGACCACGCTGTCGGGCGGCAGCCCCCCGTTTGATTGTCCGAGAGACATCGCTCCTCTCGTCGGGTGAAATCTTATGCCCATTTTTGCAGCGGTGTCGATTTCAATATCAATAAGATTCTTTGTGTTTGCGGGGAAAACATAATAATGGTCGAGCGATGTCGTGCAGCCGGAAAGAAGGAGTTCGCCGGCCGCGATTTTTGTCGCCACCTCTATCCATTCCGGAGTGAGGTGTTCCCATACTTTGTAAAGATAAGTGAGCCAGTCAAAGAGTTTTGCATCGGAAACCGCAGGAAGAACGCGGGTCATCGACTGGTAAAAGTGGTGGTGCGTGTTAATGAAGCCCGGCAGCGCGATTTTGTTTTTTCCTGAAATTGTCGTTTCCGCTTTTTCGGAAATGTTCTTCGCGACCTTTGAAATTTTGTTTCCTTTTATCAGAATGTCGCAGTTGGCAAGTTCGGTTCTTTCCTCGTCCATACAGACGCAGCGGGAAATATTTTTCAAAAGAATGCTGTTTGTGTTTTCCGCCATTGGTTATATCCTCATAAACAGCGTTTCTTCATTTTTCGCCGGAATCGAGAAATTTTATTCTGTACTTTTTTCCGTCGGTTTCGATTTGAACGGTGCCGTCTTTGTCGGTCCTGTAAATTTTGCAGCCGTAGTCCTCAAGACGTTTCAGAACTTCTCTTCTGGGATGCCCCCATCTGTTTTCGCTCCCGACGGGGATAACCGCGACGAGCGGCTGCGCCCAGTCGAGAAAGATATCCGAGGTCGAAGTCGCGGAGCCGTGATGGGCGACTTTAAGAACAGTGCAGAGCAGGTCGTCCCTGAAATTTCTCACGACGGTTTTTTCGGCTACTCTTTCAACGTCTCCGGTGAACAGGAAAGATATGTCGTTATATGTCAGTTTCAGCATTAAGGAATTTTCATTCGCCTCGCTCCCGCCCCTGAAAAATCTGCTCGGGGGGTTGAGAACCTTGAATTTGCAGTATTTATCCCATTTGAATTCGTCTCCCGCTTTTGCCTCTATGTATTTAATATTTTTTTGGTCAACCAGTTCGAGGAGACCTTCGTAAACCCACGATGGATACTGTAAGCCGGGGTCAACAAAATTCTCGACCTTGAAGCGGTTAAGTACAGATCTAAGCCCTCCTATGTGATCGTTGTGCGCGTGCGATATTACGACATAGTCGATTTTTTCTATATTCAAACTTTCGAGGAACGGCACGACGGCTTCTTTACCGGCGTCATAATTGCTCCATTGCGTTGCGCCTTCCCCTGCGTCAATCAGGATTGTTTTTCCCTCAGGTGTCTGGATGAATTGACAGTCGCCCTGCCCGACATCGATAAAAGTTACTTTGAGTAAATGCCTTTTATCCTGTAACTCCTCGGAGTTACGGGGTTTGTTTTTTTCTCCGGCCGCAGACAGCAAAACGGGGAATAACAGCAAAATTACCGAAGCGGTGATTTTTCTGTATTGATTCATTTGCGTAATTATACTATATTTTGCGAAAAAGCAGCAAGCGAAGGTTGATATTTTAAAATGGATGAAAATAAAATAGAAGGTTTTGAAGAAGAGGCGATTGAGATTCTCGCCGATGACGGCAACGCCAGCGACAAAAAACTTCTCGGCCCGGAAATTTACGAAATCGCAAAAGAAGAAAAGTTTTATTCGCACATAATTAATTATTTGACAGGGCTTACATTGCGGGAACCTGAATCAAAGCGTTTGTGGGGAAAGGTTCTCACACATAAATATCTGATGAGCGAAAAACTGGGAAGAAATATAGGAATAAGGGTGGCGGCTCTGGATTATTTTCTTAACATTGATCCGCGTCTGGAGAGAGTTACGTTTGTTGATATAAATGAAATGAAAAAAATTTCCGTAAGCGCTGCGTACGATTCACTGACGAGAGTTTACAGGAAGGATGTCATGTTTGAAAAATCCGCGGAATTACTTCTCGCGGCGTTGGAAAAAAATCTGCCCTTTTCCGTTATTTTTTTTGATGTTGACCGTTTCAAAAGGTATAACGATCTGCTCGGTCATCTGGCGGGGGACGCCGCTTTATATGAGATTGCGAAATCAATGAGGAAATTCACGCATAACATTTTCAGGTTCGGCGGCGACGAGTTCGTTGTTTTTGAAGCCCTGACGAAGAAAGACGCTTTCGGCCTGGCGGGCAGAATTGTGAAAGACATAGAGAAAAAGAAATTCTCTCTTAAAAACTTTAAAGAGGGCATTGCCATAAGTTACGGCGTATCATCCGTCCCGGAAGACGGCGGGGATATTAAAGCGCTTTTGGCGGCAGCCGATAAAAAACTTTTGGAGATAAAAAAAGAAAGATCGGGAAGCAGGGGTTGACTTTTTTTCCGGGAAATGTTTAATAAAGGGGTGTAGTTGGGGACAGGTCTTGAAAAGCCCCGTCCCCTTCCATAAAAGAAAGGAGTGATTGATGCCGACGATAAATCAGCTGATTAGAAAAAAGCGCAGAAGGTTTTTGAAGGGGAAAAAGAACAGGGCTCTCCAGCATTGCCCGCAGAGAAGAGGCGTGTGCACCAAGGTTTATACGACGACCCCGAAGAAACCTAATTCGGCGCTCAGAAAAGTTGCGAGAGTAAAACTTACGAACGGGATGGAGGTGACTGCTTATATTCCGGGGATCGGGCATAACCTGCAGGAACATTCCATTGTGATGATAAGAGGCGGACGTATAAAGGACCTGCCGGGTGTGCGGTATCATTTGATAAGAGGTGTTCTTGACTCCGCGGGTATAGAGGGCAGAAAAAAATCCAGGTCAAAGTACGGAACAAAAAGCGAGAAGAAAAAATGAGCAGAAAGAAAATTAAACTTGTCTCGGCGAGGAAAATGCAGCCGGATATTAAATTCGGCAGTTTGCTTATAACAAGGTTTGTAAACAACATAATGAAACAGGGTAAAAAGAATACTGCGATGAAAATCATATACAATTCTCTTGACGAGGCATCAACGCAGCTTAAAATACCGCAGAAAGAGGTTATAGAAAAAGCCGTCGGCAACATCAAACCTAGCGTTGAGGTGAAATCCCGCCGCGTCGGCGGAGCGACGTACCAGATTCCCCAGCAAGTTACGGAAGAGAGGGGCATGGAACTTGCGATAAGATGGATACTGATAGGGGCGAGGAAAAGGCATGGCGCTCCCATGTTTAAACGATTGGCGGCTGAATTTGTCGACGCCTGCAAGGGAGAAGGTTCGGCTGCGAAGATGAAAGATAACGTTCATAAAATGGCAGAGGCGAACAAAGCCTTTGCGCATTACAGATACTAATATGACTCTTCCCGGGATTAAGAAACATCAGGCGCAGGGCTAAGAAAATGAAATTTCAGCTGAATAACCGATAACAGAACCCGGACCGATTTCTGTTTTTCCCTAAGGTTTATGTAACAGGTTTAAAAAGTATGTGCGTACTGACCAACAATCTTTATACCGCTTGGGGGGTGACAAGCGACGAATGCGCTGATAAGCGCGTGAGGAGCCCAATCAGGGGGGAAATCCCCCCTATTGAGTCGAATAGCCGGGAATTATAGGCGGGAGAGAAAGTATAATGGATGTAGAAAATTCAAAATTGCGGAACATCGGTATCATTGCGCACATAGATGCCGGTAAAACCACGACGACGGAAAGGATTTTATATTACACCGGCAGGATATGGAAGATGGGGGAAGTTCACGACGGCACCACAACGATGGACTGGATGAGCGAAGAGCGCAGCCGCGGCATTACAATACAGTCGGCTGTAACCACCTGTTTCTGGGATTGTCCGAAAAATGAAAAGCACCAGATTAATATCATAGACACGCCAGGGCACGTTGACTTTACCGCGGAAGTCGAGAGGTCTTTAAGAGTCCTCGACGGAGGAGTGGTGATTTTTTGCGGCGTCGGCGGTGTTGAGCCGCAATCGGAAACGGTCTGGCGGCAGGCCACGAAATATAACATTCCGATGGTTGCGTTCGTTAATAAACTTGACAGAGTCGGCAGTGATTTTTGGAAAGTCATCCGCGAGATGAGAGAAAATTTTACGCAGAGGATTATTCCGATTGCCGTACCTGTCGGAAAAGAAAAGGATTTCAAAGGCATAATAGATGTTGTGACGGGCAGGGTCAGGATTTATACGAATGAGTCCGATGGAACTGAATGGCGGGAGGATGATGTTCCCGAAAGCATGAAAGATGTCTGGCAGAAAGCATACGGCGAACTGCTGGAATGCCTGAGCGAAAACGATGATGAAATTCTTGAAAAGATTGTCTCAAATAAGCCCGTCCCGGAAAATCTTGTTAAAAAGGCATTGAGGTTTGCGGTGCTGAACAAAAAGTTTGTGCCCGTTGTGTGCGGTTCCGCGTTCAAGAATAAAGGGGTGCAGCTGCTTCTTGACGCCGTTTGTCTGTATCTGCCGAGTCCCGTCGATGTCGCTGCGGCTCCTATTTTCAATTCCGAAACCCTTGAAAAATTTGACCTGAAAGATTTACCTTCCGAAAATTTCAGGGCGATTGTTTTCAAAATCGTGACCGACCAGTTTCTCGGAAAATTATCGTATCTTCGGGTTTATTCGGGGAGGTCTTCTCCCGGAAGAGTTTATAACACCACCAGGGATAAGGTTGAAAAAATTGACAGGATTTTTTCCGTGCATGCGGATAAGAAAAAAGTCATAGATATTATGACGGCAGGGGATATCGTCGCGGTTGCGGGCCTGAAGAGAACGAAGACGGGAGAAACGCTCTCCTCGGAAAAAGATAAATTTGTTTTCGAACCGACGATATTTCCTGAACCGGTAATCTGTCAGGCGGTGGAGGCGCAGAGCCCCGCTCAGATTGATATTCTCGCAAATGCTCTTTCAAAGTTGAAGGATGAAGACCCGACATTCATCGTGAAAAAGGACTCCGTCACGAACGAAACAGTTATTTATGGAATGGGAGAACTGCATCTTGAGATAAACGTAAACCGCCTGAGAAAGGAATTTAACGTTCCCGTGAAAGTGTCCCGTCCCAGAGTAAGATATAAGGAAGGCATTACGAAAGAAATTATTGAAGAAGGGAAGTTTGTAAAGCAGACAGGAGGCCACGGCCAGTATGCGCATGTTATTCTGAAGGTTACCCCGTCGCCTGCGACCAATTATGAATTTGTCAATTCAATAAAAGGCGGGTCTATTCCGGTTCAGTTCATTTCTCCGATTGAAAAAGGAGTAAAACTGGCGCTGGATTCGGGGCCTCTGGCGGGTTACCCCGTCCGTAATATCAAAGTTGAATTACTGGACGGGAGTTTCCATGAGGTTGATTCTTCCGACATTGCGTTTCGTATCGGCGCTTTTGAGACGATGAAGTCCGCTCTGAAAAAAGCGGCGCCTGTTTTACTTGAACCGATAATGTCCATAGAGATAAATGTTCCGACGCAGTTTCTCGGAGATATTCTTGGGGACATCTCTTCGCGCAGGGGAACCCCTGCCGGCTTGACATCGGAAAATAATTTAACTACCATAAAAGCATTTGCGCCGCTGGCAGAGATGTTCGGGTATGCAACAACCCTGCGCTCTCTTACGCAGGGCAGGGCAAGTTATGTTATGGAACCCAAGAGTTACGAGCGCGTCCCGAAGCCGGTTGCGGATAAGGTAATAGGAAAATTGTAAAAACCTTGTTGGAGCGCTTTGTTTCCAACGAGGCGAGGGAAAGTATAGAAGGAGGTTTTTATGGCTAAAGCGAAATTTGAAAGGACCAAGCCACACGTTAACGTCGGAACTATCGGGCACGTTGACCATGGAAAAACCACGTTAACGTCGGCAATTACGTTACTGCAGTCAAAGTTGGGGAAGGCGACTTTTGAAAGGTATGAGGACATTGACAATGCGCCGGAAGAAAAAGAGCGCGGGCTGACGATAGCCATTCATCATTCGGAGTATGAAACGGACAAAAGGCACTACGCTCACATCGATTGTCCCGGCCATGCCGACTACATCAAAAACATGATTACCGGCGCGGCGCAGATGGACGGAGCTGTTCTTGTCGTCAGCGCCGCCGACGGACCGATGCCGCAGACGAGAGAGCACATTCTTCTCGCGCGGCAGGTAGGCGTTCCGAGCGTCGTCGTTTTTATAAACAAGACCGATCAGGTGGACGACCCCGAACTTCTTGACCTCGTGGAACTTGAAATAAGGGACCTCCTTAAAAAGTTCGAATTTCCCGGAGACGATATACCCATTGCAAAGGGCTCCGCGACAAAGTGTCTGGAATGCGGCTGCGGAAAACCCGAGTGCCCGAACTGCGGGCCGATTCTTCAATTGGTAAAAAATATAGACGAAGCAATTCCGGAGCCCAAGAGGGATAAGGAAAAGCCCTTCCTTATGGCCGTGGAGGATGTTTTTTCCATAACGGGCAGAGGAACCGTCGCGACGGGAAGGGTAGAGAGAGGGGTGATAAAGCCCGGCGCGGAAATTGAGATTGTGGGGTTCGGAGAAGTTAAAAAGACGGTTGCTACTTCTCTGGAAATGTTCCGGAAAATTCTTGATGACGCTCAGGCGGGCGACAATGTCGGGATACTCCTCAGAGGAATTGACAAGGATAAAATTGAAAGAGGGATGGTTATTTGCAAACCCGGGGCAATTACGCCGCACAAGAAATTTACCGCGCAGGTTTACGTTTTGAAAAAAGACGAAGGCGGCCGCCACACACCTTTCGTGACGGGTTACCGTCCGCAGTTTTATATGAGAACGACGGACGTTACAGGAACGGTTAAGCTCCCCTCGGGAAGAGACATTGTGATGCCGGGCGACAACGTCGAAATCACGGCGGAGCTGATTTATCCTATTGCCCTGGAAGAAGGACAGAGGTTTGCCATAAGGGAAGGCGGGCACACGGTAAGCGCCGGCGTGATTTCCAAGATAATAGAGTAGGAGCGGGCTTTGCAGAAAATAAGAGTCAAGGTTTTTTCGTACGACCATTGCTTGCTTGAAAGGTCGGTAAAAACGATTATGGAAAAATTATCGCACAAGGGAATTGTGATTACCGGCCCCATAATCCTGCCGACGAAAAGGAAACTTTACACTGTCCTCAGGAGTCCCAACACGGATAAGAAGAGCAGGGAGCAGTTTGAGATGAGAATTCACAAAAGGATGATAGAGATAAAGAATCCCACTCACGAAGTTATGAACATTTTAAGGGACATATCGCTTCCGGCGGGCATAGACATCACCGTAAAGGATCTGAGTCAGTAAGAAAATTAAATAGAAAATTAAAGTTAAAAATGGAAGAAAAAAGCGAGGTAAAACTTTCTGCGCTGCTGGGGATAAAAGGCGCGATGTGCCGGATTTTCAGAGGTGAAGACGAGGTCCCCTGCACTGCGATAAATGTTCCCGCTAATTTTGTCGTCGGCGTAAAAACGAATGATACCGACGGTTACAGCGCCGTAAAAGTTGCGCTTGCCGGAAGGAAAGCAAACAAACCCGTTTTGGGGAGCATAAAGAAAAGCGGTTTGCGCGGCGTGAAGATTATAAGGGAAATACGGGGTAATTTTTCATCCGCGGCAGGAGATAAGATATTTCCCGCCGATGTCTTTAAAGAAGGCGACAGAGTTGCGGTAACGGGATATTCAAAAGGCAGGGGGTTTGCCAGCACCAGAAAAAGATGGGGTTTTAAGGGCGGCCCGAAAAGCCACGGCCAGTCAAATAAATATCATTCACCGGGTTCAATCGGAGCTTCGAGTTATCCGTCAAGGGTTCTCCCCGGGATGAAAATGGCCGGGCGCATGGGCGGCAGCAGGGTAACGGTTAAAAATTTAACTGTCGCCGAAGTTGACGCCGAAGGCGGCAGGGTCTTCATTAAAGGCGCCGTCCCCGGCAACAGGGGAGAAGCGGTGGTGATATCTAAAAGCAAACAGCAGAAATGAAAAATGCGAAAGTGATTCTTGCCGGCGGCGAGATAAAAGGGGAAAAGGAACTCGGTAAAGAGATTTTCGGAGTTTCTTTTAAAAAAGAATTTATGAACGAGGCGGTCAAAGAATATCAGCGCAGGGACACAACTTCCTCTACCCTGACGAAAGGGGAAGTTCGCGGCGGCGGGAGAAAACCGTACCGTCAGAAAGGCACCGGTCTGTCGCGTGCGGGCAGCATAAGGTCCCCTCTGAGAAGGGGCGGTGGAGTCATTTTCGGGCCCGGACCGAGAAAGATATCAAATTCTCTGACGAAGAAAAAGAAACGTCTCGCTTTAAAGCAGGCGCTGTCTTTCCTGGCGAATGAAGGCAGAATTTACTTTGCGGAAAATCTGGCTTTTCAGAAAACCAAGCAGGCCGCCGTGTGGCTTGCAAAAAACTTCGGAAAAACAGACAGGGTTCTGATAGTGGACGAAAAACTCGATAAAAATTTTATTCTTCCTCTGAGAAATATTAGGGGCGTGGGTTTAAGCCGTCCGGCTGATTTGAATATAAAAAAAGTTCTATACTGCGACGGCATTATTTTTGTGGGAAATACATTGGAGGGTTTGCGGCCGTGAAACTTTCGAGTTCGGGCATCATTCTTTGGCCGGCTTTTACGGAGAAGTCCGAGCGTCTGAGGAAGGAAGACAACACGTATGTTTTTTATGTTAACAGAAAAGCTGAAAAAAGACGGATAGAAAAAGCAGTGGAGGAAATTTTTAACGTTAAGGTGGAGAAAGTCCGGACGGTTACGACTTCGCCCAAGCTCAGGAGAAGAGGCGCGCATTTCGGCTACACGTCGCAGTATAAAAAAGCTTATATCAAACTTGTAAAAGGTTCGGCAATTTCAGGGTTTGAGGCGGCATGATGATAAGGATATCAAGTGTTAAATATCAAAAGCAAAATATTAAGAAATGAGATATTATAAACCGACAACTTCTTCAAGAAGGTTCAAGACGATGCCTGTTGCCCATCTGCCGCAGAAACCTTTCAGCGCGCTTACGAAGCCGCTGAAATCGCATGGAGGAAGGAACAATCTCGGCAGAATTACGATGAGGTTCCGTGGCGGCGGGGAGAAGAGAAGATTGCGGCTCATCGACTTCAAAAGGGATAAATGGGATGTTACAGGCGTTATTAAAACGGTTGAGTATGATCCCGTCAGGAGTTGCGGCATTTCTCTCGTTGAGTACGAAGACGGAGAAAAAAGATATATCCTGCACCCTGAAGGGCTTCTCCAAGGGCGAAGTGTTATTTCTTCCAGAGGGAAAGTCCCTTTGAAAACCGGAAATGCCATGCCGCTGAGTTTTATTCCCGGCGGGACGTTCATTCACAATGTAGAGCTTGTTCCCGGCTGCGGCGGAAAAATTGCAAGGTCAGCTGCGGGATATGTCGTAATAATGAGCAAAGACGAGAAATATGCCGTGTTAAAGATGCCTTCGGGTGAGATAAGAAAGGTCTTTGTAAATTCGCTTGCAACGATCGGGCGTATTGATAATATTGAACATTCCGGCGCAGTTCTCGGCAACGCCGGGGCAAACAGGCACCGCGGCCGCCGGCCTCATGTGCGGGGGACTGCGATGAATGCCGTGGACCATCCTCACGGCGGCGGCAGGGGAAGAAGTCACGGAGGCAATGTTCCGAGGTCTCCCACGGGTATTCCGGCAAAGGGTTACAAGACACGGAATAAAAAAAAGGCGTCGTCCCGCCTGATAATTTCAAGAAGGAAAAAGAGAAAATGAAGCGGAGGAAATAAATGAGCAGGTCTACAAAAAAAGGGCCGTTTGTCAGCGAGAAACTGCTTGAAAAGGTAAAGAAAGTGGAGAAATCCGGAAAGAGAGTTCCGATAAAGACATATTCAAGAGCGTCCGTTATCATTCCCGAATTTATCAGGCACACTTTTCTTGTTCATAACGGCAAAAGGTTTATACCCGTGTATGTTACGGAGGCGATGGTCGGTTACCGCCTGGGGGAATTTTCTCCCACAAGATTTTTCAAGGGTCACGGTACAGGGCATAAGGAAGCGGTTGCGTTAAAGTGATAGGCGTTTATTAAAATGGAATATACCGCAAAGGCAAAGTATTTGAGGGTTTCACCGAAGAAGGTAGCGCGTTACCTGAATGCTGTGAGAGGGCTTGATGCTGAAGTCGCAATGGCAAAACTTGCGGTGATGAATACGAGCACGGCAAATGCCGTCGGTAAAGTTATAAAAGCGGCCGCTGCGCAGGGTTCGGGGCGTCTCAGCGTTAAAAAGATTTTTGTAACTCCGGGTCCGGCATTAAAGAGAATGAGGCCGGGAGCATTCGGTAGGAGCAGTGTTATTAAGAAAAGAGTCAGCCATATAACGGTTGAAGTGGGAGAGAAGTAATGGGTCAGAAAATTCATCCTTTCGGTTTCCGGGTCGGAGTAACAAAGAACTGGACAAGCAGATGGTTTATGAAACGGGGCAGCGCGGAGTCGGTTATAGAAGATATTAAAATCCGGCAGATGGTCCACAAACACCTCGTGCACGCGCAGATTTCGAAGATTGAAATAGAGAAGGCGTCTTCGCAGACGGTTGTCACGATTCACACCGCCCGTCCGGGTCTTGTTATCGGGCAGAAAGGAGCCACCATAGACGCGTTGAGAGAGGATATTTCAACGGCGCTTAATAAAGACGTAAAAGTAAACGTAAGCGAGGTCAAGAAACCTTTTCTTGATGCGCAGATTGCCTCCGAAATGGCTGCTGTTCAGATAGAAAGGAAGATGCCGTTCAGAAGTATTTGCAAGAAACTGGTTAAAAATATAACGGGCGATGGCGCCCTCGGCGCGAAGATTATGGTCTCAGGCCGGCTCGGCGGCGCCGAAATTGCAAGGAGGGAGTGGTTCAAGGACGGGAGTGTTCCGCTTCAGTCCCTGTTCAAGGATATTGACTACGGTTTTTCAAAAGCGTATACGAGGTATGGAATTATCGGCGTGAAAGTTTGGATTCACAAAAGGGGAGAGGTCATAGTAGAACCGGTTGTAGCGCCGGCTGCGGAAGATGAATCCGCCGTAATGCCTCCGACTGAAAAAGAATAATGCTTGCCCCGAAAAAGGTAAAATACAGAAAAATGATGAAAGGAAGAATAAGGGGAAATGCGACGAGGTCCGTTTTCGTAGCCTTCGGAGAATGGGGCCTGAAAGCGCAGGCCGCCCGGAAAATCAGCGCCCGTCAGATTGAGGCGTGCAGAATAGCCCTCGTGAGGAGCATAAAGAAGGGAGGGAAAGTCTGGATAAGGATATTTCCCGACAAGCCCATAACAAAAAAGCCGGCGGAGACGAGAATGGGAAAGGGCAAGGGCCCCGTGGAGGGGTGGGTTGCGCCGGTTAAGCCCGGGCAGATTCTTTTTGAAATTGAGGGTATCCCCGGCGCGGAAGTTAAAAAAGTTTTTAAACTTATCACGCATAAACTGGGTATTGCCACGACAATGGTTGCGAGGCGGTAATGGCGAAAAAATCAAAATTGAAAGAACTTTCTCCCGGGGAATTGAAGGTTAAAATCAGGGACTTTGAAAAAAATCTTGTTGTGTTAAGAATGAAAAAAAAACAGCGGGCGTTGAAAAACACATCGGAGATTTCCAAATTGAAGAAAGATATCGCCCGCGCGAGAACTTATTTAAAGGAAGGGGACAGGGCTATGGAAGGGGACAGGTCTTGAAAAGCCCTGTCCCCAACTATCAACTGTCCCCAACTAATGTAAAAAAAACGAGGTAAAATGCGTAAAAAACTGACAGGAATTGTTTTGAGAGATGGTTCCGACAAAACGAGGGTTGTTGAGGTGCGTAGGACTTTCAGTCATTCTAAATACGACAAGGTGGTCAGAGCTGCGAGGAAGATACACTGCCATGACGAAAAAAATATTTCCGTAAAGGGTGACAGGGTTGTCCTGATGGAATCCCGCCCGTTCAGCAAATTAAAAAGATGGGTGGTTCTGAGCGTTGAAAAATGATTCAGTTGATACATCCGGCGCTTAAAAAATTATGATTCAATTACAGAGCAGGTTAAATGTGTGCGACAACTCCGGAGCCAAGATTGTTATGTGCATACATGCTTACGGAGGTTCAAAAAGAAGATACGCAAGAGTCGGTGATCTCATCAAGGCGGCCGTTAAAAAAGCCGTGCCGAATGCCGCAATAAAGAAAGGCGAGGTTATCAGGGCGGTTATTGTGAGAACCGTTTTTCCGACGAAAAGAGGCGACGGAACGCGGGTCAGGTTCTCGGATAATGCCTGTGTGGTTCTTGACGATAAAAATGAACCGAGAGCGACAAGAATTTTCGGTCCCGTCGCCAGGGAATTAAGGGGGAAGGGTTTTACGAAAATAATTTCTTTGGCGCCGGAAGTCGTATAATTATGAACGCTGCCCTCCCACCACCCGGATTAAGGAAAAAGATATGAACAGGATAAGAAAAAAAGACAAAGTCATAGTGATTAAGGGAAAATACAAAGGGAAACTCAGCGAGGTGGTAAAGATTTTTCCCGCCACAAACAAGGCGCTTGTCAGCAAGGTCAATATGGTAAAAAGACACGCCCGGGCGACGCAGAGTTCGCCCGGCGGGATTCAGGAAAAGGAAAGCCCCATAAGTTTGTCGGCAATTAAACTGGTTTGTTCTCACTGCAACAAACCGGCGAGAGTCGGGTTCAGGATTATCAAGGAAGGTAAAGTAAGATTCTGCAAAAAGTGCGGTGAAATAATATGAAATATGTCCCGCGGTTAAAGGAAATCAATGAAAAGGTCGTCCTTGAGATGGCGAAAAAATTCAAGTATAAAAACAAACTTCAGTCGCCGCGGCTTTTGAAAATCGTAATCAGCTGCGCGCACAATGCCGCCAAGGAAGATGCCAAATTTCTTGACGAGGCCATTGCGCAGGTTGCGCGTATTGCCGGGCAGCAGCCGGTCAGAACAAAAGCGCGGCAGGCGATATCAAATTTCAAAACAAAGGCAGGTCAGCCGCTCGGCTGTATGGCTACGTTAAGGAAGGATAAAATGTGGGAATTTCTAGACCGTTTTGTGAACATTGCCATACCGCGGATGAGGGATTTCAGAGGTCTTGGGAAAAAATCGTTCGATAATAGCGGTAATTACAATATGGGGATTAAGGATATTTCCATTTTTCCGGAAGTGCAGGTAAGTAAAATTTCAAAACCGGTGGGGATAGGAATTACTCTTTGTATGAAGACAGAAACGGTTGAAGAGGGGGAGACGTATCTCGGAATGCTTGGGGTACCTTTTAGAAAATAAAAAATGGCTAAGAAGTGTAAAATCGAAAAATCCAAGAGGGTTCAGAAGTTCAGAGTCCGCGAAAAGAACAGGTGCCTCAGATGCGGTAGGCCGAGGAGTTACTACAGGGACTTCGGTCTTTGCCGGCTCTGTTTCAGGGAACTTGCCCACAAAGGCGAGATACCGGGCATAAAAAAAGCCAGCTGGTAAAAGAAAATAGGTGCAGGGTTCTGGTTTTATGACGGAATTAAAAAGATTCAGTGTTTCTCTCAATAAAAATCTTCTTAAAAAATTCGACAGACACATAAAAACGAAAAACTATCCTACGAGGTCCAAGGCAATAAGCGATTTAATATGCAGAGAACTTGTTAAAGACGAATGGATAAAAGGCAGAATGGTTGCCGGAGCAGTCATTCTCGTTTACGACCACCACAGGAGAGATATTGTAAATAAACTTACCGATATACAGCACGATTATCACGAAATAATAATCTCATCACAGCACGTTCATCTTGACCATCACAATTGTTTTGAGATTGTTATTGTAAGAGGGCATCCGGAAAAGATTCAGAGTCTCGCGAACAAACTGAAATCCGCCAAAGGCGTAAAATTCGCATCCCTCACTCCCGCCACAACCGGCAAAGAAATCTAATAGTTTAATTTCTATACGGCATTCTATACGACTGCCTGTTGACAAATCATACTTTTATCTATAAAATGACAATGTATCATTATTTAGGTGTAACTAAATAATGATACATAATAGTTTACTATAAAGGAGTGTCAAACGAAAGTTTGACCAGAAGAAGGCAAAGCTCTCGCTTTGCACTCCAATAATGAGGGAGGAGAAAATGGCGCCGGTATATAATCAGTTACAGTTGAGAGAAATATTTCATCTGGAATTTTTAAGGTTTTTATCCAGAAAAGTTAAAACAAAGTATTATTCGGTCAAAGGAGGATCAAACCTGCGTTTTTTTTTCCAGAGTATCCGGTATTCAGAGGATATGGATTTGGATGTATCTGGTGTAGAGGTGACTGCCCTCAAAGATATTGTTATGAAAATGCTGCAAGCGCCGTATTTTCAAGAGAGTTTTAATCAGTTTGGTATTGAAAGAGTTATTCTTCCCGATATGGCCCGTGCAAAACAAACGGAAACCACACAGCGTTTTAAAATCCATCTAATAACTTCCGCGGGCGAGGACCTTTTCACAAAGGTTGAATTTTCCCGCAGAGGATTTAAGGGGAAGAGCATTGTTCAGCCGGTTTCAAATGCTGTTTTACGCGCATATAAATTGCCGCCGTTACTGGCTCCGCATTATGATATTCAATCTTCGGCTATGCAGAAAATAGACGCTCTTGCAGCAAGAGCCGTAATTCAGGCCAGGGATATTTTTGACCTGTATATTTTGAGCTCTCAGTTTGACTCCTCCCGGCTAAAGGATATTAAAATAAAAAACAACCGGTTAACAAAAGCGTATGAAAATATTTTTGAAGTGAGTTTCGAAAGATTCAGGGATACGGTAATTTCTTATTTCTCTGCTGAAGATCAGGCAATTTATGATTCGGATTCTTTATGGGATGAAATTAAATTAAAAGTGTCTGATTTTATTGATGAATTGCGGGGAATAAATGCGTAAACGTTCCATTCTGTCATTTATCAGGAAACTGGACCGCCCTGTATTTACAACACAGGAATTATCCGCTTTTTCAATGAGATCTTTATCCGCCGTAACACAGGCGCTTGGTTTCCTGCGAAAAGAAGGTCTGGTTTTAAAGATATGCAGAGGTATATGGGCTGAAGAAGGCAATAAGCAGTTAAGTCCTTATGCAGTAACGCCGTTTCTGCTTCCGAGTCACAGGGTTTATGTTTCTTTTATAAGCGCTCTTCATTTGTACGGTATAATTGAGCAAATCCCTCAGGAAATTACGCTTGCCTCGACCGCTCACACAAAAAGAATCAATACTAAGATAGGAGATTTTTCCATACATCGGATAGCGCCTTCTTTTTTTAAAGGGTTCGTCTGGTATAAAGGAACAGGCAGTTTCTTAATTGCAGAGCCGGAAAAAGCGTTGGTTGACAGTTTGTACCTTTCAGGGTGCAGGAAAAAACAATTTGGTTATTTTCCTGAATTGCATTTTCCCAAGTCATTCAGTTTCAAAAAAGTAAAAGAATGGTCGAAAGAAATTCCCAATGAAAAAATCAGGTCTTATGTTCGGAAAAAAATAAAATCTATTTGAAAAATCGCGGGATTTTGCCTCCGTATATATCATCGGTTAAATAACAGCAGCAGGACATAGCAGGACAGCCTCTTGACAGGTTTTAAATAAATGTTACAATTTCAGGAAACGTAACACTATTAAGCGGCAGGAGGTTAGAATGTTGAAAGCGGGAAAATCGAAACTGTTGATTGTTCCGGCGGTTTTTATTGGTTTTCTGACATCCGTAATGCATGCCGGTGTTGACATCAGCGGGTTTGTTGACATCATCTATCAGGACGTTCAGAAGGAAAACAGTTCATTCGGAATGGGGGCTTTTGAAATCGACTTTGAGACCGAAATCAGCGAAACAGCGGTCTTTGAAGGAGCGGTGGTCGTAGAGGAAGACGGTGCGGCTTTCGGACAGACGCTTGTTGATTTCAGTATCTTAAAAGAAAAAATCGGTCTGCAGGCGGGGCTTATTGATATTCCTTTCGGGATTGACTGTCTGACTTTCGCCGCATGCGACAGGGAACTCGTAAGTTCTCCCCTTACGACCGAACTGATGATGGACGGGGGATGGGGCGACATCGGAATAAATTTTCACGGGAAAGATTTCTTGCTGAATTATAATCTTTTTGTGGTAAACGGCATGGGCGTTGATGTTGATGCAAGCAGCGCGCCGGTAAACCAGATGACGGACAACAATAATTCAAAAAGTTACGGGGGCAGAATAGGCGTTTCGCCTGCGGAGCGGATTGAAGTCGGTTTTTCATACGCCAGAGGGCCTTACCTTGACGACAATTCCGAAAAACTGTGGCAGAGAAGCGGCGCGGACATTCGTTTCTGCGCCGGGGAATTCAAATTACAAGGAGAATACATCATCGGAAAAGAAGATTTACCCGGGACGGGAGAAAACAAACACAGCGGGTTTTATGTTCAGGTTCTTGCCGGTATATCCAGGAATGTTTACGGCGTTTTGCGTCTCGGGCAGTGGAAACCGGATGCTGGCGATAAAATTGAAAGAACAACGCTCGCTGTCGGCTGCGGCATTGCTGAAGGCGTTTCAGTACGAGGTGAATACCAGATAAATAAAGAAAAACCGGAAGCGGACAATAATGTCCTGTCCTTGCAGGCGGTAGTGAGCTTTTGAACAGATGACAGATAACAGATATAGGTTCAGAGTTATTGGTAATAATATCCAGGTTTTTGATGCAATGTCAGTTGATTTTTGTATGGGTACGAGGCGGAATAAAGAGAGGTATAAGGTTAAATTCGCTTCAGCATTAATATACGGATTTTGGTATGAATACGAGGAGGTGCAACCATGCATATGGCAGACGCTTTAATTTCTCCCGCAGTTGGTGCTGCTATGTGGGCAGCAGCCGCGGGACTTATCGGTTTTAGCTCCAAAAAAGTAAAAGAAGAAATGGACGACCGCAAGGTTCCGCTTATGGGTGTATTGGGCGCTTTTATTTTTGCGGCGCAGATGATCAATTTCAGCATTCCGGCTACCGGCTCCAGCGGACACTTGGGCGGGGGCATGATTCTGGCAATCCTGCTCGGCCCGTATGCGGCTTTTCTTGTAATGGCTTCAGTGCTGATTGTTCAGGCGCTTTTTTTTGCAGACGGCGGGCTTCTGGCTTTGGGATGTAACATTATTAACCTCGGCTTTTTTCCCTGTTTCGTTATCTATCCGTTGATCTATCGTAAAATTGCAGGGGATAGTTCTACTCAGGGAAAAATAATGTTCGGGTCTCTTATCGGTGCAATTGCCGGGTTGCAATTAGGGGCTTTTGGTGTAGTTCTTGAGACGGTGTTTTCAGGCATATCGGAACTGCCTTTGCGTACGTTTGTGCTTTTGATGCAGCCGATTCACTTAGCTATCGGTATTGTGGAAGGTCTTGTTACTGCCGCAGTTGTGACTTTTGTCTGGAAAGCAAGTCCGGAGATTGTAAGCTCTGCTCCAATCGGCAAGCAGGTTAATATGAAGAAAGTTCTTCTTGGAATGATAATAGCTGCGGCAATTACAGGCGGGGTGTTGAGCTGGTTTGCCTCCTCTAATCCGGATGGGTTGGAATGGGCAATGTTTAAAACCGCAGGTAAAGAAGAACTGGAAAGTCATGCGGCTATGCATACATCTTTGTCTGCTATTCAGGAAAAAACAGCTTTTTTACCAGACTATGGTTTTAGGAAAAGTGTATCCGAAGTTGAGTCTGAAACCAACGCAGAACCGTCCTGGCCTGCTGTTGATTCAGGGACATCTGTTTCCGGTTTGGTCGGAGGTATTATAACCCTCTTGATGGCTGTCTTGATTGGATTGGGCATTAAACGCCGTAAGAGTATGGCTTGATAATTTATCAATAACTAATTGCTGTAAAAGGTTTTTTTTATAAGTAATGTCGGTAGTTGCCGTTGCTTAAAGAATATTTTTATGAATAAGGTCGGAAAAAATTTATTTGATATTGGGTATATGGATACGTTATCTGCCGGGAACAGTCCACTGCATCGTTTGGATCCGAGAGTTAAATTAATTACAACCTTAATGTTCATCGTTGCTGTAGTTTCTTTTAATAAATACGCGCTTTCTGCAATGACACCGTTTTTTATCTATCCGGCGGTTTTAATTTCTACCAGCGGTCTGCCGGCTGGATATTTGTTAAAAAAAGTGTTACTGGTTTCACCTTTTGCCGTATTGGTGGGTATTTTCAATCCCGTTATTGACAAAGAAATACTTTTACATGTCGGGTCGATAAGTGTTTCCGGCGGCTGGGTTTCTTTTTTATCTATTATGTTGCGGTTTGTTTTGACCGTAACAGCTGCTTTGGTTTTAATAGCCTCTACCGGGTTTAACTCTGTTTGTGATGCATTGATGAAATTCGGAGTGCCAAGACCTTTTGTGGCGCAGCTTTTACTTTTTCATAGGTATATTTTTATTCTGACGGATGAAGCGGAGCGGATGCTTCGCGCGCGTTCTCTTCGCACATTCAAATCCGGGACAATGAACGTAAAGATATTTGTTTCACTTATAAGCCATTTATTACTGCGTACCATCGGCCGGGCCGAGCGAATTTATCGGGCAATGCTATGCAGGGGTTTTGACGGTCGTGTTCCTGTCATCAGAAAGATGAGAACAGGTTTTCGGGAAGTTATATTTGTTATCGGCTGGTCTTTTATTTTCGTATTTTTCAGGTATTGTAATATTCCTTTTAAAATAGGCGCCTTGATTACCGGAGTTTTAAGATGAGTCATCATATAGTCGAAGCAGATAATATACATTTTACGTATCCGGATGGAACTGTCGCTTTGGAAGGTGTGTCGTTTAGAATAACCCATGGAGAATCTGTGGCGCTTGTCGGCGAGAATGGCGCAGGAAAATCAACGCTTTTACTTCATCTTAACGGTTATTTGACAGCCCACAAGGGAACAGTGCTGATCGGCGATTCTCTTTTGACCGCAAAAAACGTAAACCGGGTGCGCCGTACAGTCGGGATGGTGTTTCAAAATCCTGATGATCAGTTATTCATGCCAACGGTATTTGATGATGTGGCTTTTGGCCCTTTAAATCTTGGATTGACAGAAACTGAAGTTGAGCGTAAGGCTATAGAAGCCCTTAAGATTGTCAAGGTAGAGCATTTAAGAAAACGGCCGCCCTATAAGCTTTCTCAAGGAGAAAAACGCTCTGTTTCCATTGCAACTGTTCTGGCTGTATCTCCGGATATTTTAGTAATGGATGAGCCCACATCCAGCCTTGACCCGAAATCACGGAGCCGTTTAATTGAATTACTAAAAACTTTTCATCATACGAAAATTATTGCTACTCATGATTTGGATATGGCTATGGATCTTTGTGAGCGGACTATAGTGATGCATAAAGGTAAGATTGTTGCAGATGGTGCTACTATAGAATTATTTCAAGATGAAGACATGCTTCAACGCAGCAGCCTTGAAAAACCTCTCAGGTTACAGAAATGTCCCATATGTTCATTATCAAAGCGTCCTGCACATAAATAAATTATACAAACCGGAAAACTCAAAACTGAACTATTGTAAAAATCCCCACGTTTACTAAAATATCGTTTTAGGGGAGAAAATTATGCCTGTTTCGGACTGGATGAAAGATGTCATAAAGGAAGAGGAAGTCACTAAATTCGCCGGTAACGGGGACTTCATCAATGACGAAGAAATAGAGACTGTTATTCAAAAAAACAGAAATCCTGCTCGCGGAAAAATCCGCGATATCATACAAAAATCACTTGCCATAAAAAGGCTGGAACCGGCGGAAACGGCGGCTCTCCTGGGCGCAACCGATGCGGGCCTGTGGGACGAAATCTTTCAGGCTGCCGGCGAGGTTAAAAAAAGGGTTTACGATAACAGAATTGTGACATTCGCGCCGCTTTATCTGAGCAACCTTTGCGTCAACAACTGCCTTTACTGCGCTTTCAGAAAGGAAAATACGGAAGAAAAAAGACGGCAGCTTACGAGAGAGGAAGTGAAAAAGGAAACGGAAGCGCTGATTTCGACAGGGCACAAGAGGTTGATTGTTGTTTACGGCGAGCATCCTTCGTCGGATATTGATTACATAACCGACACAATAAAGATTATCTACGGCACGAAAGTCGGAGGTGGGGAAATACGCCGTGTTAACGTGAACTCTGCGCCGCTGAGTGTGGCAAACTTTAAGAAATTAAAGGAATCCGGCATCGGTACTTACCAGGTTTTTCAGGAAACATATCATCATGAAACTTACGCTAAGGTCCATCCGTCGGGAATAAAATCAGACTACAGGTGGCGGCTCTATGCCCTTCACAGGGCGCAGGAAGCGGGCATCGACGATGTGGCGATCGGCGCTCTCTTCGGCCTCTACGACTGGAAGTTCGAAGTGATGGGCCTTCTATATCACACGATTGACCTCGAAAAACATTTTAACGGCATAGGTCCTCACACAATTTCGTTTCCCCGTCTGGAACCCGCGGCAAATACTCCTTTTAACAGTCAGAGCGGATACGGAGTTTCCGACGATGACTTTAAAAAACTGATTGCCGTAATCAGACTTTCGGTGCCCTACGCCGGAATGATAATCACAGCGCGCGAAACAGCGGAGCTGAGAAGAGAATGTCTTAAACTGGGAATAACACAGACGGACGCCTCCACAAAAATAGGAATAGGAGCGTACAGTGAAACATACAGCGAGCAGGAAGCCGAGCGTCAGCAGTTCCTTCTCGGGGACACAAGGGCGCTTGACGAGGTAATAGGTGAATTCGCCGGAATGGGATACATAACCTCTTTCTGCACCGCCGGATACCGCTGCGGGAGAACGGGGGAATGTATAATGAACCTTCTTAAAAAAGGAGAGGAACGCTGGTTCTGCAAAATGAACGCCGTTCTCACGTTCAGGGAATGGCTCGACGATTATGCCGGGGAAAAAACAAAACAGAAGGGCGAAGTTGTCATACAAAAAGAGATTGACGAGATAAAACGGCAGAAACCCGGCGTCTACGGCAGGTTCATAGAGCGCTACGGGCGTATTAAAAACGGAGAAAGGGACCTGTATCTTTAATATTTGATATTTAATATGTTGATATAAACATGTGCTACGCTATACCGGGTAAAATAACGGGCTTTGAAAAGGGCAAGGTCATCGTGGACTATTTCGGCGAGAAGCGCTACGCCCGTAATGAATTTGAGATCTTAAAAGAAGGCGACTATATCTACGCACAGGGTGGTTTTGTAATAAACAAGATAGAGCCGAAGGAAGCGGAAGAAATTCTGGAATTCTGGAAGGAAACCTTTTTTAACCTGCGCGAAGTTGATTTACGGCTTTCAAAAATTGACGGCACATCGGAAGCTTCAAAAAAGACACGCTCTATTCTGGATAAGGCGCTGGAAGGGCGAAAAATGTCTCCTGATGACTTTCTCCATCTGATGAATCTTTCGGACGAAAAAGAACTTGATTATTTATTTAAAGTTGCGAATTTCATCAGGCAGAAATATCACAAAAACGCCTGCTGCGTCCACGGGATAATTGAATTTTCAAACTACTGTATAAACGACTGCCTCTACTGCGGCATCAGGAAAAGCAACGCAGAAATCGAACGCTACAGAATGAGCGAAAGGGAAATTCTTGACACTGTCAGAGAATCCGTTTCAAAATACGGATTTAAAGCGCTTGTCCTTCAGAGCGGCGACGACCCTTTTTACGACGTTGAGAAGATTTCCGGAATCATCTCTAAAATCCGGAAAAACAACGCGGTTCTTCTTTTTATCAGCACGGGAGAAGTCGGGGAAGACGGCCTCAGGGAATTTTACAAAGCGGGAGCCAGGGGCGTTCTCATAAGATTTGAAACATCAAATTCGGAACTTTATTCAAAACTTCATCCCGGCGATTTCCTGAAGGAACGTCTCGCTGAAATTGAAGCGGCAAAAAAACTGGGTTTTCTTGTTCTTACGGGCGCTCTTATAGGGCTGCCCGAACAGAAAAATGAAGATATTCTAAAGGACATTTTTGCGGCGAAGAAAATTTCGCCCGAAATGTACACGTTCGGACCTTTCCTGCCGCACCCGCGCACGTCTTTTTCGTACGCGGAACCTCCTTCGGTGAATCTCGTTCTTAAAACAATTGCTCTGCTTCGCATAGCTGACCCTCTCGGGAAAATCGTTTCTACAACGGCTCTCGAAACTCTGGAGCCGAAAACAGCCCGGAAAAAAGGTTTTATGGCGGGAGCAAACTCCCTGATGCTGAACCTCACGCCTGAAAAATACCGCCGGCACTACCAGATTTACCCCGACAGAATTCATGAGAAAGAGACAGTGGATAAACAGATAGACAATGCGCTTGATGACCTGCAGAAACTCGGCCGTGCGCCGACAGACCTGGGGGTTAGAACTTGACAGGTTCCGGATGAATTTGTTTAATGTGATGAAATTTCCGGCTGGCAGCAGCAAGATTTTTTAATGAAATTTATTAACAGGGAAAACTTCGAAAAGTGGTTCAGAAAATTATCCGATTATTATGACATCTTCTATCCCAAGTTAAACCCGAATAGCTGGGACTGGACAAAGAGAGACGCCGGCGGGGTAAAGGTTTCCGGCATAATAGATGTCAGGGGGCACAGAACTGCGCTGCCGATCAAGTATTTCTTTTACTCTCCGCAGGAAAACCTTGCAAGCAGGGAAAGAAAACCTTCTATAATATTCGGAGCAAGGGGTTGTGACGTCCGCGGGCTCCGTCTATTAAAAAACATCTACCTTGATGACCCGGAAGACACATACTTCAGGAAAGACGTCCTGATTTTTTCTGCGGACTGCACTTCAGTGCATCCAAACTGTTTCTGTACGGTTCTGGGCGACAGACCTTGGGCGGGCGATGATTTTGATTTAAATTTATCCTGCCTGGAAAGCGGTTACCTGGTAGAAACAGGTTCCGAAAAAGGCAAAAAAATACTTGATGAAAATTCAGGATTGTTCAAAAACGCGACAGATTTGCAGAATAAAGAAATGACATCGGCAAGGTCAAAAGTGGAAGAAACGGTAAAAAAGCAAAACGAAAACAAGATGGTTGACCTCAATCAACTGAAAGAGAAAGTGGAAAAAGCTCCTGCTGTTTTTGAAAGCCGCGGGAAAACCTGCGTGAGCTGCAGCGCCTGCACGACGATATGTCCTGCCTGTTTCTGCTTCTTCCTGTCCGAGGGAGAAGAAAACAAAATAAGGTATGCGGACAGCTGCCAGCTTCCGGGTTACGCCAGGGTCGCCGGCGGCGCAAATCCCAGAAAAGAAATGGCATCAAGATTCAAACACCGTTTCCTTTGTAAATTTTCATACCGGCCGGAAATGCACGGCATAAAAGGATGCACCGGCTGCGGCAGGTGTATTGCCGGCTGTCAGGGAAAAATAAATTTCAAGGAAGTCATTCTTGAGGTCTTAGGAAAATGATACAGGATCCTTACAAAACGACAAAAGCGGAAATTTTAAAAGTAACCGGCGAAACTTCAAACATAAAAACTTTTCTGCTGAAACCGGAAAAATCCCTTGATTTCGAAACGGGGCAGTTTATACAGTTTACTGTTCCGGGCGTGGGAGAAGCGCCTTTTACCCCGTCCTCATCCCAGTTTGAGAAAGACAAGTTTGAAGTTACCATAATGAAAGCCGGCAGGGTGACGGAAAAGATTCACGGTTTAAAAGAAAAAGATGTTATAGGAATCCGCGGGCCGCTGGGCAAAGGATACCCTCTTGATGAATTCAAAGGCAGAGAAATCCTGATACTTGGCGGCGGCGTCGGAATGGCGCCCCTTCGCTGCCTGCTGCTTACCCTTCTTGCGGAGAAAGAAAAATACGGCAGAATACTTCTTCTTTACGGTGCAAAAACACCCGATGATATCGTTTACAAGAACCAGTTTGATAAATGGACGGAAATGGGAACGGAAATATACCGCTCGGTTGATAAATGCGATACAGGGGCATGGAAAGAGAAGACGGGAGTCGTTACCTGCCTTTTTGACGGTGTAAATCTGAACCCGGATAAGGGAATCGCCGTCGTCTGCGGACCGCCCATTATGATGAAGTTTGGCACCCTGAAACTTCTTGAAATAGGGTATAAACCGGAAAGCATTTACCTTTCAATGGAAAAGAATATGTCCTGCGGAATCGGAAAGTGCGGTCACTGCGCCCTCGGGAAATATTTTGCCTGCAAGGACGGGCCCGTCTTTAAGTACAGCGTTATAAAAGATATAGAGGGGATATGGGATTAGAAAATCAAATATTGATTGATTTGGAAAAATGCTATGAATGCAGAGAGTGTGAAGCAAAATGTGATTATCCTCTGCACCATGCAAAAACAGGCATAAGGATGCTGATTGAGGAATCAATAAGGAAAGTTACATGCCGTCACTGCGAGGACGCGCCCTGCGTGCTCGCCTGCCCGACAGAAGCGCTTAAAAAACAGGACGATGAACTGGAGAGAGCGAGTTTTCTCTGCACGTCCTGCAAAACCTGCATTATAGCGTGCCCGTTCGGCGTAAATACTCTTGAGACCGTGGAATTTCAAACCTCGTCCTGCGACCTCTGTGCGGAAAGGGAAGTTTTATGCGTTGAGACCTGTCCGAAAGGCGCTGTTCGGACAGGAACTTTCAAGGAAGATGGAAATCAGGATATTTACAAAATAAGAGAAAACGTGTTCGCTAAAGGTGTTCACTGGAAAAAACAGTTGGGAATAAAAGAGAAAGAATAATGAATCTGCTGTTTAATTACCTTATTTTTCCGGGGCTGGTCTTCGTGCTCCTCGTCGGTATACTGGCTTCGTGGATAGAAAGAAAAGTAACAGCCCGTGTGCAGTGGAGGGTCGGCCCGCCCCTGCTCCAGCCGCTGTATGACATCCTTAAACTTTTTACAAAGGAAAACGTCATTCCGGAAAACGCTCACCTGATGACCTTTATTTCAGCGCCGGTGATATCTTTTGCAAGCGCAGCTCTTGTCGCGACGATTATCGGAATGGCTTCTTTTTTTCCGGCGGCCGGGTTTCAGGGGGACTTGATTGTTGTTATGTATCTGCTTGTAATCCCGGGGCTATCCCTGATTTTAGGCGGCGCCGCCAGCGCCAATCCCCTGGCGTCGCTGGGCGCGTCCCGCGAAATGAAACTGATTTTATCCTATGAACTTATATTCTGGTGCGCCATATCGGTGATGCTGATTAAAACCGGCGGGGCATTGAGACTTACGGAAATAATTCGTCATCCCGGGACTCCCGCCCTGAATTCCCTTTCCGGCGTAATTGCGTTTGTTCTGGCATTGATTGCAATGCAGGCGAAACTCGGGAGGGTTCCGTTTGATGTGGCGGAAGCGGAAACGGAAATAATGGCTGGACCCTATATAGAATACTCAGGGCCCCTTCTTGGTTTCTTCAAGATGAGCCAGTACATACTCCTCGTGGCGCTGCCGATGTTTATAATCACTGTCTTCTGGGGTGGAATTAACAGCGCTGTTGATGTTTTAAAATATGTCGCTCTGCTGGTAATTATAATTCTCGCGGAAAATACGAATCCGCGTCTCAAAATCACGCAGTGCCTGAAGCTCTTCTGGTTTATTTTGTTCCCGATAGGGTTAATTGCTATAATCCTTGCGGTAAAGGGATTTTAAAAAATGGGTAAAATAAGTGTCTTAACCAAGTCAATCTGGGTCTTTCACTTCGCATCCGCGGCATGCAACAACTGCGATATAGAGATTCTTGACGTGCTCACGCCCAGGTTTGACGCTGAAAGGTTCGGGATTAAGTTAGTGGGCTCCATAAAACACGCTGACGCCATGCTTGTAAGCGGAATTATCAACAGAAAATGCGCCCCACACCTGAAAGAACTCTATGAGTTAGCTCCGCAGCCTTTTGTTGTAATAGCTTTCGGGTCATGCGCTTCCTCCCAGGGAATGTTCAGAGCATCATATAACAGGGCTGTACCTGTGGACGAGATAATCCCTGTGACCGCTTACATTCCCGGCTGTCCTCCAAGACCCGAAGCAATAATAGATGGAGTGGTGAAAGTGATAAAAAAACTCAGGGGAGAAATATAGTGAGTGAGCAGGTAAAAGAAAAATTAAAGGGTAAGATTGTGAAGTGGGAAACAAAAAATCCGCATCGTCATTATATCGAAATAAAAAAAGAGGACTTAAGGGAATCAGTTAAAATTCTATTCAGGGATTCGGGCTTCCGTTTCTGTATCGCTACAGGTCTTGATAATATTAAAAATATGGAAGTTCTCTATCACTTCTCTGACGATAAAACAGGTGTGATTTATTCTTTAAGAGTTTTTACGGACAGGGATAAAGGGGAAATTCCCACTATTTCCGATATTGTAAAAGGCAGCAGATGGATTGAAAGGGAAATGCGCGAACTGCTCGGCATAAATTTCTCCGGGAACAATGACCTGAGACGGCTGCTGCTTGACCCGACCTGGCCTGAAGGAGTATATCCTCTGAGAAAAGATTATGAATATGGCAGAAAAGAGGAAGCCCCAAAAGAAACCCGAAGGCCGAACATAAAAATTGAGGAAGAAACTCCCGACGGTAAAAAGATAAAGATTATACCCATAGGCCCGTACCACCCCCTGCAGGAAGAACCCGAATTCTTTGAACTGCAGGTCAGAGGAGAAAAGGTTACGGGACTCAATATAAACCTCGGTTACAACCATCGCGGCATAGAAAAGCTTGCCGAGGGCAAGCACTGGGACCAGATCACGTTCCTGGTGGAGAGAATCTGCGGCATCTGCTCCTGCTCGCATCCTTTCGCATATGTAAATGCGGTTGAGGACCTGCTCAGTCTTGAAATACCCACGAGGGCAAAATACATAAGATGCGTTATCGCTGAACTGGAAAGAGTTCATTCTCATTTGTTGTGGCTGGGATTGGCAGGGCATTTCCTCGGATACAACACTGTATGGATGTGGGCGTGGAAATACAGGGAACCTGTTCTGGATATCTGTGAACAGATTTCCGGAAACCGGAATCACTACGCTATGATGAGAATCGGCGGAGTAAGGAAAGACATAATAAACTCCGAAATCAGCGCGATGCAGGATAAACTCAATTCGATTGTCTCGGCAGTGGATATGTTTAAAGGCGCGGTTGTGGACGACCCTGTTATTCACGCCCGTACAAAGAAAGTGGGAATTTTAAGCAAAGAAGAAGCCATAAACTATTGTGTGGTAGGACCGACCGCCCGGCCCAGCGGCTTATATCAGGATATCAGAAAAATTGACGTTCCCAACAGCGCTTACGGTATGGTGGACTGGGATATGATAGTTCTTGAAAACGGAGATGTGTTTGACAAGGCGGTCTGCCGCGTTCTGGAAATGTACGAATCCGTAAAAATAATAAACCAGTGTTTTGATAAACTGAAAGACCTGAAAGAAGGCGATATCTGGGCGGAAGTAAGAGAAATTCCCGCAGGCGAAGGAATCGGGAGATACGAAGCGCCGCGCGGGGAAGTGTGGCATTACGTCCGCAGCGACGGAGGGAATACCCCTGTGCGGCACAAAATCAGGGCGCCGTCCTATATGAACGTTCTTTCAAATGAGGTGGCTGCCGTCGGGGGAATCGTGTCCGATGCCGCAATCACCCTTGCTGCGGTTGACCCCTGCTACTGCTGCACAGAGAGAATGCAGGCGCTCGAAAACGGCAGTGTAAAGTACGGATGGGAAGACCTGATTAAACTGTCGCAGGAAAGAACAAAAGACCTCAAAGATAAATTGAAAAAATGAATATTCTATTTCTTTTGAAATTTAATTTGATTCTGGCAATAGTATTCTTCATAATTCCGGATTATAAAAAGGCAATCAGGATTCTGGCGCCGGCGCTCTCTCTTGCAGGTTTTATTATCAGCATAATCATTATGCTGAAAAGCGAAATCTGCGTTGCGGATTATCTTATATGGGATAGTCTAAGCCGTCTGGTATATTTTTTTACAGGATTCTTCGGAGTGCTCCTCGCGGTTTATTCCGCGGGTTTTATAGAGGAGAAACTTAATAAATACTTTTCATATTTCTTCCTGACGCTGTTTTCCGCGTATGGAATCGTCTTAAGCGGGAACTGGATTGCTTTTACAGTTTTCTGGGGAATATCCGGTATTTCTCTTTACCTCTTAATGCAGACCAGCCCCGAAGCAAACCCCGCTGCGAAAAAGACAATGATTATACTTGGAGCAAGCGATTCTTTCCTTATATTAGCGGTTGCGGTTTTATATAAACTGACCGGCTCTTTTTCAATCGTTCCGGCAGGATGGTCTTTACTGGCGGCCGTGGGTCTTTTAATCGCAGGGTTTGCAAAAGCGGGGAACATGCCTTTTCACACGTGGATTCCCGAATGCGCGGACAAGGCCCCGATTCCCGTAACTGCGTTTCTTCCGGCTTCTATGGACAAACTTCTTGGAATCTATCTTCTGGCAAGGTCCTTTTCCATTCTTAATTTCACGCAGGAAGTAAAAATTGCGGTAATGTTAGCAGGCGCAATTACCATACTCTGCGCCGTATATATGGCCCTTGCCCAGCACAGCGCGAAAAAATTATTATCCTACCACGCCGTATCCCAGGTCGGCTATATGGTTCTCGGAATCGGAACAGGCAATATTCTGGGTCTCGCCGGAGGAATATTCCACATGGTCAATCACGCAATTTACAAATCCTGCCTGTTCCTTGGCGCCGGCCAGGTGGAAAAAATAAAAAATACCGATAACTTGGAGAAACTCGGAAACCTTGCGAAATTCCTGCCGGTGACGTTCATCTGCATGCTCATCGCTGCTCTTTCAATATCCGGGATCCCGCCGTTCAACGGCTTCTACTCCAAGTGGCTCATTTACCAGGGCGTCATCTCTTCACTAACCACTACCCGCTATCCGCTAATAACTATTCTCTGCCTGATTGCGGCGCTTTTCGGCAGCGCCCTGACTCTTGCTTCTTTTATGAAACTGATACACGCAATATTTCTGGGTCCGCACGATGCGGCCAGCGAGGAAAAGACCCTGGCGAAGGAAAGGTTCCCGCTTGTAATGCCGCAGGCTGTTCTTGCCCTTGCCTGTATTGCTCTTGGAATCTTTGCCAAAGACCTTTTTATCAAACCTGTCTTCGGAAGGCTCTACCCGATGGGGGTGTGGTTCCCCAAAACCGCAGCCATTATGATTATTGCGGGAATAATTTTGGGAATTCTGATATACTTTATTTCAGGAATAAAGATACGCAGGACAAAAAGTTATATAGGCGGGGAAAATATCTCCGCTCGGATGCGCATTTCCGGAGTGGAATTTTACAGCAGCATTGAGAATATCTTTCCCTTCCGGCAGATATATGCTCTGGCTGCAAAAAAAGTTTTCGACATCTACGAGGTTATGAAAACGCTGTTGCTTTATATGACATCTCTGCTGAAATACCTGCACAACGGAGTCCTTAATAATTACCTGAGCTGGATTTTTGCGGGGGGAATAATAATTTTACTGGTTATATGGTAGAAAATTTAATTTTTATTCTGCTTATTTTTATGCTGCTCGGTTCTTTAATTGCGCTTGAAGCAAAAGACCTGCTTTCTTCGGTTGTTTCCATAGGCGCCGTCGGGTTCATGCTTTCGGTTGTTTTTCTCTTTCTTAAAGCCCCCGATATTGCAATCGTGCAGGTTGTTGTTGAAATCCTGACGTTAATAATCCTGATAAGGGCTACCATTTCAAGAGATACGCTTGCCCTTGAAGATGAAAGGGAATTCCTGCCTTTCGGAGTAATTATCATCCTGCTTTTAATTTTTTCCGCCTTCTCCTATAAAGCGCTCGAATTTTTACCGCAGCTCGGCGTTAATTTAAGCCAAGTCGCCCCGCATTATTTAACGAGCGGGCTGAAGGAAACGGGAGCGGCCAACATCGTCTCAAGCGTCATTCTTGATTACAGGGCATACGATACTATGGGGGAAGCCACGATTTTGTTTACGGCGCTCATGGGAGCCGCGGCGATTTTAAGGAGAAAAGCAAAAAGATGAACAAAACCCCTCACCTCAATCCTCTCCCCGAAGGGGAGAGGCAGAATACAGGGATGAGCGAGATTGTTAAGACCGTCTGCTGTCTGGTGGAGGCATTCATTTTTCTTTTCGGTTGCTATATCGTGCTTTTCGGACACCTGACTCCGGGAGGAGGATTTGCGGGCGGAGTGATTTTAGCGGGAAGTTTTATTCTGATAACTCTTGCCTTTGGAAAAGAAAGAATAGAAAAAATTCTGCCCGAGGGGAGAAGTTCTTTTATAGAATCAATCGGCGCTCTCCTGTTTTTGTTTACAGGGTGGCTCGGAATTTATACAGGGGGGATTTTCTTCAGCAATTTTATCCACCAAAAGTTCGGAAGCGTTAACTTCAAATTCTTAAGCGGCGGAATCATTCCCGTGTGTAATATCGGCATTGCTCTTAAAGTTATGGCAGGCCTGTTTCTGGTATTTTTTATCATGTCAACCACCCGCATTATTCTGGACGGGGATAAACTGAAAATGGTGAGGAAACGGAAAGAATGATTTATATTCTCTGCTTTATGCTGTTTATGATAGGTCTTTACGGAGTATGCTGCAAGAAAAACCTGGTTAAAATCGTGCTCGGTTTCATTATTATGGATTACGCCGTAAACCTGTTTTTAATATTAGTCGGGTATAAGAAAGACGGCATTGCCCCTATTCTCGACAGAACAATGGATGTAAATAAATTTGCCGCGAGCAGTGTTGACCCCCTGCCTCAGGCGCTGGTTCTTACGGCAATCGTAATAGGTCTTGCCGTTACGGCGCTGATGGTGGTTCTGTGCATCCGCATCTACGAGCGCTACGGGACCTTTGATATTACGAAAATAAAAAAGTTGAAAGGATAATGAATATATTACCTTATTTTGTCCTGCTGCCGCTCGGCGGAGCTTTTTTAATTACTATGTTCAACGCTTTATTTAAAAAGGATATAAGCTTTACGTTTACGGAAGTTTTAGCGAATTTAATCGTTTTCTCCCTTCTCGCATCTTCTTTTTTCCTCTTCGGGAAAACAGGCAGTTACGCTGTCGGAGGGTGGGCGCCGCCGCTCGGTATAAATTTTCTGCTGGACGGGTTAAGCGCCCTGATGCTCAGTGTCGTTAACCTGATTGCTTTTTCCGCCGTTCTGTTTTCGGTAAATTATATGAAACAGTATACCGCAAGAAGATATTACTACTCCCTGTTTCTTCTGATGCTGGCGGGAATGAACGGGGTTATCCTGTCAGGGGATCTTTTTAACCTGTTTGTTTTTATAGAAATTGCTTCCATTGCTTCCTATGCTCTTGTCGGCTTTGGAACTGAAGCAGAGGAACTGGAGGCTTCTTTCAAGTACATGGTGATGGGAGGGATTGCTTCCACGTTTATTCTTCTTTCCATAGCGTTACTGTACTCTCAGTTCGGGGTTTTGAACATGGCATATATAAGCAAAGCGATTTCAAAAACGGATTTTAATTACCTGCTTAAATTTTCCCTGTTCCTGTTTATTACCGCTTTCTCCGTAAAGGGGGCGTTTGTTCCTTTTCATGCATGGCTCCCTGACGCCCATCCTTCGGCGCCGGCCCCTATATCAGCAATGTTAAGCGGAGTCCTGATAAAGACCCTCGGTATTTATGCTCTTTTGCGTGTTGGCTTTTCGGTTTACGGGAACGGTGAACTGCTTTACATTATGAGGTATTTGGGAATAATCACTATTGTTGCCGGCGGGTTGATGATGCTCAAGCAGGATGATATAAAACGCCTGATGGCTTATTCTTCAATTTCGAACGTCGGTTTGATAATCCTGGGCATAAGCATCGGAACGCCTCTCGGAATTCTCGGGGGGCTTTTTCACCTCTTGAGCCATTCAATTTTTAAATCACTGCTGTTTTTGAATTCAGGGGCGATTTTCTACAGGATAAAAACAAGAGACCTTCGGGAAATGGGCGGGCTGAACAAAGTCATGCCCGTAACCGGCGGCACGTCCCTGATTGCCTCTCTGAGTATTTCAGGCCTTCCGCCCTTTAACGGCTTTTTTTCAAAACTTATCATAATTATAGCGTGCATTCAGGCAGGACATCCCGGCTTCGCTTTCTGGGCGATTCTCGGCAGTATTCTTACGCTCTCCGCTTTTATGAAAGTTCAGAAAATGGCTTTTTTCGGCGCGCTGAAAGAAAAATATGCGCAGATAAAAGAAGTTCCTTTCCTGATGTCCCTGAGCATGATTATTTTAGCGGTCTTATGTATTGCAACTCCTCTTTTGCTCCTGCCGCAGATTAAAGATGTAATTTTGACTCCTGCGGTGGATGCAGTTCTGAATGCGGAAAATTACATAGCGCTGGTAATAAAATGAGAAAATTCACATTATTTTTCGTAGCTCTGGCAATATGGGTTCTTCTGGTTCTGCCTCTGGACATCCAGAGTTTTACGCTTGGCATCCCGGTTGCTTTGCTGGTTGCGATGCTCTTCGGCAATTACTTCCTCGAAAATCCGGGTAAATTCTGGGAACTGAAACGCTGGGCGTGGTTTTTGTATTATATACCGGTTTTCGCATATTATATGATACTCGCGAACTTTGATGTGATGTACAGGGTTCTGCACCCTTTGATGCCGATAAACCCGGGAATCGTAAAAGTCAGGACGCGCCTGAAATCAAAGTCAGGAAGAGCGGCTCTTTGCAATTCCATAACACTGACTCCCGGAACCCTGACGGTTGATATTTGCGGCGAATACCTGTATATCCACTGGATTAACGTAAAATCGCAGGACGTGGAAGAAGCCGGCAGAAAAATTGTGGAAAAGTTTGAGAGAATTCTGGAAAAGGTTTTTGAGTAAATGATTGAAATATTTTTTTCAGTTTTAGTTTTGTGCTGTTTCCTGTGTCTTTTGCGGATTGGCAGGGGCCCCACTCCACCCGACAGGGCAGTGGGAATTGACATTTTAGGAATTGTGGTTGTAGGGTTCTGCGCCATAATTTCCATTATGACTGATAAGGATTTTTATATGAATGTTGCCATTGCATGGAGTTTGCTTTCTTTTATAGGAACAATTGCTCTTGCAAAACACTTGGAAGGAAAAGGTTTTGATGAGTGAGATAATTGCGTACATTATTATTTCTATCGGGATTTTGTTTGATATAGCCGGATGTATCGGCCTGATACGTTTGCCGGATGTGTATAACCGGCTTCAGGCTGCGACCAAATGCGTGACTCTCGGAACCTGCATGATTCTTTTGGGCGTTTTTATTAAAACCGGATTTTCTCCTCTGGGAATAAAGGCTCTGCTGTGTATGATTTTTATTTTGATTACATCTCCCACCGCCGCGCATGCCCTGGCTCGCGGAGCTTACAAGGCGGGTGTAAAATTATGGGAAAAAAGCGTGTGCGATAAATACGCCGGAGAAAGGAAAACCGATAATTAGGGGGATTCTATGTTGAAAGCAAAAGACATAATGACGGAAAACGTGCTGACAATCAGCCCGGAAGCCACACTCGCCGATGCTATTGAACTTCTGATAGCGAAAAAGATAAGCGGCATGCCTGTAATAGACGCTGCCGAGAAAATGATAGGCATTATCTCGGAGAAGGACATCCTCAATTTCGCTTTCAGCGGGAATATACATAATACCAGAGTCAGGGAGGCTATGACGGAGAAAGTGGTGAGTTTCCCGCCCGGCACGGACGCGGATAAAATTTCCCTGTCCATATCGGAAAACAAATTCAGGCGCGTGCCGATTGTCGAAGGCGGCAAAGTCGTCGGAATTGTCTCGAGAAGGGACATAATCCGCATTCTTCTTTCCAGCCAGAAATGAAGTACCCGAAACTGAGAGAATTAAAGGAAGCGGTCATATCGCTTTTCAGCCGACCGGCGACCACCAAATATCCGTTCGGCAAGGCCGACATTCATCCCCGGTTTAAGGGCAAACCCAAACCGCAGGAGACCTGTGTCGGCTGCGGAGGGTGTATAAACTGGTGCCCGTCGGAGGCAATTGAAGAAATAAACGACCTGGAAAAAAAGAAAAGAAAAACTATATGGCATTACGACCGGTGCATTATGTGCGGGGAATGCGAAAGAGTGTGCACCACGGGAGACGGTGTGAAAATGGTTCCGGAATTTGAACTTGCCGGATTTGACCGGAAACTGATGTGCGAGGAAAAAGAATGCTCTCTTCTTGTATGCGAAAAGTGCGGGGAAATTATTACGACAAGAGAACATATAATCTGGATGCTTGATAAAATAGGCGAAAAGCAGACCGCAAACCTCGCTATGGTAAATGAAAAACTTAAAGACCTCGGGATAATAGACGAGACAAAGAAAAAAATCACCCTTGATAAAAGGGACGACCTTTTTGTGCTTCTCTGCCCGAAGTGCCGCCACAGAATAAACATTTATGATTCAATGTGAAGTTCCGGTAGAACTTCACAACTTTCTGAACAGGGACTTTGCAGTTGTGGGAATCGGAAACGAAATCAGGGGCGACGACGGCGTCGGGGTTTATATCGCTAAAGCGGCGGGGAAAATTTTTTCGGGCATGTTTCTCGTCGCAGGCACGGCAATAGAAAATTATGTTTTCAAAATAACAGGTTTTCTCCAGAAAAGAATACTATTGATTGACTCTGTGGACTTCGGGGAAAGACCCGGGTATATGAAACTCATACCCCTGTCAGCGCTGAGGGAACAGGGAATCTCAACGCATTCCCTGAGCCTGAATAAAATAAACGTTTTTTTTGAGGAAGCGGGCAAAGAAGTTATGCTGCTCGGAATACAGGGAAAGAATATGCAGATAGGCGGCACCATGTCGCCCGATGTAAAAAAAAGCGCGGAAAACATCCTTGATTTTTTTTGCAAAAAATTAAACGATAGACGGGGTCTGTCCCCTTCCTTAAAATGCACGAACTGAGTATAGCGCGGCCCCTGATGAAGGAAGTCCTGAAAATGACTTCCGGTGAAAAACCGTCACGGATAATTATTACGGTGGGTGAAGCGACAAGCATTGACGCCGGTTTCCTGCGGCATTCTTTTAACGACCACATATTCCCTGAAATGAACTGGAAAGACATAGCCCTAATTTTTGAAAAAGAAAAGCCCGCTCTTCGTTGCGGCGGCTGCGGTAAAACAATTTCGGAATCTTCTACGTTCGAGTGTCCCTTCTGCGGCTCGTCCGATATTGAAATTACAGGGGGCAACAGGGTGTATGTTAAAGAAATCGTTCTCTGAAAAGGGTAAAACAATTCTTGATAGAATCTTACGTTGCAATTTCTATGCAGATTGCGCAGAAGTTTTTGCGAGCAGTTCTTGGCAAGCTGGGCTGTGTGAGCGAGGGATTTACAGAATGCCCGCAGTGAACCCAGAGCGAACTTTCTTACGTAAGCGTCCCCGCTGGCAAGACTGCGAGCAATTTGGTTGCGGCAGAAGGAGGAATAACAAATGAAACTGGAACTCGAAAATTGGTATAAACTTCTTGCTCCCCGTCCGGCCGTTATCATATCGACCGTAAACGGAGAAGGACAGGTAAACGCCGCCCCCTTCAGTTTTATTATGCCACTTTCGGGCGACCCGGCAATGGTGGCTTTCGCCTCCGCCCCCGAACATCACACCATCCGTAATATAAAGGAAACAGAGGTCTTCGTCGTAAACATCCCCGGCAGGAATATTCTCGACAAACTCTGGATTTGCGCGAAAAGTTTCGACTACGGCGTAAGCGAAATCGAAAAAGCCGGATTAACGGCGGAGAAATCGGAAAACGTAAAGGCCCCGAGGATTAAAGAAAGTATCGGATTTTTTGAATGCGAACTCGGCAGAATGGAAGAAATAGGCGGCAATGTTTTCGTAATAGGGAACATTCTTTTGGCCGAAGTAAAAGACGAATTTTTTTCCGGCGGAAAATACGACATAAAAAAGGCGGCTCCTCTGACGCACATCGGCGGGCAGGCATTCAGCGCTCCGGGAGAAATTATCGAAATGTAAAACAATGCCCGCGGTTGTATAGTAACCCTGCCGCTCTTTACAATATGGCAATAATTTGTCAAATATAAAGCCGTGGCTTTGGCAGTTTTGGTGCTTGGCAATATTGAAAAAATAAGGTTTAATATACTTTTTAGATGGAAGGGCGACAGGGTTTATGGAAGGGGACAGGGATTATGGAAGGGGACAGGTCTTTGAAGACCTGTCCCCAACTATCAACTGTCCCCAACTATCAACTGTCCCCAACTATAGAAGGGGGTTGATTTGAGTCAGGATCCAATTGCGGATTTTATTGCCGCTTTGAAGAACGGTCTTGAGCGCCGGAAGGTTTATATTGATTTTCCCGCCTCAAAGATTTTAGGAGAAATTTTGAAGATTATGAAAGACCAATCCTTCGTCGAGAGTTACAAAAAAATTTCCGACAGGAAGCAGGGTTTTTTCAGAATATTCCCGGTGTATGAAGGAAATGTTCCTGCTCTGAAGGGAGCAGAGAGGGTTTCTAAACTCGGCGGCAGGGTTTATGCCGGGTCTGACGAAATTCCAAGGGTCCGCGACGGCTACGGGATATGTATCATTTCCACTTCCTCAGGGATTATGGAAGGAGAAGCGTCGAGGGCAGCGAACTGCGGCGGTGAAGTTATCTGCTACCTGTGGTAGGAATAGTGAAGAGATGAGCAGACTGGCAAAATATCCGATGCCGATTCCCGAAAGCGTGGATGTTCAGGTTCTTGAAGAAGGTTTCGGAGTCAAGATAAAAGGGCCTCTCGGCGAGATTCAAAAAAAATTTCCCCCGCTGATAAAAATCAGCAGGAAAGAAAATGCTCTTGTTTTTGAAAGGCTGCAGGGAACCAATTTTGCAAAAGCCATGCACGGAACCGTGGCGTCTATCGTAAAGAATATGCTTAAAGGCGTGAAAGAAGGCTTTGAAAAAAATCTGCAGATTATGGGTCTCGGTTATCAGTTCGTTCTGAAAGGGTCTGACCTCGTTATTTCCTGCGGATATTCAAAAGAGGTGCATTACCCTCTTCCGAAAGAGATAAAAGCGGTTGCCGCGAAGAATTCTCTGTCTCTGAAATCCTTTGACAAGGAACTGCTGGGAAGAATCGCTTCGGAGATACGTGCGATCCGTCCGCCGGAACCGTATAAAGGCAAGGGTATCAGATATAAAGATGAAGTTATTAAAAAGAAAGTCGGTAAAGCCGGTGCGGCCGGCGGGACCGGAGTAATGGGTAAATGAAAAACGTAAAGACGCTGCAAAGACGCAGAAGGCATCAGCATATTTTGAAAAAATTGAAGAAGGGTTTTATAAATGTCCCCAGACTGGTTGTCCGCAAGAGCAGTAAGAACATTTATGTAACTCTTGTCGACGACACGAATTTTAAGGTGTTGACCGGCGTTGTCAGGCCTAAAAAAGAGGCCAATGCCGCGGGTGTCGCTATTTCCGAGAAGACGAAGAGTCTCGGTCATTCAAAAATTGTTTTTGACAGGGCGGGATATAAATATCACGGAATCGTAAAAAAAGTTGCGGAGGGGGCAAGAAGCGGGGGGCTTAAGTTCTAAGGAAGGGGACAGGTCTTTTCAAGAACTGTCCCCGGTAAGGGAGATTATAGATGGCGGAATACAAAAAGGTTGATGAAGGTCTGATAAAAAAAACGGTTAGCATTTCAAGGGTTTCGAAGGTCGTAAAGGGCGGTAAAAGAATGTCTTTTACGGCGATTTGTGTCGTCGGTGACGGCGCGGGAAAAGTGGGTATTGCCAAATGCAAGGGCGCGGATGTCCGTATTGCCGTTGACAAGGGCCTCAGAAAAGCCGAAGAAAAAATGGTGAGCATCAACATAAAAGGTTCGACGATCCCTCACACTCTTGTCGGCGTTTACTGCCGTTCTCGCGTTCTTCTTAAACCTGCCCGGCCGGGCACGGGTATAATTGCGAGTTCTCCGGTAAGAGCCGTTGTGGAAGCGTGCGGAATAAAGGATATTCTTACGAAAAATATCGGAAGCAAAAATATAATGAACGTTACATGGGCGACGCTGGAGGGGCTGATGAACCTGAGTCCCGTACGGAAGAAGGCCGCCTCTTTCGGAGAAGAAGTCGAAGTAGTGAAGGAATCAGAATGAGTTTTGTCGCTCTGCCCGCTTTCAAAAATTCATCCAAAACGAGAAAGAGAAGAAGGGGCCATGTTCACGGCAGATATTGCGGGAAAGGTCTGAAGGGAGAAAAAGCGCGTTCGGGCCGGACCCATGTCGCGATTCTTGAAGGCGGCCAGATGCCGCTTGTCCGCCGTCTGCCGAAGCGCGGTTTTTCAAACAGAAAATTTACAAAGAAATATGAAGAGGTGAATCTCGGTAAACTTGCGGGAAAATTTTCGGAAAATGAAGAAGTTAGCGAGAGAACATTAAAAGAAAAGAAGATAATCAGGGGAAATTTGCCCGTTAAACTTTTGGGTCGGGGGGAAATAGACATTCCGCTGGCCGTAAAACTCGGCAGAGTCAGTTCGGGGGCGTTGAAAAAGATAGAAAAAGCAGGCGGCAAAGTTATGGCGGAGAAACCGGATGCTCCCGTCAGCGGAGGAAAGAAAAGCGGATGATAGATTCCTTCGCCGACATTTTTAAGGTTCAAGACCTGAAAAAGAAACTCGGTTTCACTTTTCTGGTTCTTGCCTGTTACAGGATAGGCACCACTGTCCCTCTGCCCGGAGTGGATGCGACGGCGCTCAGGGCTTTTTTTGCGGCGCAGAGAGGCGGAATTTTTGCCTTCTTAAACATGTTTTCCGGAGGCGCAATGGAGCGCCTGTCAGTTTTCGCCCTCGGTATAATGCCGTATATCAATGCGTCCATCATTATGTCTCTTCTTCAAACGTCTATTCCCTATCTTGAAAAACTTTCAAAAGAAGGCGGTCCGGGAAGAGAAAAAATAACGCGGATAACAAGATACAGCACTTTGGTGCTCGGAGCGGTTCAGGGCTTCGGTTTGACTTTCTGGATACAGAGCATGAAAGCCCCGACGGGAGAATCGGTTCTGATGTTTACGAGTCTGGGGTTCAGAATATTGCTGGTTCTTACAATGGTTACGGGGACGATGCTTGTCATGTGGTTCGGTGAACAGATAACCGAAAACGGCATAGGCAACGGCATTTCGCTTATAATCTTTACGGGAATTGTCGCCGGTTTTCCGGCGGCGCTGAAGAACACTTTCGACCTTGTGAGAACGCAGGAAATAAGTTTTTTTGTCATGCTTTTAATAGGCCTTTTTATGCTGGCAATTCTGGCTTTAACGGTTTTCATCGAGGAGGCGCAGAGAAGAATTCCGATACAGTATGCTCAGAGAATCGTCGGAAGGAAGGTCTACGGCGGCCAGAGCACTTACCTTCCTTTGAAAGTTGAGTCGTCGGGAGTGATTGCCGTGATTTTCGCAATGGCTTTTATGAATTTTCCTCTTATGGTTACCCAGTTTTTCCCCGACTCGGCGGTGTTTGAAAAAATCAAGGTTTTTTTCCAGCCCGGCAATATAGTTTATATCAGCATCTACGCGGTTTTAATCATTGCCTTCTGTTACTTTTATACGTCGATAACTTTTGACCCCAAGAATATTGCGGAAAACCTGAAAAAGTCGGGCGGGTTCATACCGGGCGTCAGGCCGGGCGAGCAGACGGCGCTCAAAATAAAAGATATTATGTACAGGATTATTCTGATAGGAGCGGTCTTTGTTGTTTTCATTGCGATTCTTCCCATGTTTCTAAGGGGGCAGTTGAATATGCCGTTTTACTTCGGCGGTACGGCGCTTCTCATTATTGTAGGCGTAGCCCTCGACACGATGGGGCAGATTGAATCGCAGCTCATCATGAGGCATTATGACGGCTTTCTCAAAAAGAGCCGTCTGCGCGGAAGGTACTTCAACATAAAATGATTATAATTTTTCTCGGAATTCCGGGCTCGGGAAAGGGCACGCAGGCGAAAAAAATTTCGCGGAAAGCGGGCATTCCGTACGTGGGCACGGGAGAAATTTTGAGAGAAAATATTGAAAAGATGTCTCCTCTCGGAATAAAAGTAAAGGATATTCTTGACGCCGGCCGGCTCGTGGATGATGCGACGATGCTTTCGCTTGTGGAACAGGCGGTAAAAGATAAGGAGTCATTCATTCTTGACGGAATGCCCCGGACAGTTCCCCAGGCTGAGGGCATTTGCGGGATTTTCTCAAAATACGGAAAAAAACTCGACTGCGTTTTGTTTTTGGACGTGCTCGACGAAGAAGTTATAAAAAGAATGCTTTTAAGGGGCCGGGGGGACGACACGGAAGAGACGATAAAAGAGCGTCTTTCCGAATACAGAAAAAAGACCGCGCCGGTAAGGGAATATTATGAAAAAACCGGTTTGCTCAAAAATATTGACGGAACCGGAAATGTCTCTGAAATTTTCGCAAGAATTGAGAATGCGCTGAATGGTAAGAATTAAAACAAATGGGGAAATTGAAGGGCTTAGAAAGAGTTGTAATCTTTTGAGTAGAATGTCGGGTATGCTTTTAAACCATGCGATTGCAGGGAGGAAAACAAGCGACCTTTCGGACCTTGCCGAGGACTTTATTTCGGCCAACGGCGCTGCGCCGGCGTTTAAGGAAACGGGTTTCCCCGCTAGCATCTGCACGTCGGTCAATAATGAGGTTATTCACGGTATACCCGGAGATTATGTTCTGCAGGAGGGCGACATCCTGAGTATTGATATGGGTCTTGCCCTTGACGGTTTTTACTCCGATATGGCGGTGACTTGCGGCATCGGCCGTATTTCGGGGACGGCGCAGGAACTCATCAACATTACGAAAGAGGCGCTTTATAAGGGGATTAAACAATTCAGGGAAAACAACCGGTTGAGCGATATTTCGCATGCCATTTCTTCGTTTGTCGAATCAAACGGTTTTTCCGTCGTAAGACAATTCACGGGACACGGCATCGGCGCTGACCTTCACGAGGAGCCGCAGATATTGAATTACGGGCCGCCGGGTACCGGGCCGCTCCTTAAAAACGGTATGGTTTTTGCGATAGAACCGATGGTTAATGCGGGTTCGTGGGAGGTTAAAATTGACGACAACGGCTGGACGGCGCGGACTGCCGACGGTTCGCCTTCCGCGCATTTTGAACACACTGTCGCCCTTGTCAACGGAAAACCGGAAATTTTAACGGCATGAAGAAAGAAGATAAGATTGAAATGGCGGGAATTGTCGTAAAAGCTCTCGGGAACGCTATGTTCCGCGTCCAGCTGGACGACGCGCATGAAATTACGGCGCACATCTCGGGGAAAATAAGAAAACATTATATAAAAATTCTCCCTGGTGACAGGGTGAAAGTTGAATTGTCTCCGTATGACCTTATGAAGGGACGAATCGTTTTCAGGGAAGATGCAAGAAGAAATGTGGACAGGAGCGCGTAATGAACGCTACCCCCAACGGGGCAAGCCTCCCGCCGCCCTGGTAAGGAAAAAGATATGAAAGTAAAATCATCGGTAAGGCGGATTTGCAAGAAATGCAAAATTGTAAAGCGCAAGGGGAAAGTTATGGTAATCTGCAGCAATCCGAAGCACAAGCAGAGGCAGGGATAAGAGTGAAGGGTGAAGAGTGAAGAGAGTGGAGGGTAAATGGCGAGAATTTCGGGTATAGAATTGCCGCAGAACAAGAGGGCGGACATAGGGCTTACTTATGTATATGGTATCGGCAGGTCTTCTTCAAAAAAGATATTATCGGCGGCGGGAATCCCGGGGGATAAAAAAATAAAGGATTTGTCGGATTCGGAAGTCGCCCGGATCCAGAAAGTCATAAATGAGAAATTCAAGGTGGAGGGCGACCTGCGGCGTTTGGTTCAGGGGAACATCCGGCAGTTGATGGAAATGGGTTCATACCGCGGGTTCAGGCACAGAAGGGGTCTCCCCGTCAGGGGGCAGAGGACGCGGACGAATGCGAGGACAAGAAAGGGCAAGAAGAAAACAGTACGCGGCGCCAAGAAAGAAGTCCCGAAAGGCAAGAAAGGTTAAAGGCAATATCGGAGGGTAGATGGTAAAAACGCAGACGAAAAAGAAAAAACTGTATTCCCGCGAAGGGAAAATTTATATTTCCACAAGCTACAACAACACGGTCGTTACGGCGACGGATTTAAACGGGAATGTGATTATTTCCTCATCCTCGGGCATGCGGGGTTTCAAAGGAACGAGAAAAGGCACTTCGTTCGCATCGGGCATCGTTGCCCAGTTTGTTGCGAAGAAGATAAGAGAACTGGGTATGGAGAAGGTTTCTGTTTTTGTGAAGGGGCCCGGTTCCGGCAGAGAATCGGCGATCAGGTCGGTTCAGGCAGCCGGTTTGAATGTTGTTTTGGTAAAAGATGTTACGCCGATTCCGCATAACGGTTGCCGGCCGCGGAAAAAAAGAAGAGTATGAAGACGTGTGAAATGTGTGATGTGAAATGTGTAATGACATTAAACATTACACATTCAACTTTACACAGACCTTAAGGAGGTTATTTTGGCGAGATATACCGGGTCTAAATGTAAAATTTGCAGGAAATATAAGGAGCGGCTTTACCTGAAAGGCGACCGCTGTTTTTCCGACAAGTGTCCTTTATCGCGCGAGCAGAAAAAAACAAGGGACTTCAGAAGAAAAGAGTCGGAATATGCAAAGCATCTTAAGGAGAAACAGAAAGCCAGGGCAATTTTCGGCATCCGCGAAAGGCAGCAGCGCAAGACATTTGAAACAGCAGCCAGAAAAAAAGGTCTGAAAGGCGAGAATCTTCTGAAGGCGTTGTGTCTCCGTCTTGACAACATTGTTTACAGGTCCGGCTTTGCCTCAAGTCTGCAGGAGGCGAGACAGATTGTCGGACACAGGTTTGTAAAACTTAACGCCCGTGTCTGTAATATTCCTTCAAGGGAAGTCAGAGTAGGAGATGCTATTTCTCTGACGGATAAGGGTAAAAAACTGGCAAGTGTTAAAAATGCGTTCGGGCATACTGACGTCAGGGTTATTCCCGACTGGCTCAAGCTTGAGAAAGAAAATTTTTCGGGTTCCGTCGTGAGGGACCTGAATTCGGAAGACCTTGATCAGTTGAGCATTAACCACCGGCTCATTGTTGAGTTCTATTCCAGATAAAGTTTGAGGTGGGTAGTTGAGAAATTGTAGGCGGGTTATTAGGAGGATGAATGCTTGAGTTCGTAATTCCTGAGGGTTTTATTTTAGATGAGTCAACCGCGAAAGCGGATTTCGGCAGGTTTGCCATTTTCCCTTTTGAGAGGGGTTTCGGTCACACGCTCGGCAATTCCCTTCGGCGGATACTCCTTTCGGCCATTCCCGGCAGCGCGGTGAGCGGCTTAAAAATTGAAGGGGTCTCTCATGAGTTCACCTCAATTTTCGGGGTAAAGGAAGATGTTTCGGAAATAATTTTAAACCTTAAAAAACTGTATTTTTCTCTCGAGGGCGAAGAGAGGTCTGTGCTTGTTCTTGAAACATCCAGGAAGGGCGAAGTTACCGGCAAGAACATAAAACTTCTCGCAGGAGTGAAACTTGCAAATCCCGGGCAGTATCTTTTTACGCTGGATAAACCGAAAAAATTACAGGCGGAAATAGAGGTGACGAAAGGCGTGGGTTTCGTCCCTGTTGAAAATCGGACCGAATCCGGAGATGTCGGATTTATACCGGTCGATGCGGACTATTCTCCCGTGAGAAAAGTTGCGTATTTCGTTGAAAATACGAGGGTTAAAAGAATCACAAATTATGACAAGCTGGTTCTTGACATCACTACGGATGGAAGCGTTTCCCCGCTTGATGCGCTGAAAAAAGGCGCGGAGATTCTTAAAAAGTGCGCCGAGGTTTTTGTAAGTCCGGTGGCATCGGATAAAGAGGGTGGAGAAGAAGTTGTCTCCCTGCAGAAAGATGTTTTGAGGCAGTCAATTGAAGTCCTCGGAATTCCCACAAGAATTCTGAACAGTTTGAGGAGCAAAAAAATACTGCTCCTCAAGGATTTGACAAAACATTCGGATGGTGAAATCGAGACCTTTCCTAATTTCGGTCCGAAGTCGCTTTCGGAACTCAAAAAAGCGCTGAAAGCATTTTCAAAAAAAGAGCGGATAGAGGTCAAACTGAAAGAAACGGCGGAATAAAATGAGAAAACTACAGGTTAAATCGGCTCATAGAATCAGTATGTTGCGGGGTCTTGCTTCAGCTCTTTTCTCCGGAGGACGGATTGTGACAACTGTGCCGAAAGCGAAAGAACTCCGCCCGTTTGCCGAAAAAATAATAACAACGGCAAAGAAAAGGGGCATAAGCCCGAGAAGGCGTGTCGCGAGGGATATTAAGGATAAAACTGTTATACAGAAACTTTTCAAAGAGATTGCCCCCGGGTATAAAGACAGGCCGGGCGGGTATACCAGGATTATCAGACTCGGAACCCGCCCCGGCGACGGCGCTGAGGTCTGCAGAATAGAACTGGTATAGAAATTGTCTGATTCCGTTTCGCGGGGGAAGGAGGAAATGTTGAAGATTTCTGATTTTTTTTCAAATTTGTTTACAAACGACATAGGAATGGATCTCGGGACTTCGAATACTCTGGTTTATGTAAAGGGCAGGGGCATTGTCCTTCAGGAACCCTCCGTGGTTGCAATCAACAAAACTACGGGAAGGGTTCTTGCCGTCGGTGTTGAGGCAAAGAGAATGCTTGGCAGAACCCCCGTAAATATCGTGACGCAGCGCCCTCTCAAGAGCGGCGTCATTGCTGATTTTGACGCTACGGAAAAAATGATAAGCCACTTCATAAAGAAAGCGAAAGTTGCCTTTAGTTTTCTCAGGCCGCGGGTCGTTATAGGAGTCCCGTCGGGGATAACGCAGGTTGAAAGGCGCGCGGTAAAGGAAGCGGCGGAGGGCGCCGGCGCCCGCGAGGTTTTTCTGATTGAAGAACCGATGGCGGCAGCCATCGGTTCGGATATGGCGGTTGCGGAACCCTCGGGAAGAATGATCGTTGACATTGGCGGCGGGACAACCGAGATGGCGGTGATTTCACTCGGCGGTATGGTTATTTCGCGCTCAATAAGGGTCGGCGGAGATGCGATGGACGAAGCGATAGAGGACTTTTTCAAGAAAAAACACAACCTCCTTATAGGAGCCGGCACGGCGGAACAGACGAAAATCGCAACGGGGAGCGCTTTTCCTCTGGAAGAGGAATTGAAAATGAATGTTAAGGGAAGAGACCAGGTATCGGGCCTTCCCAAGACGATAGAAGTAAATTCACAGAACATTCGTCAGGCGCTTTCGGTGCCCGTCAAAAAAATCATCGATACGATAAAGGCCTGTCTTGAGGAGACGCCGGCGGAGCTTTCCGCGGATCTGGTTGAAAACGGAATAGTCCTTGCTGGCGGCGGGTCCCTTTTAAAAGGCCTGGCAAATCTGATTCAGCAGGAAACATTCCTTCCCGTCCGTCTTGCGCCCGACCCGCTTGTCTGTGTTGCTCTCGGCGCCGGTAAATTTCTGGAAACGCTGGAAGATATAAAACAGGCGCAAAAGGAATATGAATGATGCCGGCGACAGGAGTTCTCTTTTTCCTGTCTATTTAGTAATCTCCGTAATATTCTGCTTCATAATGCCCGTCAGAAGGGCAAACCAGTTCAGGTATTTTATAAAATACGTTTATTACGCTCCTTTCGCGAAGAGCGTCGATGCCTTAAGGGCGCTTGCGGAATTTCCCGGGAAACTTTACTCTCTTTCAAAAGCCGACCGTGATTTACGCCGTTTGCGTCAGGAAATTTTAGAAAAGAATTTTGAAATAAAGGAAATTTCAGGGAAACTTGAAAGGAGCGGAAAATCTTTTGATTTTAAGGGAGACGATTTTTTTCTCAGGTATAAACCCGTTCCTGCGACGCCGTACGGATATTTGGGGGAGTCATCCAATGTGTTTCTTTTAAAAAATAAAAATTTTAAGGCGGGCTCCGTAGCAGTTTCTTTTATAGAAGGAGAATGGGTTTTGCTGGGCATCCTTATGGATGAAGGAAACCGCAGTGTTGCCGCATGCTCACTGACCACGGATAAGGTGTCAAGGGTTTCTGTCGTCGGCTCATCCGGAAAATTCTGGGCTGTCCTGGTGGGAAAATCCGAGGGTTCCGGAGAACTTGATTTTATCTGGCCGTCGAGGGAGCCGGAAATAAAGGAAGGCGAGAAGATTCTTACCTCGGGATGGGACGGTAAATTCCCGGCAGGGCTGGTTTGCGGGACGGTTCAGTCCGTTATAAAAAATCGCTCAGGGGAGTTTTTTACAACGGTCGCAACCGCATACAATGTCAATAATATAAAAAGCGTCTTTATCATGGAGAAGCAGGAATGAACGTCGTTTATTTTTTTCTTTTTTTGTTTTTTGCCCCGTATCTCCAGATTTTTACAGGGAACAGATTTTTTTTATTCTTAGGGCTTAATTTTACGCCGTCCGTAATAATTTCGGCGGTTGTTCTTTTCGCGGTAAAGATGCCTCTGCCCGTTGCGTACACTTTTGCTTTTTTTGCGGGGGTCGCAAGTTCTCTGCTGTACGGTCTGCCGGGAGGGCTCAATTCAATTTCGTACATTCTGATCGTATTCCTGGTAAGAAAATTCGGCGAGAGGTTCGATATGGCTGGTTTTGTGGGACAGTTTATTTTCGGTTTTGCGGCGGTGCTTTTCAGCTGGTTCTGTCTGCTCGTCCCCTGTGTTTTTCTGAAGTTGAACCACCCCTCTTTTTGGGGGGCGTTTCTGCAGGCGGTCTCCACGGGGATTCTGCTTATTATTCTTTTCGGAAATTTCTTTACGAAGAGGAAGTCTGTCCTGTGATTTTTTCCGGAGATTTTGGTTTTTATGGAGATTCCCCTTGACTATCTTATATGTGGTATAAGGACCGCGGCTGGACGAGAGTTTTCAGACAAATCAAACTTGTAAAATACATCTTTGCGGTTTCTTTTTTTTTGGTCGCCTGCAGGATTTTTCAGGTGCAGATTTTGAGTGGCTTTAAATTTTCGGAAAAATCCAGAGAAAATTATCTTAAAAGATTTATAATTCCGCCCGACAGGGGAAAGATCATTTCTGCCGACGGCGAAGTTCTCGCAACGACATATATTTCGTATGACCTTGTTTCGCAGGCTGTTCCCGGAATCGGCGTGATGAAAAAGTTGAGCAAAATCACGGGGATTCCGGAATCCCTTATGAGAAAAGACATTGACAGGGCGCTCCGTAAAAAGGAAATTTTAATTACTCTCGCAAAAGATATCAAAGGCAGGGCTCTTATTTCTATTGCCTCGGTGATAAACGAATTTCCCAATCTAAGAATAATAAAAGCGCCGAAAAGATTTTATCCGTTTGAGGAAATTTTCAGTCATATTACCGGCTACCTCGGCCCCGCTCTGAAGGATGAAAAAGCGGAAATGCCCTATTCGTATGTCGGGGCGCTCCACGGAAAATCGGGGATTGAGAAAACATTTGACAGGTTCCTGTTCGGGAAACCCGGCGGTGAAATTCTCGTGGTTGATTCCCTCAGCCGGATTATTCAAGTGAAGGGAAGCGTGCATCCGGCGCCCGGGGATGAGGTCATTTTGACGGTTGATTCGCGGCTGCAAAGGGCTGCATTTGAGGCATTTGACGGGCGGCACGGCGCTGCGGTCGGTTTGAACCCGAAAACGGGCGCGGTTCTTCTGCTCGTAAGTTCTCCAGGTTTTAAGCCGTCCGTTTTTGTAGACCCCGCAAAGGGAGTTTCGGAGATTATGAAGTCGCCGGATATTCCGCTCGTAAACAGGGCTATTCAGATGAAATACCCTCCCGGTTCCGCATTTAAAATTGTAACATCAGCCGCGGCGCTCAATGAGGGAATTATTGACCCTGCGGACAGGTTTTTGTGCGGGGGTATTTTTAAGTTCGGCCGGCAGGAGTTCAAGTGCTGGAAGGAGGAGGGGCATGGAGAGGTTGGTTTTATGGACGGCTTTTCAAAGTCCTGCAATGTTTATTTTTATAATGTCGCCCTTAAAACGGGCGGGAAAAATCTCTCAAAATACGCGCATCTTCTCGGGCTTGACCTGACCGAATTCGGCGACATTACAGGAGAACTGACGGCAACGATTCCCGGCCCTGCATGGAAAAAGAAAAAATATAAAAGGAAATGGCTGCCCGGCGATTCCATAAACATGGGTATCGGTCAGGGCTTTCTCTGGATTACACCGCTCCAGGCGGCTTTGATGACTGAAGGCATTTCGCAGAAAGGCGTTATTTTCAAACCGTTTCTTGTTGAAAAAATTCTGGACGGTTCAAATAACGTAAAGTATAAGTCGCATCCGGAGATTGTTAAAAAGTACCGTCTCAAGGATGAGACTTTTGAACTTCTCCGTTCTGCATTAAGGGAAACGGTAATCTCGGGGACAGGTCAAATCCTGAACATAAAGAATTGTGAAATCAGCGGCAAGACCGGCACCGCCCAGAACCCGAGGGGCGAAGACCACGGATGGTTTGTTTCGGCGGGCGGCGGGGATTGCGGGAATTTCTGTCTTGTGGTTGTCGTCGAACACGGCGGTAAGGGCGCTGTCAGCGCGGGTCCTATTTCAAGGAAAATCTGGGAAAAGTACATAAATATTAAATTTGAAAATGAGAAAATTTGATTTAGGCATTATTATTCCGGTTTTTTTCCTTTTGTTGACGGGAATTTTTCAAATTGTATCATACGTATCAGGGGCGCAGCTTCTTAATTATTTCATTGCGGTCGGGCTGGGCATCGCGGCGATGCTTGTGTTCACTTTTACGAAATATAAGGCGTTTTTGAGATTTAGAGCGGTTTTTCTCTATGTTTTCGGAATAATTCTTCTGGTCGCCACCTTATTTTTAGGCAAAACCGTTAATTTCTGCCGCTCGTGGCTTGATATCGGGTTTGTTATTTTTCAGCCCTCGGAAATTGCCAAGTTTTCCACGATAATAGTTCTCACCTATTTTCTCGGCAAAAATTATTCTGACAGGAATTCATTAAAAACAATTCTATTCATTACGCTTTTTTCAGCGATTCCCTTCCTGCTTGTTTTGAAGCAGCCCGATATCGGCTCGTCGCTGGTTTTTATTTTTATCTTTTTTATCTTTCTTTACCTCAGCCAGAATTTCGGGTTTTTCCTGTTTGTTCTTGCAACGGGGAGCGTTTTATTTACGGAGATTGTCTATTTCTGCCTGCATCAGGGCATTGATTTCAGGATTCTTCGGCCGCTTGCCGCATTTTTGGTTATTTTTTTTATTGTTGCGAAATTTTTTTTGAGAATAAAAAAACCGTTTGTGCCCGTCTTTTCCGTTTGTGTCTTTTTTATTCTCACAGGTTTTTTTTCGTACAGGGTCGCCGCGGGATTTAAGCGTTATCAGAAAGACCGCCTCCTCAACTTTGTAAAACCGAGGAGGGATGTTTTGAATTCGGGCTACCATCTTGAGCAGAGTCTTATCGCAATCGGGAGCGGGAAATTTACGGGCAAGGGTTACCGCAGGGGAACCCAGTCCCGCCTCGGCTTTCTGCCGGGCAGGTATAAGGATTTTATTTTTGCGAGTGTCGCGGAGGAGTTCGGATTTCTCGGCGTTTTTCTCTTGCTTGCGGCGTATTTTGTTTTGTTTTCAAGGATGATTAAAATTTCAGCGCTTTCGCTGGACAGGGAAGGGACGTTCATTACTCTCGCCGTTTTCGGCGTGCTTTTTTTCCAGACGGTTCTCAACATCGGCGGCGTCATAGGAATACTGCCGATAACGGGGTTGCCTTTGCCGTTCGTTTCATACGGCGGCACTGCGCTGGTCGTTTATCTTTCAATGGTCGGGATCGTGCTGAATGTTTATTTGAGTTCCAGAGGATAGTTGGGGACAGGCCTTCAATGTCCCCTTCCATAGCCCCGGCCCCTTCCTTATTATGAAAAGTGCGTTGTTGAAATTCAGACAGCCGGCGCAGTATATCGGAAACGAATTTTTCAGCGTCAAAAAGGACTGGTCTTTGGTTGCTAAAAGATTTCTGATTGCAAGTCCGGCTACTTACGAAATGAGCGCGTCTGCTCTCGGATTAAAAATTCTTTATCATGTAATAAATTCGAAAAAGGACTGCCTTTGCGAGCGCGTTTTTATGCCCGGGGACGATGTGAAAGAATATCTTTTGAAAAATGGCGCTCCCCTGGTTTCTCTTGAAACGAAACATCGGCCCCGTGATTTCAGTATCGTGGGGGTAACGTTCACTTCCCGCAGGTCAATGCTCCTGACGGCGGAATTTTTCAAGCTTTTGAAAATACCTCTTTTAGACAGGGATGATAGTTTTCCGGTGGTTGTCGCAGGAGGCCCTGCGATGAGCAATTTTGTTCCGGTCGAGAATTTTTTTGACGCGTTTGTAATCGGCGACGGCGAAGAAGTTGTAAGCAGCATTCTTGAAGAATACGGCGCCGGGCGGAAAGATTCGTTCCTCGAGCGCATTTCAAAAATAGAAGGTGTTTATGTTCCCGGTAAAAGTGCGGGGGTGAAAAAGGCGGTTTGCCGGCTGAAAGCGGAGTATTATCCGGTAAAGCCGATTATTCCGAATATCAGGACTCTTCAAAACCGGCTTGACATTGAAGTTATGAGGGGCTGCCCCAACAAATGCCGCTTTTGCGAGGCGAAAAGGTTTTATTCCCCGGTAAGAGTCAGACCGAAAGAGGAACTGAAGGAAATAATTTTTTCTTCCGTAAGGAACACGGGCTACGGCGGAATTTCGCTTACCTCTCTTTCAACGCCGCAGTATCCCCATATCACGGAACTCGTGGAGGAGATAATTCCGTTTCTTTCAGGGCATGGGATTTCGCTTCAGATTCCGTCCTTAAGGCCCGACAGGAAATCATTTGACTGCGTGATGAAAATACTGGAACTCAATCAGGTAAACCTGACGTTTGCTCCCGAAACGTTTTCACCGCGGCTGCAGCGGGTGCTTGGAAAAATCACGCCTTTTGATGAATTCGAAAGAAACCTTTTTGACATCAGGCATGCGGGTTTCAGGGACGTTAAGATTTATCTTATGGCGGGGCTTCCGACGGAAACTGACGAAGATATCGCCTCTACGATTAAAGCGCTGAATAAACTGAAAAAAACAGGCCTGAAAATAGCGGTTACCGTTTCTGTTTTTGTTCCCGCTCCGCACACGCCTTTCCAGTGGGTTAAATTCCGGGCCCCGGACGAAATTTGTGAGCGCGTGAAAAGGATGAAAAAAGAAATGAATGGAATTGCCGTAAGGGCCGCGGATTTAGACGGGTCTCTCGTCGAGGGCATTCTTTCAAGAGCCGATGAAAAGATCAGACCGGTTCTGGCGGCGATGAAAGGAAGCGAGGGTTTTTCTTTTGATTTCTGGAAAAAAGAAATGGGTAAAATCGGAATTGATGCGGTTGATTATATCCGCAGGGATTTTATGCGCGGGGAACTCCCGTGGGGTAAAATTGCCCTTGCCGACGGTGATGAACTCCGTAAAGAGTACGAAACAGGGTTAGGAATCAAATAGTGTTCACCGCGAGAATTATTTACACAAAGGACAGGGATTTTATCCTCTTCGGTCATCTGGATATGATGAATTTGATAGAAAAGGCGCTCCGGCGGACGGAACTTGAATTTATAACGGGCATGGGTTACAAAAGGAAGATAAAATTTTCTTCTTCCCCCGCGCTGTCTCTCGGCTTCAGTTCGGTCTGTGAATTTATAGACGTAAAATTAAGAAGAAATTACCCGGCGGATTTTATAAAAAGCGAAATTTCACGTCAGTTCACCGAAGGTCTCAATGTACAAAAGGTTCTTTTATCCGAAACAAAATTCCCCGCCCCGCGCGGCTGCGTCTATGAAAAAAAGCGTCTTATTTTTTTTAAGAAAAAAATAAGGACAATTTTCGGCGGAAAACAAAAAGTCGTCCCGCCCGCCCGAAGAATTTCTTTTATTTACTGAGAATGTTTACGGCGAATTCCAGAGTTTTGGTTATTGCATCGGCCGGCGCCTCGTAGCCGGATTCTTTGAGACCCAGCCACAGGCAGTTGAGAGCCATTAAGATGTCGGGGACCGTAACGTATCCCATGTGAGCGATGCGGAATAATTTACCTTTGTATTCTCTCTGTCCGTTTGCGAAGCGGATTCCGTATTTTTTTGAAATATTTTCGAGAAGTTTCGTCCCGTCAATGTTTTCGGGGACTTTTACCGCCGTAATCCCGTTTGAAGGGGCTGAAGAAAAAAGTTCAAGGCCCATTTCCTTCACGGCTTTTCTCGTTATTTCAGCCATTGTTCTGTGTCTTGCCCAGACGTTTTCCAACCCTTCTTCCTCAATCATTTCAATTGACTTTTTCATCTGATAAAAGGCGTTGATTGCGGGCGTCCACGGGGTCTGACCCTTTTCAAAATATTTTTTTGCAGAGGTCAGGGAGAAGTAAAAATTAGGAATGTCATTTTTTCCCGCCTGTTCCAGAATACCTTTTTTCAGAGCGATGAAAGCAAGACCCGGCGGCATCATAAAGCCCTTCTGGGAACCGTTTACGCAGATGTCAACATTCCACTCGTCCATGCGGAATTCTTCGGTCAGAAGGCCGCTTACGGCGTCAACAATCAGAAGGGTTTTCCCTGTTATTTTGCCTAATTGTTCTATGTCGTTTACGGTTCCGGTGGATGTCTCTCCGAGCTGGCAGAGAACCGCTTTATATTTTTTCTGCGCGAGTTTTTCTTTTACTTCCTGAATTTTGAACGTCCCGCCCCAGGGATATTCAATCACATCGGGATTTACCTTGTATGCCTTTAGGATGTCGGCCCACCGCCTGCCGAATGCGCCGGTGTTCAGGACGAGAACGCTGTCGGATGTGCTGAGAAAATTTACAACTGCCGTTTCCATCGCGCCTGTTCCGGAAGAAGTCAGGATAAAAACATCTCCGTCCGTCTTTAAGACTTTTTTCAGAGAGACAGAGACGCTCTTCAGAATATCCGCGAAGGCGCCTGACCTGTGGTGTATTGTTCTTTTTGCTCCTTCCATAAGAATTTCAGGAGGAACATTCGTGGGCCCGGGGGTAAAAAGAATTTCCTTTTTCATTTTAGTAACTCCCTAATGCGGCTATTCAGCCGCGCTTGCAGTCTTGCCAGCGGGGACGCTCACGTGAGAAAGTTCGCTCTGGGTTCGCTACGGGCATTCTGCAAATCCCTCGCTCACACAGCCCCGCTTGCCAAGAACTGCTCGCTAAATTTTCTCCGCAATCTGCGCAGATGCCGTAATGTAAAATCTTAATTGTTTATCAGACCGCGGCGGGCGAAGGCTGCTGTATGCTCCGGCTGTTTTTCCCGGGCATCTCCGGTCTTTTTTCTTTTTCCCCGGTTCTTCCCATCACGTTTTTGTTTCCGGACTGCTTTTTCCCGAATTCAATTGTTTTGCTTATGACTTCTTCAACCGTTTCCACGGGGATGATTTGAATGTTCTCGCGGATGTTTTTCGGAATTTCGGAAACCTCGGGGATGTTTTTTGCGGGGATTATGACTGTTTTTATTTTTTCGCGGTATGCGGCGAGGATTTTTTCTTTTATTCCGCCCACCGGAAGAACTCTTCCCGAAAGGGTTATTTCCCCGGTCATCGCAATTTCTTTTTTTACGGGCTTGCGCAGAATCCTGGACAGGAGGGAAATTGCCATCGTGATGCCTGCCGACGGTCCGTCCTTCGGAATGGCGCCTTCGGGAACGTGTATGTGAATATCCGTATCTTTAAGGATATTATCGGGCAGCGCAAGTTTTTTCGCATTTGCGCGCAGGTATGAGACCGCCGCCTGGGCGGACTCCTTCATTACGTTTCCGAGCTGGCCGGTCATCAGGATGTTGCCTTTCCCTTTCATCAGAACGGATTCAACGCTGATTACCACCCCGCCCGTCTCCGTCCACGCAAGGCCGCAGACAACGCCTATGTTGTTTTTCTTTCCTTCGTCGCGGATGAATTTTTCGTATCCTAAAAATTTGCCGACTTCCTTTTCTCCTACGGCAATTGCGCCCTTCGGATTTTTTTCAACGACATTCCTTGCAATTTTACGGAGCACCGTCGCAATCTGTCTCTCAAGGTTTCTGACCCCCGCTTCCTGCGTATATGACTTTATGATTTTTTTTATTCCCGGAACGCCCATAAGGATATTGGTTTGCTCAAGGCCGTTTTCCTTAATCTGCTTCGGGATGAGAAAGTTCTTCGCAATGCCGATTTTTTCCTCCTCCGTGTAGCTCGGAAATTCTATTATTTCCATTCTGTCCTTCAGGGCGGGAATTATGGAGAAGGTCGTGTTCGCCGTTGTTATGAACATTACGTCCGTCAGGTCGAACGGAACGTCAAGGTAGTGGTCGGAGAAGGCGTTGTTCTGTTCGGGGTCTAATACCTCAAGAAGGGCGGACGAAGGGTCGCCTCTGAAGTCCTGCCCTATTTTATCGACTTCGTCTATGAGGAAAACGGGGTTTTTAGACGCCGCTTTTCTCATTGACTGGATTATTTTTCCGGGCAGCGAGCCGATATAGGTTCTCCTGTGTCCCCGTATTTCCGCTTCGTCTCTCACGCCCCCGAGAGAAATTCTCACGAAATTTCTCCCGAGTGCTTTTGCTATTGACCTGGCAAAAGATGTCTTGCCCGTCCCGGGGGGACCCACAAAACAGAGAATAGGTCCCTTGATTTTTTTGTTTAACTTGCAGACGGCGAGATATTCAAGTATTCTTTCCTTTGATTTTTCCAGGCCGTAATGGTCGTCCTCGAGAATTTTCTTCACATTTTTTATGTCCATTTTATCTTCGGTTTTTTTGTTCCAGGGCATTGCGAGAAGCCAGTCGATGTAAGTGCGGACAACCGTCGCCTCGGGTGAAAAAGGCATCATTTTCGTAAGCCGGTCAAGTTCCTCTTTCGCCTCCTTTTCCGCCACCGGCGGCATTTTTGCCGTCTTTATTTTTTTTATGTATTCGGCGTATTCCTTGTTAGGGCTGCCTTTGTGGAGTTCTTTTTCTATCGCTTTCATTTCCTCCGAAAGAAAATATTCCCGCTGATTTTTCTGAATTACCTTATGAACTTTTTCGTGGATATCTTTCTTGACGTGGATGAATTCCCGTTCCCGCGTAAGAATTTTGATGAGTTTCATCATGAGTTCGGAAACGCTGTTCTCTTCAAGAAGTCTCTGTTTATCCGTCACGCGGCCGGGGATGTATCCGATTATGAGATAAATGATTTTAAGGGGTTCCTTGATTCCTATTATATCATCAATGATTTCTTTCGGAATTTTCCCCGCTGCTTCCGTGTAGCGTCGGAATTCGGTTATAAGAGAACCGAAGATTGCTTCAATCCGTGGCGTGTATTCAAAATTCAGGGGAGTCAACGCAATTTTTGCGGTCATGAAGTCGCCTTCTCCGAGTATTCTTTTTATTTTTCCGCGCTGTACGCCTTCAACCAGAATTTTATACCCTCCCGCGGGTTCCTGTATGGATTGAAGGACGGTTGCGAGACAGCCCGCCGAATGAAGGTCGTTTATTCCCGGATTTTCGGTTTTTGGATTTTTCTGAGTTACGAGAAAAATTTTTTTATCCGCTGCCATGGCGTTTATAAGCGCTTTCTGGGAACTTTCCCGCCCGACAAATATGGGAATTCTGTTAAAGGGGAATATTACCGTGTCCCGCACCGCTATTACGGGTTTTGTTATTTCCATAATCATTTCCGGGATGCTACCACTTCGTCCACGATGCCGTATTTCTGCGCTTCCTCCGCAGTCATAAAGTAGTCCCTTTCCGTGTCGTTCTCTATTTTAGTTATCGGCTGCCCGGTCGCCTGGGCAAGAATTTCATTCAGACGTTTTTTTATTCTCAGTATTTCCTTCGCCTGAATTCCGATATCCGTTGCCTGACCCTGAATGCCCCCCAGGGGCTGGTGTATCATAATCCTCGCGTTCGGCAGGGCGCGTCTTTTTCCTTTTGTCCCGCTGGCGAGTATTATTGCAGCCATTGAAGCCGCCTGACCGAGGCAGTAAGTCGCTATAGGGCATTTTATAAAATTTATCGTGTCTAAAATAGCAAGACCGCTTGTTACGATACCTCCCGGATTATTGATATAGATTGAGATTTCCTTCTCTTTGTTCTCTGACTCCAGATGAAGGAGCTGCGCAATCATCAGGTTTGCTATATCGTCGGTTATGGGCATACCCAGAAAAATAATTCTCTCCTTCAAAAGACGCGAGAAAATATCATAAGCCCGCTCCCCCCGGCTTGTCTGTTCAACAACCATCGGAACAAGAGTGTCTATTTCTTTCATTTTATTTTTCCCTCCTTAATTATAAAATCAAAAATCTTATCAGTCAACAGGGTGTCTTTTATGCGCGAAGCGTATTTTATGCTGTACTTCTTTCCGAGTTTCTCTTTCAGTTCCTCATCAGTTACGGTGATTTGTTCTTTTTCGGCTATTTTACCGAGGAGCAGAGAGAGTTTCAAACTTTTTTCGGCGGTTTCCTCCGCCTGCGGCGCGGCTTTGTCGACATTTTCGCCGGGGTACTGTTTCTTCAGGTTTTCAAGTATTGATTTTTTTTCCGTCTCCACCATGACTTTCGGAATCTCAACTTTGTTTTTCTTGAGGAGTATTTCGTTTATCTGCTCTCTGATGAGATTTTTATTTTTAAGTTCCAGTTCCGCTTTCAGCCGCGTTTCCACCGACTCCTTTAACTGGTAGGCGTTTTCTGCGCCGAAAATCCCCGCGAATTTGTCGTCGACTTCAGGCAGGACCTTTTCAAGGATTTCCGTTATTTTTATGCGGAAGGTTATTTTTTTTCCGGCAAGCGTTTTTTCATGGAAATTTTCAGGCGCGATAAAGGCAATGTCCTTCGGGATTCCCTTTTTTGAATCCAGAATTTCCGGCCAGAGAGCCGGCAGGAGATTTTCTTTCTTTAATTCGGTGGTGAGATTTTTCCTGCTCAGGGTTTTTAAGGAAATGCCCCCGCTGAGCACTTCAAGGTCGTATTTGATAAAAAGCCCTTCAGAAAGAGTTTCCGCTTCAATTTTTTTGAGTGAGAAAGCCCTTTCCCGCAGGTCTTCAAGAGCTTTTTTAACGTCGTCGCCGTCAATTTCCTTTTTATCCGTTTTTAAGGTTATTTTTTTGTAGCCGGTAACGTCAAATTCGGGAATAATTTCAATTTTCACCGAAAATTTTTCCGGTGTTTTGGCGTTCCATGTAAATCCCGTAAGTTCGGGGGGAGTAACAGGTCTCAGAGCATTTTTTTCAACAAATTCATGAAGACGCTGCGCCACCAGAAAATTTTCCTGCTCGCTTTTCAGGTCTTCGGGAAAATATTTTTCAATCAGTTCGTCAGGGACTTTTCCTGACCGGAACCCCGGTATTTTTACGATTCCTTTCAGTTTACCGACCGCATGTTTCTTTGATTCTTCCGCAGATTTTTCATCTATGCGGAATTCGATTTCCCGTAGAGTTTTGCTTTCCTGTGTAATTTTTACATTTTCCATATTTTTTTTTACCTAATAGCAGAAGGGGACAGGACTTGAAAAGAACTGTCCCCAACTATCAACTGTCCCAAACTATGCCGGAGAGAGGACTTGAACCTCCAAACCCAAAAGGGCACATGGCCCTAAACCATGCGTGTTTGCCAGTTTCACCACTCCGGCTCCAAAAACCTGCAACAGTGTTATTATAACCAAAATTATTGCAAAAATCAATTTTTTTTGGTATAGTCAAAGACGGTTATAACCGTCCCATTCCTTTTTAATAATAAGGGGAGCGAGCGTAGTAAAATGAGAGAAAGAATTTTGAGTTATATTCTGATTGTTCTTCTATTATTTTGCGCGGTTTCGTCTCTTTTCCTCGCCCGGGGCAAGAGCGTGAAACTCGCAAGCAGGAATAGAATAGGGCTCGTAAAAATTTACGGGCTGATTTCCGTGATGCCTTCCCGCGGCAATTCGGTTTTCGGGCTCAGGGGCTCGGACAGAATTGTTCAGCAGATCAAGCGGCTCCGGAAGATAGAAGTAAAAGCCGTCGTAATACGTATAAATTCACCGGGCGGAACAATCGGCGCCTGTCAGGAGATCGTCGAGGAAATCCGGAAACTCAAAAAAGACGGAATCCCCGTTGTGGCTTCGATGGGCGATGTCGCCGCCTCCGGAGGCTATTATGTGGCGAGCGCCTGCGACAAGATATTACTTAACAGAGGAACCATGACCGGTTCCATCGGCGTTATGATGGGTTCGTCGAATTTTGAGGAACTTCTGGATAAGGTCGGGATAAAACCCGAAATTATAAAAAGCGGCAAATACAAGGATATGGGGGCGTATTACAGGGAATTTACAGATGAGGAAAGAGGTATGGTACAGGATATGGTGGACGATACATACAGCCAGTTTCTTGAGGCCGTTGCCGAAGGCAGGAACATTCACATGGAAAAACTGAAGTCGCTTGCGCAGGGGCAGGTTTTTACGGGTTCGCAGGCGCTGGAGAACGGCCTTGCGGATGGAATAGGGAATCTGAATACCGCCGTTCTGGCGGCAAAAGATCTTGCGGAATTAAAAGGGGAAGTTGAAGTGATAGAGGAGCCCGGACCTTTTGAAAAGTTTTTCAACATTGTTTACGACGGGCCCGAGACCGTATTAGACCTGTTGAGATTTTTGTAATGAACTTCTATTCCCTTGCGTTTCATCCGACTGTTTCATGGGATGGATTTCTTTTGCGCCGCGGATTTTTAACTCCTTTACTTTTTTTTGTCGCCGCGCAGATTTTTCAGATGGTTGCTTTTTCCGTTTTTGACGGGAATTTTTTTCTCGTTCTGCCGGTTCTTGTCGCACAATGGTTTCTGGCGGTTTCCCTGTATCATCTTTTTGCGAATTTTCTCGGCGGCAGGGGTAATATAATCTCGCTGCTGTATTTATGGGCGTTTGCCGGAATACCCGTGTTCTTTCTGCCGGCCGTCAGGATATTTCACGAAACGGTGTTCGGCGGAAACATTGTTCTGTGGTTCTTTGAAGTTCTGCTCATTTATTTGTGGAGCGTAGTGCTTCATGCAAAAGCAATCAAAGCCGTCTATCACGTTTCGATATTTACGGCTTTTTTCGTGCTGATTTCGCCGTTTGTTCTTCTGGCGGCAATGGGCGGAATAGCCGCTTTTCTATATACGGCGACGGTCTTCATATGATAAAAGCAAGCGTTGCCGGCGTTACCGGCTTTACGGGCGAGGAACTGCTCAGAATTCTCCTGCGTCATCCGGAGGTAAGGGTAAAGCACCTGATATCCAGAAAAAAGGGGGTGAAAATCAGCGAGGTTCATCCCTCGGTGAATTTCAGCGCGGAAACCGAAAATCTTTCAGCGGGGATTATAGACGATACGGATGTCGTTTTTTTGTGCCTCCCTCACACGGAATCGGCGAAAGTTGCCTTTAGGTTTATTGAGAAAAAAGTTCCTGTCGTTGATTTGAGCGCAGATTTCCGGTTTAAGAATGCGGCTTTATACAGGAAGGCGTACGGCATCGCTCACCCGTATCCGTCCCTTCTTTCAAAAGCCGTTTACGGTATCCCCGAATTTTACAGGGAAAAAATAAAAACCTCAAAAATTGTAGCCAATCCAGGCTGCTATCCGACCGCAACGCTTCTGGCGGTTCTCCCTGCTCTGATTAAGCGCCTTGCCGATTCGGCCGGCATAATTGTTGACGCTAAGAGCGGTATTTCGGGCGCCGGCAAAAAACTTGCGAACGATTATCTTTTTTCAAACGTTTACGAAAACACCCGCGCCTACAGCGTGGCGCGGCACAGGCACCAGCCGGAAATACAGCAGGAAATTTTAATGCTTTCCGGAATGAAGCCGGTTCTCACTTTTGT
>JBDRRS010000003.1:0-252432 GCA_043825615.1 bacterium | reverse complement strand
CACGTCGGCAGCGGCGGTTGTATGGACGCTGGCGCATGAGCCGGAGAGCATAACGCTTGTGAGCGTTGGGACATGGACGGTGGAGATTAGCTGGACGGACACAAACAATCCTTCGGGAACGAGGTACGGATTATCAAAGTCCGTAGATAACTTTGCGGCGGACATATCAACGTTTATTGCATACGGGAACGGGCTGACGGATAAGACGACGGTTGCGTACTCTTTGACGCCTGAAACTACATACTGGTTCAGGGTGTGGGCGTATAACGGCGATGAAAGAGAGACGGGATATGTAACGTCGGGGAGCACGAAGACACTGTACGAGACGCCGACGCTGGAAGTTGTAATAAACGAGATTGCGTGGATGGGAACGGATGGCGGAGGTTTTAGTGATGAATGGATTGAGTTATATAACAACACAGGAGGAGCGATAGATTTGTCGGGATGGAAGATGTATGACAGCGGCGGCTTGATAGACATGACTTTTGCAGGAAACATCCCGGCTAACGGGTATTACTTAATAGAGAATGATGAAACCAGTGTGAACGACATAGCAGGTGATTTGGTTGACGCCAGTATCGATCTTGATAACAACAGTGAGAAATTAATCTTCAGGAACAGCGCAGACGATTTGATAGACAAGGTTGAGTGCTTATCAGGCTGGGTTGCGGGCGACAACGGTGCGGCGGACGGGACGGGCTCAAATGACGTGACGAACCCGGGAGTAAAGAACACGATGGAGAGAAAAGATACAACGGCTTCCGGCAGTGATTCAAACAACTGGGCAGACAACGACGGGGTTACAAAGAACGGCGAAGATGCTCTCAGCGGTGCAATATACGGAACGCCGAGACAGCAGAACTCAACGATTTTGGATACCACTGCTCCCGATGCAATTACCAATTTATCCGCATTAAGCGATGTACAAAGTGAAATCAATTTAACATGGACAGCTCCCGGCGATGACGGGACGGGCGGAAGTTTAACCGGCAAGTTCAGGATTGAATATTCCTCGTGGACAGATACAATCTGGAGTAGTAACACGACAACCGGCAATGGTTATTATATTACCCTTGACACTTCAAGTGTTGCCCCTCTGAGTTCGCAAAGTCATACAATCACCGGTTTGACCGGAGACACAAGTTATTATTTCAGAATATGGACAGCAGACGAAGTTGCGAACTGGAGCGCTCTTTCCAACGCTGCGACCTGCTATGTGAGCGGCGATGCATTCGGAGTGGATATTCAGACGGTAACCATCGCGCTGAGTTATTACGAAGCGGGTGGTTCCACCGTTATTCTGTCTGCGGTTCCTGTAAAAAGCACGAGCAATGTCACCTGCAATTTCGCTGTTTCGGCTACGACGGGGACTGCCGGAACACCGTGGCAGATTTCGGATACGCCCGGGCTGGATAAAATTGCTGTTTACTGTGTGATAAACTCTACCAGGCCGGCTGTTTTGGACTTTAATTCAGAAGACACTTTAACAAATTCCTATCAGACCTGCACTGCCGCAAAATATTCTATGGGTAACGAAAATGGGGTTAATGTAGAACAAGGAGGAATTCGACAGTCATGGTATTTAATTAAATTTCCTTTAGCCAGCAACACGACCGCCCAGCAGTCAATAACAATAAATTTTAAAGCTGAGGAACCATAAGAAAATGAAAAATTGTATGAATTGGAGTGTCAAGCGAAAGCTTGACCATCTACTAAAAATGAAAACTCGTCAGTCGTTATTTTTTGCTGTTTGCTGTTTACTGATGGCTGCGGGAACAGTTCGGGCGAAGGTCGGTTTGCTGGTGAGATTCGCCGACGACGTGATTTTAGAAAACCTTGAAGTAGGGAGGGCATATAACCTGCGGCAGCTGCGGCATCTTCCTTATAAGATTACCAATGCCGGCGACGGTAAAGTGCGCGTGGTGGTGGAAGTGGTAATTCCCCGGGAAAAAGAACTCAAACCCGGATACGAGGCAATTCCAGACCCTTCGTGGGTGAAGGTTCTTCCCGGCGAATTTATTCTGGAACCGGGTGAAAGTTCCTTGAGTGAAGTTATTATTGCCGTGCCCGACAGTCCTGAATATCTGAACAGAAATTTTCAGACGCAGTTATGGGCGCACACGGTCGGCACCGGGTTTATGGCATCCGGCGTGGCTCACCGGATGCGGTTTTCAACAGGCGTCGGTCCGGAAACGCTGCTCCGCGAGAAGAAAAAGAAATTGATGTTCACGCTGGATTTTGAAATTACCCCGTTGAGCGTTTACTTAACCGGAGTGGAACCTGGTGTCCGGTACGATGCGGGGAAAAAGAGAAGTGGTTCCTTTAAGGTGACCAACCGGGCGGATGACCCGATAGAAATTAAAATGACAAGCGTTCCTTATGATAAGCAGGGGGGGCTGCCGCCGGGTTATGAGCCGTCGCCCGACCCCTCGTGGCTGATTGTGGAGCCCGGGGAATTGAAAGTGGAAAGTGACACGATTGAAAGAATCAGAATTTTTGTAGAAATCCCCGACGAGAAAAATTATTACGGCAGGAAATATGCGTTCATGGTAAAATCAGAATTGATTGGAATAGAAGTGCCCGTAGAGGTTTACAACAAAATTTATGTAACTGTGAAAAAATGAGAAATGCCGAAGATCAAGAACGAAACGGGAAAATGTCAGGAGGAGATGATGGAAAGTTTTAAGAATTGGAAGAGAAAAGAAAACGGGAAAGGAGGTGCGATGAAAAGGTTTTTGGTTTTTGGCTTAGGTTTTGCGCTCATCGCCGCTTTAAGCGGAAGAGCTTTCGCGTGGGAGGATGGATTTACCATTACGCTGACCCCGACCGGCGAGCGGGGAGTGCTCATTGATACATCGTCGGTGATTTTAAGTTTAGGGGACATAGGAATGGGGGGCTCGACAAGAACGGTAGAAGCAATAAATGTGACTTCATCCGGAACGATAGCGAACATTGAGTACAACATAAAAGGAAGCGTTACCGGTGGTGCAGCGTTAAGCACCAATGTTACTCCCGACAACACCGAGTTACTTTTACAGGTTCAGTTTAATTCAGCTGATCCGGGTGACGTCGGCTACAACGCTGCGGACGTGGTAGATGCAGCGGCGGCGAGTGCGGGAGATGGATCTCCCGGAGCATTTGAAGGAGATGAGGACGTAGATGCGCTGAATTTAGGCGTAACCAGTCATCTGTGGTGCCGGCTTGAGCTTCCTCTGGCGGCGCAATACAGCGGGGAGCAGACGATTGCGGTTACGATAACCGCGGAAGCGGGAGAGTAAAAAAGAAGGAGAAAGTTATAAATTAAGCAGATACTGAAATAAATCCGCTTTGCGGGTATGACTTCAGTCGCGCAAATGTAAAAAAGTAATATGGAAATAAGGAAAAAAATGAAATTGAAAAACCTGATTAAAAATTTCTTCCTTGTTACCTTACTGCCTTTTTACTTTGTTGCCTCATTATGGGCGTGGGATGACGGGTTTACCATTACGCTGACCCCTGTCGGTGCGAGGGGAGTGGTCGTTGATGACTCCGGGGTAAATCTAAACTTAGGAGATATAGCCGTGGGCGGTTCAACAAGAACGCTAAGCGCTATAAATGTGATTTCAACAGGGTCAATATCAAACATTGAGTACAACATAAAAGGAAGCGTTAGCGGGGCTGTTCCGGCAGCGCTAAGTACCGACCTTACTATTGAAAACGCCGAACTGCTCTTGCAGGTAAAGTTCAACACTGTAGATCCTGACGGCACAGCAAATGACTATGTTGCAACAGACATCGTGGATGCAGTCGCGGAGCATGCGGGGAGTTTAGGCGGCGATAACGCTTTTGAAGGAGATGAAGACGTGGATAATTTAACTAATGAGCCTCATGAAACCAGACACCTGTGGTGCAGAGTTGAAATCCCTCAGGTGGCGAACTTCGGCGGGGAGCAGAGCATTACGGTTACGATAACTGCCGAGGCGGGAGAATAAAAAAGGAAAGATAGTAAGATAAAAAATGCAATAAAAAGAAAATGAAAAAAATGAAATATGATTACAGGGTTGTTGAATAGGGTAATGGAAAGAAAAGGGGGTACGATGAAAAGGTTTTTGGTTTTTGGCTTTGGTTTTGCGCTTCTCGCCGCTTTGAGCGGGAGAGCGCTGGCATGGGGGGCCGGGTTTACCATCACGATGACCCCGACCGGGGCAAGAGGAGTGCTCATTGATTCATCAACGGCGGTCCTGAGTTTAGGGGACATAGCAATGGGAGGTTCTACAAGAACGGTAACCGCAATAGATGTGACTTCAACAGGGACGATAGCAGGCATTGAGTACGACATAAAAGCAAGCGTTACCGGAGGCGCTGCTTTAAGCACCGACCTTACTATCTTAAATACTGAGTTACTCTTGCAGGCGAAGTTCAACAGTGTAGATCCTGACGGCACAGGAGATGACTATGCTGCAACGGACGTGGTAGATGCAGTCGACGAGGGTGCAGGGAGTGCCGGTGCCGATACCTCTTTTGAAGGAGATGTGGATGTAGATAATTTAAATCTGTATGAAACCAGAAAATTGTGGTGCAAAATTACACTTCCCCCGGCGACGCAGTACAGCGGGGAGCAAACCATTGCGGTTACGATAACCGCTGATGTAACCGATTAAAAAGAAAGAGGAGTTAAGCGTGCGCTATTTGCAAATTGTGAAAAATTAGTTGTAAAAAATGAAAAATAAAAAGAGCAAGTTAATCTGCAGTCAGATTGTTACAGGACTGTTTTGTTTTCTTGCTCTTCCCTTTCTTTCTGTTTCCCCCGTCATGGCGTGGGGAGACGGATTTACCATTACCCTGAACGTTTTGGGAGATGTCACGGACCCGCAGGCGGTGACCGATTTAACCGCTTCAACCACCGGTACGCCGGGAGAGGTAGAACTCACCTGGACCGCGCCTCACGAAGACGGCACGAACGGCGGGGCGGTTGCCTCGTTTGAAATAAGGGGCGCAACTTTCAGCATCAACTCACTGAGCGGCGACACGACCGTATGGTGGGCAGCGGCAACAGGTCAGGTATTTTATACCCCGAAGAACCCGGGCGAGACCGAGACCAAGACAATTGATCTGGCTTTGGGAAACACATATTATTTTGCCGTCAGGAGTAAAGACGAATGCAATAATGAATCCCTAATCGACGAAAAAGCCGCCACCCCCGGCAGTCAGACATTTTGTTTTGTTCCATTATTCCCGCCTGCAAACCCGGGCAATTTCATCGGGATTGTTATGTCAACCGGTTCCATTAAATGGTCGTGGGATGATGTTGACAATGAAACGGGTTACAGAATTATAAGCGGCACCGGCGGGATTATGCAGACGCTCAATGCCGCCGCCACCTGCTGGCTGGAAACGAATCTTTCGGCAAACACTTCCTGTTACAGATATGCGGAAGCATACAATGCGAGCGGCAGCAGCGCGAGCGTCCCGGACATCAAATTCACGCTCGCGAGACCGCCGGCGGGAAGTTATTTTACCGGAGTGTCAAGCGGGTGTCTGACTGTTACCTGGTCTGAAAACGGGAATCCTTCATACACGAGATGGGGAGTTTTAAGTTCGACGGATAATTTTATCAGCACGAATACACTTACGAATTTTGCGGCGAATTACACGAATACAAGTTATATAGACAGTGAATTGATGTCCGCCGTCACATACTGGTACAAGATTCAGGCATTTAACGAAGCCGGCACGCCAACGTCTTTTGATACGGTAATTTCTACAATTACGATGGAGCTGCTTCCGCCGGCGGGACCATCAGTTTTCACAGGGATTGTGCAGAGCACGGACTCGATAAAGTGGTTGTGGGATGATGTTGACAATGAAACGGGTTACAGAATTATAAGCGGCACCGGCGGGATTATGCAGACGCTCAATGCTGCTGCCACCTGCTGGCTGGAAACGAATCTTTCGGCAAATACTTCCTATCATAGATATGCGGAAGCGTATAATACGGGCGGCAGCAGCGCGAGCGCATCGGACGTCAAATTCACGCTCGCGAGACCGCCGGCGGCAGTAACTGCTCTTTTAAAAACAGAGCATTCAATTAAAATATCCTGGTCGGGTAACGGAGGGACAGGATTCAAAATTGAACACAGCACGGACGAATTAAACTGGACAACTCGGGAGGACTGGGATTCCGGTTTTTCATCCGTAACCTACAGCGATGTGAAATTGCTGCAGGATACCACGTATTACTACAGGATTTACGCGTATAACGGAGACGGTATAATTACGGGTTATGCGGCGTTCGAGCAGAAGACAGATGAGATTAAGGAAGAAATTATAAATATTTCATCCGCAACGACGGTCGGCGAAGAAGGGGAAGTGGAAGTTGAAGTGCCGCCGGGTTCCTTTGATAAGCCCTGCTATATAAAAATATCGACCGACCCCGTCAACAAACCGATAGAAGTTATTCCCGGCAAGATAACCGCCGCCTGCGATAACCTCGGGACGGATTTAACAGGGTTGACAGGAACCATTACTGAATTTCAGACATACGACCTTTACGGCGCGACAGTTTCTCTGTCAACTGCTGTTGTGATTTCGCTGCCTTACCTGGACAGCGACCCGGAGGACGGGTTCATAGATGTTCCGGCGGGCTCTCCTCAGGTACTGGCCAGAACTTTAAGAGTTTACTGGCTGAATGTATCGTCATTGACATGGGAAAGGATCGGCGGCGACGTGGACAAGAAATACAAAGTCGTGAGGGCGACGGTTTCTCATTTTTCCGTTTATATGCTTATAGGCGAGAAATACACCGCAAGCAGCAACCTTAATAATGTTATCGTTTATCCCAACCCGTTCAAGCCGAACAACTCCGGCAGCGTTTATTACGCTGATAAACTCACTTTCAAAGGTCTGCCTGCGGAAAAGGTTAAGATAAAGATTTTCAATATCGCGGGTGAACTCGCGGCAGAGCCCGAAGATACCAGAATCGCATTCGACAAGCCGATAGAGTGGTGCCCGCCTGAAAATCTGGCTTCGGGTGTTTATATATACGTGATAACCGGTTCCGGAAATAAAGCGGTAGGAAAATTCGCGGTAATAAAATGATAAGAAAAGTGATTGAGAGATTTCGTGTAGGGGCAATTCATGAATTGCCCCTGCTATTTGCTATCTGCTATTTACCTTTTACGCTTTACGCTTCCGGCAAAGGAACCAGCGGCGCGCAGTTCCTGAAAATAGGTGTGGGCGCGAGAGCGGTTGCAATGGGAGAGGCGTACGCGGGGATGGAAGGCGACATAAACTCAATCTACTGGAACCCTGCCGGGCTCTCCCGGATAGGAACTTCCCAGACGTCGTTCTCACACACGGCATGGTTTCAGAATATAAATTGTGAAAATTTGACGGCGGGTTATCCCGCCGCTTCGGGTTTTATGGCTCTGGGAATACATTATCTCGCCGCCGGTAAAATAGACAAATACGATAACCTCGGCGAGCCGGCGGGGGAAAGTTATGCGCCGGTTGATATGTCGGCGGCTGTCGCTTATTCAAAAAAGATGAAAAATGTTTCTATCGGCGCAAACCTGAAATATATATCGTCAAATATCGACGGAGAGAATGCCGCGGCCCTCGGCGCTGATATAGGAGGAATGTGCAAAAAGAATAAATTGAACATAGGTCTGGCGGTGCAGAATTTAGGGACGAAAATGAAGTTCGTAAAGGACGAATTTTCTTTGCCGCTGAACATAAAACTCGGCGGGGCTTATAAATTCGGACGCTGTCTCACCGCGGCGCTGGATTTCAATCTCCCGAACGATAACGATTTCAGGATAAACACAGGCGTGGAATACAGTAAAAAATGCGCGGAAAATCTTGTTGTCGCGTTGAGAACGGGATACAAAACAAACACGAAAGGCCTGGATGCGTCCGACGGTCTTTCCGCCGGTTTCGGTTTAAGATACGGGGAATGTCAGATGGATTACGCATGGGTTCCCTACGGAGACCTCGGAGTCAGCCACAGGATTTCTTTTACATACCGCCCGAAAGAAAAAATTGAAAAGCGCTCTGAAGAAAAGGAAGAAAAGAAAGTCCGGGAAATCAGAAGACCAAAAGAAGCCGCGCCGAAAATAGAAAAGGAAATAATTAAAGCGGAAAAAGTATTAAGTCCTCAGGATAAAAAAACGCTGATGGGAAAACACTTTAACAATGCGACGCAACTTTATAAGCAGGGAAGGTATTTTGACGCGATTTCCGAGTGGGAAGAGGTCTTGAAAATAAATCCCGACCATGCATTATCCCGGCAGAAAATAGAAAGAACAAAAGAAAAATTAAGAGAATAAAAAATATTTGACAACAAAAATTATGTTTGGTAGATTTACCGTAATGTCATACTGGGGAAAAATGGGGTCAGCTCTATTGGAAAATCGGGTCACCTCTATTTTTTTCATGAGAATACAGTTAAAAAAATCAGAAGTGACCCATTTTCCAAAAATCAGAACTGACCCCATTTTTTTCTTTACAGAATCTTTACGGCTCCTATATCAGAATCTGACACGATTATAGTATAATGATAGTGAGAGATATAAGACGTTTTCCTTATGATAAGGTAAACGCTTGGCAGCAGGAGTTATATTTGGTAAAAGAAAAGAGTGATTTATAGAAAAATAACCAAAAAGCGGCCTTTGCGCCGGATGAAAGGAACTTTGTGGAGGCATAAGTGATAAGGATTCTGCTTTGATAAGAAAATCTATTGAGATGGGTGGCGGATGTTAACAGATTTTGCTATAATGAATAGTTATTCCCTTGATGAACCTGTTGCTTGCAGCGAAGATGATTTTAAAAGATCTTATTGAGAATATGAAAAAAATCAGAGATTTTGTTTTGAGCAAGTTGGAAAACAGTGATTAAAAAAGCAATTCTGAAACTTGGAAATTTGGGAAAAAGAATTAGAACCGTCTCCATTCTTTTCACCATTCTTTTCCTTGTCATTTTAATACCGTCTCTTCTGCGCGCCGATGTAATAATATCTGAAATGTGCGATCCACTAAACGGTTACGCAACAGACCGTTATATTGAAATTTATAATACCGGCGTTTCCGCTGTAGATTTAACCGGCTGGACGCTGTATTCAATTGGTAATGATAATGAGACTTATCAAACATGGCCATTATCAGGTTCCATAGCGTCGGCGGAAGCATTAGTGTGCGGAAAAGAAGGGAATATTTATGCTGATTTTACGAATACTTCTGCGAATACCAGTTGGAACGGTGATAGTAACGATGGCGCCCGGCTTTTAAATGATTCTGCTGTGGTGGTAGATTATGTAAAGGATGCCGCTGCCGCTTATTTTTCAAATTCTTCTTATGTTAGGAAAGCAACAGTTGAGAATGCCGTTGCCGTTTATGATTCAGGTGAGTGGGACAAACTTGCTGTATCTGATATAAACACTGGTAATTCAACACCTGGCACACACACGTGCGATTATCCTGTGCCTACGCCTCCGGCGGGGATTTCGTCCTTGAGCGCTCTCGTTGGTTTGAGTAACGGGACTGTCCGGCTTAAATGGCTTGACCCGGGCGCCGATGGAATAGGCGGCGGTAACGTCTCTTCTTACGAGGTTAAATACGCAACGTTCTGCATTGATTCCGAGGAGAACTACGCTGCTGCCACAACTTATGACGCTGCATCCGCATGGTCCGCGGGAACATTCGGAACGGAACACGAAATCAAAACCGTCTCCGGTTTGATAGATGCGGCAACTTACTGGTTTGCAATAAAAGCATCCGACGGTAACGACTGGGGTATTTGGCCCGGCTCTTACGGTTTCGGCGCTTACACTACCGGCATTAGCACAAATGACATAAATTCCTATTATGCGTATGGCGCTCCTGATGTCACTCCTCCCTGCGCAATTTCGAACCTGACCGCCTTGTCCGGCGATTCTCTTGGAACGGTAAAATTAAAATGGACGGCGCCCGGCGACGACGGAGCAGGCGGAGGTAATTGTTCGAGTTACCGTCTGAAATATGCGACATTTCAGATAACCACTGACTTGTGGGACGCCCTGAATGTTTCAACTTACACGCCCGCGGAGACGGACCCATGGTCTACCGGAACCGCAGGGGATGAAAAAAATGCGGTTGTTTCCGGTTTAACATTAGGAAACACCTACTTTTTTGCAATAAAAGCCAAAGATGAAAGCGGCAACTGGTCTTTCTGGTCAGCCACCCCTTATGCCGGTAATGAAAACAGTGTTTATATTCCTGTGCCCCCCCCTGCTGACCATGTCGTAATAAGCCAGATTGGTGAGGATTATGACGGCGAGTTGGCCGCGGATTATGTTGAATTATATAATCCGACGAATCAGCCGGTTGATTTATCAGGGGCTTCGGTTCAAAGGGGTCTAGGAGAGCCCGGTTCAATTACAAAACAGAATCTTACAGGAACAATTTCTGCTTATGGTTTCTATATGATAGGTGATGCAGATGCAACAACTTATTCTGTAACGCCGGATGATACCAATAGTTCATGGGTTGTAAATGATGGGGATTGGATTGCTTTTGTTGACGCTCAAACCGATATAACGGATAAAAGTGACCCGAATATCATTGACTTTGTGGGATTATCGCCGAATCCCAGTTATTTTGAGGGTTCTGGTTGTGCTCCGGACCCGAATGCAGGTTACTGCGAACGGTTATCTGAATTTGGCGACACAGCAGCCGATATGCAGACAGGGGGAAGCAGGTCTTTGTTTGGCAATGCTTTTGACGCAGAAGATAATGCCGTTGATTTTGTCTGGAACGCTAATCATACATTATCAAAGCCCCAGAGTTCAAGTTCGCCTCATGAGATTCCGTCGGCTCCTTCAATAACGAGTTTCAGTCCGGCCAGCGCGCCGAAAGGTGAAGAAGTAAATATTTACGGTTCTTATTTCGGCGGCGTGAGGGTTTCAAGCAATGTTACAAGTCATATTTATTTTTATGATAATGTGGAGGTAACGAGCTACGTTTCCTGGTCGGATACTCACGTTATTGTTGAAGTCCCCGCCGGTTTTGAAACAGGGAAAATCTGGATGTGTACGCAGGACGATTTTGAAGGACACACTGGAACAGAAACAACGACAAATTTTACGGTTCCGGTTCCTCCTGAGGCAATAAGCAATTTAACGGCTCTTGCCGAGGGAACGGGCCTCGGTGGGCAGATTAAACTGGAATGGACGGCGCCGGCTCAGGGAGACAATCCCCTGTCCAGTTATGATGTCAGATGGTCAACAGCATACATAAACGAGAGCAACTTTGATTTACAAATGTCCTCTTCGTTTTCTGCCGGCAACCCGGATGATCCGGAAGGTCCATATATCCTGACAGGTTTTGACGAAGGAACAACATATTTCTTCGCCATAAGAACAAAAGACACCATCGGTGCGTGGTCCGTCTGGTCCGGAACCTCGACAGATGCTAATACAAAAAGTTTTACCGTGCCGACCGACAGCGCTCCGGCGGCAATAAATGACATTACCGCTTCAACCGGCACCTACGAAGGAGAGGTCGATTTAATCTGGACGGCGACCGGCGACGACGGAACAATCGGAGATATTACAAACGGACAATGGAAAATAAGATATTCTTTTAGTTCAACACACACTTGGAGCGCAATGCCTTATGAGTGCGTCATTCCGACCAACGTTGCCAGCGGCGCGGTTTGTTTTAAGACGATAACGGGTCTTAATAAAGGCGATACCTATTATTTTTACATCGAGGCGGGGGACGAGAGACCGAACTGGTCGTCTCTTTCAAACAAAACGACCGCTCGGGCAAATACTGACATGGTGCCTCCCGGAAAACCCTCGGGCGTTACTACGGAACCCAGAATGCAAATAAAAATTGAGTGGACATCACCCGGTGATAACGGATATACCGGAGACATAGCCGGTGGTAAATGGAAAATTGCTTACAGTTCAAATTCAAGCAAAACACCCGATACTGCCGAATATTCAATTGAATGGTCAACAGATGCAACGCAGGGAACGGTGCACTCAAGAGTTCTGACCGGTTTAAGGCCGAGAGTGACATATTATTTCTGGATAAGCGCCAGAGACGAAATCGACAGCGAAGATAACTGGTCTGTGTGGTCGGACACCGCAACCGGAACTCCCGGAACTTTTCTTTACGAAGGCATTTTGCAAGCATTGCCGTCGGCGACAAGAGGAAATACTATTGCCTGGGGGGATTACGATAATGATGGGGACCTTGATGCGGTTATTGGGAATTATAACGCGGCTAGCATAATCTATAGAAACGATGGGGATGGAACATTTACGGACACCGGACAGACCGCCGGTACAGGATTAACAATGGCAATTGCCTGGGGCGATTATGACAATGACGGCGACCTGGATATTCTTGTGGGAAATCGGGGTACTGCTGCCAATCTCGTTTATAAGAATAACGGAGACGGAACATTTGTAAATATTTGGACTTCAGCAGAGGGAGAAAATACCTACAGTGTTGCATGGGGTGACTATGACAACGACGGCTACCTGGACCAGTTAGTCGGAAATAACAGCGCAACTCAACCCAATCGGGTCTATAAGAATAACGGAGACGGAACATTTACAGCCATTTGGGCCTCAACAGAAATGGAACTCACCTATAGCGCTGCATGGGGTGACTATGACAACGACGGCTACCTGGACCAGTTAGTCGGAAATTACAGCGCAGCTCAACCCAATCGGGTCTATAAGAACAACGGAGACGGAACATTTACAGCCATTTGGGCATCGGCAGAAATGGAACTCACCTATAGCGTTGCATGGGGTGACTATGACAACGACGGCGACTTAGACCAGTTAGTGGGGAATAATGGCGCGGATAACAGGGTATATGAAAACGACGGCGGAACATTTGCATCCGCAGTGACAGTCGGAGCGGGAGCTACTTTTGCAATTGCCTGGGGCGATTACAACAATGATGGTTTTCTGGATATTGCCGTCGGGAACTATAACGAAGATAACTATGTTTATAAAAACAACGGCGATAAGACATTTACGCTGATGTGGACTTCGGAATGGGATCCTGATTCAGCCAGCCACGACGCCACTTATGCAATTGAGTTTGCCGATACAAACAATGACGGCGATATTGATATCGTTGTAGGAAATTTTAATGAAGACAATGTCATTTACAAATCAATGGATGCGGATTACGGAAACATAAACTCTGCGCCTTTGGCTCCGGGTTCCGGCTTCAGTTCAAGTTATGTCCCCTTTGACCCGAAGGGTGCTCTGCAGTTGAGATGGGCTAAAGGAACGGATGATGAGACATCGCAGGACGGTCTTTATTATGAAATCCGTGCTGCGACAAAAACAATAACGGACAGTTTAGAGAAATGGATTGTTTCTCCTTCGATGGGAGCGGGCGCGGAACCGTTTACCGGGAATTATCCTCACGGTTTTATTTCAGCGACGGAAACAGGAGCGAACCTGAACCCGACTCTTGAGGACGCAACTTACTTCTGGCAGGTGAGGACGAGAGACCCCGGCTGGAAAAAGAGTGACTGGTCTACGGAGCAGTCAACTTACATTCCGAATGAACCGCCGACAACTCCGTACTTGTTCTCCCCGGAAGACGGGCTTGCCACAAACCAGGTAACAATAACGTTTGAATGGACCGGCTCAACGGATGCCGTTTCCGGCTTAAAAAATTACGAACTGCAAATTTCAACTGCTCTCGATTTCGCCGTGTATGATAGTTCCGCGACCAAGAACTTAAGCGCTGAAGTGAACATATCCACCACAGGCGTAAATTACTGGAAAGTCGGCGCGATTGATAACGCGGATAATTCCGTCTGGACTTCCACGCGGTCATTTGAACTTGATATCGCTCCACCTGCGGCAATCAGCGATTTAACCGCTCTTGCTCAGGGAACCGGCCTCGGTAGTCAGATTACTTTAATATGGACGGCGCCCGGCGACGACGGCCCGGCGGGGGGAAATGTTTCGCAGTTCCTCGTTAAATATTCCACAAACCATATAGGCGGGGATGATTTTTATGCGGGCTGGGTTTCAACATACGGCTTTCTGGCAACAGGAACGGATGCCGGCAGCACTGAGTCGCGTATTTTAACGGGTTTTAATGAAGGGACGACTTACTGGCTTGCAATAACAGCGGAGGATAATGCGGCCAACTGGTCTGTGTGGCCGGGGACATCGGCAGTTATAAATTTTCAGAATTTTAGTGTTCCAACCGGCAGCGCGCCGGCAACTATTACCACCCTGCAGGCGGCAACGGGTTCCGGCGCGGGAGAAATAAACCTCACATGGATAGCGCCCGGCGACGACGGATTTACGGGAGACCTCGTAAATGGGGCATGGAAAATAAAGTACTCATTAAAGTCAACTCACACGTGGGAGGATATGACCAGCACCGTGGATATTTCTACAAGTGTAGGGCAGGGGACAGAGTGCTCTTATACGGTAACAGGTCTTCTTCTTGCCGAAACGTCGTATTATTTTTATATTGAAGCCGGCGACGAATGCCCGAACTGGTCGGAACTCTCTAATAAGACCACCGCGCACACTCTTGATGCGGTTCTGCCTGCGGCGATAAGCGACCTCACCGCTCTGGCCGGGAACAACGGCGGGGAGGTTCAATTGAAGTGGACTTCGCCGGGAGACGACGGGACAATCGGCTCCATTGTCGGCGGGGAGTATCTGATAAAATACTCTAAAGTTTCAATTATTACAAAAGATAACTTCTTCGTGTCGGGTTCCACCCTTACCATTTCAACAGGCACAGTCCCCGGTGAAGAATACAGCACAATTGTTCCGGGGCTGCTGGAGGGAACGTCATACTGGTTCGCTGTAAAGACGAAAGACGAGACGGGCTATGAGTGGTCGGTGTGGAACTCCTCGCAGGATGTTTCAACCGTTAACACTCTTGCTTATTCATCCCCGAAAGATGAAGCCCCCGGCGGGATAACCGACTTACAGGCGGCGACCGGTTCAAACCCGGGAGAAATAGTCCTCACCTGGTCCTCCCCGGGCGATGACGGAACAGCAGGAAAAACAGAAACCCTTGCCGGTAAGTTCTGGATAAAATACTCTTTAAGTTCGACGACTGTCTGGGACGAAGGTGCAGATGAAATGGAACTGTACCAAAATTTTCCATTTACTCTAACACCCGGAATGGAGTGTTCAAAGACGATAGATAATCTGTCTCTCAGTCAGACGACCTATTATTTTTACATCAAGGCGGGGGACGAAAAACCGAACTGGTCCGAACTTTCCAACAAAACAACCGCTTATACGCTGGATGCGGTGCCGCCAGCGGCGATAAGCAATTTAACAGCGCTTGAAGGCGATGCTGCCGGAGAAATTACGTTAAAATGGACGGCTCCCGGCGACGACGGGATGCAGAACAATATCACCGGCGGGGAATATCGGCTCAAATATTCCTCGTCCGCGATTATTACGAAAAATAATTTTGATTCGCCGCCTACAACTTATACCGTTACCACGATCGATATTTCAACCGATACCGTTCCCGGCGACGAACACGGCAGGTCTATTACCGGTCTGCTGGAAGGAACTTCTTACTGGTTCGCTATAAAAACAAGAGATGAAGCGGGTAACTGGGCGGTCTGGAATTCATCTCAAGATGTTTCAACCGTTAACTTGTCTGCATACCACTGTCCGAAAGACAGTGCCCCTGCGAAGATTACGGTCTTGCAGGCAGTAACAGGTTCAGGCGCAGGTGAAATAGACCTGACCTGGACTGCGCCGGGTGACGACGGAACAGTCGGAAACATAGAAAACGGAATATGGAGAATAAAATATTCATCCGATTCGTCCCACACATGGGACACAATGTCTTATTTTATAGATATTTCCACAAGCGTGGCGCCGGGAGATGATTGTTCTTATACGGTAACAGGTCTTCTTCTTGCCGAAACGTCATATTATTTTTACATAGAGGCAGGGGACGAGAAACCGAACTGGTCGGAACTTTCCAACAAGACCACTTCTTACACTCTTGATGCAATTCCGCCGGGTGCGATAAGCGATTTGACGGCTCTTGCGGAAGGCACAGGTAGCGGGCAGATTACATTAAAGTGGACGGCTCCCGGCGACGATGAGATGCAGAATAATATCAGCAGCGGCGCATATAAGATAAAATATTCCTCGGTCGCAGTTATTACGACGGATAATTTTGATTCCCCGCCCGCAACTTATACTATTACTACAATTGATATTTCAACCGATACCGTTCCCGGCGTCGCACATAGCAGGAGCATTACCGGTTTACTGGAAGGAACAACCTACTGGTTTGCAATAAAAACAGAGGACGATGCGGGCAACTGGGCTATCTGGCCCGGGACATCGGCAGTTATAAACTCGCAGAGTTTTGGTGTTTCGAGCGACAGCGCTCCTGCAAAGATAACTGATTTACAGGCGGAAACCGGTTCAAATGCGGGAGAAATAAATCTTTCCTGGACGGCAACGGGAGATGACGGAAATGTCGGGAATATAACAAACGGAAAATGGAAAATAAAATGGTCAACAATTGCGGGAGTTGACTGGTCATCGGGTTCTTGGGACGATTATGATGACAAATATGAACTTTTAATTGATACGGATGCAGCGGTTCTCAGCGGACATTCGAAAACAATAACAAGTCTTCATAAGGGCGTGACATATTATTTTAAAATTTCAGCTGGGGACGAGAAACCGAACTGGTCTGATTTGTCGAACACGACGACCGCGCAGTCAAAGACCGAACTGGTTCCACCGGGAAAGATTACGGGCTTCGCTTATCAATCGGGCGTTGCCAATGTTGTGCTGCTGCAATGGATAACACCAGGCGACGATGAATACAGCAACGCTCTGCCGGCGGGCTCGGAATACAGGATACAGTACTCCTCTGACCTCGCAACAGTTATATGGTCAACTTCTACCCCTAACATAACTATTTCGACTTCGGGTGTTACGCCTGGGGTTTATGTTTCATCGTACATTACCTTGACCGTAAACGAATTTTATTACTTCCGAATCTGGACAAAGGACGACGTTGACAACTGGTCAATTGATTCGGATAACATATCCGTTTTCAATTCTCCTTACGATTTTGAAACCGTAAGTTCGGATTCTGCTGAATATACTTCAATTGCCGTAGATATTTCCGGAGATATTCACGTTTCCTATCATTCAAGCGGTGACCTTAAATATGCAAAGCGGACAGGGGAAACATGGGATTCTCCGGAAACGGTGGATTCTGTCGGCGATGTTGGTGAATATACCTCAATAGCGCTTGACGTTGACGGCAATCCGCATATTTCCTATTATGATGCTACAAACAATGACTTGAAATATGCAAAATGGACGGGAACCGCATGGAGTACACAGACGGTGGATTCCGTCGGCGGCGTCGGGAAATATACGTCAATTGCAATTGACGGTTTAGGCAACCCGCATATTTCTTACTGCAGGGATGTCCTCAAATATGCAAAATGGACAGGCTCTGAATGGAATATTCAGATAGTGGATTCCGTAGGCAACCTTGGGGCTTATACAATAGCTCTTGACGGCTCGGGAAACCCGCATATTGCATATTGCAACAACTTCGACCTAAAATATGCGGAATGGACGGGCTCTGAATGGAATATTGAAACAGTGGACGATACTGTCACGACAAGTTATGCTTCAATAGCGCTTGACGGTTCCGGCAACCCGCACATTTCTTATTACACTTTTACAGGCGCAGATCTCAAATATGTAAAACGGACAGATGCGGGCTGGAACACTCCTCAAATAATTGATTCTTCCGATGCCGTCGGCAAATACAACTCAATAACACTTGATGGTTCCGGCAATCCACACATTTCTTACTATGACAGCACAAATGAAGACCTAAAATATATTGGATGGACAGGAACTTCATGGAGTACCCGGACAATTGATTCTCTCGGCGACCTTGGGAAATACACTTCAATAGCGCTTGACGGCTCCGGCGACGCGCACATTTCTTATTCCGACGACACGAACAATGACCTTAAATACGCAACCTGGGTTGGAGCGGATCTTACGGCTCCGATGGGCGGTAATGCGCGAGGAAAAGTTCAAGCCCCGACGAGTTTCTCAGCCGGCAGTATCAGTACTGCAAGCGTAGCATGGTCGTGGACGAATAATTCTTCCAATGCTCTTGGATACAGGGTTTACTGTTCTTCCGCTGGCGGTAGTTTCTTCCTGGCGGAGGACACTTCTACGCTGTCGGGCAACAGTCAAACGGGCTGGAGCCAGACGGGTTTAACGCCGAATACTTCTTATCAAAATTATGCTGCCGCTGTAAATGCCGGTGGTGTTGTTACGTCTTCTTCCTCCATAGCGCTTACTCTTGCGAATCCGCCGTCGGAAATTCAGGTTTCTTCTGTAAGTACAACTTCAGTCGCGCTAAACTGGTCGGCAAATGGGAATCCTTCCTACACACGCTGGGAAATTCTGAGTTCAACGGATAATTTTATCAGCACGAAAACCCTCACGAATTTTGCATCGAATTATATAGAAACGAATTATTCCGACAGTGGATTAACAGCCGCCACTACATATTGGTACAAAATTAGGGCTTTTAACGAAGATGAGATTGAGACATCGTTTGGCGAGACAATTTCAACGAAAACGACGTCATTACCGCCTTCGGCTCCGGCGGGATTTACCGGAGTCGCCCTGTCAACAACGTCAATAAAATGGTCATGGGAAGACGGTGACTACGCAGCAGGATACAGGATTAAAAATGACACCGGCGGAACTATGGATAACCTTAGCGCTGATGCCACTTACTGGATGGAAACGAACCTTTCAACAAACACGGCCTATTACAGATTTGTTGAAGCGTATAATGAAGTGGGAACTGCCTCTTCCACCGCTAAGATTGTTTATACTCTCACGCTTCCTCCGTCGGCAGTGACGACTCTTTCAAAGACAGAACATTCAATTAAATTATCATGGACGGGTAACGGTGGAACGATGTTTAAGGTTGACCACAGCATAGATGAATCAAACTGGACAATTTTAGAAAGCAGCGATACGAATTTTACCGACACCACGTATGACGATACAAAACTATTGCAGAACACCACATATTATTACAGGATTTATGCCTATAACGGAGACGGCATAATCACGGATTATGTGACATTCAGTTTGAGAACGAACAAAATTACGGAAACAATCATTCCCGCAGGGAGCACGGCAACGGTTACGCGGGGCGGTGTGAGTGTGGATGTCGCGGCGGACTCATTCGGAGAGGACGGTTACATAAAAATATCAACGAACCCATTAAACGATCCCATTGAGATAGACACGGGTACCATTGTCGAAGCTAATGGCGCGCTTGACTCTGACAGTCAAATTGCTTTATCCGGCTCCCTCGCGGAATTCAAGGCATATAATCTGCAGGGCGCAACAATTACCTTTGTCTCCTCCGTTACAATCTCACTGCCGTATTTAAGCAGCGACGGTAAGTTTGTTGACGGATATTCTTCGCCGAAGATACCTGTTGCTTCTCTCGTAATTTATGTCCTTGACGAATCGGCAAAGAGATGGACGTCCGTCAGCAAAACCGCGGATACTGTCTATAAAGTTATGAAGGCGACGGTTTCTCATTTTTCCGTCTATATGATTATCGGCGAACCGGTGACGGTGTATAATGACTTAAGCGGGGTTGTTGTGTACCCGAATCCCTACAAGCCGGGAAGCGGAGGGGACTATGATGATGCCGCCGGCGGCGGAATCGTTTTCGCAAAATTAACGGAAAACGTAAAAATAAAAATATTCAACATTGCAGGCGAACTCGTAAAAGAATTGAATCATACGTCAGGAAGCACTGAATCGTGGGCGGATGCTAAGAATCAGGCTTCGGGTGTTTACATATATGTCGTAACCGGAAATTCGGGCAAGAAAACAGGAAAGTTCGCGATAATAAAATGATAAAAAAAGTAATTAGGAGATTAAAAGATTCTCTTTCCCCCTTTAGTAAAGGGGGATTAAGGGGGATTTGTTCTTTGCTATTTGCCATTTGCTATTTACCATTCACTCTTCACGCCGGCGGCAAAGGAACCAGCGGCGCGCAGTTCCTGAAAATAGGCATCGGCGCGAGAGCGGTCGCAATGGGTGAGGCGTATGCGGGTATGGAAGGCGACATGAACTCAATTTACTGGAACCCTGCGGGGCTCTCACGGATAGGAACTTCCCAGACGTCGTTCTCACACACAGCGTGGTTCCAGGACATAAAATACGAAAATCTAATGGCGGGTTATCCTGCAGGTTCCGGCTTTATGGCTCTGGGAATAAACTGGCTCACAATAGGCAGTATAGACAAATACAAAAATACAGGGTCTCCGGCAGGAGAGTCCTACAGTCCTGCTGATATGTCGGCGGTAGTTTCTTATTCAAGAGAAGTGAAGGGTATTCCTTTCGGAACAAATCTGAAATATATTTCGTCAAACATCGACGGGGAAAACGCCGCAGGTATTGCTCTTGATATCGGCGCTATGTACAGGTCGGGAAAATTGAACACCGGTTTGGCAATACAGAATTTAGGGACGGGGCTGAAATTCAGGAAGGAATCTGACCCACTGCCTTTGAACATAAAACTCGGAAGCGTTTATAAATTCGGGCGTCGCCTTACCGCAGCTCTGGATTTCAATATCCCGAACGATAGCGATTTCAGGGTAAACACGGGCGTGGAATACAGCAGGAACTACGGGGAAAATCTCACGGTTGCTTTAAGAACCGGCTACAAAACAAACACGAAAGGGCTGGATGCGATTGACGGCCTTTCCTTCGGATTCGGCGTGGGTTACAAGAATTCCCTGCTGGATTATGCGTGGGTTCCTTACGGAGACCTGGGAGCCACCCACCGGCTTTCATTTGTTTACAGAATGGGCGCCGTGGAAAGAAAAGAAAAACCTCTGCCGCCCGAGGAAGCGCCGGTGGACGAACTTGACGATGAAATAAAACGTCTTGAACAGGAACTTTTTAAGGAAGAACCCGAAAAGAAACCGGAGAAAAAGAAAAAGGAAAAGAAGAAAAAAGAAGTAAAGAAAAAACCGGAAATACCCATGGAAGGCATAGAAGACCTTGACGAAGAAATAAAGCGTCTCGAGCAGGGGCTTTTGAAAAAGGACGAGCCGGAAAAGAAAGAAGAAGAGAAGAAGATTGATGAGAAGAAAGTAGAAAAAAAAGAAGAAGTTCCCCCTTTAATAAAGGGGGGGAAGGATAATGCGGAGAAGGAAAAGGAAGAAAAGAAAAAGAAAAAGAAATCATTAAGCCCTGAAGAAACGAAAAAATTAATGGGAGAGCACTTTAATAACGCGACACAGCTTTACAAGCAGGAAAAATACAAAAAGGCAATTGCCGAATGGGAAGAGGTTCTGAAACTTGACCCTAATCATAATCTGTCAAAACAGAAAATAGAAAAAGCAAAAGAAAAATTAAAGGAATAATAAGTTTTTCCTTGCAGGTTTTACCTTAGTTTTAAAGTTTAGTTATATATAAATTTGCAATTTACATTGACAGATTACACTTTTATGAAATATAATATAGTAAGTGAAAAATGCAAAATAAAAAATTCCTGCGCTCTATTTCTTTTTCTAAGAGGAGAGATTTAAGAATGAAGAAAGCGGCTGTTCGTAACGATAACACGGCTGATTTTAAAGCGGCATTAAGAAGAAGTTTAAAACAGCGGCTGCAGTTCAGTTTTATCAGGACATATAAGCCGGTTATTGATGACGGCCCGGGTTTAAGATCTTTTGATAAATTGTCGGATTATAAAAAATGGTCTGAAAAACTGCCGGCTTTTTTAGGTTATGGAAAAAAGATTTGATTATCCGCAGGCTCTGAAGTTGGCAAAAGTTTTTGATAAGCACAGAGTAAAATATATGTTTATCGGGAAGTCAGGTGCAATCATTCTTGGTAGATTAAAAGAATTTAGGGCATGGCTGAAAAAATGATTTCAAGGTATAGAAAATTGAGAAAAAGAATTGGAATCGTCTCCTTTCTTTTTGCAGAAGGGATTTTTTATGTTTAAAAAAGATTTGTTAGCTCTTGGAGAATTAAAAAAAAGATTGAATAATGGGGGGAACAACGGGATAAAAAGCGTAATTTTATTCGGTTCAAAAGCAAGGGGCGATGATAAAAGAGGTTCTGATATGGATTTGTTTGTTCTGTCTAAAAACAAAGAGAAAGCCGGCGAATTGCTCTACGATATATCGGAAACGATTTTTATGAAGCATTTTGTTAACTTTTCCTTTGTAATTTATTCGGAGAGTAAATTTAAAAAATACTGCAACAGCGGTTCGCTTTTTCTGTGTGAAATTAAACGCGAGGGTAAAACAATTTGGAAAAAAAACTAATTAACCGGAGCGTTAGGAATTTTTTAAGAAAAACCGATAGAAGTTTGGTTTCCTGCGAAGTTCTTTTCAAAGAAGAATTTTACGAAGATGTAATATCAAAAGCATATTACGCGTTTCTGTATCTTGTAAAAGCTCTGCTGATAACGAAGGGAATCACCGTCAAATCGCACAGTTCGGCAAGAAGACAATTTTCACTTCATTATGTTAAAAGCGGATTAATTAAAGTAAAATATTCCAAGTATTTTGCGAAACTTCTTGACAGTCGTTTTGAATGCGATTATGATGAAAGATATACGGCGGAAAAATTCTTGGCGGAAGAAGCGATAGTGCAGGTAAAAAGTTTTAAAGAAGAAGTTTATAAAATTCTAAAATGCAAAAATTAATTACCTCCCCGACAACGAGGCAGGGTGTGTGGTTACTATTTTTTTCATGCTGCTGTTTTGCGGTTGGGAGATTTGCCGATGTCTGATTTAATGCCGATTGAAGTTATTGCGAGCAAGATATTTTTAATTCGCGGGCAGAAGGTGATGCTAAGCACGGATTTAGCAGGTCTTTACGGACTTCAGCGTTAATGGACTTGAAAGAAAAAATAGGGGAAATAGAAATGTTTCATCCGCCGTGGCGGAGTAAATATGATAAGCAGTTCAGGATTGTGTTTCAAGCGCTGAAGTTGAGTCCGCCTGATGCGGACGAAATCCGCCTGTGGAGGGCAGTTGCTTGAACCACCGCCGCCGAAGCAGAATGTCCGCCGCAGGTGGAAAGACGGGGAAAATAGGATTTTAAGTGATTAAAAGAATAATTTTGAAATTCGGGGAAGTGAGAAAAAGAATTAGAACCGTCCCCTTTCTTTTTAGGAAGAATACTGTTATTTCGGAGGTTTAAAATGGTATCTAATTACACGATTGTTATTGCAAAAAGCGGGAGTTGGTATGCAGGATATGTAAAGGAACTTCCCGGAGCGCATTCGCAGGGCAAAACCGTCGAGGAAGTAAAGGAAAATTTAAGGGAAGCGATTAAAATGATTTTGGTATCGAATTACAGACATTTCATCGGTGGACAGAAAAAAGTTCTGGAAGAAAGAATGGCTGTGAGGATATGAAAAGAACTGAATTATTAAAACATCTTTTAAAGAACGGCTGTATTCTTGAGAGGGAAGGTAGAAAACACACGCTTTTTTTTAATCCTGCCAGCGGCAAATCAGCGACAGTACCGAGACATAGAGAAATAAATACTTTAACAGCAAAAGGGATTTGCAGAGATTTAACGATAAAAGTTATCAAGAAAAAGTGATTAAAAGAATAATTCTAAAACTTGGATTGAGAAAAAGAATTAGAACCGTCCACATGGAGGAAAAATGACTGAAAGAGTTGTGACTATTTCTAATGAACTTTGGAAAACAGCTAAGGAGAACCCCGCATTTACTGAATTGTTAGAGGATATTGAAGACGCGGAAGATTTGATTAAGGCAAAATCTTCGGCAAAAAGTTTTTTTGATTTTGATAAGTATGTAAAAGAAAGGAGGAGAAAAAAACTTGTATCAAATTCTCATAGAAAATAAAGTCACAAAAGAGTTAGATGTTATACCTGACCGCATGTATGAAAGGATTGAACAGGTTATTCTGCAACTTAAACAGGAACCCCGTCCGTTTGGGGTCAAAAAACTCGGGGGTAAAGACGAGTGGCGTCTGCGGGTGGGAAATTACCGGATACTTTATACTGTGGACGATAAAAAGAAAAAGGTGAAAATTTACCGGGTTAAACACCGAAAAGAAGCATATCGGTAGAATGAAAAAAAATAAAGGAAAAGAGAGCGGGAAAATCAGGATTTTAAGTGATTAAAAAAGCAATTCTAAAACTTGGAAAATTAATTACCTCCGTTCCCGTTCTTTCTGCTATTTTAATTATCGTCATCCCCGTTATTTCATATGCAATTATCACGCCAACGCCTCCTACTTATACGGAGGCTTTTGACGGCGTCGTGGCCCCTGCCCTGCCGGCAAATTGGTCCACAGCAGGGGGATGGGTTACGAGTGATGTATCAGAGAATAACTTCCCCAATTGTGCGTTAAACTCTGTTTCAGGAGACCTTGTAACTGATGTGTTTGATTTTACAGGATTAAATCTTACCGCTTTTGACTTTTACATTAGAGGCACCGCCACCACCAACGCTACCTTAAAGGTGCAATATAAAATTGGCGCGGGCGCCTGGATTGATTTAACAAATACTATTAGCTGGCCGGTAGATAGTGTATGGAAGTTAGCATCTGTCACAGGCATGACTATTAACGGAGGCGCTTTTGCTGCCATAAATGGAGAAGCAAGCGTCACATTTCAATTTGTAGCTGTTCGTGTGGCAGGCACATCAAACAGAATAGATGGTAATATTATCTGGACTGTTGAAGCAGGTGGACCAGGAGATGAGATAGCGCCGGCGGGGATTTCGTCTTTGAGCGCTTTAACAACCGCTTCAAATGACGGGGAAGTCGCCTTAAAGTGGATGGCGCCCGGTGACGACGGGACTGGCGGCGGGAACGCAACTTCTTATGTGATTAAATACGCAACTTTCTGCATTGATTCCACTGCTGATTACTCCGGAGCGAGTACATATCAATATCCCCCTGCTCCCGGAACTTTCGGAACCGAGCAAACGTTTACCTGCACTTCTCTTGCCAACGGGACAACATACTGGTTTGCAATAAAAGCAAAGGATGAGTCAAATACAGGAATCTGGCCCGGCTCTTACGGCTTCGGCGCTTACACGGGCGGAACAATTGCCGATATAAACTGCTATTACGCAAAGGGCGCGCCGGACACGAAACCGCCGTGCGCGATTTCAAACCTGACCGCCATAACAGGCGGAACATCGGGAACTGTTCAGTTAAAATGGACGGCTCCCGGAGACGACGGAACCGGCGGCGGAAATGTCAGCGAATATCTGGTAAAGTCCGCAACGTTTCCGATAACATCCGCTCTGTTTGACGGTTGTTCAACCTATGCGGCGGCAAGTTCCTGGACGCCGGGAACGGCCGGTCAGGAAGAAACGGGAAGGGTTATTTCCGGACTTACCGCCGGAACGACTTACTGGTTTGCAGTAAAAGCAACCGACGATTCCTCAAATCAGGGAATGTGGCCCGGCTCGCTTTCCCATTATTCTTCAGGAAACCCATCACAGGACAGCAACGCCGCTGTTGCTACCCCAATATCTGTTGCATCTCTACCCTGGACTGAGAATTTCACTGGTTACGCAGACGGCACCCAAACAGGAACGGATGATAAGTGGACAACGGATGTTACAGCTTGCACTTTTTCTGATGTAGACGATTATTTTGAGGTAAGGTCGGAAAAATTTGCAGTCTGCGACACCGATGGGGAAGGTATATGGACAACAGAAACACTTGGAGTTTCGGGATATGTTGCTGTTACGGTAGCTTTCGATTTAGATTACGATTTTACCACCGGTACTAATTACTTCAGGGTGTACTACGACATCGGTGCCGGAGATGTTCTACTGTATGAAGTAACCGACGGTTCGGGTACCCCATCCCTTAATCTTGATATTCCGGATAGCGGTACTTTAAGCGCATCAACTTTAGTTTTAACCATAAAATCAAGTATCCAGTACGGAACTCGGTGGGCTATCTGGGACAATATGGTAATTACAGGTGTTCCTCCGGATACAATTTCTCCATGCGCGATTTCAAATTTGACTGCGATTGCAGGTTCATCGGACGGTGAAGTTGACTTGAAATGGACGGCGCCCGGCGACGACGGAACCACCGGAGGGAATGCTACTTCATACGAAATAAAATACGCTCTTTACGAGATAACACCCGCTAACTACGCCGTCGTTTCGGACACTTATCCTTATCCACCTGCTCCCGGCGCCGCCGGCTCCGAGCAGACATTTACTCTGACTTCACTTTCTCCCGGCGTAGCCTACTGGTTCGCAATAAAGGCGACGGATGAACAGTCAAACTCGGGAGCGTGGCCCACGCTCGCGCGTTATCAGGGAGATACCGCAGGAAACAAGGCAGTTGTTACCGGTGAGCTGGAACCGCCGATTGCCGCAAACGACTTTGAATTGGAACAATCAACAGACCCGTTGTGGCTTGGTTACACAATCAGCACAGCGGGCTGCTCAATCGGCGCAGGCGATTATTTTATAAGAACACAAACGCACTCCGCCCTCGGCGGCAATTGGTCTTTTGCCGCCTGCGACATTGACGCAAATGATACCAGCGCGCGGCTGACTTTTAACAGCGTGGATATAAGCAGTTATACGAACGTTAAGGTCAGGGTCTGGTTCAAGTGCGCCGATACCGGCTACGAACTCGCCGACAGCGTGAGGTGCTGGGTGAGGGAAGACGGTATAGACAAGAGTTATTTTATCAATTTCATCAATACCGACCTTAAAAATTCACTTAATCATTCTTACAGGGAATTCACGTATAATGTGACGCCGGACGGCGTTGGTAAAGTTAATAGCATTCAGTTAATTTATGAAGTCGGCGATGCGATGAGCGCCGACGGCAACGGTTTTGACGAGGACGATGAAAAGTGCTGGCTTGATAATGTCTCAATCACTGGAGATATTCGTGTGCCTGATGAGACGCCTCCCGCTGACATTCTCAATTTAACCGCTTTAACAGGTGACTTTGAAGGAAGGGTAAATCTTAAATGGACGGCTCCCGGTAACGACGGGGATGCCGGCGGAAACTGCGCCGGATATCTGGTTAGATACAGTACCTCCAAAATAACCGAAGACGACTGGGATGCGTCAACGCCGTATCTTCAGGCGTGGCAGGGAGGAACCGCAGGCGAGGAAAAAACGGAAACGATAAAAAATCTTATCGCCGGGGTAACTTACTGGTTTGCCGTAAACGCGTACGACGTTTCGAGCAATACGTCAACCTGGCAGGGGGACTTGGACCAGTACGACCTATACTTATGGAATGCTACCTGTGCCAGCACTGTAACTGCCTGGGCAAATCACGTCGTAATCAGCGAGGTTTATGCTAAGAATCCAACGGATTTTGTCGAACTTTATAACCCGACAAATGAACCGGTGTCTTTAAATGGCTGGAAACTTGATGTTTATGGGGGAGATTACACATTTCAACCGGAGGATGTAATTCCTGCTCATAGGTATTTCATAGTTGCAAATGTTGATCCGGTTTTTGGTATAGAACCGGATGTCCACCAACCAACTCTTGCTATGACAGAGAATGGTGTAAACAGTTTTGCAAAGTTGATTGATGATTCAGAGCAAACTGTTGATGTGGTTGGTTGGGAAGGGGCAGTTGGGGGAAATTATGAGGGAACAAAACTTAAAACACTTCCGGATGATAATTCATGGGAAAGAAAGTCCAAGTTAGATGATATCACAGCGTACCTCTCCTCAGGCGGAGAAAGCGAAAACTCGGGGAATGGTCATGATATGGATGATAATTATAATGACTTTGTTGCGCAAAGTGAGCCGAATCCCCAGAACAGGCGCTCTCCCGCTGAGCCGACCACCGGGATTCCCGACCTCATCACCGAAGATGCTTCCGACATTCTGAACACGAGCGCCGATATCAATTGCTCTTTTACAATGGGCTTTGCTCCCGAAGTTGAGGTCTATTTCAAGTGGCAAAAGGAAGGGGATTCATCCTGGCAGGAAATGACTCATCATACATCCACGAGCGCCGCAACCTATTCTGTGACATTAACCGACCTTATTTTAGGAAGCACTTATTATTTTAACGTCGAACTTATTTACAGCACCGACACCCTTAATTTTAACACCATTACAGACAGTACCAAAACATTTACAACGGGCTGGGAGCCGCCCGAAATCCTCCCAAAAACGGTTGTGATAAATGAAATTGCTTATATGGGAACAGGAGCAAGTGACTCTCACCAATGGTTTGAGTTTTACAATACCACTGATGCAGAAATTGACATAGCAAACTGGTCTATGTATGGGGCAGATGCAGGTTTAACGTTGGAGTTCAACGATGAAGATAATGTTATCAAGAATACTAAAATTCCTGCCCTTGGTTATTTGATTTACGCAAATGGGGAGGATAATATTAAAGATATAGTAGGGGAAAATATGGTTGATATATCGGATGCAACTATAGAACCAACTGAAACCAGTGGTCATCTTATTCTGTATGATGAAAACAAAACCAAAATTGATGAGGTTGTCGATAGCGATGGGAGCTGGTGGAGTCCTATTTCCGCCGGTTACAGCGTAGAGAGAAAAGACCCGGACTGCGAAGGAACCCTCTCCGAAAACTGGGCAATATGCTTAACTCAGGGTCCCGAGACGGATTCGGGCGGAACGCCTCTCAACGGAACACCAGGGCGGGAGAACTCCGTTTATTCTGTCCTTGATCCAACCCCGCCCGCCGCCATTGCCCTTTTAACAGTATCCGCTCTGGCGGCAGGAAATCCGGCGGATGAAGGCAAGGTTCAGATTAAGTGGGCTGCTCCCGGTGACGATGGAACTACCGGCAGCAATTCTTCGGGCTATTATGAAATCAGGTATTCCACGGCTGAGCCGTACGCCGGCTGGTGGAACGCAATAACGGGAAAAACGGATTACCGTGGTATTGTAAAATTCGGCAGTCCTTTAAGTCCCGGCGAAACCGAAACGAAAATCATAACGCGGATGCTGCTGAATACAACATTTTACCTTTGCGTAAGAACTTATGACGATGTTCTTAACATTTCAAATATTGCGACGTATGCGGAAATTTTCGTTCCCGACACATCCCCCCCTGTCCCCGAAGCCGCCGAAACATCATGGCGAAGAACTGCCGTAAATGTAGTTACAGTTTATTGGGAGGCAGGACCGTTTGACACTAATTATTACTGTATTGAAAAAACCACTTACCCCTCAATCGACTATCTTCCTGTCGGAAGCACAACAAGTTATTCATGGACAAGCGCCGATTTGACGGAGAACAACACATACGTTTACAGAATCAGCGCAGTTGATTATTCCGGCCACTCAAGCACCGACACCGCCGCCGAATGGCTTGAAATAACCGTTTACGACGATACAACCACGCCGACGGTTCCGGTTCTGGGTTCGCCGGCAGACGGTATCAGCACAAATCAGACGACAATAACTTTTGACTGGGAAAATTCTACGGACGATAACTCAGGAGTGAAAAATTACGACCTGTGTATATCAACTGACATCAGTTTTGCGCATATCGTCTCCACTACTTCATCCACGGCTTCACAGCAGCAGGTGAACATATCAACTGCAGGTTTGTACTACTGGAAGGTCAGAGTGTGGGACAATAGAGGCAACGATACATGGTCTTCCTCATACCGCTCGCTTACCATCGATTTTGTTATTCCGGCGCCGATAAGCAACCTGACGGCGCTTACCACTTTAATCAACGGGGGCGTCCGATTGAAATGGACGGCGCCAGGCGACGACGGGGAAGGCGGAGGGAACTGCTCCGGTTACGTTGTAAAATATAACACAACCAAAATTACAAGTGAAACCGACTGGGATAATGCGACGGAATTTACGCAGTCATGGAGCGGAGGAACGAGCGAGAGCGAAAAAACGGGGATTGTTTACGGGCTCAGCGGCGGAGTAACATACTGGTTCGCAATAAAGGCGTATGACGATGCCTCCAACTCTTCTGTCTGGCCGGGAACCCTCTCCCAGTATTCTTCAGGAGACCCATCACAGGATTCAAACGCTAATTTTGCTTTCCTGGCAGAAGGCGCCTGGTCAGATGATTTTTCCGACGGGGACTTTACATTAAGTCCATCCTGGGGCGGCGACCCTGCGAGTTGGCGAATCAATGACAGCAATGAATTACAGCTCGGCGCTCCCGCTGCGGAGCAGTGGGAATATTTAAGCACAGAATCCTCCGCTGCCGACGGGGAATGGATTTTTTATTTTAAATATAACGGCGACCCGAGTGATACAAACAAAATGAGGGTTCATCTGATGTCCGACGCCGCAAATTTAGAAGGAAATCTTAGCGGATACTTCATAACCATCGGTCAGACGGGAGAGGACTACTTAAAGGTTTACAGACAGACCGTTTCGGATACGACTCTTCTGAAAGACACGGGTTTCGGCGACGGTTTGAGCATTACGGGAATTACCGTAAAAGTGACAAGGAGCGCTTCCACCTGGGAATTGTTCGCCGATTCCGGCAAACTTACGAATGCCGTAACTTCACGGGCGGCCTGGACGGAAAATACCTATAGCACTTCAAGTTATTTCGGGGTTTCGGTTAAACACACGGCGGGCTATTCGGATAAATGGTATTTTGACAATTTCTTTGTCGCTTCCATTGCCTCGGACGTAACCCCTCCTGCCGCAATTCTAAATCTGGCTGCTACGAGAGGAGCGCAGCACCGGTGCGTTGACCTCACCTGGACGGCTCCCGGTGACGACGAGTCAATTTTAAATAACGTAGGCGGCTCTTACGCGGTGAGGTTCGCAACATACAGCGTAAACTCCGATACTGCCACATGGTGGAACGCAAATTCATCAAACGAAAAAACATTCACGGGCGTCAAAAACCTCGGACAGACGGAAAGCAGAACAGTGGACGGTCTTACTGCCGGCGCAACTTATTACTTTGCCGTAAAGTCCTACGATTCCGGCGGCAACGAATCGGAGATTGACGTTCTTTCTCTTTCGCAGGCGACGCAGGCGCGCGCCTATGCGTATAAGGCCGCTCCCGACGCTCTTGACCCATCCTCGATAACAGATCTCGTTGCTACAACAGGAAACAGCGCGGGAATGATCACGGTTAAATGGACGGCGCCGGGGCAGGATGGGACTACGGGAACATCGACGGGCTATCTCGTGAAATATGCGGAGACAAAAATTACGGCCGCCAATTTTAATAATAAAAGTACTTACAGTCAGAGTTGGACCCCGAAAGCATCCGGTCAGGCGGAAGAATATACGTTGAGCGGCCTGAGTTCGGGGCTCCTTTACTACATCGCAATAAAAGCGTATGATAATAATCCCCCCGACTACGGCGGGGCGAATTACGGCGACTGGACCTCCGCTTTTTACAGCGACGATAAAAATTCGGCATTCAGCGGTTCTCTTTCACGGAAAGTTGTGATAAATGAAATCGCTTATGCGGGAACTTCAGCCAGCGCCAGCCAGGAGTGGTTTGAACTTTATAACCGGACAGATGATGTTATTGACATTACAAACTGGTCGATATACGGAGCGGATGCAGGGGTGATATTAAATTTCAGCGATGCCGACGGAAATTCATCAACCGTCCTTCAGCCGCACAGTTACCTGATTTACGCGAATAACGAAAACGACGTGAATGACTCCTCAGGGACAGTCATAGTGGACATCTGGGATAAGACGATTGACCCGACGTCAACGAGCGACATGCTCATTTTATACGACGGCCCTGCCGGAACGGGGAGTAAGATTGACGAGGTTGACGATAACAACGGGTCGTGGTTTGTCTCTCTTTCCGCGAATTACAGCATGGAGAGAAAAGACCCCGCGGGAAACGGAACGAATTCAGGCAACTGGGCTGTATGCAAAACGACAGGCCCCGAATTGCACTCGGGCGGCACTCCGTTAAACGGAACTCCTAAAAGGCAGAATTCCGTGTATGAAGACCTCTCTTCCGATGTCGTCGCTCCTTCCGCCGTTACCGATTTGAGCGCCGACGCCGGAACATACAACGGCGAGATTACTTTGGCATGGACCGCCTCGGGAAACAACGGAACTTCCGGAGATAATACGGGAGGTTATTATCGTCTGAGGTTTACCACTTATTCCGTAGGTGATTTTACGGAAGATGCAACAGCATGGTGGCAGTCGGGAATCAGCGGCGAAGAAAAAATTTCGGCAACTGCAGGAGCCGGAGAGAGAGAAACGGCGACGCTCGAAAATCTGACTGCCGGAACGACATATTATTTTGCGATGAAAACATACGATTCCAGCAACAATGTTTCGCCGATTGACGATAACGCCTATTCAAGCGCGACGCAGGCGAATGCCCCCGCCTCGGATGCGGGTCTGCCTCCTGAACTTCCGAGAACCGTCGTGATAAACGAGGTCGCTTATTTAGGGACGGAAGCCAGCGACAGTGATGAGTGGATTGAACTCTACAACACCACGGATGCCGACATTGATATATCCGGCTGGTCAATTTACGGAGCGAAGGCGGGAACCCTTATAAATTTCAGTGACAAAGACGGAGGAACAACGGTAATTTCAAGCGGGAGTTTCCTGATTTACGCAAATCACATAGATGACGTTAAAAGTTCAACCGGAAACATAGTGAATATATGGGACGCCACGATTGACCTTACTTCAACGAGCGACCGGCTAATTTTATACGACGGCATAAGCGGGACGGGGAATAAAATTGACGAGGTCGATGACGGCGACGGCTCATGGTTTGTTTCGCTTTCCAAGGGATACAGTATGGAACGGAAAGACCCGACATACGACGGGATGAGTTCGGCCAACTGGGCTGTCTGCACCACCCAGGGTCCGGAGGCGGACTCAGGCGGGAACGAACTTATCGGAACTCCGGGGAGAAAGAACTCCGTTTACACTGTCTTTGATTCAACGCCGCCGGCGGCAATCAACGATTTATCCGCTTTGTATGGAACAAAGCACGGCCGCGTTAACCTGTCCTGGTCCGCTCCCGGCGATGACGGCGCCGAGGGAAACAACAACGGGGGGTATTATGTCGTGCGGTTCGCGAAAAACAGCGTCGCCAGCGACCCGGCCTCGTGGTGGAGCGAGAACTCGTCAAATCAAAAAACATTTACGGATGTAAAAGGTATCGGCCAGAAAGAGCGCAGGACAGTTGACGGTCTGACCGCGGGGGATACTTATTATTTTGCGGTGAAGACGTACGATTCTTCCGGCAATGTGTCGGTCATGGATACGTTATCTCTTTCGTCAACGGCACAGGCGCGGGCTTTTGCATATAAGGCGGAACCCGACACTGCCACACCCTGCGGAATAACCGACCTCACCGCATCCTCCGGTCTCGGTTCGGGAGCAATTATAATTAAGTGGACGGCGCCGGGCGACGACGGGACAGCCGGAACGGCGGAGGGTTATCTCGTTAAATATGCGGAGACAAAAATTACGAGCGACAATTTTAATTCGGCGGCCTCTTACACACAGAGCTGGTCTCCGAAATTGTCGGGGGAGCCCGAAGAATATACTCTTGCGGGTTTAAGCCCCGGGACTCTTTATTACATTGCGATAAAAGCGTACGACGATAATCCCGACGATTACGACGGCGCAAACTACGGACCATGGCCCGTCATCGCCTATGGCAACGATAAAAACATGGCCGAAAGCGGCTGCATTTCGCGGGACGTCGTGATAAACGAAATTGCCTATGCGGGAACCGCGGCAAGCGCTTCCCATGAATGGTTTGAACTCCATAACCGCACCGCCGGCGACATTGACATTGCCGACTGGTCAATCTACGGCGCGGATGCGAATGTATTACTGAACTTCAGCGATGCCGACGGAGAATCAACCACCGTAATCCCGGCCGGAGGTTACTTAATTTATGCGAACAATCAGACCGACGTCAAGGATGTTTCAGGTACGGCTCTGGTGGATATCTGGGACAAAACGCTTGACCCGACTGCAACGAGCGATTCTCTTATCCTGTATGACGGGCCGAGCGGAACAGGAAACAAGATTGACGAAGTTGACAACGACGACGGCTCGTGGTTTGTCACCGTTTCCGCCGGTTACAGTATGGAGAGAAAAGACCCGGCGGGAAACGGGACCAATCCCGACAACTGGGCTGTCTGCGCCACCCAGGGCCCGGAGACGGACTCGGCCGGAACCCAGCTGCACGGAACTCCAAAGAGACAGAATTCCGTTTATGAAGTTCTTCCCCCTGATACGACCCCGCCTTCCGCCGTCACCAACCTGACGGCGCTCACAGGAACTTACGGCGGAGAAATCACTTTAACGTGGGCTGCGCCCGGCGACGACGGAACCTCGGGGAATAATACGGGCGGCTATTACCGTCTGAGGTTCGCGACTTATTCCGTGGGCGATTTCTCGAATGACGCAACCGCATGGTGGCAGTCGGGAATAAGCGGCGAGGAAAAGGTCGCAGTGAAGGCAGGCGCCGGAGGAGGAGAAACCGTAACGGTAAAAGGGCTGACCCCCGGAACGACTTACTACTTCGCGATAAAAGCGTATGATTCCGGCAATAACTCATCGCCTGTCGATTCCAACGCCTATTCAAGCGCGGCGCAGGCGAATGCGCACGCTTCCACCGCAGAACCGGCGCCGGAACTCGCAAGAACCGTCGTGATAAACGAGGTTGCATATCTGGGGACGGAATCAAGCAACAGCGACGAGTGGATTGAACTTTACAACACGACGTCCGCCGATATTGACATATCCGGCTGGTCAATTTACGGGGCGAAGGCGGGGGCTCTGCTTAATTTCAGCGATAAGGATAACGGAATAACGGTTGTCCCCGCGGGGGGCTTCCTGATTTACGCGAATCACACGGACGACGTCAGATACGCTAACGGAGACATTGTGGACATCTGGGATGCGACGGTTGACCTTACATCGTCCGGTGACCTCCTTATTTTATACGACGGACAGAACGGTTCGGGAAATAAAATTGACGAGGTTGACGACGGCAACGGCGCATGGTTTGTTTCCATTTCGGCCGGATACAGTATGGAAAGAATAGACCCGACATACGACGGGACGAGTTCGGATAACTGGGCTGTCTGCACTACTGCGGGCCCGGAAACGGATGCGGGCGGCAATGAACTCCACGGGACTCCGGGAAGAGAAAATTCCGTCAGGGGATACATAGACCCCGTCGCGCCGGGAGCCGTTACCGACCTGGCCGTTACGCAGGGGGATGACGACTGTTCGGTAAATCTCTCCTGGACAGCTCCGGGTGATGACGGAACGAAAGGAAACAACACGCTTGGTTACTACGAGATTGCCTATTCCACCCAAACGGTCACCACGCTCGATGCATGGTGGAACGGAATTATGCAGGACGAAGGTTACCAGGGATTCATCCTTGCCTCGTCGCCTTCGGGGCTCGGCGCAAAGGAGACGAAAGGCGTTACGACTCTTTATCCGGGCAGCACTTTTTATTTCTGCGTGAAGGTCTTTGACAAGGCGGAAAATTATTCTGAAATTACAAGTTCCTGCTCCGTCTGGCTCGAGGATGTCCCTCCGCCGGTACCGGCGCCGGCGGCCCCCTCGTGGCTCAGGTCTTCGTCGACAACCGCATCGGTTTACTGGAAACCGGGTCCTTTCGACGTTGACCATTACGACGTAGAAAGAAGCACCATGACGGACGACACAGGCGTCTTTGATTCCGTCGGGAGCACTGACGCCCTTTCATGGACGGATGTGACGCTTTCTACGGGCGACTATTCTTATAAAATAACCGCTGTTGACTGTTTTCCCCAGTCAAGCACAGGCGCGCTTAAAATAACCGTTTACGACGACTACGAACTTCCGGTCGTCTGGTATAAGGGCTCCAGCAGCACCGTTAATTTTCCGGCCGAGGTCTGTATGCTCGGCAACGAGATGAAGTTCTTTCTGCAGGTGGTGGATAATATTCAGGTTTCGGAGCCGCCGAAAATTTACTGCATACGAAACGGCGTGACCGTCTCCACTTTTGTTTTTGCAGGCAGCGGTGTCGGCTCCGCCGTCTTCGGCGGGACGGTGACGATTCCGGCGGACTTTATATCCGGCGGCGATTTTTATTATTACATTGAATACACTGACAGGGGACGATGGGCGAGAACGGATAATATTTCCGTTTCCGTCAGCAGGTATAAAATTTTTGACTGGGCGGGCGGAGAAACGGTCAGCGTCCCGGACGGCAACGACCTGGACGGCGAAACGTCCATTTTCCTCGGGGGTGTAAAAGGAGGAACGGCGACGGTCAAATCCATAAAGATATATCAGTACGCGCCGGCTGCCATGCCTGCCGGTTCATCGGGAGAGAGAGTTGATGTCTCGGTCAATTCGGCGCTTCCCGTTATAGGTTACGCATTATCTCCTCTTGATTCCAGCGGCTGGCCGGTTGACGTGGCTTTCACAGAGTCCGTTAAAATAACCCTCCTTTACCTTGAAAGAAACGGGACTGTTTTTCTTGAGGACGGGACGGATTCCGGCGCTACGGAGGGAAGTTTAAAAGCGTATTTTTACGACGCGCGTCAGGCATGCTGGAGATATGCCGGCGGGACCCGGAATGCCGATAACACGCTCACCTTTAATTTCCCGCATCTTTCAAGTTTTGCAATTTTTGCGGCGGAAACATCGGGGATAAAACCGGTCCAGCGGTTTTTAAGTTTCAGGACGCCTGTTGATTTTGCAAATGCCGAGGAAGTTATGATTTACGACGTAAGGGGAAGGAAAGTCGTTAAACTCATAACGAGCAGCGCATCCTCCGACCCGATTATCTGGTATGGCTGCGATTCCGAAAGAAAACCCGGTTCTCCTTCGAGCATGGTTGAAAGCGGGGCTTATATTTACGAGTCAAAAGGCGCAGGCAAAAAGCAGACGGGCGTAATAGTGGTGGTAAAGTAATGGAAGTAATGGGGACGGTTCCTATTATAAAAGTTAGAATGAAAGATAAAAAATCGAAAATTAAAGTTATGTTTGCCGTTCTTGCATTTTTCATTTTTTATTTCTCATTTTTAATTCCGCAAGAGGCGGATGCTGCTTTTTTTGACACGGGCTTTTCCGCCCGGGGCTCGGCGCTCGGCGGAGCATACTCGTCTTTAAGGGGTAACTCCGAACTGGTATTCTACAATCCCGCTGGTCTGGCAGGTATAACGAACCCGCAGCTTTCATGTTATTACCACAAACCGTTTGCGGGGCTGAGCAACGTCAACCTCAATTCAGCGGCGGCTTCTTTCGCTTTACCGGTTTACACGAAGGGCGTTTTCGGTCTCGGGTACACACAGTTCAACGCTGGCGACAGCGCCGATAAACTTTATCAGGAAACGTCCGTTTCCGCAGCGCTCTCTTACAAGGTGAATTCCCGGTTATTTACGGGTTTCACGTTGAAACAGTTGTCGCACAGATATATCTTCGACGACAGGTCTTTCTCCCTTTCCGACGAAACATTCGCGGGCGGCTGCAGCGCTTCCGCCGTGACGGCCGATGCGGGGCTCGACGTGATTTTTTCAAGGACGCTCAATTTCGGAATTTCATACCAGAACTTTCTGGCCGCCGATGTCGGAATTTACGACGAGGACATCGTTCCGCCGTTGTTAAGGTTCGGTTCAAACTTCACGAAGGATAAAATAACCATCGCTCTTGACTACGGCATACGGGCTCAGAGATGGGGTGATAAAACCACAATATCTCTCGGCGGGGAATGGCGTTTTTCGGACATTCTCGCCTTCAGAACGGGATATAATAAAGATGAGAAAGCGCTCGGTTTCGGGATAAATACGCTCGTTTTCGGGGAGGACCTTTTGACTTTCAACTACGCTTACTGCATACCGTCGCAGATAAGCGGTGCGGCTTCCCACCGGCTTTCAATTTCGCTCAGACACGGTAAAAAAATCGGTACTGAATAATGGAGGAGATGTGAAAAGAAAAATCAGTTTATTGTTTGCCTTGGTTTTTGTGTTTCTGACCGCAGCGCCGGTTTCCGCTCTTATGGGCGTTACCGATGTAAAAATAACGGGAAAGAAAGCCACGGTTGTGCTGGACGATTATCTTGAAATTGCAGAGATTAAAATCCTGAAAAAGGGCGACGAGATTAAAATCAAACCGCCTATTTATGTTTCAAAAGCGGGCAAGATTTTTCCTCAGGCGAAATTTCTGAACCCCGAACTTGAAAAGCGCGTAATTTTAGCGATAAAAACAGGGAAACCCGCCGGTGCGAAATCAACAAAACTTTCTTACAAAGTTACAAAGATGTCACTTTACGAACCTAAAAAAAGGTCGTCCCTGAAGGCATTCTCGGGTGTTTCTTTTAATAACGAAGTTGAGGTGGAATGCAAGGTGCTGACGGGAAGCCGCGGTCTGTGGATTGGCTGGCCGTCCGCAAAGATGGACGGCAGATGGGTCAAGCAGGTTAAAATCCTGAAGCCGGAAATCCAAAAGAAAGTGGAAAAAAGCGTTCTCGCTAAATATGAAAAAGAGACGTCTTACGAAGCGGAAATCGTTCCCGGCGGGAAAGCGCTTCCCGTTACGGTTACCGACGTTGAACTCGTGCCGGTTGAAGACGGCGGCTCCACGAAGGCAATTGCGAGCATTGTTCTGAACAACGCGATAGAAATCGGCGAAATAGAAGTGAAGAATGTCAGCGGCGTGACGCGCCTGCAGTATCCGAGATATACCAGCAAGGCGGGCAGGGTTTACCCGCAGATAAAAATTCTTGACCCTGAGGTTGAAAAAGCGATAATTTCCGCCATAAACAAAAAAGAACCCTCGCCGAATCCGTCCAGCAAAATCTCATACAAAATCAGCAATTACTCGCCTTACACGCGCGGCGGGAGTTCGCTCAAGGTTTTCTGCTCCGTAACCTTCAACAACAAAGTTAAGATTGAATGTAAAATTATGGAAGGGAAATGGGGGCCCTGGGTTTCGTGGCCTGCCCGGCCTCCCGAGAACGGCGGCCGGTGGATAAATCAGATTGAGGTGAAAGACAAAAAACTCAAGAAAGTCGTTGAGCAGGCGCTGGTGAAAAGGTATGAGACGGAGACCGGCAGTAAAGGTAAAGATGAAGCCGAAGATGATGACTACGGAGATTAAAACCGATGCTGTTTATTCTTAACATATTCCTTCCCGTCATTGCGGGAGTCCTTTATTTCGTAATGGCTTACGAAATAAAGAAGACCACGAGAAGCAGACAGCTGATTCTCGGGGAATTGACCTTGAAAGGGACTTTTATCGCCTATGTCTTTCTGGGAGTTTATCTGCTGACAAGGCCTTTCCAGAATATTTTAGGCGGTCATCCCATCCCGCTCATCGTCAACTGCATAAGACAGTCCTTTATGATTGCCTGTTTTGCGCCGGCGATGCTGATTGCTATTTTCAACTGGACTTCCGAAGATAAAAGAGTGCCTAAAACGACACAGGCGGCGGCAATTGTGGTTGCGGCGTTTATGGGAATTATTTTCATTCTGATAAACATCGCTGCGGTGGACGGCTCTAAAGTCATCGCTGCATCCGGTAATTTCGTTCTTTATGACGCCGAATGGTTTTCCGAAGGTCCTAAACGGCTTGAACTCGTCCTGATACATCTGCTTATTCAGGGGATTTCGCCGGTCGGTTACTGTCTTTTCGCCGCCGGTCTTGTCCGGCATAAAAGGCACAGGTTTCCGGCCAACTCCATCTACAACATGATGACGGCAAAATGGTATTACCTGGAACTCGCTCTGATAATTTTCGCCGGTTCCCTCCTGCTTGCCGGCGTTGCGGCGCTGTTCGGGGCTTATTACACGTACCTGTGGGTCATTTACTTTGCGGGGGCGACTGTAGCCGGGCTCGTCGACCTGAAAGGAATAAAACTCCCCCCGAGGGTAGAAGACATAAAATGAAAAATAAAAAATTGAGAGCAATTTGTTTTCTGTTTACTGTTTTCTGTTTGCTGCCGCCGGAGGCGTCTGCGGCAAACCTTCTTACGGACGGCGGGTTTGAGAGTTACGGAGGCGCAACTTACGACGTATGGACGGAACTCGGAACGGCGAGCAGCGTCAATTTAGAAAAGACAATTGTGCGGACCGGCGGAAAGTCCTGCTGTTTTAAAAACCCTACAACCTCTTACGACGGGAGAGGAATAGAGTCATCGCTTAGGCCGGTGAGTTCTTATGTGAACGAGAACTGTTTCTCAATCAGCGCCTATTTTTACGTTGCAAACGAAGCAGGCGCGGCATGCGATACCGATTTGCTGTTAAAGGTTAAATGGTACGATATTTATCAGGCCTTTATTGGCGATGAACTTCTTGAAGAACATCCTTCTTCCTTCGGTTCCTGGCAGAAACTGGAAAGTTCACTTCTGATTGCCCCCCCGAACGCTTATTACGGCAGGGTCGTTATTAGCGTTAAGGAAACGACGAACAACGACAACGATGTTTACGTTGATGACGTGGAATTCAGTTATTTTGAAAAACCCTCCTGGCTGAAAGGAAAAATAGGTCTTAACATTATTCACCCGGATACGGGCGACAACCTTCATGTTTTTTTCCCCTTCGGCGGACCCGCCGGAAAACCCGCAGCCTGCAGAATCCTTTACGACGTCACCGACGATATTAAGACGACGATTGATTTGCGCGTAAATATGTACGTCTATGACGTTATGGGCCGGCTTGTGAGCATTATCGAAAAGGAAGGAACGTTTGCGAAAAACTTTTACTACACATGGGACGGCAAAGACGTAAACCAGCAGTTCCTGCCGTGCGGGATGTATATCATTGTTCTTGAAGTCGCCGACCAGAAAACGGGAGATATTGTTAAAAAGCAGAGAGTTGTGGCAATCGGGAAAAAATTATGAAAAGGGCGGTTAAGCGGATAAGCGCTAAGTGTTTAGTATTCATCATTTTCCTAATCACTAATCACTATTCGCTAATCACTATTCACGCTTCTTTTGAGGACAAGCCGCTCGTTGCCCGGCCCGCGGCGATGTGCGGGGCATTCGCCGCCCTTTCAAACGATTCCAACGCTCCTTTCTTCAACCCTGCGGGGCTTAATCTTTTTAACGCCGTTACGCTTTCGTTCCAGCAGACGTCCCTTTACGGCGAGGGCGACCTGAAATATACGGGGGCGGGTTTTTCCGTACCGACGCAATCGATCGGCTCTTTCGCTTTCAACAGCACGTCTTTCGGCGCGGATTTTTATAAGGAAACCGAACTGGTCTTCACCCACAGTATTATGATGGTTCCCGGCGGATATTTCGGTTACAACATCCGCCAGTTAAAACTGAAAATTGAAGACGCCGGAGAGGCCCGCGCATTGGCCATTGACGCCGGAGCCGTCGGGCTGGTTTCCCAAAAACTCTCTTTCGGCTTCTTTTCAAGAGGTATCAATAATCCTCAAATAGCGGGTGATGTTTACAGGGACCTCACGGGCGGAATCTGCTGGAGGCCTTTCAGGGGAATGCTGACGGTATTTGACATAACAACGCCTCTCGACAGGGAAGAAAACATAATGAAAATCGGCTGCGAGATGACGGTCCTGCCGGTTTTCTGCGTCAGGTTCGGTATACAACCCGAACCCCAGCGGGCGTCGTTCGGATTCGGATTGATGCTTGATTTTTTTGACATTGACTATGCCTTTGTGACGCACGAAACCCTTGAAAACCAGCACCTTTTCTCGCTGGCAATGAGATGGGGCGCAAAGAGAGAGACGGCGGCTCCGAGCGAATATTACAAAAAGTCAAAAAAGAGCAAAGTAAAAGTGTCCCGCAAACCGCGCGGGACCGTGGAAAAAGTAAACATAAACGAAGCGGATGAAAAGGAACTTACCGCCCTTCCGGGCATCGGCAAAGTAACGGCAGGAAGGATTATTGACTACAGAAATACGCGCGGAAATTTTAAGAAAATTGAGGATATTCTGAACGTGCCGCGTTTCCGGAAAAACCAGTTTGAAAAAATCAGGGACTATATACTTGTCGGGCCGCCGGCGAAAAAAGGTCCCGAATACGCTCCGCCGGTCGTAATAGAAGAAAAGTCCGAAAAGAAAAAAATAGAAAAAGAAACGCCGGCGGCGGGTAAAGCGGAAAAAATGATTGAAGCAATAGAAGAAAGGGAAGAAGAGGTCAGCCGCGAGGAAAAAATCGAAAATTTGAAAAAGCAGTATTATTACAAAGGTCTGAAACTGTACCAGGCGAAAAAATACGAGGAAGCAATAAAAACGTTCAGGAAACTGCTTATGCTGGAGCCCGCTCACCCGCAGTCGCTTTATATAATCAAAAAATGCGAAGATGCCCTCAAAACAAAATAAAATCCCCCTTACCCCCTTTGCTAAAGGGGGAATAATCTTTTTTTTTATTTTTTCACTCTTCATTCTTCACTCTTCGCTCTTCACTAATACCGCTTTCTGCGCAATATCCGACGCGGACCTTGAAAACATATACGACGAGGTGATGGAGGATATTGAAGTGGAGAAAATCGGCTACGAGGAACTTGATACGGACGAACTGGAGGACTTCAGGAGAAACCCGCTTGACATCAACACCGCGGCAAGAGAAGACCTCCTTAAACTGCCGATGCTCACTCCTATCCTCGCTGTTGAAATCGTCCGCTACAGAGTCAGACGCGGCGGGTTCAGAGAAATAGAGGAACTGCTTGACGTTCCGGGAATGACGGATGAAATTTACAGGGTCATTATCCCGTTCCTTACGGTTTTCAGGAAAAAGGAAATAGAAATAGTGAAGGGCGATTTACGTCTTACGCAGAGTTATGACACGCCCTTTAAGGATAAGCAGGCGGAGGCAAACGCAAATTTCCACCACCCCGAATATCTGTACAGCCGGCTGAGGTTCTTTTACAGCGACGATATGGAGGTTTCCTTTACCGCCAAAAGAGATGACTGGGGACGGGAAATAACCTGGGAAAATTTCAAGAAATATTATCTCGTGAGCAATTATTTTTACGCAAAAAATTTTATCGGGTTTGACACGTTTGTCGTAGGGTCTTTCAAAATGGATTTTGAAAGAGGCCTCGTGCTCGGCGGTGTGGCAAAAACAATTTCCGCGGTCAGCAAACCGAAAAAAGGAGTGGAACCATACCGCTCTTCGAACAAGAACGCCGGTTACTACGGGCTGGCGGTTCAGAAAAACGGAGCATCCTGCTCCTGGGCGGCTTTCTTCTCGGACAAGTGGCTGACGACAAAACTCAACCCCGACGGCACGGTGAAATCATATCCTACGAGCGTGACTTTTGACTACAACAACCAGGATAAACTCAAGAATTTGAACAATATGCAGGACAGGACTTACGGCGGCTATTTTGCTTTCCCCGTTGACACATACGAGATTCACTTCGCGGGATACCACGAGGAACTTTCACCTGAAATAATTCCCGTAAAAAGAACACTGGAAGAATGGTGGACGGTGGAAGAAGAGGAGGCGGCGCTGGAGGAATGGGACGAAACAAAAATAAAATATATAAAATTCAAGTTCTCGGGCGGCAGGAACGACATCATCGGCGGGGGCGTTAAGACAACTTACGGCAACGGCCTGTTCACTTTTGACTACGCCCTCTCGGTTCACGACGCTTACGAGAGCGATATTGACAAAACGAAGGAGCGGGAAAAGGCAAAAGCGTTCCAGTTCGCAAGCGTTTACAATTTTTCCTACACGACTCTTTTGTTCGGGCTGAGCAGATTTGACTCGGATTATTACAATTTTCATATTTCGGGGGACTCGCCGGTCGAAAAATTTTTTATGGAAGCAAAAACAAAGACAAAGCGTTTGAGCATGAAACTGAACGGGGAAATGTACAGGGAAGTCAATCCTATAAAGGAACTGACGACGAAAAGATTTTACAAAACGGCTTTTCAGGTGGAATATCCCCTTATGCCGAAATTAAAAACGCTTTTCAGGTACCAGATTCAGAACGAAGACGAAAAAATAAAGGATTACGGAGAAACCGTGTATTACCAGATTTATGAAGAAACGAACCAAACGAGGGCGCAGCTCACATGGAGCCCTACAAGCGACCTGCGCCTGCGGTGGAGGTATGAACTCCGGCAGCAGATTTACAGCAACATAGGCGGAGACGAACAGAGCATCTGGCTGTACAGCGCTTCCCAGGCGGAACTGAAATACAGGTTTACGAAGTATTTCCAGGTCCTCTCAAAAGTCAAATTTGACAAGGACCCTGGAGCAAGGCGGAATAAATACGTATTATTCACATTGCAACCAAAAATGAAGTTTTCTAAGAAATCCAGCATAGACATAAAATATGAAAGGAAGATGTATCATTACCCGCCGGAGTTCTACGACCCGAATTACGGCAGATGGAATTACACGAAATATATTTACGAATATAAACCCGAATATGTTATGAGAGATACTGCTGAAAAGTTTGAGGTAAGATATACGCTGAAATTTTAAGATGAATGTTGTTAATTATTGTGTGGTGCCGTGCGCGGTTTGTCGGCACGGCATTGCCTTCCAAGTACGCTCACGAGGGCGCCTCGCTCCGCAGTCCTGCGGGGAGAAAGCAGAGACCCTCGGACTGACGGACTTGTCAGGCAATGTCGCACCTCCTGCGAGTGGAGCATCGCCGCGGATAAAATCGTGAGCAGTTTGGAGGTTATATGAATAAAAAGATATTAATTTTGATGTGTTTTTTGGCGGGGCGGATTTATGCTTATACCAATTTAGGGGTTCTTAATTTCGGCGACCCTTATTATACGGGAGGGAAGGGCACGGCTCTCGGCTTGACCGCTTATTCGTCGGCAAAAGACGCCTCTGCCGTTTTTACCAACCCCGCGGCGATGGGCGCTCTCACCGGAACCCGCATCCTGCTCTCTCTGCCTCTGGTATCCGTTTCCGAAAGGGTGGTCCCCGACAGCGACTGGTCGGGCTATGAGGGCGGGGCTTATTATAATTCCAAATTGTATGCTGACATCCCCGATTTCGCAATTGCTTATTCTTTCGGCGAAAAAATAAAACTGGGTTTCGGAATAACACAGAGACAGAATTTCAGATACAAACACACACAGACCTTTTCTTCAGGTGAAACCTTCCTGGATTTTGAAGGAAAAAATTACATAAAAGGTAATAATTTTGCGGGAGCAATGAACCTCGGCAATGACTGGTCGCTGGGGGTCGGATACGAAATACTTAGCGGAAAACCGACTTTTAAAGAGGATCTTTCAGGCGGGGCTTTTGTAATAACATCAGATTACGATTTTTCCGGCGACAGAACTTTTTACTCTCTCTCTAAAAACAGGGGAAATTGGAACGTTTCATTTTCGTATTTCAAATCGGCAAAACTTGATTACGACTGGAAATACACCTATGCTGTTGCAGTCAGTTCGTATTATTCTGAAAATAAATACAAAGGTAGCGTGGATTTCCCGAAGACGTTTGCTCTGGGGTTTAATTATGTCTGGGGCGGTGCGGTAGCCGCTTCTCTTTATTTTGACATTGTGAAAACGTTCTGGTCTAATGCCGACGCAACTTACAAGGACAGAATTTCTTTTCACATGGGCATCGAAAACGATCTTTCTTCGCGCCTGCAGTTGAGATACGGGATGGCTTTGCTCCCTTCTTATGAAAGAAGTTACGTCGAGAGGGCGTTCCTTACGGCGGGTTTCGGGTATTATCTTTCTTCCTCTCTGAACCTTGACTTCGGTTACGCCTACGGCAGAAGGGACTACCTGAACGACTGGGAAGGCGGGGGCATATCTTACAGCGGCCGTCTGAACGAAACGCTCCAGATAATAAATGTTTCTCTTGACTGGAAAATATGAAGAACGTGAAGAGTAAAGAGGGAAGAGGGAAGAGCAAGAAATTAAAACGATTTATTCTTCACGCTTTACTCTTCACACTTCCCGCTTTACTCTTCACACTTCCCGCTTTACACTTCCCGCTTTATGCTGCCGGGGGGGTTGTGATAAACGAATTCGTTTACGATGCGGACGGCACCGATACGGGTTACGAATGGCTGGAACTTTACAACAACCGGTCGGAGCCTGTAGACATAACCGGCTGGAAAATCCAGAAATATTACAGCGAGGCATGGAAGGACTTGATGACGATTTCGGTTTCAACCTCCATAAAGGCGAAGTCATATTTCCTGCTCTGCCAGTCAAAATCATTTTTCAGATACGGCGGCGACTTTAAGTACTCCGACAGCAACACGGACAGCGACCACACAATGAGCAATACTGCGCCGCAGACCCTGCGGCTGATAGACGGGCTCGGCAACATAATGGATGCGGTCGCATACGCAGAAACAGAAACGGGGAACATACCGGCTGACGTCATAGACCAGGTTAAAACTTCCGCCCTTAAGGCAACAAGCGGCGCGTCGCTCACAAGGGACCCCGACGGAGAGGACACGGATAACAACTTCGCCGATTTCTACGTAAACGCTTTTCCGACGCCGCGCTCTTCCGGATACGGTTCTTACAGGGAGGAAGGAATGTGTTATGCGGCGCCGAATCCCTTCAGGCCTGCCAGCGGCTCCTGCAGAATTATCGCGCCGGAAGATATCGGGACGCTAAACGCAAGCATAGAAATCTACGACCTCAGCGGCATGCTCGTCGTTACGCTGACCGGAACGAATGAATGGGACGGCAAAAACACGAGCGGCGATTTTGTCTCGACAGGCAGCTATTTTATCGTTTACGACACCATGAAAGGAAGGGCAAAAGGGAAAATGACAATTTTACGATAGTGAAGAGTAAAGTGTGAAGAGGGAAGAATATGGAAAATAAAAAAATGAAACGATTTATTCTTCACGCTTTACACTTCACACTTCACACTTCACGCTTTACTCTTCACACTTCACGCTTTACTCTTTACGCTTTACTCTTTACGCTTTACTCGCTGCTAAATGCATACAGTCCCGGGCATGACAGTTTCTCGTTTCTGAAAATACCCGACTCCGCGCGCATTTCCGCGCGCAACGCCGGTGTCGTTACATGGGAAGGACGCGACTGCTGGAAAATAAATCCGGCGGCTCTGGCGTTTGAACCCGAGAGCGATTTGTCTTTCTCTCACAACGGCTGGTACATGCACACGCACATGGAAACGGTTTCATACAACGTCCGCCGCTTTGCGCTGAACTGGAAGTCATACGGCTTTCCCGACACGGCAAGGGATGAGTCCGGCGGAATTCTGGGCGATTTTGAAAACAAATACCGCGCGCTCGGTTTTTCTTACGGTTTCCGCCTGAAAAGATACACGGGTATCGGCGTTTCATACAAAAAACTTGACCAGGAAATTTACCGCGAGAACTACACCCACTCCTCTTTTGACCTGGGTTTTATCACGATGCCGGGCGTGACGAGTTCTTTCGGCATTGTCCTTTCAAATGCGGGAACCCGCAAGAAATTTGAAACCGAAAAGGAATCGCTCCCGAGGCAGCTCCAGGCGGGAACGCTGAAAAAAATGGGGCGTTTCTTTCTTTCCTGCGAAATAAAGTATAACCCCGATGAAAGGCCTTCATATTTATTCGGTCTTGAATTCAGGCAGCGGGAAAACCTGACGCTTCGCCTCGGCTCCGCTTACCAGGATGTTTTTGATTTGAGTTTCGGCATCGGCTGGCAGGACAAACACTATTTCGTCGACTTCGCATTTCTGCCGCACGGAACTCTTGATTACGCATACATAACAACGGCCGGTATCAGGTTTTAAGGGCTCCTGTTTTTTGCTATAATTCCAAAATGGAAAATAAGAAAATCATTGTTGAAGTTCCCGCATCGTCGGGGAATCTGGGCTGCGGCTTTGACGTTCTGAGCGCCGCCCTTAACATAAAGAACAGGTTTGTATTCTGTATTTCACCAGGCCTGTTTTCTCTGAAAATAAAAGTTTCGGGTTTCGGAAAAGAGAGCGTCGCTTTATCCGCAAAAAATATCGTCTGGAAAGCGGCCCTTTCCGTTTTCAGAAAAACCGGCTTCTCCTATAAAAACCTCGGTCAAATTAAAATACTTGAGGAAAACCGCATTCCCCTTATGAAAGGTCTCGGCTCTTCGGCGTCGGCGCGGCTTGCCGGCGCATTTTTCGCGAATGAAGTATCGGGTAAAAAACTCGGCAATCTTGACATTCTGAAGATTGTCGCCTCGGCGGAGGGGCATTACGACAACGCGAGCGCCGCTCTGTTCGGCGGAATTGCGATTTCGGTTCCTGCGGGAAAAAACGTTGAAGTTATTCCGTTAAAAAACAAACTGAAAAATCCTATTTGTCTTGCGGTGCCCGAGATTGATATAAGCACAGACGAATCCCGCAGAATCCTGCCGGACAAGTACTCAAAAAAAGACGTTATTTTCAACCTCTCAAGAATTTCCTCTCTTCTTGCCGGAATTCACGCAGGCAATGTCAGGCCTTTTATGTTCGAAGACATGCTCCACACGCCTTTCAGGAAAAAACTTATTCCCGGATTTGACGAAGTGAAAAAAGCGGCTCTCGGGGCGGGCGCTTGCGGCGTTTTTATTTCCGGCTCGGGTTCTTCCGTCGGAGCGGTCGCAAAAGACATGAAGAATGCCGGAAAAATATCCGGGGCGATGAAAAAGGCGTTCGGCCGGCGGGGGATAAAAAGCAGTGTCATAATTACGAAAATTGCAAATGAGGGAATAAAAATCGTGTCTCTTTCCGGGAGAGTTAAATGAAAAAAGTTATCGTCCTGAAATTCGGCGGCTCGTCGGTGGCGTCCGTGAGAAAAATAAAAAATGCCGCCAGAAGAATCATAACTTTCAAAAAACGCGGATTCAGTCCTGTCGTTGTCGTTTCGGCGGCGGGAAACTCAACCGACGATCTTACGAAGGAAGCGCTGAAACTTTCAAAAAACCCGCACGCGAGAGAAATGGACATGCTGCTCAGCACCGGCGAGCAGAAGACAATATCGCTCCTTGCAATAGCCCTTTCCGCAATGAAACAGAAAGTCATTTCTTTTACGGGGCATCAGATCGGGATTATAACGGACGGAAATTTTTCAAACGCAAGAATCAGAACAATTTCCGCAAAAAGACTGACCGGCGCTCTGAAAAATAACTTTACGGTTATTGTGGCCGGTTTTCAGGGTCATACCGCCGACGGCGAAATAACGACTCTCGGGCGCGGGGGCTCCGACCTTACCGCGATTGCCCTGGCGGCCGTTCTTAAAGCCGGCTGCAAAATATTTACGGATGTGGAAGGAATTTTCACTGCCAACCCTGAAATTTACAAAAATGCAAAAAAAATTGATATAATAAGCTATGACGAGATGCTTGAAATGGCGGGTGCCGGCGCGGGCGTTATGCAGGCGAGAGCGGTGGAACTCGCAAAAAACAGGAACGTCGCCTTTGAGGTTGCCTCAAGTTTCGGAACGGGCCGGGGAACCTTAATTTGCGGGGAGGAACAATTGCTGGAAAAACTTGTAGTAAGAAGTATTACGGAAGATAAGAATCAGACGAAGATAAGCATTGCCGGCGTGCCCGACAGGCCGGGCATTGCCGCTGAAATTTTCAAGCGGATTGCCGAAAAAGACATTTGCGTGGATATGATAATACAATCGGCGGCGAAGCCGCTGTTCAGGAGTCACAGGCCCGTTAACGATATATCCTTTACCGTAAAGAAAAAAGATACCCATAGGGTTAAGAAAATACTTGAAAAAATCGGGGAAAAACTAGGCGCAAAAAGGATTTTGATAAAAGAAAACGTGGCAAAAATATCCATTATCGGAAGCGGAATGAAAACGCACAGCGGGGTTGCGGCAAGGATGTTCGGCGCTCTCGCCAAAAATAAAATAAACATAGAAATGATTGCGACCTCCGAAATAAAAATTTCCTGCGTGATAGACGGCATAGCAATACGGAAGGCGGTCAAAGCGCTTGTGAAAGAATTTAAATTATGAAACCGGTTTTTATTTTTGATACCACTCTCAGGGACGGGACGCAGGCAGAGGGAATTTCCCTTACGGTAACGGATAAAATAAACATTGCCGGTGCCCTGCGGAATCTCGGTATTCATTACATTGAAGGGGGCTGGCCGGGCGCCGTCCCGAAGGACACCGAGTTTTTCGGAAAAATGAAAAGCAGGTCTCTCCGACCGGCGAAACTCGTCGCTTTCGGCTCGACGAGGAGGAAAGATACAAAACCCGGGCAGGATAAAAATCTCCTTGAACTCGTAAAGACAAAACCCGACGCTTTCTGCATCTTCGGAAAGACATCTCTGATGCATGTGAGGGATGCGCTGAACACGACACCCGGGGAAAATCTCAGGATGATAAGGGAGTCGGTGACGTTTCTGAAAAAATCCGGAAAAGAAGTTATTTACGACGCCGAACACTTTTTTGACGGGTTTCTTGAAAATTCCGGCTACGCTCTTAAAACGCTGCGGGCGGCCGTAGAAGGCGGCGCCGACCGGCTTGTCTTCTGCGACACCAACGGCGGGACGATACCGGAGGAACTTTCAAGGATTATAAAAATTGTGAAATCAAAATTTTCCGGCGTGGATCTCGGAATTCACGCTCACAACGACTGCGAACTCGGAGTCGCAAACTCGCTCGCCGCATGTGACTGCGGGGCGACAATGGTTCAGGGCACGCTCAACGGATGGGGCGAGAGATGCGGAAACGCCAATCTCTCCTCGGTGATAGCAAACCTCCTGCTGAAGAAAAACCGCAAAATACCGGACTTCACAAAACAGAATCTCAAGAAACTTGTAAAGACCTCACGCTACATCGATGAGATCGCAAACCTCATTCCCAGGAAGGAACAGCCGTTTGTCGGTTCCTCCGCCTTCGCCCACAAGGGGGGCGTCCACGTTTCCGCAGTCGTCAAAAACCCGTCCACATACGAGCACATAAAACCCGAACTTGTCGGGAACGAAAGAAGAATTCTCATTTCCGACCTTTCGGGACAGGCAAATCTCCGCCTGAAAAGCAGGCAGCTTGACATTGAAATGAAAGATAAGGAAGAAATAAAGGATGTCCTGAACGAAATAAAAATCAGGGAGGCAAAGGGTTATCAGTACGAGGCGGCCGACGCTTCGCTGAAAATCTTTCTCAAGAAATACACCAAAAAGATGCCGCTTTTTTTTGACATAAAAAGCTGCAGGGTTATTCTGGAGTACATAAAAAAGAAAGGCGGTATTCTGAAAAAATGCGAGGCGTCGGTAAAACTTTCCGTAAAAGGCAGGGATATTTACGAAGCCGCCGAGGGCGACGGACCGGTAAACGCTCTTGACAACGCTTTGAGAAAGTCGCTAAAACGCTTTTATCCGCAGCTTAAGGATGTCTCACTGACGGACTTCAAGGTCAGGGTTCTGAATCCGAAGGAAGCCACCGCCGCGGCGGTGAGGGTCTTTATAGAATCAAGGGACAGCGACGAGAGATGGACGACTCTCGGCGTTTCCGAAGACATCATTGAAGCGTCGTGGAACGCCCTCGTTGAAAGCATTGTGTATAAACTTTTGAAGGGGGAAAAATGAGAATCGGAAATACTCGTCTGACTCAATGGCAGAATTCCTGTGTTCTTGCGGGGATTGCTTTGTCTTTTCTCGCCGTTATTGTTTACTTCAAAACCGCTGAAGGCGCAAAAGAGGAAAAACCGCCGATAAGACAAATCCTTGAAGTGCCGAAGATAGAAATTGCAAAAGCATATTCAATAGACCAGCTTTTGAAAAAAGCGCGGCCGGCTTCGGCGGATTCCGTCAGCATCAGTTTGTCCGGTGACGCGCAGAACGAAAGTTTAAGTTCCGAGGCCCCGAGAAAACGGAGCAGGAGCGGAAAAATAAACCTGAACACGGCGGATTACGATATGCTTATGCAGGTTCCCGGAATGAGAGGGGAAATTGCAAAAAGCATTCTTGAATACCGGAAGAAGATGGGCGAAATATGGGAACTGGACGAACTCAAAGACCTGCCCGGCGTAAACGACTCCTTCCTCGACGGTATAAAGAGGAAAGTAACCCTCGAGTAAAATGAGAAGTCATAAAATAAAAAACGGTTTTGAAAGAACGCCGAACAGGGCTTTGCTGTACGGAACGGGCATCTCCAGAGCGGAAATGAAAAAACCGTTTATCGGAATCGCTTCAAGCTATACGGACCTCGTGCCCGGTCATGTCGGAATGAGAGACCTCGAAAGGCATATCGAAAGAGGAATTTATGCCGGCGGCGGCGCGGCGTTTATATTCAGCGTGAGCGCAATCTGCGACGGCATTGCGATGGGGCACATAGGAATGCACTATTCGCTGCCCTCCCGTGAATTGATAGCGGATATGATTGAATCCGTCGTTCAGGCGCATCAGCTCGACGGGCTTGTCCTCCTGACCGATTGCGACAAGATAAACCCGGGAATGCTTATGGCCGCCGCGCGCCTTAACGTGCCTGCGATTGTCGTTACCGCCGGCCCCATGCTCAGCGGATATTACAAGGGGCAAAGGCGCTCGCTTGTAAGAGACACTTTTGAGGCGGTGGGCCTCTATCAGGCGGGAAAAATCTGCAGAGCCGAGCTTGATGCCCTTGAAATGGAGGCATGCCCGGGGCAGGGTTCCTGCCAGGGAATGTACACCGCCAACACGACCGCCTGCCTGATAGAAGCGATGGGAATGAGCGTAACCGGCTGCGGAACGGCGCTCGCGGGGATGGCGAAGAAAAAACGCATTGCTTACGAATCCGGCGAAAAAATTATGACGCTCGTAAAACAGAACATAAAAACACGGGACATACTGAACAAAAATGCCTTTCATAATGCCGTCGTTCTCGACCTCGCACTCGGCGGTTCGACGAATACGGTTCTTCATCTTCCGGCAATTGCGCATGAAGCGGGGGTGGATTTTAAAATAGACCTGTTTGATAAGTTAAGCAGGAAAGTCCCGCACATCACGAACATACGGCCCGGGGGCGAATATTTTATGGAGGATTTAGAATTTGCGGGAGGAATCCCCGCCGTCCTCAAGCGGCTGATTCCCTTCCTTAAAGACAACAGAACCGTTTCGGGGCCCTCTATTAAATCAATTGCGAAAAAAAGCGTCATTGCAGACGAAGACGTTATAAGACCTCTTTCAAAGGCATATCACAGGGAAGGGGGGATTGCGATTCTTTCGGGTAACCTTGCCCCCGACGGCGCGGTGGTGAAACAGAGCGCAGTTGATAAGCAGGTGAGAATTTTTAAGGGGCCCGCCCGGGTTTTTGATTCGGAAGAAGAAGCAATGAAAGCAATCCTTTCAAAGAAAATAAAAAAAGGCAGCGTCGTCGTTATACGGTACGAAGGACCCAAGGGCGGACCCGGAATGCGGGAGATGCTGGCGCCCACTTCCGCGATAACCGGAATGGGTTTGAGTAACTCGGTGGCGCTGATTACCGACGGGCGATTCTCGGGCGGGACAAGAGGCCCCTGCATAGGTCATATCTCGCCGGAAGCCGCCGAAAAAGGGCCGATTGCCGCCGTGAGGGAAGGCGACATAATTTCAATTGACATTGACAAAAGAAAAATTTCCGTTGATTTAAGCGAAACGGAAATAAAAAGCCGGCTCGCGAAAACGAAAATAAAACATAAAAAAATGTCGGGATGGCTCGCAAGATACAGCAGAATGGTCACATCGGCAGCAACGGGCGCAATATTAAAAAATGGATAGAAAAACCGATAGTGGTTTGTTGGTGCGGCATTGCCTTCCAAGCATGCTATGGAAGGGGACAGTTCTCAAAGAGAGCTGTCCCCTACAAAGGCGGCTCGCTCCGCAGTCCTGCGGGGAGAAAGTAGAGACGATAGTAGGGGACAGGTCTTGAAAAAGACCTGTCCCCTACCATCCGACGGGCTTGTCAGACAACGCCGCACCTCCTGCGTAGATTAGAGAGAAAATTTTATAAATGAACAGGGAGGAAATTTTACAATGAAACTGACAGGAAGCGAAATTATTATAAAGGCGCTTGAACGCGAGGGCGTTGATACGATTTTCGGCATACCCGGAGGGGTAGTCATTCCAATTTTTGATAAGTTGTATTCAAACAAAAAAATTAAATTTATTCTTACAAGACACGAACAGGGCGCGGCGCACATGGCCGACGGTTATGCCCGTTCGTCGGGAAAAGTAGGAGTCTGCATTGCTACGTCCGGCCCGGGAGCAACGAACCTGACCACAGGTCTTGCAACAGCATATATGGACTCTATACCGCTTGTGGCGATTACGGGTCAGGTGGCGTCCCATCTCGTCGGGAACGACGCTTTCCAGGAGGCCGACACAACAGGCATTACCCGGCCGATAACAAAGCAGAATTTTCTGGTGACGGATGTCGGGAAACTTTCTGAAATTTTTTCGCAGGCGTTTTACCTTGCGAGGACGGGCAGGCAGGGCCCTGTTCTGATTGATATTCCCGTTGATATTCAAAATGCTTCATGCGAATTCTGCCCTAATCCCTGCCATAAAATAAGGGGCTATAAACCTAATTTGGAAGGGCATCCCAAACAGATAAAAACTGCGCTGGAAGCGATTCTCCGGTCACGTGCCCCTCTCATCTACGCGGGGGGCGGTATCATAAGTTCCGGCGCCGCGCCCGAACTTACGGCGCTGGCAAGAACTTTTGATATTCCCGTAACGCTGACGCTGATGGGGATCGGCGCGTTTCCGGGAACCGATAAACTTTTTATCGGGATGCCGGGAATGCACGGAACGCAGGCGGCGAATTTCGCAATGCAGAACAGCGACCTAATCATTGCTATTGGCGCAAGGTTTGATGACAGGGTAACCGGTAAAGTTGATGGGTTCGCGCCGAAAGCGAAGATTATTCATCTTGATATTGACCCGACTTCAATTTCAAAGAATGTTACGGCTGACATTCCCATCGTCGGGGACTGCAAAATTGTTCTAAAACAAATATTGGAATTCTGCCGGCAGAACAAAATTAAAAAGAAATTCCCCGCATGGCTTAAAGAAGTGAATAAAGTTAAAGAAAAGAAACCCCTGATTTACAAAAATGACGCAATTTTAAGACCGCAATACATTGTTGACCGGCTTTACAAATTGACAGGAGGGCGTGCCGTTGTTGTAACAGAGGTGGGACAGAACCAGATGTGGGCGGAACAGTTTTACAAATATGATTATCCGCGGCGCTTCCTTTCATCGGGAGGGCTCGGGACAATGGGCTACGGTCTGCCTGCGGCAATAGGCGCAAAAGCCGCAAATCCGGATAAAGAAGTTGTTGACATCGCAGGTGACGGCTCAATCCAGATGAACATTCAGGAACTTGCAACGGCAAAAGTCAACGGGATAAAGGTTATAGTTCTGATACTCAACAACAATTACCTCGGGATGGTGCGGCAGTGGCAGGAACTTTTCTACGGAAAGAGATACTCAGCAACCTTTTTGGGTGATTCCAAAACGAAAAAATACTGGCCTGATTTCAAGCGCCTCGCCGAAGCATACGGCCTCATCGGTATAACCGTTAAAGATAAAAAGGCCGTTGACGGGGCGATAAAAACAGCGCTTAAAGCGAAAGAGACCTGCGTAATTGATTTCAAAGTAAGGCAAGAGGAAAACGTTTCGCCCATGGTTCCGGGCGGGGCAACCATTGACCAGATTCTGGATCTGGCTTAGTTGGGGACATTAACGGAAGGGGACAGGGCTTTTCAAGACCTGTCCCCAACTATAACCTGTCCCCTTCCTTAATTTGAGCAAGAATTGAAAATTAGGTAATATGTTAGCAGACGGGGTGACCCCATAGCACTATAATGCACAATAACAATTTTAGAAAGGCTAACATATTACGAAAATAAAAAGTACGGAGGAAGAAATGAAAAAAACAATTATTTGTTTATTGATGTTTTTAATTGGTTCAGGAAGGATTTTTGCGGGGGCAGGGAAATCGGGGGCAACTTTTCTGAAAATATCACCGGGAGCAGGACCCGTGGGAATGGGAGGAGCATATACTGCGATAGCAAACGATATCAATGCGCTTTATTACAATCCGGCAGGGATTTCAGGAATCAGACAGAATCAAATCGGAGCAACGCATACGGAATGGCTTGAAGGAATAAATTATGATTTTGCAGGCGGAGTAATTCCTGTAAGGAGCGGCTCAATCGGTATTTCAGCGGTATATCTTACGACGGGAAAGATTGAAGGAAGGGACGAGTCAGGCAATAAAAGCAATGATTTTTATTCTTCCGATTTAGCGATAATGCTGTCGCATGCAAGACAGATAAACACGAATATGCAGCTCGGCGGAAGCATTAAGTTAATAAGACAGTCGATAGCAGACGAGAATGCGGATGGCTTTGCAATTGATGCCGGCGTGATGCGTAAAATATCCGGCAGAGTAAATCTTGGACTGACAATAAGAAATCTTGGTCCGAAGATGGAATTTATTGATGAAAAATATTCCCTGCCGTTAAGTGTTATAGCGGGGACTTCATATAATTTAGTCGGAATCTTTAATTTAGCGATGGATATTGCTTATGAACCGGTTGATAAAAAAAGAACAATTTGTCTTGGGACGGAGTTCTTTCCAATGCAGTTCTTTGCCCTGAGGGCAGGATATTTATTTCAGGCGGTAGGGGCTCTTTATAATTCAGGCAATAATATATCAAACAGCAAAGTTACAGAGCAGAATGGTTTGGGCGGAGGAATCGGGATAAAGGTTTTAGGTTATAATCTGGACTACGCCATTGTTCCTTACTCCAATCTCGGTACCACACAAAGAATCAGTTTCACAGCAAAATTTTAAAACGTGACCAGAGAAAACAAAAAACAAAAAATCTTTGAAAAAAAGTGGGTCGCAGTTGGATTGGTAATTTTATTATCTTTTATTGTTTATTCCAACTCATTCAGGAATAACTTTGTCTTTGATGATATACCGCTTGTTGTAGAAAATAAGGCTATTAGAAGTTTGAAAAATATCCCCCTTTTATTTTTAACTTGTTACTGGGGTGAGGGGAAGGAATATACAGGGTTGTATAGACCAATAACTGCTACGTCATTTGCTGTAGATTATTCGTTATGGAAGTTAAATCCAGTTGGCTACCATTTTACTAATGTCTTTTTCCATGCTCTAAATGGGTTATTGATTTTAAATATTGTATTAGTACTTCTAAAAGTTGGTGGTAGACCAATGTCAGTAGAAAATGAGAAAAATAAATCTCTTAATTATTTCATCGCTTTATTCGTATCTTTGATTTTTGCTTCTCATCCAGTCCACACTGAAGCTGTAACTGGAATAGTAGGAAGAGCGGAAGTTTTAGCCACCTTTTTCTTTTTATTATCCTTGTTATTGTATATTAAGAACCAATTTGATAGGAAATTGAAATATTATTTAACATCATTAATTTGTTTTGGATGTGCATTATTGTCCAAAGAAATCGCAATAACCTTACCAGCGATTGTTATTTTATATGACTTTTACTTTGCTTTAAATAAGAATAAAAGTAAATTAGTGAGTAAACTTAGCCATTATTTGGGTTACTTTGTTACGATAGGATTTTATTTTATTCTTAAGTCTATAGCTTTTAGCAGTTTAAGTTCACCGGCAATCCTTGGTGTATTTCACCAAGAAACATTAACAACAAGGTTCTATACCATGAGCAAAGTTTTTGCTTTTTATATAAAATTATTATTTTATCCAATGAATTTGTGTGCAGATTACTATACATTTTCTCCGAGTTATTCCTTGTTTGATATCCAAGTTATTATTTCCATAGTAGTGTTATCAGCTATAGTAATATTTGCCTTTAAGAGTTATAAATATTCAAAAATAACTTCGTTTGCTATATTCTGGTTTTTTATAACACTCCTGCCTGTGTCACATATAATATCTTTTGGGGGATTAATGGGAGAACGTTTTTTATATTTACCTTCTGTAGGATTTTGTTTACTGTTGGGTGCGATTGTAGAAAGAGCAAAAATGTTGAAGAAAACCCACATTATTTTCATTAGTATAATTTTAATTTGTTTCTCATTGTTGACGATAAAACGCAATTTTGTCTGGTATGATGAATATAATTTATGGTTAAGTACCGTAAAAAGAGTGCCAGATAACGCCAGAGCACACTTTAATCTTGGCAAAGCTTGCTTTAAAAAGGGGTTATTGGAAGAAGCGGAGGAGGAATATAAAAAGGTAATAAATCTTAAACCAAATTACATATCTCCATATGATCACCTTGGAATTCTTTATAGTAAAAGAGGTTGGTTTGAAGATGCTATAAATATATACATACAAGCATTGAACATAAATTCCGATAGTGCTGAACTACATAACCATCTTGGCTATGCTTACTATCGGACAGGCAAATATGCTCAAGCGTTTGCTGAATATAAAAGGGCTATTGATATAAATCCCAACTATGCCTCGGCACATAACAATCTTGGAGCTGTTTATGCTTTAAAGGGGATGAATAAAGAAGCAATGAATGAATTTAATAAAGCTCTGCAGATAAATCCAGGCAATATAATGGCAAAGAAAAATTACGAACGTATTACTCAAAATTTAAAAAGAAAAAATATAAAACATTAGAAAATATAATAAAAAATTTTGTTTTAAAAGAGGAGGAAAACAATGTTTAGTTTAAGAAATGTTACACTAATTTGCTGTATAGGGTTGTTTACCTTGATTGCTTTTTCAGGAAACGCTTTTTGTACGACATATTATGTCCGGACTGATGGTAATGATGGAAATACAGGGTTAGGAGATAGCCCAAGTGAATCTTTCCAGACTATTCAAAGAGCTGCAGACATATTACAACCTGGAGACACTGTGATTGTGACTGAAGGAACTTATTTTGAAGAAGTTGTTCCGGCTAATAGCGGCATAGAAAATCATCCTATAACATATAAAGCAAAAGATGGGGATACAGTAATTCTTGGTGGAGGGAGAGTCGCTTTTAACGCTTATCGGGATCCCGTTATAATCGATTATTTAATAATTGACGGATTCCATATCAAGATCAAGAAATATTCTACAGCTATACAAGTTGGTAATAATAATATCATTAGAAGTAATAAAGTAGAAGCCGACTATGGTGTATTTACATATGGTGTATTTATAGGCGGAAGCAACAATCTAATAACAGATAATCATATTAGCAATTGCCGACACGGTGTAACTCACGAAGATCAGATTTTTGACAATATTGTAAGTAATAACATTATCGAAGATAATGTATTGGGCTTAAAAATTACAGATGGATCTATAAAAGTTATTGGGAATATAATTACTGGTTCAACTGAGGCTGGAATTTTCTTAAATTCATATGTTTATAATATATCTATCATAAACAATACTTTGTTTTCCAATAATGTAGATATTTTTCTTAGTCCTCATCACGGAAACATTTCAATTAAAAATAATATAATGGCTGACAGTCAATCCTCAGCTTTGGAGGTTCAAAATTTAGGTTCTGCTACATTAACTTCAGATTATAATGATTTCTTTAATGATGAAGAAAATTTGATTTCATATCTGGGAACAGTTTATACAGCCAATACATTTACTGAATACCAAGAAAGTACTAATTTAGATTACAACAGTATTACTGATAATCCTCTTTTTGTGAATGCTGTTGGTAACAATTATCATCTCCAACCGGGTTCTCCGTGTCGTGATGCTGGTGATCCAGCTCCAATCTACAATGACCTTGATGGAACGAGGAATGATATGGGAGCATATGGTGGTCCCACCCCAATAGGACCGAAGATCCCTATTTTGAGTTCTCCAAAAAACAATAATTACATAAAGAGTGATACCCCTACTTTTATATGGAAAAATTCTACAAATATAGTTGGTGATACACTAACTTACCAAATCATAATAGATAATAATTTAGATTTTTCTTCTCCGGAAAGAAATATTTCCGGGATTGTAGAAGGAGAAGTGGTTATCACTTCCTATACTATGGCATCTCCGTTATCTAATGATAGATATTATTGGAAAGTTAGATCTAATGACGGGTATTTTAGCAGTGGATGGTCTATAGTTTGGTCTTTTACAGTAGATACAATTTCACCAGTGATTTCAGCGGTTTGTATCTCACCTGACACATTTTCTCCGAATTATGACAATATAAAGGATTCAACAACAATTTCATATAGTTTATCTGAGGAGGCGACAACAACAATAGGAATTTATGATTTTTCTGATAATTTAGTGAGAACTATTGACCCATCATTTTTTGATGATTTTGATGATGGGAATGATTTTGGTTGGGATGCAACTCCTAAAGGGCCGGCAATATTTGATGGACGTGAATATGGTCTCTGGTCTGTTGAAGTTGGGGAATATAATTGTGATCTTCCGGGCGCTGCTATTGGACCAAGTTATGGAAGGGCAATTACCGGCGATGCCTCCTGGACAGATTATGTTTTTGAATCAAAGGTAAGATTTATTAATGGCCACGAAACCCAGGTTTGGCTAAACACAGATTTCTTATTCCGCTATCAGGATGAGAATAATTATTATAAATTTGGTGTATATGGATATTTTGATATATATTACAAACCGCTAGCACTCACAACAATGGCTGATATCGGCTTATTTAAGGTAGTTAATGGAGTTACTACCAGATTGAGCCCGTCAGGCCAGCAATTTGAGATAATTAAAGATACTTGGTACAAGACGAAGATTATTGCCGATGGTTCAAATATTAAGGTTGTTTTTGGCAGGGATGTAGAAAATGGCCCTGTTCAAATAGTTAGCGTTGATGATTTCTCATTAACCAATGGAAAGATAGGTTTTGGCGGTTCATGTGATGAATCAGGGGTGCATAATCATTTTGACGATGTGAAAGTGTATAAAGTTGGCGATACCTGGACATGGAACGGAAAAGATGATTTAGGAAATTTGGTTTCTGATGGAATTTATACTTATAAAATAGATGCGACTGATTTTGCCGGAAATCCTGCTGTTCAGCAAACAGGAACAATAACTCTTGATGCCACATATCCGGATTCGGTAGTTACGGCACCTGTTGATGGAACTTCTTACAGCACTCTTCCCGCGATTTTTGGAACTGCCTTTGATGAAACCAGCGGGTTGAGCGATGTTCAAATCAGTATTCAAAATATAACCGGCAACACATTTTGGGACGGCACTGTCAGTAACTGGGTTCCGACAGAAACATGGATTAATATGGGAGCTCTCGCCGATTGGTCTTACACTGCTCCCGCGTGGTCGGATGGAAGTAATTACAGGGTAAGGGCAAAAACGGTGGATAATGCGGGGAATGTTGAGACGCCGTCCAGCGGGAACAGGTTTGCTTTTATTCTTTCGCCCGACGCTGATTCTCCGGTCGTAAATGTTTTGTTTCCGGAGGAGGGGGATTATTTTCTTGCTGAGAATCCGGTTATAAACATTGCCGGAGTATTAGATGATGCTCATTTAAAGAGTTATGTAATTGAGTATAGCGCCGGCGCTGCGCCGTTGTCGTGGACGAAGATTTACCGTTCAAGCGGAATTCCGCTCAATGCGGCGACTTATGATGAACTGGTCGGAATAGAAGGAGTGGGCCCTGCGACCGCGCAGGAGATTATCAATGCTCGTCCATTTTACAACTGGCAGGATGTTCTTGACGTTAAATATGTAGGTATTGTGCGGCTTAAATCAATTCAAAACAGTTGTATTTTACCGGTCTCTCAGGAAGGTCTTATTTACCAATGGGATACAACAGATGTTCCCAAAGGAAACTACACTATAAGGATAACAGGCGAGGATATGTCGGGAAACTCTACGGAAATGGAAGTTAATATAAACATAAAAACACTGCCTCCCGCAATCTCAACGGGAGAGGTTGTAATAAATGAGATTGCCTGGAGCGGGACGAAAGGCGGCGGCTGGTCGGATGAGTGGATAGAGCTTTTCAACAATACATCATCAACAATATATTTAACAGGCTGCAGTTTATATGACAGCGACGGGAAGATGGATATAGATTTTATTGGTAACATTCCACCAGGCGAATATTTAACCGGTTATTTTCTGATTGAGAACGACGAGGAGTGCACAACCGAGCCGTCGGATATAGCAGACCCGAGCGTAAGTTTAAATAACACCGGGGAACAGTTAATACTTTACGACTGTCACGGAAATCTAATTGACACTGCCAACGGAACAGGGGCGTGGTTTGCAGGAGACAATACTGATTTTCACAGGACAATGGAGAGAAGAAATCCGACTTTCCCGGGAACAATTGCGAGGAACTGGGCGAGCAACGACGGGCTCACGAAAAACGGAACCGACAAAAGCGGTTACGCTCTTTACGGGACCCCGAAAGCGGAAAACAGCGTCTATGATGTAACGCCTCCGGAGGCAGTTACAACTTTAACAGCGACGGCAAAAGCAGCAGGGGATATTGAACTGTCCTGGCTTGAGCCGTTTGATAATTTAAGCGGGGTTTATGAGTATAAAATTTTCCGCTCCACGTATCCGGGCACAGGTTCGGAAATTACTCTCTCCACGAATACGTTATACACCGATTCCGGAGCGAATTTAGAGGATAAAGTCCGCTATTATTACACGGTTCAGCCGGTGGACGTTCCGGGGAATGTTCAGACGGTAGATAATAATCAGTCATCGGCGGTCTGCGATAAGATACCGCCTGTCTTTACGGTGATTTGTTCACCGGTCAAGGCAAAAACGAATGATGTTGTAACGATAAAGGTTTTCTCAAATGAGACCCTTATAACAGATCCCGGAGTAACGGCTCTTGATAATTTTTCAAATTCAATTTTCTTGTCAGGCCCGGTTGTCTCAACAAACACGTGGACGTATACGACGGTGATTGATACAACAATGGCTGAAGGGGCGGCGATAGTAAATGTTTCAGGAACTGATTTAGTGGGGAATCAGGGGGCAGGACAGGGGTGGCTTAACATTGACAACATTCCCGATATTCAGAATGTCAGCGATTCTCCCGACCCCTGCCGGACGGCAGTTGAGTTATCAACGGTAACTTACGAACTCACCACGGATGCGGCGGTAAGTATAAATCTTCTTGATGCGAACAATAATATTGTAAGGCATCTTGTTTCGGAACTTTCCGAATTAACAGGAGTCCGTTCTCACGCATGGGATGGAAAAGATGATTCCGGGAACTGGCTTCCAAACGGAATTTACACATATCAGATAAAAACAAATGTTGGTGGAAGCATAACAACTGATGAAAGCGCGGAGGTTACAATCTCAAATGTTCTGGTTGTAATTACAGTTCCTGTCTTTTATGTTGACGGTGTAGCGAATAACGTATTTTCGCCTGACGACGACGGACTTGCCGACACAATAGACATTGTCTATTCGCTTTCTGAAGAAGCGGGGGTAAGTGTAATTATTTCGGACAAGGTAACAGGAGAGATTGTAAGGAATCTAATAACGGATGAAACAAGGGCTGTCGGGATAAGCACGGACACATGGGACGGGAAGAGAGACAGCGGCTTTTATGTTCCGAACGCCTCGTATAACATAAAGATAATCGCCGAGACATACGGAAATCCCGTTGAGAGCGCTCCTGGACTGGTTATAGTAAAGAGCAAGGACATTCTCGTTTTTTCGGATATTGCGGATAGTCCCGACCCCTTTTCTCCGGACGGGGATTTTGTGGATGAAGTATCAACAATAACGTATTCGCTTTCCGACTTGAAAGGAGCGACCTCATCTTATGTTTCAATAAAGATTTATTCCGATTCGGGCGGAGAAAACCTCGTAAGAGATCTAATTTCAAACAGTGAGGAAGCGGTTCCCGGTATTTATTCTCACACATGGGACGGGAAAAGGGAAGACGGTAAATTCGTTTCAAACGGTAAGTATTATTATCAGCTAACAGGCACCGACCAGTTCGGATACACGACGGAGGTCGGACCTTCCCAGCAGTACATAATTACCATGCAGGTTGATGTGCTGACAATTTCGGTTGAGCCCGTTAACCCTGCAACATTCAGTCCCGACGGGGACGGGACAGATGATATAACGACGCTCTCTTATATGTTTTCGGACACGAAAACAACGGAACCGGTGAAAGTAAGCGTAAAAGTGTATTCCGACCAGGAAGGGACAAGCATAACAAGATGCCTCTTAAGCGACACGACGCAGGCACTTGATGTTCTCCAGAATGTTGTCTGGGACGGTAAAGACGATAACAGAGGTCTGGTTTCTCCGGGCGACTATTATTATCAGGTAACGGCGTTTGATGTTCTGGGTTACTCCTGTGAAAGTTCAATGAATAAAGTAACAATCTCAAATACCGCTCTTTATGTTTATAATATCTCAACGGAACCAGACCCTTTTTCACCGAACTTTGACGGGGTGAGGGACACAATAACGATTCATTATTCAATTTCAAAGAACTCAAATGTTACCATCAGAATAGAGGATAAGGACAATCCGGATATCTTTCGGATTCTCATTGATGATGAGTTAAGACAAAGCGGTCAGAACCCGCAGAGCGCCGACTGGGGCGGAAGAGATTACAACGGCGATATAGTTTCAGACGGGATATATTTGCTTAACATTCAGGCGAAGACCGCCCAGAAGACATCGCCTGTTGAGAGCAGTTATATTGTGGTTGCAAGCGAATCACCGAATGAGACAATGAGCAGCGACGGGTTTGTAGATATATGGTATCCGAATATTGCAGGTGCGGTTTCAATTTCAACAACGTCAGTTCCCGATAATGCCTCAAAATCACTTCAGTTATCCGGCCTGGAAATCATGGGGGAACTTTATGACATCTCTCCGGACGGCGTTATATTCACCCCGGCTGCGTTTCTGATTATGTTTTATGAGCCCGCTTTGCTCCCTGAAGGGGGGAGCGAGGAAGAACTTGATATTTACGACTGGAATGAAGAGTTGGGAGAATGGGTTGCTTTAGGCGGAACGGTTGACAGGATAAATCACAGAGTGATTGTTCGGGTGGGTTCTGTCGCGTCACTGTATGCGGTTCTTTCACCTGTAAGCACAATGTTTGATACGACACCTCCGGAGTTTGGGGTGGTTTTAACAGTTGACCCTGAAACGTCGGATGAGATGATAATAACCGTTACCGCCTCGGAAGAACTTCAGGCAGCGCCGGATATTATTGCCGAGGTTCTGCCAAACGGCAACAGCAAAAAAGATAAGAAACAGAGTGTTGAAATAGAAATGGAACCGGTAACAGGAACGACCACGACTTATAAAGGAATTTACACAAAAAGAACCGGCTTCGGAGACATTGATAAAATCTACGTGACGGGAAAGGATTTAGCGGGGAATGAAGGGGTGAGCGACGGCTCGTTTGTGAGGGAAGTTGTTTCTTCGGTGAAAGTAAGCAGAGCCGGGCCAGATATGACATTCAGAAAGGGAGAGATTTACTCGTATCCGAATCCTGCGAAGAGAGGAAAGAAACCGACGATTCATGTTGAGTGCGGGATTGCTGACAAAGTTCAAATAAAAATATATAATATCGCTGGTGAACTCGTTTATACGAAGGAACTTTCCGGAAATGAGTTTACAATTGTCAGGGGCAAATATGCTTATGAGCACGCATGGAACATCTCGGATATTGCCAGCGGAGTTTATTTGTATTCCGTAAAAGCATTGAAGGAAGGAGAAGGGGATATAACGGAAGTCAAAAAACTGGCGGTTATTAAATAAGAAAAAACACAAAAGATATAGTGTCAAAAAAAATGATAAAGGAGGAAAAAATGAAGCATACGATTGCGGCTCTTGTTGAAAACAAGCCGGGGGTCCTTGCGAAAATCTCGGGGCTTTTTTCCGCGCGGGCTTTTAACATAAGTTCGCTGACGGTAGGGGAAACTGAGGTCGCCGACATTTCCAGAATGACAATTGTTGTAAAAGGCGATGACAAAATATTAGAACAGGTTGTAAAACAACTGAACAAACTCCCTGACGTAATAAAAGTAATTGACTTCAAAAACGAGGAGTTTATAGAAAGAGACCTGATGCTTGTAAAGGTGAGCACCTCAAAAAATGTGCGCAGGGAAATTATTGAGATTGCCAATGTTTTCCGCGCCAATATCGTTGATGTTTCGACGGACACCTGTGTTCTTGAATTAACGGGAAGGGAAAATAAAATCGAGGCGTTCCTGAAACTTCTTTCGCCCTATGGCATAAAAGAAATGGTGCGGACGGGAATTATTGCCCTTGCCCGCGGCAAAAAAACTTAAAAACCCCACCTGGAAAATATTGGAAATTGGGGGTTGACACGAAAAAGCCGTATTTGTAAAATATCCATACAGGGATAGAAAATTTAAGAAAAACTAAATCGGGAAAGTTTGGGATTTTGAAACATTGAGATAAAAACCAGGAATTAAACAGAAGTTTTATCAAACCACCGGCTGCCTTTGTAACAATTCTTAGGGGCAGCGGCTGGCAATTGTAAAAGTATGATCGTGAAAACAACCGTCCTTTACCTTATGGGGGGGGGGACAAGCGACGAGTGCGCTGGGAAGCGGTTGCCCGGGGCACAATGCGTAGCAGGGGGGCAAATCCCCCCTATTGAGCTGAACAATCGAGAATTATATGCGAGTGAGTAAGTCTATAAGTATGCTCGTGAAAGCAACCATCCTTTACCTTTGGAGGGGATGACCGCGGAGAATTGTCCGCCTGAGGACGATTCGGAGCACAATAAGGGGAAACTTCCCCTTCTTGAGCTGAACAATCGAGAATTATATGCGAGTGAGTAAGTATAACAGGAGGCAAAATGCCGGAAATTAACATGGAAGAACTGGAAAAAATGAAATGGTGGGAACTGAGGCACATTGCATCGTCAATGAATGTTAAAAACATCCCAAAACTGAAAAGAGATGCTCTAATAGAGGAAATAATGAAATCGCGGGTTACGCCTGCGCCCGCGGCGGTTGTTGAATCCCTGCCTAAGAAAGAATACAGGGAAAACGAAACGCCGGCGGAAAATGCCGTCCCTCCGAAAGAAGAAAAAGAAGGTTTTCTCGAGATACTTCCCGACGGATTCGGTTTTCTGAGGGCCAGCGAAAACAGTTATCTCCCTTCAAACAACGATATTTATGTGGCGCCCATGCTGATAAAGCGCCTGCGCCTCAGAACAGGGGACTTTCTGAAGGGCTTCTGCAAACATCCGTCCGTCAACAACGAAAAATACTACGCAATGAACGACATTACATCCGTAAATTCCCAGACGGCTGAAGAATCAATAAAAAGGCCGCACTTCGACAAATTAACCCCTTTGTATCCGCATGAAAAGATAAACCTTGAGACGACGAGAGACCAGATTTCGACGCGGGTGATGGATTTGCTTACCCCTATAGGAAAAGGCCAGAGGGGTCTGATTGTGGCCGCCCCAAGAACGGGAAAAACCATGCTTCTTCAGGCAATTGCCAACGCCGTAACGGAAAATCATCCCGAAGTTGTTCTTATATGCCTGCTTATTGACGAGAGGCCTGAGGAAGTTACCGATATGCGGAACAGCGTAGCCACGGAAGTGGTCGCCTCAACCTTTGACGAAACGCCGCAAAGACACACGCAGGTGGCGGATATGGTGCTTGAAAAAGCGAAACGGCTTGTTGAAATGGGGGAGGATGTCGTGATACTCCTTGATTCCCTCACGCGGCTGGCGAGGGCCCACAACGCCCAGACACCGTCGTCAGGAAGAGTTATGTCGGGGGGGCTGGAGTCCAGCGCTCTTCAGAAACCGAAAAAATTTTTCGGAGCGGCAAGAGCGACCAAGGAGCAGGGGAGTTTAACCATCATCGCTACGGCTCTTGTGGACACCGGCTCCCGGATGGACGAAGTCATATTCGAAGAATTCAAGGGCACGGGAAACATGGAGGTAAACCTCTCGCGGGAATTAACCGACAAAAGAGTTTTCCCTACAATAGATATATCAAAAAGCGGCACGAGGAAGGAGGAACTTCTTTTGAGCGAGGAAGTTCTTAACAAGATCTGGATTTTAAGAAAACTTCTTTCAAGGGTTGACCATGTTGAAGCGATGGAATTTATCCGCGAAAAAATAAAAAAGACCGCGACGAACAAGGACTTCCTCAAATCAATGCAGAAATAAACTTCGGGAACTTTTCCGTTTGCACCGAACTAAAATTTCTTTTTCAAATCCTCAAGAAGTTGACGGTATCTTTCCTCGGGTCTGAGTTTATACGCAATTTGCATGGTTTTTTCCGCATTGACGTAGACCCCGAGGTTGTAATAACAAATCCCTGCAAAGTAATAAGTACGGTGGTCCGCAACATTTTTATCAATTAAATCGTTTATGTCTTCAAGCGCGCCTTTCCAGTTCCCGCTTTTCATATTTTCTTCTGCCGCCTGCATTTTGAAAATTACATAGGTTTTTTCCACAGTGTTCTCCGGTGGGGTGCGCGGCTTTGATGCCTCTTCTTCGGACAGAATTTCATACAGATAAACGCCGTTTAAATCATATAATTTTTTCATGTATTTTTTCCAGAATCCGTCTAGAACCGCAAAGTCCTTTTTTTCAAAGTATAATGTCCCATAGACAGCGGTTCTGATTGTTTCGGGTATATTTACGATGATGTGCGTGAAGTTTTTTTGTTTGAGATAACTGTAAAATTCATCCGCGTCGCCCGCATTTTTTAAGAACTCAATCAGAGGATTGTGCCCGGCGATATCGGAAGTAACGAATTTTCTTTTTATGTAATAGCATTTGGAGTCCCTGAACATCAGGATTTTTGCATCCGCGGAAAGGTTTTCGTTTACGTACCTGTAGGCGCCGTATGAGGGGCAGGGGTAACTCGGCCTGGATGCAGAAAGATATTCGCTTTTTAATACGCTGCCCGTCAGAATGGAAAAGGGTTTATAAACAACGTGCGCGAGCGGGACCATAAATAAAAAGTTAATAGTTATCAAAAGTATAAAAACCACTAAAAGCATCTTTCCCAGGTATTTATTTATTTCTTCAATCTTTACGATAGTGTAAGCCGCCGCCACGCTTAATGCGGGTATCGCCGGAGTGTAATACTTAATTTTGGTATCCGGCGCCCACAGAACCCATAAAACGTAAGTAAAAAACGAAAACAATAAAAGTTTATAAACCGTTTTTTTATTTTTGGCGTTAATGAAAAAAAACAACGGAATAAACGCGAGGAAAACGGCTCCGAGCATAAAATAATCCGGCGAACTGTATTTGTTGCTGCCGCCTCCTTTTATACTGAGGTTCCACGGCACCGTCAGAAGATTTAGAAAATTCTGTTTTCTGCGCACAGGCGCTGAAAAATAATTTTTGATTTGTTCGGTGTGCGATTGATGTGAATGTTTGACTTTCCAGTATTTGCCGAGGAACGGGTGAACGGGATTGCCGGATTCCACATAGTTTTTAATAAGCCACGGGGAATATATCATTAGCGAAATTGCGCCGAATAACAAAATTTTTTTTATTTTTACAGAAAAATAATCATCTTTCGAAAAGAATAACACGGCAACCAAACCGGAAGTAAATAAAATTCCCGAATACTTTGTGCCCATGGCAAATCCGGCAAAAACCGCAGACAGGAGCAGCCACTTATTATCGTCTTTTTTAGTCAGCGAATTAATTAAAGCGGCTAAACTAAGGAAGGTGAATAACGTCAGTCCGATATCCGTTGTTGCCGCCCATGACCTGCTGATGACCGTCGGAGTAAAATAGTAAACCGCAACGCCGATAATGCCTGTAATCCGGCTTTTAAAGTTCTTTTCGCAAAAGTAAAATATTCCTAAAATGGTTATCAAACCGCAGGAAAAATTGATTAATTTAGGCGTCATTTCGCTTTTCAGCATCATTCCCATAAGATAAACAATGGACATCAGGTGCGGGTAATGTGAAACAATCTTGTAGGGGCTTGGAAGGATCCTGTGATAAACGCTGTAATAATTTGAAAGGCCCACATGGTAATTTAATGAATCGTAGAACATTTCCGGCGTGAAACTTATAAAAAAATTAAACAGGACGGGTATAAACAAAAGAAAAATAATAATTTTGTGCAGTAATGAAATCTGAAATTTCTTTGAAGCGCCCGTTTTCGCCAGAGGTAAAATTTCTTTTATTCCCAGTACGAAAAGCACAAGCCACAAAGGATAAAAAATTGACTTGTACAATAAACCGAAAATTCCCAGAAAGAAAACGATATAACCCAAAGACCCGAGGCCGGCGCCGAGCGAAAAAGTTAAATCTTCGAGCGGCGAACTCATTTTAATTTTTAGCAATTGAATGACTTTTCTTCCGATAAAAAAAGCGCCTGCCATAATGCCGACGACCAGGAACAATGCGGATATGTATTCGGTTAATAAACGTAAAAAAATGGCCAGATTGAATTGACCTTCCAATTTGAATAAATATGATATATCCGGATTAATCCGGTGATACTTCATAAACCGGGACGTAACCACTCCGAGCCACACAATTGAAATTGCGGAAAACAGAGATCCCGGTATTTTTATTCCGTCAGAGATAACCGCCCTTATTTTTTTTCTTTTATTTTCCATAATGGATTTTTTCTGCAAATTTCGCGAACTTGCTCCGGATGACTTTAAAATCCTCACGTTTGATAAATACAGTATCCAGGAATTTATTTTCCGAGATGCTTAAAAACTTTTTCAGAACGATAGCCGTCATTACCACATAAGATAAAGTTGAAGAGAGAGCGGCGCCGGAGATTCCCCACCTTGGAATAAACAGCAGGTTCAATATTATGTTTATTCCAAGGGCAACCCCTGAAGCGTAAGTAACAAATATCGGTTTTCCGCGGCCTATCAGGTCAAAATTGAGTATGTTGCAGACACTCAAAGCCGCTATTCCGGGAAGCAGAATTTTCAGCGGTTGATAAGCAGGGATAAATTGTTTCCCGAAAAGAATCAGAATAATACTCTTGCTTAAAACAAAAAGGATACAAGCGCTAATAAAAGTTAGAAAAAGCGAGACCCTGCATATCTGAGGGGTGGAACGGTAGGGAAGTTCCCGGCTTGACTGTGCCGTCCGGGGAAAAAGCGCAAGACCGATGGAAGTCGGGAAAAATAAAAGGGTCTCGGCAATCAGAACGGATATACTGTAATAACCGACGAGTACCGCGCTCGTAAAAAAATTTATCAGCAATATGTCAAGGCGATAGTTGAGAAAATTCATTATGGTGGCTAAATATCCTTTGACGCCGAATTTGATTAGCTCTTTGCAAAATTTAAAATCTACTGCCCATTTTATTCCGGTTAATCTCTGCACAAAATAAATAGAAACCGCCCCCGCTATTATATTAGTTAATGCCCATGCGAGCGTTGCGCCCAAAAGACCTTTTTTCAAAATAACCAGAAAAAACAGTAAAAATAAAAGCAGAGGAAGGCTGCGTAAAAAATTCTGGACAACATTATATTCGTTTATTCTGTTTGCTCCGAGCAGTATCATGCCGAAATAAGATATGAAAAGAAAAAAAGGCAAAGTTAAAAGAGCAACGCGCAAATAAGCGAGAGGTACATTCTTAAAAAATGAGGGCTGTAAAAAATTTAATGCAAATCCGCTGATAACCAAAACCAGTAATCCGATAATAATTGCCAGTGAAAAAGAATTATTTGCAATTTTTTGTAAACCATGTTCCTTCTTTCCCAAAAAATACACGTTAGCATGACCTATTCCCAAATCCCCTATTTTTGCAGCCAAAAACGGAAGTAAAATAATCAACGTGTAAATTCCCTGGCCTTCGGGACCGAGGATACGGGCTATAAGAATGTTAGCGAGCGCGCCGGCAATTATAACGGCAATCCTGCCGCTGAAAATTTTCAAACTGTCTTTTACCGCGCCCATGGTTTTATACTTTATCCGCTTGATACATTCTATTTGGTTCCGTGAACCCCGCTACGCGGAGTTGCGCCTGTATCCTGTAAAGCGGGGTGAATTCTAATAATGTCATGTTTAATTTCCATCACCCGGTCCGGGCGGTGATCGCGGACAAATTCCTTTAATTCTTCAATGGCAGGATAGTTATTTCGCCCGACAAAGAATCTTGCATCATCTATAAGTATCACGTGCCCCGAAGCAGAATGTGAGAAAATAGATTTTATTTCCATAGTAACCGGCGTATCTTTATTTCCTTCGTGCGCATCAAGCCAGAACAGGCATGGCTGCGAAATAGAGCGCAGTAAATCCGGCAAAATCCTGCCGCTGTCTCCGTTAATAATCTGAATGTGAGAAAATTTGGAAAACTTTTTCTTTGCTTTTTCATAGAGTGTTTCATTTAACTCAATTGAAAAAATGCGGTTAAAACAATTTCCGGTTGCCCTAATCATATCGCCAAGATAGGTGCCCGTTTCAATTAACGTGCTTAAATTGAACCGCGCGGCGTATTCTTTAACCGTATTCTGCTTTACCGGCGGCGGCGGCGGATCGGGCTTTCCTCTCAAATACCACTCCCAGAGGGCAAGAAGCATCCACATTTTCCACAAAAGGTTATAAAATACAGTGCTTTTTATTGCTTTTTTTATTTTAGACAGCATGCGATTCCGGATATATTATTTCTTTAACAAATTTGTCCAATTTTTCAAAGTTGTTTTCAAAAGTAAACTCCGGCGAGGCCCTGACGGCATTTTTCCGGTATTCCGCCATAAGTTCTCTATCGGATAATTTTGCTTTGAGTTCCCCGACATCTTTATAAGCAAATCCAATCTTGTATTTTTCAACAATATCCTGACAAGCTCCGTAATACCCGATAGGCATGACTATCGGTATACCCGCCGTGAGAGCAAATCGGAATCTTGTCTGTAAACTGTTTTCATACATTGCATAATTTTTCTTTAAATTGTGTAAATAGATGCAAGCGTCGAATTGAGTCATAAAAGTCGCCATGGAACCGTTGGCTACTTCAAAAGAGTTAAGCCATGGGTAGAAATGCACGTAATCGCTTTCCTCTATATTTTTGTTTTTTGAACTAATCCAGAAATGTATTTGCAATTTGGTTATTTCCTGAATTTTTTTTCTAATATCATCAGACGGTCTTTTTTTAGAGAAGTTCTCTCTTCCAATACCAATAAATATAATATGAGGAACGTTATCTTTCTCCGATAACGCTGGCAGCCTTTTTTTATAAAAATAACGCCTGTTAAAGTATAATGGCTGAATTAAATCTTTTCCCCGTTGTTTTAAATTAAACCGGGAGTTCAAATAATCATACATCCGCCGGCTGCAATGTATCCTGCCGTCGATCTTTTTTACCACCCTCCCGTAGAAAAAATTCTGAAAAGCAATCTCTAATGGATTTACCGAAGAAGGATAAGTCAGTATCTCATGGATAACTGGCAGATTTGGAAACTCGTTTTTAATCAAGGCTATTAGCGGAACAACAGTTACTCCCCAGTGGCAATACACCATATTTATCTTATTCTTGAGTATAACTTCTTTCACCTTCGCTTTAACTTCCTTATTTTCATACAGATGAAATGTACTTAACAGCATTTTTGCTGCTTCTGCCATTTTAGATTTCATAGCAGAATAAAGTTTTTTCTCGTAGAACAAGTTTGTAACAGATTTCAGTCCAGTAAGCTCTTTTATTGTATTATATGAAAAAAATTCTCTATCTATGTTGAGTATAGAAACATCATAACCCATTTTTATAAGAGCATTGATGCGGTTAGGCGGATCAGCGCCTCTAACAGTACCCACGAATAAAAGATTCATTTTTTTCTGCATAACGGCACCCCCTCTCATAACAGAGCAATACAAAATAGGTTTCCGGGGGTATCCAGTAAAAATCCTTCTACCTAATATTAATCATTAACACATCATATCTTATTTTTTACCCGTAAATGCCTGCAAAATTCTGTTCCACAAATGGAATTCCACGGCATTATTGAAGTAACGCAATTTCCACCTGAAAACTGCGGGCAGATAAAAAAGATGGTTGAAAAATACGGAAGCAACCCCCCGTAAAAGCGAGTGGTGTCTTGCGACGAGTTCCCGCAATGACCACGATTTAAGGAGTTTAAACACATAAAAATATCTTGCCACTATTGATATATTTTTAATAATGTCCAATTCCTTCTTGCTCAACCATGTGGCATAATTCGTTTCATACAGTGTGTATTTGCCCCATTCTTCAAGTGTTTCAGGCGGATGGAAATGATGTTTTTCCTTCACATAATCATACAAACCCGTGCAGGGGAAAGGAGTCAGAACACGGATTCCGTTTATCCGTGCTTTAGGATTAATTTTCATAATTCTGTCATAAATTTCAATTGTTTTTAAGCGATGTTTCTGATTTTCTTCGGGAAAACCAATCATAAAACTGATAACCGGCGTAATATCAAAATCTTTTGTTTTTTTTACGCTTTTCAGAATTTGTTCCGACGTTATATCTTTTTTGATAAATTGCAATGTCCTATCCGAACCTGATTCCCCGCCGAACAGAATTTCAGAAAAACCGGCTCGGTGCAAAAGCAACAGCGTTTCGGAATCGTATTTCGAAAAATAATCAATTCTGCACTCAGCATGTATTTTAAATTTGTACCCCCGTTCAATCTTATTCCGGCAAAATTTCAAAACGCGGTTTTTGTTTACGAAAAAATTGGAATCATTTATTACAATGCGTTCAGGATTGAATTTTTTGACTATGTAATCCAATTCGGCAGCCATCACCTCATTGTCCTTTGCATTCCACTTTCTTTTGGAAAAAAACGGTTCGGAACAAAACATGCATCTGTGAGGACAACCCACGCTGGAAAGATAATCAAAGTTATACCGCAGCGCCGGATATCTGGACAGTTTCAGCAAATCGTACGGCAGGTGAGTGATTTTATTAATATTAGGAATGTCCCTGTCCTGCGTGGAAATGACCTGACCATTTTTCTTATAGGTTATCCCTTTAACGCCTGAAATGTCTTTGTTCCGATAAATTTTATTCGCCAGCTCCAACAGGCATTCTTCACCCGCACCTCTTACAACAATGTCTATGTATTTGTTGTTGGCCGTTTCTTCCGGCAATGAAGTAGCGTGAGGGCCGCCCCAGACAATAGGTATTTCCGGATTTATTTTTTTTATTTTCCTGGAAACTTCAATCGCCTGCGGGATGCTGTGTTTTCCTGTCCATGCACTTACGCCCATCAATAAAACATCCTTCGGATTTTTTAAAAAAAATTTCTCCACCCGGAGATCAAAAAGTTCAACGCCAAATCCAGCGTCAATTAAAGGCCGTGCCAGAACAAGAACAGCCAGTGGTAACCGAACGCCTTTTCCTTTTGCACCGCAGAAAATCAGAATAATTTTTTTATTTTTCATTCGTCCCCTTAAATAATTGCAGCAACAGTTCCGCCAGAGCCCAGGTCATCCATGAATTGTTCCAGCGCATTAAATCATATTTCAGGGTATAAAATTTATATTTCCTATAGTAAAAATGTCCGCTTGCATCCTGCATATTCCTGATGCCCCATGCGGCTATATTCTTTGCAAAATCCATATAATCCGAATCAAATTTACCCGCTTTAACAAATGTAATTATTCCCTGTGCAACACTGTGAATATCGTAAGGAAACTCTTTTTTATCAAACAGTTTCGGAGCGCCGTCAGATTTAAAAAATCTCCTTTTATAAAAATTCAAACCTCTCATATAAGTTTCCATATATGTGTGGTCCTTGCTGTTAACCATGTAATCAAAAATACCGTCTAATATTCCGCCGGTGTGGTAGTTGTCAGGCATTATTCCTGAAGAAGATTCCGGATATGTATAAGACCATACATCGCCCTCTTTTTTTTTGGAAATCACCCAATTAGTTAAACGTCTTGCTTCATCAATATATTTTTCTTCGCCTGAAACGGCAAATAAATGGGATAAAAAACCGGCAGCCACCGAATTAATATTTATAACCTTCCAGCGCAATTTTGCCGGAACGTAGCCTATGCACTTCCCATCCCCGGTTTCTTCCATAACGGGAAGGTCTTTTAAAATAAAAGTTGCGGCGCTTTCCGCGGTTTTCATATATTTAATATCTCCGGTTAACTCATAAGCGTAAAGCAGCGCATCTCCGGCAAACGAAGTTACAATACAATTCGGAAAATATCTTGGCGCATAAAATCCCGGGTTCTGCCACGGAAAATTATACCCCCAGCAAACTCCATGATATCTGTTATTTTTGTTGGAGTTGTTTTTCAAAAGCCAATCCGACAATTCTCTTATTTTATTCAAGTATTCCGGCAAAGATTCTATCTTATAAAGAGCGCAGTACGCTTTTATAAAATTCGCTATTCCTTTGGGGTTGCGCAGTTTTTTAACGCCCAAAAGCGGGCGTATATGAAACGGGATTCTGTTGACCATTTGAATAATTATAAATCGGTAAATAGAACTGCTCCCGAAAATTTTCCACAGCAAAGGTGAATTTAAAGCGTCAAATTTCGAATAACCCGCATAATTACCGGCCTCGGAATATTTTAGCACACCGGAAATACTTTCTTTAAACAGCTGACTTTTGATATTGCCTGTAAAATTCATTTCTTAATCTTTATTAATCCCATTATGCTTTACAATCACAGTTATCAGCCCTATACCCGTGAATACATTCAAAAACAACCTGTCAAAAAAGAGTAATCTCCCTAATATCCATGTGCAAATTTTCAGCAACGTTCCATAAAAAGTCGGTTTTGTTGTCTTTGCAACAATGTATTCAGGGCCCATACAGAAGATTTTTCGCAACAGACGTACCATCCACAGGAAGGGGAATCCGTAACACCACATTTTTTCAATTTTTATTTTTCCCGAGGGTAAAATTTTTATAAGCGACTCTTTGCTATATCGGCGAAGGTGCCCGACAAAAGTATCCGTCACTGTCCATAACTTCATATCATGCGGGACCGAGATAATCATTCTTCCGTCTTCTTTCAGCAAAGAAAATAATTTTTTTACAGCGCCGCAATCATCTTTAATGTGCTCCAGCACTTCCGATACCAGAATAAAATCATACCGGGCAGTTGATGTAAAATTCTCAATGGTTGCCGCCTGCGCGGTCAGCCTGCCGGAAGAATCTTCAGGGACACTTTCTTTTAACTTTTTGACGGCATCTTCAGAACCGTCAAAAGCATGGACGGAAAATCCTCTCTTTAAAAGTTCCAAAGTATATTTTCCGTATCCGCATCCCACGTCAAGACAGGTAAGATTATTTCCTTTTAGAGGAAACAACTTTAGGATTAACTCATCACGCAACTCTACGGCAGGGGGACGTAATTCATGCATTTTTTTAACCACGATAAACCATTGCCTATCGTAATTTATATGGGCTTCGGATGATTTAACCACAATATTTCTCCGCCAGCCCTACGATAAATTTAGTGACATCAGTTTTTTCTGCCAGCATTTTATTTCTTTTCATTTGCCATTTTTCCTTCATATTTTCGTCCTCCAGTAATTCTATCAATTTATTCTCAATTTTTCTCCAATTATGGTTTTTACTGGAAAATGTAAATAACAGTTCATATTTATCCCTGATTTCGTCGGTATATCCCCGGGGGGAAGAATAAACAAAGATAGCAGGCACACCTAACACCGCGCTTTCCGAAGCCATTGTTGCGCTTTCTCCGATGTGCAGGCGGGCAAAACTCAACAGAGAATGCATTTTCTCCGGAGAAATAGATATATGATATCTCATTAAATCAGGGGGCAGCCGCGACTCCGAAGTAATGAACACCCTGGCATATTTTTCTGCGCTTTTTATTAATTTGCGCTTCTCCTGAAGGGAAAGCCATTTTTCCCCGATGTCATGAGCCGCGCCCCATGAAACAAATCTGAAAATAACGAATTTATCCGTCACTGTAAGGTTTAATTCCCTCAAAACGGATTCGTCCGGCTTAAAATAATCGGGGTGAAGATAAGCCAACTCGTGATATCCATTAAACCATACATGCTTTTTTCCGAAATTTTTCTTAAAACATGATGCAGTACATACTACATCCGCAAAGGGAAATGTGATTTTATTGGATAATGCGGCATGTTCGTTATTGGTGAAAACAACAGACGGTATTCCCGTAATCTTACCGACGGGCGCAATAGAAACTCCCGCTACTCCGAACATAATATCCGGGCTGAAATTTTTTACTATTTTAATCAGCCGGCAATTCCGTAAGACCAGTTCTCCCGCGAGTCCGAATATCCCTTTTCCTATTTTGCTGATCTCCGTAAAATCAATATTATACGCTTTAAGCAAATTAAGCGTTACATCTTTATCCCGTGCTGTCGTCAAAACCTGATGTCCCCTTTTTTCCCATTCCCGAATTGCATTTTTGAAAAAATGAACATGCGCCGGGTGCAGAATATCCACCAATATTCTCATTTCGGTCCTTTATATTCAATCCTGATTTTCTTTTCCGAATGAGCATCAATGACCGTAGTTACGCAAATGTAATCTTCCTTTTTCTTATATTTTACTTTTGCGTTATCTACCCTGACACACTTAACAGGCACATCAAAGTTTTCTCTTTTGGTTATCCTGTATTTTTTTTGAACTTCGTATTTATTTTCCAGAACAATTCCGTTGCTGAACATCTTTACTTCTATGACTCCGTCTGCTCGTTCTCTCTCAAGATACAGATGTTCGGCGATTTCTCCCAAACTCCGCCATTCTACGCCGCCGGTAACTCTGTTAACTTCATCCGCCAGTAAATTATACGTTTTAGCGCCTTCCTTAAAATCCCATGCGTGGTCATAAATCAGGAACGGCGTATCAATAAACATACTAAACAGAATAAAGTTCAAAACAGGGAAGTGCAGTCCCGGATGTTCTCTGCGCACGGACGGGAAAGAACCGAAACTCATTTCGGCGGGATACATTTGATAGTCGTAGGTGTCTGCGGGTTTCTCCCCGAGAGGTTCTCTTTGGTAGTTTACAGTACAGAGAAAGTTGTATTTTTTCAGCAGTTTAAATGTTCTTAACGGACAGATTCCGCCGGGAAAAATTATGAGTCGTCCCCAGGGAATTCCTGTAACTTTTGAAAAACCGTTCATTCTCTGCATACCTTCGGCAAGGTCTTCGTCCTGGTCGCGGTATGGTTTTGGCGGGCGGGAGTCGCCGGGTTGAGGGTCATAGTGCCAGAATTCATAGCCGTCATGATTGTTGCCGTGCTGAACTATGGAGAACCTGTCGGGGTTCTGCAGAAAGAGGTCGACCACGCTTTTTTCGGTAAACTTCATCCAGCCGGGAATAAGAGCAATTGTTATGTGGTAATTATGTTTTTTTAATTCTTTAAGCAAGCCGAAATAATCCAGACCCATCCAGTCCTTCGGACGGGTTGTCTGACGCAGGGGAGGGTCGTCTATTGTCAGATTTGCATAGTTCCGCTCGTTGCGCCAGCATCTGTTTCCCATAGAGTAGCGTATTGCCGTCATTGCCGGGAGCAAGTTGTAAAAACTTTCAGTGCTGCAATAAATTTTATACATCTGATTCTCTTCAAGGTTCGGGCATTCCTTACCGGCAATAAAAAATATTTCTCCTTTCCCTGATTTATGGTAAATAAACACCGCCTGACCGTCGCCGGCCGCTATTAAAGGGAACGCGCTCACTGCATTCTTATTTACATTTATGCAGGGAATACGTTCCATATCCGGATAATTTAGTTCATGGCCTGTAAACTCCCGTGTTATCAGGGGAAAGCGTGCCGAAACGCTGTAATGACCGGTTTGGGCCGCCTCCGCAACGCCCTGAACTTCATTACCTGTTAATTTTTTAAGATTTTTGTATTCAGCCGATTCTTGCATGAGAACGATTAATTTCATTCCTCCGGCGCTTATTTTACTTTTGAGAAGAGACAACTCATCCGGTTTTAATCTTTCAAGATTCGCCCCGTTTATGCCGGCGGTTGTGATATTCCCGAATAAATCTTCCGTTAGCGCCGTTTCGGATAAATCAGTTTTGCCGCAGAGCAGACCGTAATATTCGGAAATTTTGCGGAAATTGACATCGGAGGTCTGTTCTTTTTTTGAATTATAAATAAGCAGAATATCGGCAACTTCTTTCCGCTCAGCGCATCCTGAAAACGTGAGCAATACCGCAAGAACGCAAAGAAATTTGAAATTTTTAATCACTCTGCTGCATATCAAATAGCATCGCGAAAAAGAGAAACTGTAAACCTGCCATAATTAAAAGCGCGCATAATATCGCACGGGGTCCGGAAACTCCGAAACCCGCTATTTGCTGATGTAAAAGATATATGCCGAACAGCACTCCGACAGGCAGCATTATTATTCCTCCGAAGTAAAATAATACGAGAGGATGAAAATCCCTGAACACATATTTTTTCGCAATTCTCCACAGAAAACCCCGCACAAGCATCGGCGTTACCCTTATTGCGTAAGGCAGCCCCTTGATCTGGGTCTGTTTCTCTCCGGGGAGATATATTGCCCGGCGGGGAATATCCTTTACCTTGAAACCATATGCGTTCAACCGGATTAAAAAATCCATCGGGTAACCGTAGCCCTTCCACGCCTTGTCCCAGTTAATTGTCTCAATCGCTTTCTTTGTAATTGCGGTATAACCCTCGACGAAGTCAAAAATCTTATAATAACCCGAAGCAATTTTAGTGATTAAGGAAATTACGGAATTTCCTATCAGGCGGAGAGACGGCATATCGTCAAAAACATTTTCCTCGACGAGAAACCGGTTACCCTTCGTATAATCCGCCGCGCCCGCAATCAGCGGGTCAAGAAAATCCGTGACATTATCCAGCGGCATCTGGTTATCGCCTCCGACTACCACGGAGATATCGTAGCCCTCTTCCGCCGACTTCCTGTATCCCGTAATCAGCGCCGACCCGACACCCGAATTTTTTCCGTGCCGCAGCAGTACGACCCTTTTATCTTTTCCCGCGTATTCACCGACCAGTTCCGCCGTTTTGTCAGAGCTGCCGTCGTCAACCACAAAGACCTTATCAATAAGTTCCGGCACGCCTTTTAGCGTCGGTATTATCAAGACCTCTTCGTTGCGCGCCGGAATCACAAGGGCAATCTTTTTTTCTTTATACATTCAGTTCTCCCTGCAGGTTTTTTTTATCACCTCGCAAATTCTTCTCTGGTCGTCACCCTGTAATTCGGGATAAATAGGAAGCGAAAGGATTTCTTTTGCCTGACGCTCGGCGACAGGGAAATCGCCTTCCTTATAATCCAGCCGGCTGTACGCGGGCTGGAGGTGAAGGGGAACAGGGTAGTGAATTCCGCAGGAAATGTTTTCGATTTCAAGTTGACTCTTTAACTTATCCCTGAACGCGCACCGGATAACAAAAAGATGCCACGCGTGGATACCGCAGGGCGGAATCCCGGGAAGTTTAATTCCTTTGCACCCGCCAAGCAATTCCCGGTAGATTTCCGCCTTCTCGTTTCTTTTTTTCACCCACTCAGAAAGGTGTTTCAGTTTGACGTTCAGGACAGCCGCCTGAATTGTGTCCAGCCGGCTGTTTACCCCTTCAAATTCGTGAATGTATTTTTTCTGCCGGCCGTGATTTCTTAACATTCTTATCTTACCGGCAAGTTTCTCGTCGCTGGTAACAACGGCGCCCGCATCGCCCGCTGCGCCGAGGTTCTTTCCCGGATAAAAACTGAAGCAACCGGCATCCGAAAAAGAGCCCGCTTTAATTCCTCCGAGCTCCGCGCCGTGCGCCTGGGCGGCATCCTCAATTATTTTCAAACCGCGCTTTTGCGCAATCGCTTTTATTTTTTCCATATCGCAGATACGCCCGTAAAGGTGAACGGGTATGATTGCCTTTGTTCTGGAGGTGACTGCATTTTCAATCATATCCGCGTCAATCGTAAAACTGTTTTCCTCCACGTCGGCAAAAACGGGTCTGGCTCCCGTCATTGATATCGCCTCCGTCGTGGCGATAAACGTGTTCGGAGCCGTGATGACCTCGTCGCCCGCCCCTATTCCAAGCGCGCGGAGCGCAATATACAGGGCGTCCGTCCCGTTGCCGACGCCGATGGCGAACTTAACACCGCAGAATCCGGCGAAATTCAATTCAAAATCGGTTACTTCCTTCCCCATTATAAAATTGGTATTCGTCAGGACGCGGCTGACCGCTTCGTCTATCTCGCTTTTTATCAGCCGGTACTGCGCGGCCAAATCAACCAGGGAAATTTTTCTTTCCATAAACGGAAATTTTTCTTATGTCGTTTATCACTTTCGCGGGGTTGCCCGCAACGACCTTATTGTCAGGGACATCTTTTGTTACGACGGAACCCGCGCCGACGAGGGCATTCCTGCCGATGACCGCTTCCGGAAGAACGGTCGCGTTCGCGCCGATTTTGGCCCCTTTCATTACCAGCGCTCCTTTTAACCGCTTTTTTACGTTTTTGCTTTTGGGATACCGCGCATTGGTAAAAACAACATTCGGCCCCACCCAGCAGCCGTCCTCCAGCGTCGTGTATTCCGGCACAAAAACATTTGAGTGCAGACGGACGCCGTTGCCGATTTTGACATGGTGTTCAACGCAGGAGCCCGTGCCGATGCTTACGTTATCGCCTATTCTGTTCGATTCCCTTATCATCACCATATGACCGGTATTAAAATTCTTCCCGATGAGGTTACCGGCATAAATGACCGTGTGAGAGCGGATTGTCGCGTTGTCGCCGATAACCGTTTTGGCGGATTTTGATTTTTCAGGGAGTCCTATTATGGAAAAATCACCGACCTCGGAATTTTTTCCGATTTTAACATTTCTGCAGATTTTGTAATTCACAGCTTGACAAGTCTGCCGTTTTTCTTCATTGATTTCTGGCCCGCTTCCAGAACCTTTACAATCTCACGGCTCCAGGCGCCGTCCGTCCGCGGACGTTTGTTTGTTTTTATACAGTCGATAAAATGAGAACATTCTTCTAAAAGCGGTTCGGTGAAATTTATTTTCGGGATGTAAATGTCCCCCGCGCGCTGGATGAGCTGAAACTGTCCGAAATTCTCGTATTCACCCAGACGTTTTGATATGTCCTTTTTGTCTATTCCCTTATCGTAAATCTGAATTTTCATATCGGATGAAATCTCGTCATAGACGGCCATTTTCTTTGAGCCGACGACAATCGCCTTTCTCGTCTTATGGGGGTGAAGCCATGAAGTGTGGATAAGCACGCAGGCGCCGTTTTTGAACTTTATGTTCGCCCATGCGACGTCCTCTATGTCTTTCTGCAGATAGCAGGCGCCGCGGGCCGTTAAATTGTCAATTTTTGAATCAAGCCAGTAAAGAGCAATTGAGATGTCGTGGGGAGCGAGGTTCCACCACACGTTTACGTCGGTCCTGACTTTTCCGAGGTTCACCCGCTCAAAATAAACATAGTAAATATCTCCCAGAGCGCCCGACTGAATCAATTCCTTCACTTTCCGGACGGCGGCGTTATAAATAAATGTCATCCCGACCATCAGAACGAGTTTTTTCCCGCGGGCAATGGAAATAAGTTCGTCTGCTTCTTTTAAAGAAAGAGTGAACGGCTTTTCAACAAGAACGTGTTTTCCCGCGGAAAGGCACTGTTTCGCTACGGCATAATGCGTAGAGGCGGGAGTGGCAATGACCACCGCTTTAATTTCCGGATTGTTCAGAACCGAAGACAAATCGGTTTCCGCCTCTATTCCGGGGAAAGTTCTTTTAATTTTCTCCAGACCTGTCCCGTCAACATCACAAACAGCGGCAAGAGCGCCCAGCTGATACATATTCCGTATTAAATTCTTTCCCCAGTAGCCCGCGCCGACAACCGCTATTTTCACGACCCCTCCTTAATCTGCTGATTTTATTAAAAATTCCGGCATTCGTCAATTTTATTGACAGCAAAAGAAGTTTTATAGTAATATTAACAGGCAATGACGAAACCAAGCAATTTTTTATAATGGGAGAATCTGTGAATATTCTGGGAATATCGGCATTTTATCATGACAGCGCCGCCTGTCTGGTTCAGGACGGCAAATTAGCAGCAGCCGCCCAGGAAGAAAGGTTTACCCGAAAAAAACACGATTTTTCCTTCCCGAAAAATGCAATAAATTTCTGTTTACAGAGTAAGGGTTTAAAATCCAAAGACCTGAATTTTGTGGCATTTTACGAAAAACCTTTTCTCAAGTTCGAGCGTATATTAGAGACCCATCTGAATTATGCGCCTCTTGGCATCCGCTCGTTTCTTAAATCCATGCCTTTATGGATAAAACAAAAAATCTGGATGAAGGAATTCATAGCAGAGGAAACAGGCTTTGACGGCAAAATTATTTTCCCCGAACATCATGAGTCGCATGCCGCAGCCGCCTTTTTTCCTTCGCCTTTCCAGGAAGCGGCTTTTCTCACGACGGATGCGGTCGGCGAATGGGCGACGACGAGTTACGGCACAGGCAAGGACAACGGGATACGCATTCTGTCCGAGATTGATTTTCCCCATTCTCTCGGATTGCTTTATTCGGCGTTTACATATTACACGGGATTTAAAGTAAATTCGGACGAATATAAAGTGATGGGTCTGGCTCCTTACGGCGAGCCGAAATATAAGGATTTGATTCTTTCCGAGTTGCTGGACTTAAAAAAAGACGGCTCTTTCAGGATGAATATGAAATATTTTGATTATCCCGTCGGATTAAAAATGATTACCAAAAAATTCGAGAGAATGTTCGGCGGCCCTCCGAGAAAACCGGAATCGCAAATAACGCAAAAAGATATGGATTTAGCCCGCTCCGTGCAGGAAGTAACCGAAGAAATTATGTTGCGCATGGCGCGGCACATCCATAAAGAAACCGGACACAAAAATCTCTGTCTGGCGGGGGGTGTGGCTTTGAATTGCGTCGCTAACGGGAAAATTCTGCGGGAAGGACCTTTTGAAAATATCTGGATACAGCCGGCAGCGGGAGATGCCGGCGGAGCGTTGGGCGCCTCTTTGTTTGTCTGGTATCAATACCTGGAGAAAAAGAGAATCGCCGACGGGAAAAAGGATTTTCAACAGGGCTCTTACCTCGGTCCGGAGTTCAAAAATGATTATATTAAAAACTATCTTGAAGAGCGCCATATTCCTTACACGCTGCTAACGGATGAAGAAATTCCGGAGAAAATAGCCGATTTAATCGCCGGGCAAAACGTAATCGGCTGGTTTCAGGGACGTATGGAATTCGGCCCGCGCGCATTGGGAAACCGCTCAATTTTGGGAGATGCCCGTTCTGTCAAAATGCAGGAGACAATAAACTTGAAAATAAAATTCAGAGAAAGTTTTCGTCCTTTTGCGCCTTCCGTAATGAAAGAAAAAGCCTCTGATTATTTTGAAACGAAAACGGAAAGCCCCTATATGCTTTTGGTGGCGCCGGTAAAAAAAGAAATTTGCCGGGAGATGTCAGGCGAAGAACAGAAACTCTTCGGTCTTGATAAATTGAAAATTGTACGTTCAAGTATTCCGGCGGTTACTCATGTAGATTACACGGCTCGTCTTCAAACCGTTGACAGGAACGATAACCCTTTATATTACCGCCTGATAGAAAAATTCAACGAGAAATACGGCTGTCCCGTAATCATTAACACTTCTTTCAACGTCCGCGGAGAACCCATTGTATGCAAACCGGAAGACGCTTATAAGTGCTTTATGCGAACAAATATGGATTTCTTAATTATGGGTAATTATCTGATAGAAAAAAAAGAGCAGAATCTGTCAGGTGAAGTTGAATGGTCCGGGCAGTTCGGAGCGGCTGAAAGGCAATAACCGTTGTGATAATGTTAAAACACATGGAAAAACATTCGGAGATTTTTATGTGCCCTTCATGCGGAGGAAATCTGAAAATATCCGATACCGGGATAAAATGCGGGGATTGCCGTAACCGTTATCAAATCAAGGACGGCATTCCCCTTCTTTTTTGGGCAAACGGGGAAAACAATAAAGAAGGCGGTATTACGGATACAATAAAAGCATTCTATGAAAAAACGCCGTTTCCGAACTATGAAGATTTTGAAAACATAGGCGACCTTATTCAAAAAGCCCGGAAGGGAATTTTTGCGCGTTTGTTAAACAAACAGGTTCCTTTCAATATCAGAGTTCTGGAAGTCGGCTGCGGCACGGGTCAACTAACCAATTTTCTGGGAGTCGCTCACAGGTTCACCTTCGGGACTGATATTTGCTTTAACTCTTTAAGGTTAGCCAACAATTTCAGGGCGGAAAATAATCTTGAAAGAGTGGGATTCTATCAAATGAACCTGTTTAAACCCATCTTCAAAGAAGAAAGTTTTCCTCTTGTCATTTGTAACGGCGTTCTTCACCACACGGCTGACCCTTTTGCCGGTTTCCGGTCCATATCGAAACTTGTAAAAAAAGGAGGATATATTATTATCGGGCTTTATAACAGTTACGGCAGGTTAACCACCGATATCCGCCGCGCTGTTTTCAAGTTTTCCGGCGGGCATTTCAAGTTTTTAGACCAGCGTTTGAGAAGCAGAAACATCGGTTATCACAAAAAATTCACGTGGTATAAAGACCAGTATGAAAATCCGCACGAATCAAAGCACACTATCGGCGAAGTGCTGAAATGGTTCGATCAAACCGGTTTTGATTTTATAAACAGCATTCCCAAATTAAGAAACCCAAAGTCGTTTTCGGAAGACGAGAATCTGTTTAACCCGAACCCGAGGGGGAATTGGCTTGAACACATTCTTATCCAAAGCCGGCTGCTTTTTACAGGGGGCAGGGAAGGCGGTTTTTTTACGATGCTCGGAAAGAAAAAAAAATAATGTATTTCAAGGAGGTTTACGATTACTGAAAAGATAGAAAATTCCAAGAGCGAGAAAAAGGAACTGCGTAACTTCGGTATAACAATCGGTACTATCCTCGGTCTATTGGGCGTATTGTTCCTCTTGCGGAAAGGTTGTTACCGCTGTTTTTTTGCATTTTCCGCAGTATTTTTATTACCCGGCCTGCTTTTACCCGTCACGCTGAAACCCGTCTATAAAATATGGATGTTTTTTGCCGGCATTATAAAATGGCTTACGACAAAGATTTTTCTGTTTATTCTGTTTTATCTCATAATTACGCCTATCAGATTCGCGGCAAGCATCTTCGGGAAAAAATTCTTGGATTTAAAATTTGACAGGAAAGCGGATAGTTACTGGATTCCAAAGAAGATAGATAATTCCGGGAAGAATGAATATGAAAAACAATTTTAAAAAAACGGGAGTATTTACCGGAATAAGAGTTCGTGAAATCATATTTTTAATTACAACGTTCGTTTTATTCATCCTTCTGCTGGAGGGTGTAACGAGAAGTTTCTATTTAATTAAAAGCAAAGCAATTCCCCGTGAAAGCAACTTTTCAAAATACCTCGGATGGGAAACTGCTCCAAACATATCTGTGGAAAAGAGATATAAAAGATACGGGAAAATAAAATTTACCACGACCAAGTGGGGTTTCCGCGTTTTCGGCGACACGAATACTTCCAAAACCAAAATACTTGTAATAGGCGACTCAATTACACAGGCAAATACTGTTTCGGACGGCAATACCTACTACGATTTTTTGAAAAATAAGGACACGGAAATATTCGCCTACGGATGCGGCGGCTACGGCTCGCTGCAGGAATACATGATATTGGATAAGTTTTTTGACATAATAAAGCCCGACATTATTTTATGGCAATTCAGCAGCAATGATATTATTAATAATGATTACTCTCTTGAATCCGCCAGTAATAGAAACAATAACCAGATGAGAAGACCTTATTACAAAGACGGGCAAATTGAGTATTTATACCCGAAACAGAGTCGAGGTTACACGTGGATCCATAAATTAGTTCATTTTTCATATTTTTTACGGTTATTTAAAAGCAGATTACACATTGTAAAAGAAAAAATGATTGGTTCAATAGAAGACGAACTGCATGAAAGACACCCGTTATTTCAACAATCGGTAAACACAACTTCGGAGATAATGAAATTGGTCAAAAAAAGAGCCGGCAGCACTCCAATAATCGCTTTTTCTGCCTTTAAGCCCGAATGGTTAGGCAACGCTTTTCCGAATATCTGCAGGAAATGCAAGATACATTATATACCCGATATTCCTGAACTGATAAAAAAAGCGAAGACCGCCGGAATTGTCGTTGACGGAATGCCCTACAATTGCCACTGGAATAGCGCAGGACATTCTATTGTCGGAGAAAGAATATATAGTTACTTGATTAGGAAAAATTTGCTAAAATTGCAGCCGACGGTTTAAAGAGGTCCAAAAGAGGATATTATGAAAAAATTAGCGACAGTATTAGAGTACCTGGAATTCCTGAAAACCCGCAAGAAATGGTGGCTGGTGCCGATATTTATCTTCCTGATAGTAACAAGCGCATTAATCGTTTTTACTGAAGGTTCGGCGCTGGCGCCTCTCATTTATACTCTGTTTTAGGAAGTTGCATTTTCAAATACGACGAACTTCCGACAGGTACCGGATTTTGCCTTTCGTGATATTTTTTATAGTATATGGCTATGTTTAATAAAATCGGGATTGTGGGGCCGGGGCTTATCGGCGGGTCAATCGGTAAATTTTACACATCCCGCGGAAAAGACGTTGTCTGCTTCGGCAGGAACAAAGACCGGCTCCGGATTGCGAAAAGGGAAGGGGTCTGCGATGTCTTTTCGGCCGACTTTTCAAAAGCGGGAGGCTGCGGCATCGTGGCCGTCTGCACGCCCGTCGACGTAATCGTAAAAATTTCAAAGCGCATAATCCCTTTTATGAAAAAGGGTTCAATCCTCATTGACGCTGGAAGCGTAAAAGAAAAAATCTGCAGGGAAATCCATCCCTTCGCGAAAAAACACGGGATTGAATTTGTCGGCTGTCATCCGATGGCGGGTTCGGAAAAAAGCGGCTGCATAAACAGCAGGGGAGACCTCTTCCGCGGGACGAACGTCCTGCTGACGCCGGTGAAGGGCACCGGTAAGGACGCATTGGAAAAAGTGAAAAAATTCTGGAGCGGTTTAGGCGCGGTCTGCTCCATCGTCCGTCCGGATAAACACGACGAATTCGCCGCTCTGACGAGCCATCTTCCCCACGTTATCTCATTCTGCTTTACGGAAATGTTTTTAAGTTATCTGAAAAGAAGTAAAATATCCCCTGCATTCATTGCGGGGAGTTTCAAAAACATGACGCGGGTTTCAAAAAGCAGCCCGTTTTTGTGGAACGCCATTTTTAAGCAGAACAGGACGGAAATAAACAGGCATATACAAAAGTTTTCCGGAACGCTGGATAATTTTAAAAAGGATATAAACGACCGCCGCCTCTTGAAAAAACTGAACGATATCAGGAACGCTTATGAAGGGTTTGAGAATAAGACCCGTAAAAAGAATATCAGGTGAAATAAGAGTCCCGCCGGATAAATCCATTTCGCACAGAGCGGTAATTATTTCCTCGACTGCTTCAGGAACTTCAAGAATTAAAAATTTTCTGAAAAGCGACGACACTCTTTCGACGCTGAAAGCGGTTTCCTCGCTCGGAGCCGGCGTAAAAAAATCGGGCTTCGACCTTCTGATAACAGGGCACCCTTACAAAACGCCCGGAAAGGAAATATACTGCGGGAACTCCGGAACGACGATGCGTCTCCTCGCAGGTCTGATTGCAGGTCTGCCCGTTTCGGCAACCCTCACGGGCGACAGGTCTCTCTCTCGCCGGCCTATGAAAAGAATCACCGCGCCGCTGGAAAAGATGGGCGCAAAAATTATCAGCAGGAGCGGTTTCCCGCCGCTTGTTATAAAAGGAAAAACACTCAAGGCAATATCCTACAGAATGCCCATCGCCTCCGCTCAGGTAAAAACGTCCATTCTTCTGGCGGGTCTCAACGCCGCGGGCACGACGAAGATTTTCGAAAAAATAAAATCACGCGACCACACCGAAAGAATGCTTCCGCTTTTCGGCGTAAAAGTAACAAAAAAATCCGGCAGGGTGGAATTAAAAGGCGGGCAGAAACCGAAGAGCGCAGAAGTAAAAATCCCCGGCGATATTTCATCCGCGTCTTTTTTCATAACAGCGGCGGCAATCCTTAAAAGCAACTTAAAAATAAAAGAAGTCGGAATAAACCCGACGAGGACGGGGTTCTTAAAAGCCATCCGGAAAATGGGGCTGAGGTATAAAATAACTAACAGGAAGTTCTTCGGTCTGGAGCCCGTGGCGGACATAATCGTTGCGGAAAGCTCCCTCCGTGCGGCGGAATTTACCGAAAAAGACGTTCCTGCGATGATTGATGAAATCCCGCTTCTTGCCCTGTGCGCAACACAGGCGGAGGGTAAAACGGTTATAACAGGCGCCGGAGAATTGAAAGTGAAAGAGTGCGACCGGCTTGAAGCGACTTATTCCCAATTAAAAAAAATGGGCGCAAAAATAAAAAAATTAGAGGACGGTTTTGAAATTTCCGGGCCGGTAAAACTTTCCGGCGCCGGCGTACGAAGTTTCGGCGACCACAGGATAACAATGATGCTTTCCCTCGCCGGTCTGATAGCCCGCGGAAGCACGCTGATAGATGACGCAGACAGCATCTCCGTTTCTTTCCCCGGTTTTCTGAAAACCCTGGAAGGGGTCAGGTCTTGCAATGCAACAAAATAAAAGGTAAGTTGAAATATGGCTAGGCCGCTAAGAATAGAATATCCCGGGGCAATATACCATATTACAGCACGAGGTAACGCAAAGCGGAGTATATATTACAATGACAGTGACCGTAAAGAGTTCCTGCGGATACTTGAAAAAACGATAAAGCGTTATAAATGGTTATGCCATTCATATAATTTGATGACCAATCATTATCATTTATTGGTAGAGACGCCTGAAGGTAATTTATCAGGAGGAATGCGGCAGTTAAATGGAGTGTATACACAGCGGTTTAACAAGATGCATAGCCGTGTTGGGCATTTGTTTCAGGGCAGATATAAAGCAATAGTTGTGCAGAAAAATGAGCATTTACTGGAACTAAGCAGATATATAGTGTTGAATTCAGTGCGAGCAGGGATAGTAAAAAGGGTTGAAGATTGGAAATGGAGCGCGTATCGGGCAATGCTGGGATTGGAAGAGTGCCCGGATTGGCTGACGACAGATTGGATATTAAAGCAGTTCGACAATAATCAAAAAAAAGGGGTAGAAAAATATTATAAGTTTGTTAAAGAGGGAGTGGGTAAAACGGTATGGGAAAAATTAAAAGGGCAGATATATTACGGTGATGATAAATTTATCAAAAAAATATCGAAAAAAGAAAGGATTAAAGAAATACCGAGGATTCAGCAGGAACCAAAGCGTAAACCGCTGAGGGTGATATTGAGAAAGAACAGTGATAATGCCATAGTGGAAGCCTATGAAAAATACAGGTACTGTATGAAAGAAATAGCGGAATATCTTGGCGTGCATTATGCTACAGTGAGCCGCAGATTACGGCGCATAGAGAAAATGTATGATTGCAAGACCTGACCCCATTACAATAGACGGGCCGGCGGGGGCGGGGAAGAGCACGATAGCCCGCATCGTGGCAGAGAAACTCGGCTTAACCTATATAGACACAGGCGCAATGTACAGGGCGGTAACATACAAGGCGCTGAAAAATAAAATCGACATGACGGATCCGAAAAAAATGTGCGGAATCGCCGCAGGTTCCAGAATACGGTTCGATAAACAGAAAATATTACTGGACGGGGAGGACGTCTCCCGCAAAATCAGGTCGAGAACCGTTACGAACCGCACTTCCATAACGGCGGCAAGCGGGGAAGTCCGCCGGATTCTCCGCGACATGCAGCGGCAATTTGCGGAAAAATCGGGCGTGGTCATGGAAGGCCGCGACATCGGAACGGTCGTGTTCCCTCGCGCCCGATTTAAGTTTTATCTCGACGCCAGCATTAGCGAACGAGCGAAAAGAAGATTTCTGGAATTAAAGGAAAAAGGAAACCCGCAGATTTTAGAGCGCATCATAGCCGACATAAACAAAAGAGACAACATTGACAAAACAAGGGGGCTCTGCCCGCTGAAAATTCCGGCGGGGGCGACGGTGATAGATTCAACGAACAAAAGCATTGAAGAAGTTGCGGACATCATTATAAAAGAGGTTGCAGAAAAAAGCGGGAAAAAATGATTTATTTGATTGCATGGGTTTTGTCCCTGTTTGCCGGAGGAATTTTTTTCCGGCTGAAAGTTTCAGGCATCATCCCCGGAGGAGGCGTAATTCTCTGCTCAAACCACCTTTCCAACTGTGACCCTCCCGTAATAGCGGCTTCAACGTTCCGGAGACTTCATTTTATGGCGAAGAAAGAACTTTTTTATAACCCTGTAATCGCATTTTTTCTGAAAAAACTCGGCGCTTTTCCCGTGGACAGAAATCTTTTTGACAGGAGCGCATTCAGAAAAGCCGTGGAAATAGTGAATTCCGGTAAAAATTTACTCGTGTTTCCCGAGGGTACAAGGAATAAAACGGGCGACGGCAAAGTCAAAAAGATACGGCGAGCCGTGTCTTATATTATTTACCGCACGGAAAAACCGGTTATTCCCGTCTTCATAAAAGGGACAAACGAATGGAAAAACCTTAAAAGGTTTTCCGTTAAATTCGGCAACCCTGTTGATTTCCCGGAGAGAAAAATGCCTTACACGCGTGAAGTTTCCGAAAAAATTTGTGAGAGGATAAAAGATGGCATTGAAAAAAACGCCCGCTGATACGTGGACGCCCGCTATAAAAGTTGCGGGATTTGCCGGTTTCTGCAGCGGCGTAACGATAGCGGTAAAAAAAACAAAAAAACTCCTGCTGCATAAAAAAGTCTACTGCATAGGCGACCTCGTGCACAACTCTTTCGTTATGATAGACCTCGCAAAAAAAGGTCTCATCATCGTAAAGAAACCAACGGCCATTCCTGCAAAGTCAGACGTAATTATACGGGCTCACGGACTTCCTCTGAAAACGATAAACACCTTAAAGAAAAAAAACTGCAGAATTTTCGATTTCACCTGCCCTATTCTCAAAAAAATACATCTGACTCTTGAAAAACTGAAAAAGTCGGATTACTCAATCGTTATCATAGGCAACCCTCTGCACGCGGAGGTTAAGGCGCTCATCTCGCATGCGGGGCGCGGCTCCGTGATTGTCGAAAATAAAGCGGCTGCCGAAAATTTCAAAGCACAACCCGCCCGGCGCACCAAAAAGAAAAAAACCGCCGTGATCTGCCAGTCAACAATAACCGACAGCAGGTTTCTTGAAATTTCGGGCGTCCTTCGCGGCAAAATTCCCGGAGCGCGCATAATAAACACAATATGCAGAGAAGCAAAGGAGCGGCGGGTTGAGGCGAAAGAACTTGCAAAAATTTCTAAATCGGTTATAATAGTCGGTGATAAAAAAAGCAGCAATACGGTGAACCTCGCAAAAATTGTCAGGCGTATCTGCCCAGCTGAAATAATTGCAGGGGTAAACGACTTGAGAGGAAAAAAAATAAGCCGCCCGATCGGAATTACATCGGGAGCTTCCTCTCCGAGAGAGCTGGTTTTAGAAATTGAGAAATGCGTTTATAAAAAGGTGGTAAGATGAGTGAGTCAAAGAATCTGATGGATGAAGTTGTGAATGCCATTCCAAAACTTGCGGCGGGGAAAATCGTCAAGGGAAAAGTGCTTGACGTTTCCAGTCCGGACGGCGTTTTGGTGGATATCGGGGGAAAAGCCGAAGGCGTAATTCCCCTTTCGGAAATATCTGAGGTGAGCGATATTTCCGTCGGGCAGGACATAGACGTATACATAATTGATATGTCCGGAACCGGCGGTTCCCCGACGCTGTCGTGCCGTCGAGCGCAGAAGAACAAGGCGATATACGACATTGAGCAGGCGTTTGAAAAAGGGGAAACCGTCACCGCCAGAATTGTTGAGCAGATTAAAGGCGGCGTAAAAGCCAAAATCAACGGGATTGAGGCATTTATGCCGAACTCGCAGATAGGTTATCCTCCCGTCAGAAAAATAAAAGAAACCATAGGGCAGGACGTCCCCGTGAAAATAAAGAAATTCAACAGAATTAAAAACGATATTGTCGTCTCGTGGAGGGACGTGGTCGAACCGGAATATAAAAAGCTTCAGGAAAAATTCTGGTCCGAGGTGCGCGAGGGCGAAATAAAAAAAGGCGTCGTAAAAGGCATTACCAAATTCGGCGCATTTGTGGACATAGGAGGATTTGAAGGCCTTCTTCACATAAAGGACATCTCGTGGGGCAGGACGGAAAGGGTTTCCGACGAATTGAAAATCGGGCAGGAAATAGAAGTCAAGATTACAAAACTGAACAAAACGGAAAACAGGGTTTCCCTGAGTTTAAGAGAAACAAAATCTCACCCATGGGAAAAAGTCGAAAAGAAATACCCTGTCGGCAGCATACACAACGGCGTTGTAAGAGGCGTTGTAGAGTACGGAGCTTTTGTTGAACTTGAGCCGGGTCTTGAGGGGCTCCTGCACATAAGCGAACTGTCCTGGAAAAGAAATCTCAAGACAGCCGAGGTCCTGAAAGAAGGCCAGACAATAGAAGTAATGGTGTTAAAGAGCGACCATGAAAACAAAAGAATATCCCTGAGCCTGAAGAACACGCAGGAAAATCCATGGCAGAGCTTTACCGCGAAACATTCCGTCGGGGAAACAATTGAAGGCAGGGTTACCCATCTTACGAAGAACGGCGCCGTTGTGGAACTTCCGGATGCCGCAGAGGGTTTTATTCTGCTGAAGGATTTTTCATGGAAAGAAAGAATTTCCCATCCCGCGGACATCTTGTGTGTCGACCAGCAGGTCTCCGCAAAAATTCTGAGCATCAGCGTTGAGGAACAAAAAATTTATCTGGGCCTGAAACAGATAGAAGACAGCCCTTTTAAAAATTACGTTTCAGGGCGGAACGTAACCGGCACGGTCGCCAAAGTTGATACGGATAAACTTATAATGGACCTTCCGGACGGAATAACGGGTTTTATCCACATTTCGCAGATTGAGGCGGGAAAAACCGAAAACCTTTCCGCCTTTTCCGAAGGTCAGAAAATTGAAGCGGTTGTCGTAAAGGTAAACGAAAACTTAAGGATGGTAGAACTCAGCATAAAGGAACTGGAAAAACAGAAAGAAAACGAAACGATGCAGCAATATTATTCTTCGGAATCCGCGGGTTTCAGCATCGGAGACATTCTCAAGAAAGAATAATTGTGAAATGTAAAGTTTCACTTTACGGCATTTTTGCACTTTTAATATCGTCGGCGGTTTCCGGTCTCGAATTCGGAAAAAATCAGACATATACGCAGAACTTCGAATGGAGCACCTGCGAAACGGAACATTTTACGATTTTCCACTACCCGCAGATTTCTCATAAGACGGCTTTGATATCGCAAATGCTTGAAAAAACCCACGACGAAACGTTTGAATTTCTCAACGTAAGCCCGCGGAAAAAACCGTTCTTTTTTTTCTTTGAAGACCACCCTGACTTTCATTCGAACAGGATAGCCCCCGTGTCGTGGGGGACAGGCGGTTTTGCGGAGGCGTTTAAGAACAGGTTTGTGCTGCCTTACTATACTTCGCCCCGGGAAATGAGGCACATCCTCCAGCACGAATACACGCACGTCGCGAGTTTTGAAATTTTCTACGGCGGTTTCTGGCGGTCGATTTCACTCGTGCGCCTTATGATATATCCCATTCCTCTCTGGATACAGGAGGGCCTTGCCGAATTTTCATCCGACATCTGGGACGGGGAAGACGCCGCAGCTCTCCGGGATATCTACCTGCACGGCTTGCTCGTCCCTTCGGAGGACCTGCTTTCCTTCTCTCACCTTGAGGGCTACCGCGTCTACCTTGCTTATAAGCAGTCGCAGAAAATGATGATTTTTATCGCGCGGAAATACGGCAAAAATAAAGTTCTCGAACTCGTAAAACAATTCCCGCAGATATGGGAACAGAACATCGCGATGAGAAAAACGTTTGATACCGGTTCGCGCAGATTCGACGCTTTGTTCGAAGAATATCTGGACGGACAGTATAAAAAAGCGACCGATGAAAGAAACGCTCCGGAAAAACTCGGGCGGATGATTTCCCCGGATTTCCGGTTCTACCGGGCGAGAAGCCCTTTTTTCTTTGACGGTAAAATTGCGTTCGTTTCCGACGGATACGGCTACGACGAAATTGTGATAAAGGACGTGAAAAGCGGAAAGCAGAAACGTCTTTTAAAAAGAAAAAAGAATTATTTTGACAATGTAGGGGACTCTTTCGCTTATTACGGGAACCGGCTCATTTTTACCGCGTGGAAGGACGGAAAACACCATCTGGTCTTTTATGAAAATAAAAAGTTTCTCGAAATCCCCATCCCTTTCACCGAGGTAAGACAGATTGAAGCCCTTAACGACGGTTCTCTCCTGATGGCTGGGGACCTGTCTTGCAGGAGCGACATATTCCTCTGGAACGAAGGAAAAATCTCAAACATTACGGACGACGACGACTTTGAACACTCCTTTACGGTAATTCCCGGCGAACAGAAAATCATCTATTCCTGCGAACGCAGGCAGGAACTTGACCTGAGAGAAATATCGCTTTCATCTTTCAAAAAAACATGGCTTACAGACACGTCCTTTGACGAAAAAACTCCGCATCTTCTCGGGAAACACCTGTATTTCATAAGCGACAGAAATTCTTTCAGCGATATTTTCAGAATAAGATATTCCTCCTCAAATTTCGACGAGGCGGAAAATATGACGTTCATTAAAACAGGCGTTACGGATTTCGCGGTTTCAAAAAACAATGAAATTGCCGCCGTAATCCAGTGGGAAGGTTCCCGGCAGATTTATGTTTTTGATTCACCTCCGGCAACGGCGGATTCAGCGCACGCCGGTTCATCGTCAGTCATTGACGATGCCTTTCTCAAAAGAGGAATTGACATCGAGGATATAAAACCTGCTTTGCGGAGACATGCCCCTGAAACGCAGGATGAAAATTTTACTGCGGGAATCGAAATGAAAAAGGAAAAAGAGAAACCGCCGGAACCGTCTGAAGTCCTGCCCTATGACTTCAGAAAATACAAAACACGGTGGTCTTTTGACCTGGTTTACCCTCTCGCGATGTTCGCTTTTTCCGAGGGAGACGTGGAATTCTATGTTTTGAATTACATGCAGGCGTCCGATATCACCGGCAACCACAATGCCTCTCTCTATCTCCAGTGGCTGTCGGCGACGAGAGACATGAATTATTCTTTTTCCTACCTGTGCAAGAAATGGAAAACGAACGCCGGTTTTTTTACGGGCGGCTCGAGAGAAACAAGATGGAGCATCCCCGGAGATGACGAAGACGCGGCCGAGGTGATGAAAGAGGACAGCAGAAAAGACGCTTTCGGCCTTTTTTTCACAAGACCCCTCGACAAAAACAACCGGCTGGAACTGATGCTCGCGCGGGAAAGAAACAAAGACCTGCTTGACTGGGAGGAAAACGACTATTACGAAACGTTTGAAAACGCTTACGTCCTCTCTCTCGTCAGGGATTTCAGCATTTACAGGTTTATGGACATCGTAAAAGGGAGGAGAGCCAACCTGAGTTTTGCGCAGTCGGGGAAACGTCTCGGCGGCGATTTCCAGTACAAATCGGTTTATTTTGAAGAACAGTTTTTTGCCCCTATTGTTTTCCCGAACCACATTTTTGCCCTGCGGCTTCTCGGTCTTTTCTCGTGGGGCGAAACGCCGGAACTTTTCGACATCACGCGGTGGAACATGGTCCGTGGCTTAAGCGGCGTGCCCGACGAGAGCCGGCTCGCTCTCGGCTCCGCCGAATACAGGTTTTACGTTTTTCCTGATATTGACTATAATGTCTGGTGGCTGATACCTCCGATGTATTTCAAGAGTTTGAAAGGGGTTATTTTTTACGATGCGGGAGAGGTTTTCTCAAAAAGCAGCGAGTGGGGGAAAGAAAATCTCAGGCACTCCTTCGGGTTCGGTTTCCGGCTGAACGCGCTCCTTTTTCAGAGTTATCCTCTCTTTATTTCTTTTGACAGGGCAAGGACTCTGCGGGATAAGGAATATGAATCGTATTTCCGGCTGGGAGTGAACTGGTGAAAAAAATCGTGATTCTCGGGGCGGGGCTCACCGGCCTTTCCGCAGCGCATTTCCTTGTAAAAAGAAAAATAAAACCGCTCGTCCTTGAAAAAGAAAGCGAAGCTGGTGGGCTCTGCCGAACCGAGAAGAAAAACGGTTTTTTCTTTGATTACACCGGACACCTCCTGCATTTCAAAAATAAAAAGCAGACGACATCACGCCACCCTGCGAAGGATAAGGATTGGAAGCGTTTTATAACGTCGGAACTGAAAGTCCCTCTGAAAAAACATTCGCGCTCCGCGTCAATACATCTGCTGGACGGGTCTGTCCCCTATCCCTTCCAGTATCATCTCGCCTACCTGCCGCAAAAGGAAAAAACCAAATGCGTAAAGGACTTCCTTGCCGGCAGGGGAGAGCCGGCCCGCGGCAGTTTTTACGACTGGGCTAAGAATTCCTTCGGTGAAAGAATGTTCCGCCTCTTTTTTGAGCCGTATAACAGGAAACTCTGGAAATACGACTTGAGAAAAATGAGCACCCTGTGGATGGGGAGATTCGTGCCGCCGCCTTCGAAAGGTCTGATACTCAAAGGAGCCGCGCGGCGCAACCCGGAGCAGACGGGAGGTTACAACGCCTCGTTTTATTACCCGGAAAGAGGAGGAATCAGCGAAATCATAAAGCCGCTGGCAAAAGGGAAAAACATAATTTTCGGAGCGGGAGTAAAATCAATCGACCTGAATAAAAAAATAATATTTACAGGAAACGGCAAAATATCCTATGACGAAATCATATCCACAATCCCTCTGCCCGTTCTCCTGAACCGTCTGAACGGCTGTCCGGAAATGCGGAAACTTTCAAAGAAATTAAAGTGGGCGGGCGTGAAAAACACGAACCTCGTTTTAAAAAAGAATTTTTCGGAAATGGGGCACTGGATTTATTTTCCCGAAAAGAAATTCCCGTTTTACAGAATCGGTTTCCTGTCCAATTTCGGCAGCGTGCCGGAGCGGTTCTCGAACATTTACGTAGAGGAATCATTCCGGGACGGGAAGGCGGAAATGACGGTAAAAAAAATTCTTGAATTTCTGCGCCTCACGGAGAAAAGCATCCTCGTCCAAAAAGACCTGAACATCCCGTTCGCTTATGTCATTTACGATAATGAAAGGGAAAAGGTCCTGCCCAAAATTTTCGGGTTCCTCAAAAAACACAAAATAATATCAACCGGAAGGTTCGGCGGCTGGAAGTACTCAACGATGGAAGAGTCGCTTGAAGACGGGCTGGCTGCAAGTCAGAAACATTTTTCCAAGTAATTGGGAGTAGAATTTTAAGTTTATTTGGGATTTATTGATTCCGTACTGCTTACTGTTCAGTCACGGCGCCAGGATTATAGTACGCATTTAACGGAGAGACAGATGTTTACAGGATTTCGCCGGCTTTCCGGAGAGATAATTTCGTGCAGAGAGGTCCCACCAGTTCGTAAAGAACCGTTGTTGCGACAACCGTCGTAAAAATTGTTTCGCCGACAAGAGGAAACCGGTCGCGCACCATAAGAGCCGCTCCCAGAGCGACGCCCGCCTGCGGGACAAGCCCCAGCCAGATATATTTTCTGATTCTGACGGGCGCATCCGAGATAACGCTTCCCAGATAAGACCCCGAAAATTTCCCCGCCACTCTTACAAAGAAATAAACGATGCCGACGATTCCGATTGTTCCGAGCTGCGCTATTTTCAAATTCGCGCCGGCGAGCACAAAGAAGAGCAGATAAACCGGTGCGTCCACCTCGTGCAGGACGTCAAAAAACTTCGTCTCCCGCGTAATATTGGCGAGTACGGCGCCCATTATCATGCAGGTCAGGAGAAGGGGAAAATGAAACATTTCGGAAGCGCCGATCCCTATGAAAAGGAAACTCAGCATAAAAATCAGGAGATTATCCCGCGTTACGACAAAAATGGATATTTTTTTTATCATCACCGTGAGAAGCGCGCCGACCAGACACGCCCCCGTAATACTGCCTATCGAGTGAAAGAACGCATTGAGTATTACGGTATTTCCCGCGCCATGAAGCGAGACGGCTTTGGTAACGGCGATCGCTATTGATATTATTACCAGACACCACGCGTCGTCCAGCGCCACAACCCCGAGGAGAGTGTTCGTAAAAAGGCCCGACGCTTTGTATTCCCTTATAACCATCATCGTCGCCGCCGGCGCCGTAGCGGAAGCGAGAGCCCCGAGGCAGATTGAAGTCGCCCAGTTCATACCGGCCAGAAAATGGACTCCCAGAGTTACGAAAATCCACGCCATAAACGCCTCAAGGCAGGATATCCAGATGACCATTTTACCGAGCCGCTTTATGTTTTCCCAGACAAAATTCTGCCCGATGTTGAAAGCGATAAAACCGAGCCCGATGCTGGAAATAAGCGGCGAGGCGGTGATAAAATTTCCGTGAACGAGATTCAGAATGTCAGGCCCCATCACAATACCGAAAATTATATAAGCCGTAACGAGGGGGAGTCCGATATATTTTATGATTTTTCCCGCAGACCATGCTCCGAAAAGAATTATGCCGAAACTGAAAAGTATGTGCATATCCAGGTATCAGACAATTCCTTTTTCTTTCAGAATTCCGAGGACAATGTCGAACTTCGTGACGACGCCGGCGAATTTTTTCCCGTCCACGACGGGAATTATTTCAACGCGGTTGAGTTTCATCATTCTCTCCGCTTCCATGACGCCGGCGTCCTGTGAAATTGTTATGGGTATTTCCGACAGGAGATCGTCGACGAGAAAGAGCGTCGCCGCATCTTTCGGTATGTCCGCGGTCAGCAGCTCGCTGATTGTCATATCATCATGAGAAGCGTACTTCGCAGCTCTTGAAAAGTGCGCGGGGATATTGCTGAACTGCTCTATAACGTTCTCAAGCGTAATCGTGCCGATAAGGTTCCCCGCGTTGTCAATAACGGGAAGCACCGGCGATATGTGAAATTTCCCGAAAATCTCCAGAAGCTGCCCGAGGTTAGTGGACCTTCTCACGGTCACAACATCTTTCAGCATCACGTCTTTGACTTTCATTGCTTTATTTTAGCATAAATATTCAGCGAAAACCGTATTTGTCATTGCGAGCCCGAAGGGCGTGGCCCGCCTCAGGCGGGCTTCGGTCTCGCCTGCCTTCGGCAGGCAGTCATTCCCTCGCAATGACACGCCGTTCACTGAACTTTTACATTTTAGCAAGTTTTCAAAAAAAAACAAAACATAAAGCAAAAAAGGCTGACGAAAAACAGGAGATACCCGCTAATTGTTCTTCCGTCTTTATTTCCCACTTCCAAACAGGTTTATCCCGCACAGCCAGAAAGCAGAGAGTGTAAACCTGCGGATGAATGAATATGAAATCCCGAAGGGTATCACCCCAAAAGCCGCGGTTGTCAAGCCGTGGTGCAGGGTAAACCGTAATTGTGTAACAACAACCAAATATTGACTTCAACACAATAAAGAGGTAATTTATTATAGAAGAAATGAGAATATTCGCAATGTCTTTTTTATTTAGCGCAGAATCCGGAAAAATAAAGAGAAAGTTACACAATGTTTTCACCGCAGTAGTATTGCTCGCGTTTCTTACCGTCGGCGCGGTTGCAATAAAGAACAAAATCCATAATATAGCGGTTCTGGACTTCGGCTCTCAGGGCGTATCTGCCAGCGACTCCATATTCGTAGCGGAATTTTTCAGAGAAGGTATCGTCAAAAGCAAGCGCTTTAACGTTGTTGACAGGAACAACCTTGATAAGGTGCTGGCGGAGCAGGGTTTCCAGCAAACCGCTTGCACGGAAGTAGAATGCGCTGTTAAAATCGGGAAAATATTAAACATACGGTATATTGTAACCGGAAAATTCGGAAAACTGCTGAATAAATTCGTTGTATCCGTAAACATGGTAGATGTGGAAACAGGTAAAATCTTATACAGCAATCATGCGACGACTTCCTCTGAATCGAGGATTCATTATCTGACGGATAAATTAGTTTCTTCCCTTGTTAGGACCACATTCGAAGGCGGTGAAACCGTTGTAATAGAAGATACTTACAACTCTAAAAGCGATGGAAACTCCCTAATGAGCGGTTCCGACAAAGAAACGGTGTATAACTTGAAATACGGCAGCAAAGAAGAAAAACTCAAGACGCTGGATTTTATACTGAACAACAATAAAACCAACTATTTGGATATGGCGGCGAACGCGTATAAAACAAGTTCGGACGAAGAAGTGATTCAGAAAATAATTAAGGTGGTTGCATTTTTAGGCGGGGAGAAGTACGCCGGTTATTTGAACCAATACGCAAATAATTATAAATCCCCTGAAATTGAACAGACCCTGCTTGAAGTTTTTGACATTATAAAAAGCAGGAAATGTCTGCCGGGGTTGTATCATTTACTAAAATCAAAAAATTTCGACGTGGCTCTTAAGGCATTTGAAATCGTTGATAAAATAGATAAAAATAATTTAGAGTTTTCAGAACGCACCAGGCACATAACAGTGTTGCTGGACGTACTTGGAAACCTGCAGGTTGTCCCTTACGATGCCGTAATTATCCGTAAAAAAATAGTTGCTATATTGAACGACTTAACCGTTATGAAAACAATGGAATACCTTATGTATCTGTGCGATTCAAAAATAAGCAAATACGCTGATGATTATCTTGAAAAACGAATCAAATTTCTGTTAAATTTGAAATATGACAAAAGTGATTCAAACACAGTTTCCGTAATGAATATCCCGTTCAAACGCGGTTATAAAAACTCGCAGAAAATAGTGCTGGATTTTATATCTTCAAAAAAGTTGTTATTGCTCCCCGAACTATTTGCTTTTTTAGAATACCCGAATTTGCAGAAAAACATAGGAAGGAAAATACAAGCAATGGTACTAAAGTTAACAAAAGAACATTACGAGCAAATAGATTACGCTTTCCTGGAGGAAAAATCGAAATTGTATGAAAAAGATTTATTTGATAAAAAAAGAGCTTATCGTTTGCGGTTTTATCTATATTACATAAAGAAATTTAAAATAACGCAGGGAATTCCTTTTTTGGAAAAAGTGCACAGCAACCCGAATATTTCTCCTAAATTGAAATCGGATATTGAGCGCATCCTTAAAAAATTAAAAAGAAAAAAATAGGGAAACACCTTTTGAGCCGAATTTTTCCGTATTTTAACATCCCGCAGAAAACCATCTTTTAAAAAATTTGACCTTGACCGGATATTTTAATAAAATTAGGGTAATTCAGGAGGTGTTTATGAAAAAAGGTCTTTTGTTGTTTATACTGGCGTGCGTGTTGACGGCAGGAACCCTGCCGGCGGAAGAAACCGCGAAAGCGGACAACATGGAAAGATTGATATTTACCCCGACGGCGGGGGGAATGAACTACGGCGAATATAACGTTAATTTCAGAATGTACAAGGGCGGCGGAATGCTCACAAGGGCGGTCTTCGGCGTACTGCAGGGTTTTAATGTGGGTTTTTCATGGAACGTGGATTCGCTGATCGGTTCGCAAACGCCAAAGGGAAGGGACCCGAATCTTTATTTGAAGATGGACATTTTCAGGGGCAACTACGCTTTTCCGAAAGTATCGCTCGGATATGACAGGCAGGGTTATGAATGGATAGACAGCACCGGTACAAGTACGCAGAAATACCGGATAGAACCTATAGGGTTTTTTCTTGTAATGACCAAAGAACTTTTCTTCCCGAATTTTTTTGTGACCGGCGGAGCGAATTACAACAAGGTACTTGCTGAAAACCCCGACAGTTTCAGAGATAAAATCAGTTCCTTTGCGGGCTTTAGTTTCAAGCCCTCAAAATTCGGTTTCTGCGCCGAAGGGATTAACCTCGGACGCGGGAACGGTTTATGCAGGTTTAATGCGGGCGCCATTCTGCAATTTACGGAAGGGCTGGAATTTATGCTGAACTTCGAAAACATTACCAGGACAGAAATAGAGGAAAACGGTAAAGCCTTGGAAGACGCAAAAATAGAAAGAGCTCTTTCTATCATCTACCGGGCGGCATTCTAAAAAATAAAAGTAATGTCAAAATGTTCAGTGTTGAAATGTCCGGTTGCTCATGTCTGACTTATCTCCCGAATTCGAAAAACCGCTGTTAAAAATCGAGAAGAAAATAAAACAGCTTGAACTTGAACCCGAAAAGAACTCAAAACAAATCGCCGGTCTGAAAATGAAAGTCCTTAAACTGAGAAAAAAAATTTTCTCAAAACTCACCCCGTTTCAGAAAGTGCAGATTGCCCGGCACCCTTTAAGGCCGCTGTTTTCCGATTATGCCGCGAATATTTTTACGAACTTCCTTGAACTGCACGGCGACAGGTATTTTTCGGATGACCCCGCAATCATAGCCGGCCTGGCGGATATCGACGGGCTGAAATGCGCAGTCGTCGGACAGGAAAAAGGGAAAACGACCGCCGAAAAAATGAGAAGGAATTTCGGGATGTCCCAGCCGGAGGGCTACAGGAAAGCGCTGAGAGTTATGAAACTCGCCGAGAAATTCGGCATTCCCGTGATAACTTTTATAGACACCCCCGGGGCGTATCCGGGAATCGGAGCGGAGGAAAGAGGCCAGTCGCGCGCGATTGCGCAGAACCTTCAGGAGATGATGGGCCTTAAAGTCCCGATTGTCAGCGTCGTTATAGGGGAAGGGGGGTCCGGCGGAGCGCTCGCGCTCGGTGTAAGTAATTATATTCTAATGCTTTCAAATGCGGTTTATTCCGTGATATCGCCAGAGGGCTGCGCTTCAATTCTTTTCAGAGACGCGGCGAGTACGGAGAAGGCGGCAAATATCCTGAAACTCACGGCGCAGGACCTTCTCGATTTCGGCGTGGTTGACGAAATTGTCCCCGAGCCGCTCGGCGGCGCGCACCTTGAGCCCGAAAAACAGGCGAAACTCCTGAAGAAAAGATTACTGCAGGCAATTGAAATCGTTAAAGAAAAAAAACCGTATTCCATGACAAGATACAGAAAATTCAGGAAAATGGGAGTAATTAAAAAAGCGTAAACCCCATTAGAGTAACATACCGCCGACGGGAGCCCCTGCCCGGCCGCCTGAGGCGGACGAGGCTCGCGGGAGCGGCGCTCTCTAACGGGGTAAGGAGGGGGCGTAGGATGAAAAACATTACCGGCAATATGCTTATCGCGCAGAGCGGGGGTCCGACGGCGGTCATAAATCAGAGTCTTGCCGGCGCGGTTATCGAGGCGAAGAAGCATTTCCAAATAAAAAAAATTTACGGCGCCCGTCACGGCATCAAGGGAATCCTTGAAAAGGACTTTATAGACCTCGGAAGAGAAACGGCGGACAATCTTGAAAAAGTCGCCCGCACGCCTTCTTCCGCGCTCGGCACCGTCCGGAAAAAACCCACACCCGAAGATTGCGGGGTTATCTTCAGGACTCTTCACAAGTTCGGCGTGAGGTATTTTTTTTACATAGGCGGCAACGACTCGGCCGAAACCGCGTACATTATCAACCAGGAAGCAAAAAAAGTGAAATGGGAACTCCGGTGTTTTCACATTCCGAAGACGATCGACAACGACCTCAGGGAGAACGACCACACCCCCGGATACGGCTCGGCGGCAAAGTTCGTAGCGTCCGCTTTTATGGGAGACAATCTGGACAACCTCGCTCTGCCCGGCGTTAAAATTGACATCGTCATGGGACGCCACGCGGGTTTCCTTACGGCCGCATCCGCGCTCGGACGGTCCAGACCCGGCGACGGGCCTCATCTGATATATCTTCCCGAAAGGCCTTTCGGCATGGATAAATTTATCAGGGACGTTTCAGGCGTTTACAAAAAACTCGGACGATGCCTCGCGGCTGTGTCGGAAGGCATATCCGACGGAAAAGGCGCCGCAATCGCCGCTAAATTCATCAGGGAAAAGGACGCCCACGGCAATGTCCAGTTGAGCGGCAGCGGCGCGCTCGGGGACCTGCTGGCGGCGGAAATCAAGACAAGAACCAACATAACGCGTGTCAGGGCGGACACATTCGGCTACCTCCAGCGGTCGTTTCCGGGCATCGTCTCCGAAACCGACGCGAAAGAAGCCCGGCTCGCCGGTGAAATTGCCGTAAAGAAAGCTGCAGCGGCGGACACGGACGGCTCGATAGCCATCCGCCGGAAACCGTCGAAAAAATACAGCGTCTATTTTGAAAGAGTTCCGCTTGAAAGCGTCGCGAAAGAAACGAGGGAGATGCCCGCAAAATTCATAAATTCCGCGGGCAACAACGTCACGCAGGCATTCATCGACTACGCCGGACCGATTGCCGGGGAACTGCCGCAGGCCGGAAGGTTGAAGAATTTCAAGGTTGTCAAAAAATAGAATTATCAATTACGGCAAAATACTCAAACAGGTTCTGCCCGTCCTCGTAAAAGCCGGCCGCCTTGCGCAGGCCGGACAAAAAAAAATCCGTATCGAATACAAGGGGCGAATCAATCCCGTAACCGACGCTGATAAAAGATGCGAAAAATTCCTCGTCAAAGAACTCTCCAAACTCTGCAGCGCCGGTTTCCTGTGCGAGGAGAGAACCTTTCAGAAAATAAAGGAAACGATGTGGGTCATTGACCCTATAGACGGGACCGTCAACTACTCGCACGGCGGCAGAATGTGGGCGGTGAGCGTCTCCCTCGTCAGGAACGGAACGCCTGTTATCGGCGTAACTTACAATCCGGCGAACGGGGAAATCTTTTTTGCTGCGGCGGGGAAGGGCTCTTTTCTCAACGGGAAGAAAATAAAGGTCTCCGGCATAAAGAAAATGAAAAGAGCCCTTATTTCCACGGGGTTCCCTTATTACGTATGGAAAAACCCCCTGAGAACGGTCGAGTTATTCAAAAAATTTGTCGTAAACGCCCAGGGCATCAGAAGACCGGGTTCGGCCACCCTTGATATGGCGTATGTCGCCTGCGGAAGGTTTGACGGTTTCTGGGAGGAAGGTTTGTTCCCGTGGGACACCGGCGCCGGGAAAATCCTGATAGAGGAAGCGGGAGGAAAAGTCACGGACTATTCGGGAAAAGAAATATCAATTGACGGAAAGTATGAAAATAAAGACAAAACAATTCTCTGCAGCAACATGCTTCTCCACAAACAAATGCTCAAAATAGTGGGGTCATAGTGGGGGTCAGGTCTTGCATTAACACATTAATTTCCTTCATAAACTCCTCAATTTCCTTCAATAACTGTTGCATTGCAAGACCTGACCCCATGCTTGGATGCATGGACCCCATGCTTGGATGACCCCATGCTTGGACCCGTGCTTGCAGGAAATTGATATATTGATATAATAGAATTGTGAAGAATTATAACATCGTTTTTTTAGGAAAGAACAGAGAACTTTTTTCTTTTATCAAAGAATGCCTGAAGGAATTTGAACTCAACTTTCGCGAAGTGGCGGAATGGATTAATCTCAAAAAAAACATAACTGATAACCCGCCGTCTCTGATAATTCTTTCCTCCGATACCAAGCACCTGTTCAAAGACCCTGACTTTAATAAATTCAGAAAGACAGAGACGGGCAAACTTCCGGTTTTCATTTTTTCCAAAGACATCGTTTCGTATAAAACGACAATGTTTTTCAAAGAAAAACTGGCCGAGGCGCTGAAAAAAACATGGGCTGAAAGCGTGCTGCCGCGTAAGCAGACGGACTTCGGCTCAGTTAAAATAGGGAAAATCAAGGACGACAAAAGAAAACACCTGCGAATATCCGTGAAAACGCCGGTGGCAATATCCGAGGCCGGCACGAAGACGGAAGGCACTTTGAGAAACCTGTCCGCCGGAGGCATTTCCGTCAAAACGGAAAAGCGTATTCCTGATTCCGAATCTTACCGGATAACGTTTTCTCTCGAAGAGGGAAAACAATTCAACCTCCGCGGCGTAAAGATACGGGATGCCGATATGGGAGAGCACTGGCACACGGCTTTCAGGTTTGCCGGCATAACCTCCGCCGAGAGCGATGACATCGAGGAATACACCGGAAATCTGCTCGTCCTCAAAAATCTCAGCGTATTTTCCGAATTTAACGCCGAAGAACTCATCTATGTTCAAAGAACCGGAAAAAAATTTAAAGCGCCGGCCGGGTCCGTTATTTTTTCCGAAGGCGCCGCCGGCAACAATTTCTACGTTGTTTTCGAAGGAAAGATAAAAATATTCAAGACGATAGGGCAGGAGGGCGCAAAGAAGGAGAAATTCCTTGCATTTATCCATCCCGGCGAATTTTTCGGGGAAATGGCTCTTCTTATAAACATACCGCGCAGCGGCAGCGCTCAGGCGGCGGCAGATTCGGTTCTTTTCAAAATTGACAGGGACTCTCTGGATAATCTTTTCAACAGCCGCCAGGACATCGCCGTAAAATTTTACAGGGCTTTTATTTCGGCGCTTATAGAACGGCTCCGGATGGCAGACCAGGAACTTATTGATTCTCCTTTTACGAGAATTGTGCGTAAAACCCAATTTTAATCAAAAAAGCGATTTCAGGGTACAAAACCATTAACAGACCCTGAAAATTGACAAATACAAAGATTATATAACTTTCCCCGACGGTAAATACCTGAGAAAAAAGGGAAGGCAGCTCGATTTCATGAAAACCTGCAGGATTTTTCCCCCGTCGGGAACCCCTTTACAAGTTATGATAATATCTATTCTGTAAACTTTTAGAGGGATTTCTCCCTGAAAAATATTTAATGCTTTTTAACAGAAATATCTTGTATTTTCTTATGATTAAAGAATTTCAATTCAATACTTAATATGTTCTATGAAGAAACTATACCAATTTTACAATGAAAACAAGTAAAACCAATTTTCGGCTGATAACCCTGAAAAAAAATGAAACTCAGTTTTTATTGTTTCGCCCGCCGCGCCGGTAATCGCCATCTTTTCCTGCAGCGGCCGGATTTATCCGGACTTGCTGCCGTTTTCCGCGCAAGGTGCCTGGCGCCACCGGGCCGACAAGCGGAACAAGGCCGGTCAGTCCTCAGCAGCGATGTATCTTACGTTGCGACTTCTACGCAGATTACCCTCTGGAATTTCAAAGAAATTCCGAGGACTGAGTCCCGGAAATCCTTTGGATTTCTCGGGGCGGAGAAGATTTTGCGAGCAATTTGATTGCGGTCGTAGATGCGCCGTGGCGTGCTGAAAGCCGACTTAGGGGAAATGTGTCATTTTCCGGCTTTCAGCCATACAAAACCATTAAGCCGGCTGAAAAAGCGCTTTTTCGAGCAAAACGGGGTCTTTACGAATTGAATTCCGCACGGGCAGGGGCGCTCTCCCGTCACCCGATAACCGTTCTCTGCGCAGACAGCAAAAGCCGTGCGCCGGTTGGTTTTCTTCCCTGGCATTATACCCCTTCCCCCGCCGATCATTTCGTGAACGGATATTCCTTCAATTTATCTCTTGTCCACTGTAAATAGTCCTTCACCTGCGGATATTTCGGATTGATGTTGTAAACCTCTTCAAAGCACTCAACTGCTTTATCATATTTCTTCTTCTTAATCATATCTACGCCTTTCATAAAACACCTGTCAATATACCGCTGCTGCGCTTCCGGCGCCAAACTCTCATAAAAGTTCCTCTGGCAGAGAATAATGCATTTTTTTGATTCTTCATGGGAAGGAACCGATTTCAGGACCTCTCTAAATTTCTTTTGAGCGGCTTTGTACCGTCCGAGACGGAAAAGTTCTCTCGCCTTTGTAAAAACCCGCCACGGTCCCGATAAGTCGGGGTCATCCCTTCCCTTTGTGACTTTTGATTTCCACCTCTTAGTTAATGAAAACCTATGGCAGTCGCCCAGGTCCGAATCCGGCGACCAGGCGTAATCAATTTTCATGTCCGATAACGTCACCCCGAAACCGGCGCTTATTTCATCCGTATCCCCCATATCCCTGTACCCGCAGCGCAGGGCAAGACCATCCAGCAAAGAATACTCGACGCCCAGGCATTTCTCCATACTGCCGTCTCCCGGTTTCACAATATCAAAAGAAATAAGCGAATATTCCTGGTTATAAGAAATTCCGCTTCTTATAATTGCCGGAAGCGGTTCGGTTTCCGCATCATACGTTAATTCCCCTCCGATGTTCTGCACGGATAACCCGAAAAATAAACTGTCTTCTATCACATGATATACGCCGCCTATATCAAAAGCGTGCGCGGCAGCCGTAAATTCCCCGGCAATGGTTGAGTTGAGCATTTTTAAATTAAGGCCTATGTCCGCTCCGTCCCACGGGCTGCAACCGGCCGACAATGTTACCGCATAGTCCTCTTCCGCTTTTATGCTCCTGATACCGCCGCCGCTATCAATCAAATCAAGATTACCGGTGGTATAATTGAAATAACTCACGGCCGCAACGAACGGTTCAAACGGCAGGCCTAAATTAAAGGACCCGAACGTGTCCCCGATAACCCCCGACTGATAAAGTAAAGACGCCTCTTTCCGGCTTAACCGCGCAAGGCAGGCCGGATTATAATAAAGAGAGCACACGTCGTCCCCCACCGACGTATATGCTTCCCCCATTCCGGACGCTCTTACGCCGGCGGGCTGGGCGAATATTGCCGCTCCCGTCCCTTCTCCCGCATAAACGGCGCTTTGAATTATTATGAAAACACAAATAGAGAAAATCTTCCCTGTATTACACATTAGACAAATTACCTGACGACAACAATATATTTCTTTTCGTTGTATCCCGCTCCTTTTATATGCGCTATATAAGTTCCCGAAGCGACCTGCTCCGACCCTGTATTTTTACATTCCCATACCACTGGCAGCGGCTGCGTTCCTCCCGTTACATAAATTTCTTTTTTCCAGACGAGTTTTTTCCGCAGAGTATAAATTTTGATTGTGACCAGCCCGGATGTCACCGGCCTCATGATTATCTCGGCCTTTTCGCCCTTGCTCAGTTTTATATAACCCTTTGGCCCTCCCCTGACCTCAACGTTCCCTTCGCCCGTAAGTATTCCGGCAATGTGGAAATCCTGCCCGCCCTGATTGGAGGCCAGCGGGGAATATATCCAGTTCGGCGGCGCAAACAAACATCCCGCGCTTGAAGGAGTCACCGCATAATTTCCCGACGCCAGATTTGTAAATTCATAATACCCGGATGAATCCGTAGCCGCAGAACCTTCAGCGGCTCCAGTAAGTTCTACCGTCACCCCGCTTACTCCTTCCTCACCGGAATCTTTTATGTAACCTTTGATGTAATAAACGGGAAACGGGATATCCCCCGTTACAAAAGACCATGCCGGCCCGGCCGTTTCCACGTCGTAAGAATCCTTTGCGACGATTTTCCAGTAATACGTCGTATTATTGTCCAATCCGCCGGGGTTATATGTCGCGCCTGATTGATTTATTTTGAAGGAAGGCGGCGAAAAAGAGGAAAAATAAACGTCATAAGTCACCGTATCGCCCGTGTCGGGGTCCCCGCCCGTCCAGGTAAGCGCCGTTCCGGTTGAAACATCAACTGCTCCGTCCAGCGGCGTTACGACGGCGGGAACGTTCGGCGGTCTGTCCCCGGTAAAATTCTGCTCCACGAGGTCGCCGGCGAGAGAACCCGTGCTGATGGAAACCGGCAGGAATGTATAACCGCTTTTAACCGGAGTTATTATGTAATTGCCCGGCGTGAGGTCGCTGAACTGATAATTTCCGTCGGCAGTTGTTGTCGCCGTCCTTGTTTCCGCTCCCGTAAGATTTACCGTTACCCCGTTCATGCCCGCATCTTCAGTGTCCGTAATACCGCCGCTGATGCCGATATCATCAAACCTGCTCACTCCGCTGCTTGTTCCGAACCATTTATTACCGTCCCCGTCTATCGCTATTGCCTGGACATAATCATCGGCAAGGCCATCGGCAGTTTTATAGGTTATCCATTCATTCCCGTTAAACTTGCTCACTCCGCCGCTCGTGCCGAACCATTTATTACCGCTGCCGTCTATTGCTATTGCCAGAATATTATTATCAACAAGACCGCCGCCGGCCGGGGGTTTTGTATAAGTCGTCCAGTTCTCTCCGTCAAAACTGCTCACGCCGGCATTATAAGCGCCGAACCATTTATCGTTTCCGTCTATCGCCATCGCCTGGATATAATTATTAACAATTCCACTGTTTGCAGTCGTATAGGAATTCCATGATTGTTCAGCCGCGTCTAACACGCTTACGCCCTGGCCCGTGCCGAACCATTTATTACCGCTGCCGTCTATCGCTATTGCCGTGACACTGTTATAGACAAGACCGCTATTCGTAGCCGTATAGGTGCTCCATCCCGATTCGCCATACTTACACGCACCTCCGCTCGTGCCGAACCATTTATCGTTTCCGTCTATCGCTATTGCATAAACAACATTACTAACAAGCCCATCCGCAGTCGTATAGGTTTCCCAAACTTGTTCAGTCACATCTAACATGCTTACGCCGCCCCCTGAACTTCCGAATCCGAACCATTTACTTCCGTTTCCGCTTATTGCTATCGCCCGGACATTGCTTTTGGCAAGGCCGTCTCCGGTTGTATAGGACTTCCAGACTTCCCCGTCGAATTTGCTCACGCCGGTGTTTGTTCCGAACCATTTATTGTTTCCGTCTATTACTATTACATGAACATTGTTATTAACGAGCCCGCCGACGGTCGTGGCGTTTGTATAAGTTGTCCAGACCTCCGCCTTAACTTCAGGGACGATTAAAAATAAGAGCGAAACCCCGAGAAGGGCTCCCGCCGACGACGGACGGGACGGCCTAATAAGAAAATTCATTACGTTTCCCCTTATACTTCGTCAGAAAAATTCTCATTTCTTCATAACCGTTAGTGTCCGCCGCTATCAAAGACGTTACGCCGTGAACGCTCACCGCTTCCATATCCGCCCCTTTTTCAAGCAGTAATTTTGCCATGGCCAGAGAATTCGCGCCCGCAGCGAATATCAGCGCCGTCATTCCGTTATTATTTTTAAGATTGACGTCGGCGCCCTTTTCAAGCAGCAGCCCCGCAATATCCGGAGAATTGTGAAAAGCCGCCCACATCAGCGCCGTCGTCCCGGTTCTGGTCACGGCATTGATATCAACCTCTTCCTTTATCAGCGATTTTACCGCTTCCAGAGAATTCCCCCGGGCGGCATTTATCAGTTTGATATCCTTTCCAATCCATCCCCTGCCGGTGGCCCACTCCGCCAGCGGATTGAAGGGCGCGGGGCTGGGCTCTTTCGGGGCTGTTACAGGAACCTCCTTAACAGTTTTTAACTCTCTGTAACTCTCAAGCAGGGCGACTATTTTATCATAGCCTTTTTCTCCGGCCAGCTTTATTACCGTCTTTCCTTCGCTGTTTTTGAGATTGATATCAGCTCCTTTTTCAAGCAGTAAATTTACCAGAGCGTATGACTGGTTCAAAGCGCCTACCATCAGCGGCGTCAGACCGTTATCGCCTTTAACATTAACATTCGCGCCGGCTTCTATAAGAAGCCTTGCAACAACAAGGGATTTTTCGGCGACCGCAAATATCAGCGCCGTAAAGCCGGAATTATTTCTAGCGTTGACATCCACTCCGTTTTCTATCAGTAACTTCGTTATATAAAAAGAATCGGTAAAAGCCGCCTGCATCAGCGGCGTTATCCAGCCGGTTTCGTCATTGGCGTTGATATCGGTACCGGCCTGAATTAATGCATTGACCTGTTCTATATCACCGTCCCTTATCGCCGTTAATAACTCCTCGCTTGATGCGTAACAATAAACGACGGAGTAAATGAACGGCAGAATAACAACGGTTCCAAACCTAAAGATTCTCTTCATTTCGCTTTTTATATTTTAGCAATGGGGACGGTGCTTTACAATATGACATTTCCCCGAAACCAACGGTGTTTCTTATTTTGCCCCGCCCAAAAAGTATTAGAACCGTCCCCTTTCTTTTACCCTTTCTTTTATTGCAAAGCCCCGGCCCGCTCCCCGTTACCCGCCTCTTCCCTTGAACTTTTTGCGTTCCGGCTTTTAATTATTACAATATCGTAATGAAAATCCCAATAAAAATATGCGCGGCTGCGCTCATTTTTCTCGTATCCGGTATAACCGCAGCGCCCCAAAACCCGCCTGAAAAACTTCTCAGGATAACCTTTATTGACGTCGGACAGGGAGATTGCGCTCTCATACAACTTCCGGGCGGCAAAACAGTGCTTTCGGACGGCGGAAGCGGCGGTGTCGGATGGAACCCGTTTGACGCCGGCTCAACAATCGTTGTTCCTTTCCTCAAGAAAATGGGTATAAAATACATTGATTATATCATCATGAGCCATCCGCACAGCGATCACATCGGAGGCATCAGGCCCGTTGTCCAAGAATTTGATGTGGGCACCATCGTGGATTCGGGTTTCCCCCCGGATGAAGAAGATTACGAACTGATACTGAAGATTGCCGAAAAAAAAGACATATCCCTGATAGAGGTGCACGCAGGCGATGAGCTGGATTGGGACAAAGACTGCCAAATCAAAATCCTGCACCCCCCTAAAAAATACCTAAGGCGCGGAGGGTCACCGGCGAACGATAACTCTGTTGTCTTCAAACTGACCTACAAAGATGTTTCTTTTCTCTTCACCGGTGACGCGGAAGCAGCGGCGGGCCGGAAAATAGTCCGCTCCTTCAAGGACGATCTTCTCTGCACTGTTTTAAAGGTCCCGCATCACGGCTCTGAAAACTCTCTTACACAAAACTGGTTTCTGGACTGGGCGCAGCCGCTGGTATCCATCATCTGCGTCGGTCCGAACACATGGGGACACCCGCAGAGCGGCGTAATAAACAGATTAAGAAATTACGGCTCACTCGTATGCAGAACCGACACGGACGGAACAATCAGAATAGTGACGAACGGGAAAACCTACAAAATATCCTTTATCTCTCCGGAGAAAGACGACGAAGAAGAATATCCCGAATAAAAAAAACCCTCTAATTACAATTTATAAGAAACGCTTGTAAACAATCCAATCATCTTTTGGCTTGAATTCGTCGAGGGTTCGAACTCTCCTGTACGATAACTCTTTTCACCATTTCCGCACTTGAAAGAAATATTCCAATGAATATTCTTATTTATCTGATTAAGTATCTCAAAATAGCCAACAAAACAATAATCTTCAGTGTTCTCGCCATAATGTATATTTTCATTGCTTATCCCACCTATTCCAACGAAATATGATATTTTCCTTCTGGGAAACAGTTTTATTTTTAAACTAAATTCAGCATCTGAAATAAAATCTGATTCTTCTTTAATAGTGTCCCTACATGCTCCATCTTCATCTATAACTTCATCAGTTACATGCATCCCCACCATGTTCAAATCAAAGTTCAAATATATTAAATTACCAAACACTATCAACATATCCATGTAAGCTGATGTATTGTATCTTCTCTTTTCACCAATCAGAAACTGTTCTTCTACATTGTAGAATCCTTTAAGTACAAGCGCCCATGCATTTTTTGAACCTATACGTAATATTCCATTGCGGCCAGTACTGAATTTATCACAATTATAGCCATAGCCAAGTTCGAAGTATTTCATATCCAATGAAATTCTTCCCGAAAGAACACTCCTGATTACCCTTTTATTTGGAAAAGTAAAACTCTCTATCTGGTATTTTAATGGAAGTTTACCGGACCGGTAAGAATAATTAATATTTCTGCTCGTTCCCGCATAACTTGAGCATTCTAAATTAAGATTAATCTCATTTTTATTATCCGCATAGACCGGCGCTGTTAGAGATAAGACAATAATTGAAAATAATACGACGATATGAAGTCTCATACCACAATTATACTAAATACCTCTCGTCCTTCTTCCCTAATCACCATTTACCATTTACTATTCTCTTTCTCCATTCTTCAACAACCCCCAGCATATCCGGCGGCAATCTTTTTTTTACATTCAATATAATTTCCGCAGGAATTTCCTTATAAAACGCCTGGGCAATTCCGCCCGCTATACAGGCAATCGTATCGCTGTCCCCTCCTATTGAAACCGCTTTTCTAACTGCATCCTCAAAACTGTTTGACTCTAAAAATGCGGTTATAGCTTCGGGCACAGAGCCCTGACAACTCACATCAAAGGAATATGACGGTCTGATTTCATCAAGAGTTCTGCTCAGGTTATAATCAAATTGCTCTTCCACATACTCCTTAATTTCAATTTTACTTTTACCCTGCCTCGCTAAAAATATTGCTCCGGCGGCCGCCTGGGCGCCTTTTATTCCTTCAGGATGGTTGTGGGTTACTTCAGCGCTTTTCTTTGCTTCTTCCAATACTTCCTCAAGGGTTCCGAAAGCAAAACCAACCGGACTGACTCTCATAGCCGACCCGTTCCCCCAACTGTTATACGGTTCGCTTCTCTCATTATACAGCCATGCCCCGAAATTTCCCCCGTATCCGGCATCCGGATATTTTCTGCCCCATGATTTAAGAGTCCCGGCATAATCTTTACTGTTTAATATACAATCGGCAACCGCTATGGTTAATACTGTATCGTCCGTAAACATTGATTCGTCACAAAATAAAGGGAACTCCGTCGTCTTAATATTATTCCATTCAAAGACAGAACCGATAATATCACCCGCTATCGCGCCAATCATAGCGCAATTATACCAAATGCTTTCTTAACTCAAAGTTCTTTCCTCCCCCTGGCCTGCCATTGCGAGGGCGAAGCCCGTGGCAATCTTTCCCCCTTTAGTAAAGGGGGATTGAGGGGGATTTGTTCTTCCCCCGTTACCCGTATCCCGTACTTTACAAAACCCGAAGTTCTTCAGACCACGAGAATGATAGTTTTGTCAGGATGTAATTTCTTTCTGCAGGTTTCAATAGATAGAAAAGTATTAGAACTAATCTCGTTTTTCTTTTTATTTAGTTGTTACTTCTATATCCTCTAAAGAATAATCATATACCGCCGAAAGTAATAATACCGATAATACTACTTGCCCTAATGCTATAATATAATTTCTATCTTCGTTTCTAACGCCTGGTAGTTTATTTCTCATTTCATTTAGTGCTTTACTTAAATCCCCTGCATGAAAATATACCTGTCTTATTTTTTTAATCAATTTAAAGAATTCCCCCGGTGTAATATCCAATATATTTTGTACATCTTTGTTTAGCACACGATAAGCTTCTATTATTTTTTTCTCTATGTATTCATTCTTTAATTCATTTGTTTTCTCCCCCTTCTCTTTAATTTTCAGAAATTCTTTTTCTTGTTTCCATTTTGAATTAAATATACACTCGAAAACTTGATACATAAATGCTAAACTAAATTCTGCATAGGTTTGATGAAATACATTTAAATAGTAAAAAACCAGCGTAGAATATTTTTTTGAACTAAGATTAGGTAATTCAGAAATAAAATTTAAGGATTTTTTTAGCTTTAGATTCCCTATTTTATAATCTAGTTTCGGTTCAAATATATATTTTGGTTTATTTAATTGAGCTTTTATACATTCATTATTTTCATTATACGCTTTTATGTCACCAAAACATACTTCTCTCATGGAGAGTATTGAAAGTATTCTAACAAGGTCAAATATTAAATCTTGGCTTTCAAAAAAATCATATCCTTTATATGGTATTTCCCAAGATTGCTGTTTGACTTCAAATAAACTAAAAGGTTTATCAATTTTATGAGAAAAAGGGAATCTCATTTCACCGCTCAGGATCTCTTCTGAATAAAAATCAACTCCAAATAATTCAATTTCCCAATGGTCAACCTTGTATAACACATCTTTTTTTTCAAATATCATTTTATCTAAATCACAATAATATCGGATTCTCTCAAGATTTTGTTCTATTTTGCTTATTTTTAAACCACCATATATCAAATAAGTTCCATCATCATCATGAATACTTACGAACTGATTGATTTCTATTTTAATGTGAGTGGCTAAATCAAATTCAATATGTCTATCGAAATCATCCTTTGATACTATTCTAACTTCCGTTGGGAAATTCTTTGTTTGTCTATAATCTATACTCATTATCCCTATATTTGTTTTAAACTTAAAAACTCCCATACAAATATTCTCCTTCTATCTATTTTATTTTAAAAAAAGTTCCACATTATGGAGGAAAGGGGAACATCCTACTTTTTCTATTATCCGCTTCCGGTTACCATTCCCATTTTAAAAGCCCCGGTACCCTTTTTCTCTTTTCATCTTAATTCAAAAGTCTGCTGAGAGATTTATTAGAATTTCTTTTTAAATTTTGTAAATCTACATTTAAGACGGTTACAAATACAACTTAATTTTCTTTCTAAACTTTTTGAAATATCTTTCTTATGGAACATTCTAAAAAGAGTAAGTGTTAAAAAAAGATGTTTGTTTAGAGTTTCAACACTAAATTCCTCCAATTTTACTAGCACTCTTACTTGCAATTCAATGAGTTCTATAATTCTAGTAAATTCTTCTGCATTATCTTTTATATGATTTTCTATAGTTTTTCTTAAATCTTTTTCTGCTATTTTTTTAATATTAGTTTTTGATCTCGTTTTTAACTTTTTTAAATCTTTAATGATTTCCTTAAAATTTCGAAGCCATTGTTTTTTTACGATTACATAATCAAAATTAAATAAACTTGAGTTTAAATTGTTTGGTTTCATATTTTTTTCTCCTACCGTCATTATACACAAAGCATCCGCGGGGACAGCACTTTACAACCTGCCTGCCGTCAGGCAGGTAAGACATCTTCCATCCCCGGGTAAGATATACCCAATTTCTTTGCGATAATATCAAACCCCTTTTCATTCTTGTAACGCTCTCTGGCTATGCCTTGTAAGCAAGGATATTCCTACGCATCAGATAGCCGATTACAAGATATTCTGCTCCGTGCGCTATTACTGGATAGCTTCTAAGGTTTTGTTTACTCACGTTCTCTCCAAGCAAAGAGCACAGGTGCTCTTCCGCTTTTAATTCTCATCCTAAAAAGTATCAAAACTGTTCCCGTTCTTCGTTGTACCATTACGATCCAAAGAACAGACTCAGAATGAATAGCAGAGCAGCTATCACTGGTGCCCCCACTTTCAGCCAACGGAGAGCAATACCAAGATATTCAATACACTTAGTATACGGCCAGAAAGTTCGTTTGCCCTTATTTTCTCTGAATTCTTTTTCCCATCTTTCCGAGTTCTCCTCTGCATATAGAAATTGTTTGTAGTGCTTGTGGATCATCCATTTGGTTGCGAGCAAGTTTACCCCAAGAAATAGGAAAACAACGACAAGTGACCATTTTGAGCAACAATTATTGAGTATTTTTTGAGCATTACCATGCACGGCCCAGTTTGCTGCGATAATTGCATATGCAGCTTGCATACTGTGAGTCGTTAAAATAGAACACCAATCATTAAAATCCTGACCGAGTTTCTTTAAGGCTTCCTCTGCATTCTTGAATCTATTTTGCCCACTTCCACCCATATTATAATTTAGTACTTCTCTATCGACCAGATCGGCCTCCTCCAGGACCTGTACTCTTTTTTGTGCCTTTCCTTTTAGCTACTTTCTTCTTTGCTTTCTTCTTTGCTTTCTTTTTTGCACTCATAATGACCTCCTTTTGTTTGTAAAATCCGGGACGCTTCCGGTTTTCATTCCCATCCTAAAAAGTATCAGAACCATCCCCATACTTTTCCATTTTAGTTAAACAATTGTTCGTTGAATGTTTCTTCGAAAGTATGTTTTTCTCTTTCATTAAATAAAGGCAATCCAAGCAATTTATATTCTTTACTTTCAGCTTTCAATAAATTACCATTGCCATATTTATCAGTAATTTTCTGTAAAAATTCTTCTTTCCAGCCTTCTTTGCTATATTTAAACATACCATCCTTGTCCTTAAATTGGCTTCCTTTTGGCTCAATAAAGATTTGATAATATAAATTTCCTTTATTGCCTTTTAGAAAAAGCAAAAAATCCGGCTCAAATCCACGTCCTTGTTCGAAATCGTAAATTTTATATACTTCTTCATTCCGTAGTAAATAAACTTCATTATATTTTTCTTGTAGATTTCCGATTTTATTTTTCATAAATTCTAATAATTCTCTTTCTTCGCTTGTTCCATTAAATCCATTTAGAACATACCAGCTATTTTTTAATAATTCAGCCTCAAGATTTTTACTTTCAGGATCAATAAGCACGCTCTTTGGCTTTTCCTCGCCAAATAAATCTTCAAAAGAAAATGGCTCAAATTTTTCAGTTCCCTTATACGGATTGGCTATTTCTTTGAGTTTTCTTGTAAATTCATCAAAAAACTTTAAAAATAACTCCAGTTTTTCGTCATTGCTTATATCATCAAGCCCCTGTTTTTCTTTTGCTACAATAATATTGACCCTAAAATTGCCGATAAAACGATCTGATAAAATTTCATCAACACTATTTAGATTCAACTCCTTTTGCAAGTTATCAAAACGTAAAAGCGATAAATCCTTTGTAGCTTTTTTATTAATTGCTTTCCAAACAATATGCTTCTCAAAATCCGAAACTTTTGCGCTGATAGTTTTTTTATATTTTTGTAAACTTTCCGCTAAAATTTCATCTTTTTCTTTATCTAAAACAATTTGCTGTTCTTTCAATGCAAATTCTTTTGTTTCATATTCAAAAACAAATTCTTTTTCCAATTCCGCCAAAGTTCTTTTTCTTTTTTCTGGATTATCTATTCTTTCATTTTTCCAAACTTTTATTTCTTTAAAGAAATAGTTTTGCTTAAATTCATCTTTCAGAGCAAATTTCTTTATCTCGCGATTATCTTGAATAAATCCTTTATTTTTAAGTTCTCGCTTTAACTCATCAAGATAGCGGACATCGTCGTCGCTGTGGTAATAAAATTCCTCTAACACCCGAAGTGGATTTTCTAATTCATTATCAAATTTTCTCTTGTTTTTCTCGTGTTCATTGTAAAAAAAAGGAAAGTAGCGTACACCTCGCCCGATGAGCTGTATTTCCTGAACGGTTGCCTCTCCAGCTTTTCTTTTCCCAGTACTTTTTTCGTAGCCTTCATCCCTACCGTTATAAAGGCGAACAATATCAAAAAGATTTAAAACATCCCACCCTTCCGTTAGGCGTTTAACAGTAAAAATAGCCCGTATATGATTATTTCTATCCTCCAAACTATTAAGTAATTGTTCTTGGTATTCTGTTGTTTTCTCTTTAGTAGTTGCCTTGTTGTCTTTCGAGTTAGTTATAATACAGTTTCTTTCGGTAAATTCGTCTTTGATATAGTTCACAATTTCTCGACTGTTGATTTTTTTATACTTGATAAATTGGAGCATTTGTCGCACTCGACTTTTGCCTTGTTCATATACCTTGAACGCACTGGATTGCTCTTGTTTTATGGAATTTTCAATATTTTTTAAAAAATAAAAATCGGCAGGTTTTAAATTATCAACAACCGACAAAAATTCTTCATAATCTTTCTTTGATTCTTTAATAAACTTACTTCTAAAAAGAATAACAGGCTTAAAATTGGCAATATTATTTTTAAGAGCAATTTGATGCCTATACCAGTTAAAAAGCAAAGCAAGTAAAATTTTTTCTTTCTTTTTGAGCGAAGTAGAAACGAGATTTATTTCTTTGGTATATCCCGCGTTTAAAAAATCTACAAGTTCAAATTTATAAATGGTCTTAGTGCGATATTTTTCTATAACATCCGCATTTCTCGGTATCGTTGCAGTAAATTCCAATAAAACATTTCTATTTTCAACATCTTGTTTATTTTTGCCTTTTCTTAAAATTTTATTCAACACTGTATTTTCCCAACTTTTCTCAACATCTTTTTCGCTGGCATTTCCTTTTAGCTCGGTTGGCAAATCCATTTCCGTTTGTCCATTTCTCATAGTTGAAGCATTGAAGTGATGAGCTTCATCGCCAATCATTACTAAATCTCTTTTTTGTAAATCTTCCAGCGTGACCGCATTTTCTTTTGCCAAATAAACAACATTGTGAAGCTTGTGAATAGATGTGAACTTGATTTGAATATCATTAGCATTGTCAAAAGTTTCTACTTTACGGATATTGATAGTTTTATCGTCAATAACTATATTTTGGTGAAAAAGATACTTGGTATGATTTTTATTGATAAAATTATTTTCAGTTTTATCAACGATATTGTTTTGATTAACAAAGAAAATGAAATATCTATAGCCTTTTTTGTAGTAATATATAATTAAAGCGGCCATAAGCAGAGTTTTGCCGGTACCAGTGGCCATATTAAACATCAAATGCGTTGGCTCGTTTAGCGGCTTTTCATATTCATATTCCAGAGCATCAAAGGCAACAAAATACTGCAAAGCTTCTTTTTGCCAATACCAAAAATCATGCTTTAAATTACTGGATATAAACTCCGGTATTTCTATCTTAGAAATGGTTTTGCGGCCTATTTCTGATTCAACAAGTTGTTGAAGATTTTGCTCGTCCATATTTACTTTTTAGATTTATAAAATTCTTCACTCAATGCAATGTCTTCTTTTGAGAGATTGTATTTCTTATCCGCTCTTTCGCTAAAATTCACATACATCTGGTTCATATCCAACATTTCAACAAAAAGTTTTTTCTGTTTGGCTATACCAAGCTTTTTAAATTCTTCTTCCTTAATCGTTTTTTCTTTGAACTCTTTTGTTTTTACATTGTAGTTAAGGAAATATCGCTCATAAAGTTCGTCAAAAAGTTTTTCCAAGACGCTCAAACTTTTCGCTTTCAATATTTTTTCTTTTGCCTCTTCGTTCCATTTAGCAAGTTCGAGATAAATGAAAGAATCATCGATATTTTCTTTTTCTATTATTTTTTGCACTCTGGGACAAGTAATGGTGTTTATATAATCCATTTGTTCAACTAAAAGAAATTTTCTGTTTCCACCATCTTCTTTGTTAAGTTGTAAAACTGCGTGAGCGGTTGAAGCAGATCCAGCAAAAAAATCAAGAACTAAACAATTTTTTTCCTTAAAATAATTAATAAATTGTTTCAACATCTTAATTGGTTTTTTCCCTGAATTAAAAGAAAAACCTCCTTCATGACTAATATTCCCAATATCTGGACTAAAATCATAATAATTAATTATTGGACTTTCTTTTTTTGCAGTCCCTTTTTTCACTTGTTCAAGAATCTTTAATGGTACTTTCGTATACATTTTTCCTCTTTCTGCACCAGAATTTTGAGGGTTAGTATAATATCTATAACCCAGTCCATCTTCACCTATCCCATGTATCCTATATAAACATCCATTTCCATCTTCTCTTCTTCTTTTATCTATAATCTTTATATACATTTTCCCGTGACCAGTACCTGATAATATACTACCTGAAATCCAAGTCTCTTTAAAAAAATCAATACCTCCAGTTTTCTGTTCTTTAATAGTAAAATTATCAGAATCCCAAATATCTACTTTCCTTCCATTTTCAATAACTTGTTTTGAAGGTTTATCTGAATGCTGTATTTTTAAATTAAATTTATTTAATGGATACTTTTGCGTTGGTTTGTTGAAATTAATATTAATATTTTTATTTTTGTATATTAATACGTATTCTAATAATTCTTGAAAATCTTTTCTTTCATTTAAAGATTTACTTCCATATCTAACTTGTATATGATGAATTGAAAGCAACAAATCCTTTCCAAAAATTTTATCCATCAAAACTTTCAAATATGCTTGTTCATTATCATCACACTGCACAAAAATCACTCCATCATCTCTTAATAAATCTTTTGCAACTTCCAGTCTGTTTTTCATGAAAGTTAACCATGTTGAATGCTTAAAGTTATCATTATAAAAAGTGTCAGCGTCTCTATTGTAAGGCGGATCAATGTAAATCAATTTCACCATTCCGGCAAATTGCTCTTTAAGACTATGTAAAGCAAGCAAATTGTTACCTTTGATAATTAAATTTTCCCGGATTGTGCCGTCTTTATCTCTTTCAAGTTCTTTTACCTTTTCCGCACCATTAGCAGTGTATCTTTTCCAATTAACCAATGCCTTCGGATCTTCCAACCGGTCAATTTCATCTTTTGCTAACACTACATTAAAAAATATCTCATTTCTTTTTTGGTCTTCTTTAGTCATCCCGCCTTCAAGCACACAATCCTTGAAAGGCCAATCCAAAACTACTTCATCTCGTTCGCTTAAAAGTTTATTCCCGACACGCAATCCTATTTTGTTTTGATATTGTGTATAGGAGTTATCAAGCTTGTTTTCATCAATAAAAAATTTTAACTCATTTTGCTTTAATACAAAAACGTCTTTAACTTTGATAAAAAACTTTTCTTTTGCTTCTTTGTCGTCGAGCAGCAATCCGAGCAGTTTTTCGTCTAGCTTATCAATCAAGTCTTTCAGAAGAGTTTCATTGAGTTCTTTCTTTTCTTTGTCCCAAAGGCGAACGTCTTTTTTAAGTAATGCATACAATTTGTTTTTAAAAATGTTTTTCATATAAATAATTCCTCATTTCACTATTCTACCAAATTTTAAACTCTCAAAGAAATTCAGTTTCAGAACAAATTCCTCTCACACTTTCCTGACCTTCCAATTCTTCCTCTTTTCTTTATTTGATAATTGCGTTAATCTTGCATGTATTTTAAGTTGTGTCATACTTAGTAAATCATTTTTTGAAATCGCATATATATCAACATTGTCCGGCTTTTTTTCTATATCCCCTTCCACTAAATACAACCAGTATTTTGGATCTTTGATTAGTTTCTCTGTTTCATTGGCTGTTAGGGGCAACCATCTTGTGCCTTTGTTTTTTTTGCCCTTTACCTCTATATGTCGGTCTGTGCTCTCTAAATCATATCCGGGGCTATTCGGTCCCTTTTTGAAACTCTTTGGATATTTGCCGGTTCGTTTCTTCTCATATTCAGCTACAATTCTTTCTGCTTCATTCTCATAATTTATTTCATCTAAATTCTCAACTGTAATTTCTCTTAGTACCACTTTTCCTTTTCTAATCCATTTATATTGCTGCCTGTCAACTTTTATAATCCCTCTGTTTATTTTATTTTTATACCAGGCAATAGATTTCCAAGTAGTATTTGACTTCATAATATCCCGTACCTGTTCAGCTATCTGTTTATTGCTTAATTTATCACCTTTTTCACAGATAATATCAACTGCACAATCTTTTATTGTTTTATATTCTTTCATCTATATATCTCTATCCGGGATGGTTCTGGTTTTCATCTTCTTCTACGCCTTCTCTTTCTTCACCATTTTCTTTTACTTTTCTTCTTGGGGATTAAATTTCTAACGCTATAACTTTTTTTCTATTTTCTTACATATTCCTATACATACTGTCGAAGTTATTTCTTAGGTCAATCTTGGTTGGGTCTCTTAGTTCTTTTAAATACCTATTAAAATCTAGCTTTATATCCCTTAGAAATTTTTTTGGATTAATTTTTATAGTGTTTGATTCTGAAAAATCTATCGGATGAGGGTAAAGTTGACTAATGATTACTTGCTTTCGTGTCATCCCCACATGAAATAATCCACATCTTACTTGGCTATAAAAATCATTTAAGTCATGATTGCTTACATGCAGTGCCGCAAATATTCTTTGAAGCCCTGTTTTAAAATAGTTTGTACTACTATTTCTACTATTATTCCCTTGTCTATATCGCTCAACACCTTCAATATAAGAAATTGACAACATTAGAATTATAAATCCATTTTTCTTACCACTCAGTAATCTCGATGCCCTGTTGAGAAACCATTCTTTTACTTGTCTCTCATAAATTGTAATTTTATCATTAATATTATTAGGGTCAAGACTCTTTTTTGTTTTTTCATCATATACTACAGGTTGTCCATTAGTATCTAAATATCCTGAAATCTGCGGTGCAATATAAATTTTATAACCTCTTAATTTCTTTGGCATTCTTATGACCTTACCCCCTATTTTGATATTAGATTAATTCTTTAATCACGTAACATCCTAAATCAGTCACTTGGATAGGCTTCTAAAATCCAGGGCGGTTCTGGTTTCCATCTTCATTTTCGCCCTCTCAATATCAAAGACGTTACCTTTTTTTTCCTTTTTCTCATTGCTATTAGGATTAATACTCTTTAAATTCAGAATATCCCGATTTTGTTAGCCATGTTAGGAATTCTCTACCCACTACAGTTATAACCAATTTATCATTTTCTGGTAAAATCAAGTTGGACGTTATAAGAAAATTTAAATAATTATCTACACTCCAAGATAAAAATGCTTTTGGGTATTGATTTCTAACTGTCTCAAAAAATCTATAAGAGATAAAGTGTTTTGTAAGTCCTGAAGGAGTTTCATTAAGTGATTTTAATAAAGCAATTTGACTGCCAAACAGCATATAATATGTTTTTTCAAACCAAGTTAATACTTGCGCTGCCGCCAACTGATGAATCAAAACTTCGGCCTTTTTATCAGAATTGCTAACTTTTCTTACTCGTAAATCTTCTTTTATTTTTTCTTCCAGTTTTTTGATTATTTGAAAGCCCTCGCCGTATTCCATCAAATCCTTTATATCAGCATCACTTTCCTTTGCTTCCGATGGATTCGTTTGATTTTTTCTTATAGCTCCAAAGAATGATTCATCATCGCGAAAATCTTTTGGAGCATACAATTTCCGATTATGTCTAGTAACTAACCTAAAGAATACAACTAATACTAAACAAGGAAAAAGAGTAGTAAACCATATAAGCGGAACTCTTTCGCTCGGTGTCAAAGATTTAGCTGAAAATCCAAATAGCAAGCATGTAAAACCATAAACTAGCACAATAAATAGCGCTATAATACCAAGCGGATTTCGTGATAGCTCTTTTACTGACTTGCCAAAATCTTTTAAAGGAACAATCATAATTTATCCTCCTATTTAAAATAACCTTTTCAAAAAACCGAGACGGTTCTGGTTTTTATTTCCATACTAAAAAGTATCAGAACCGTCCCTGTTCTTTTAGCTAAAGTATTGACCATAAAAAGTAACCTATCAAAAATAAACCCCCAACTATTAGTACATAAAGCAAAATTAACTGGATAATATTCCTAATCTTTGCCAAGAGATAGCCAGAAAATATACCCGTAAGAATAATTAATGTAAATTTTATCCATTTTGGTAAATTATTAAATTGAAAATAATCCAAGGCGAAATGTACACCAAAACCCCCTAATGCAGCGCCTACAATAAAAAGCCAAAAAAACCAATTAGAATCTACATGTTTCTCATATTCTACATCATTCAGTACTGTATCTTTATCAATTTGATGCAGAGCCATCTATTTCCTCCTCCTCAATTGCTATGCAACTATTTTCTTCCTACTTTTTTAGACATAAAATCATCCTAAAAAGCACCCGTGCCCTTTTTTCTCCAAGCAACTTTATATTCGACGCCCATTTACAATACTATTCCTGTTTAATTAATTCTTGGTTTGTTTTATGTTTACAGGAATTCCATTAAAAGAATAAACCGGACTTCCACCGACCTTAACGATATCCACTCTTGTAGGTTCTTCATAGTATTTTGCATGAACTTCACTCACGTCTGCATTCTTAAGCAACTGAATAATCAGAACAACATTCAGGAGTAAGATTAGGAAAACTAAGGATTTCAGTAGAATTTTAATTTCATTTAATACTTTGGTCATTTTTACCTCCCATCACCTTGATATAAATTCTATGTATTTTAGCAAATTTCGGGTTCTTAAAGAAACGCGGATTCAGAAAAAATCCCCCTACCTTAAAAGTCGGATACCCTTACGTGCACAGGTAAATCCGACCGCTACAGGAAAAGAAGAAATATCACCCTCCCCTTCATCCCCTCCCGTCAAGGGAGGGGAAATAGCATCGCCCGCGACGGGGGAAGAAAAAAAATAACTGCGCCCTTTTTCCTTTTTATTTATTTTGTTAGAATGCGATATAAAAAATAAAGGAGATTTATTTATGAAACCGTCCATGACGAAAGCAATCTTAATGACGCTGTGCATATTACTGTGTTTACAGGGATGTGTTTATAACGTGCGAAGGCCGCTTGATACGAATTACGACAAGACGGAGATTGGCACAAAAGTCGGTATGTCAAAATCCACTTCCGTGCTCTGGCTCTTCGCGTGGGGAGACGCCGGAACCAAGGCGGCAGCCGAAGACGGGGACATAACGGTCATAGAGCACGCCGATACCGAGGTGTTCTCCATATTGTTCGGCCTCTATACGCGCGTCAGAACCGTCGTATATGGCAATTAGCCCTTATCTTGCCGTTGCGCTCGTCCTGTTTATATCCGACCGCGCGGCAAAAAACCTGTACGTGATGCCTCTGGAAGGGCCGAGGCTTGATTCGCTTTACATAGGGATGCGCAGGCCTTTTTCGCCGCCGGGACTGCTGTACAAAAAGGTCGTTGAGCCCTATTCAACTGATTTTAATAAAACACCGGTCGGCTCAAAAAGCGCAATACTCGACAGGCACATGATAACCCAGGTCGGAGGCGACTACAACCTTTCGGCGGAATGGGATAAAAATAACATAAACGATATAACGCGGCAGACCGGTATAGAGAAAATATATTATACGGACAGAGAAACTCTCAGCATACTGCTGGGTCTTTACAGAAGGAAAAGAACAATTATTTACGGGGACTGAAGAACGGAAATACCGTTGTTCCATCAGGCTCCACCCATTCGGAATAATTTCATTTGTGGGCGGAGAGCCACGTTTGCAGTTCCCTTCTCCTGCTCAGGCCGTTATAACATGACCGGCACAAACCGTGGGACGTTATTTGTCTTTCTTTTTTACAGCGTCGGCAGACGGCAATTTTAAAATTAACGGAATGATGATTATAACAGGATGCGCACAGACCCCGCGCTATGATGTCTCTTTCCCTGCCGCATCTTTTACATTTCCTTATTCTTCTGCTCCTGCGCTCTCCGAATTCCCCGCTGTTATTTACAGTATCCATAAACGCCTTGTATTCTTCCCGGACGGGAGTGAGGTCAATCTTTTTCCGTTTACCTGCTCTTATAAGTTTCAGTCCCGCGAACATTATCCGTCGGAGGAACCGGATTCTCTTTATGCAGTCGTCTATTATTGCCTGGTATTCTTCGGCTGACAATGCCTGTCTGGGCGGCGCGCCGGGGTATATGCAGGGCGTCCTCGGAGACGGCGGTTGGCTGCTGTCCTCTTCTTCCAGTTTCTTGATTAGCAGAGCTATTTCACGCGGGGGTTTTACTCCAATTATATCCTGTTCTTTCTTTTTACCGGTTATACCTTTCATAGGGCGCTGAGGCCGCCTGCTCCTTGTAACTCTTCAGTACGGTATCTGTAATCCATTCCCTTGTGGGCTGGTCTGTAGGGTGGACTATGTCCTCGAACTGCCTTTCCCCTCTCTTGATGCTTGGCATGGCGACAAATAAACCTTTTGCCCCTTTAATGATACGGAGATTGTGGACTGCAAGACGGTTATCAAGCGTTATGTCCGCATACCCCAAGAAATTCCCCTGCGCCCTCAGTCTGACTCTGACTTCTGTAATCTGCATTTTACCCCCCCCTTTTTTTCGTTCCTACTTCTTTAGACAATTTTTGGGGTGAAAAAGTTCCATCGGCTGGGAAGCGGGGTACGGATAACGGGTAACGGATTACGGGGGGAAGAATATCACCCCCACCTTAGAAGCCGGATATAATCCGCCCGCTACGGGAAAGAAGATTTCTCGCGGAGTTTACACTGAGCACATTCGCTTCGCTCAGTGTAAACTCCGCGAATGTGCCCGCAATGACAGTATTGTAATTATTATTTTTGCATTTATTTAGGTATAATAAATCAATGAAAAAAAGGAGCGTCTATATAATTGCGGGTCCTAACGGCTCAGGCAAAACCACATTTGCCAAAGAATTTTTACCTAACTATGCAAAATGCCCTAATTTTGTAAACGCTGATCTTATAGCGCAGGGACTTTCGCCGTTTTCTCCTCAACAAATGTCTTTCAAGGCCGGAAAACTCGTTTTACAGCAAATCCGTGAACTGTCAGACAGGGGTGTCGATTTCGGCTTTGAGACAACTCTTTCAGGTAAGATTTATTTGAACTACTTTAAAGCACTGAAAGAAAAGGGATACAAACTTCATCTTTTCTTTTTATGGATACCCCGCCCGCAACTGGCTATAGTCCGTATTAAAGACAGGGTTTCCCAGGGCGGACATGATATACCTGTCAAAGACATTAAAAGGAGGTTTACTCGAAGTATCGATAATTTTTTTAACATGTATCGCCCTCTGCTGGATACCTGGTTATTATTCGATAATTCACAGAAAGAACCTAAACTGATTGCGAAGAAGAATAATTTACATATTGATATCAGCAATCGCGTTTTATTCAAGAAAATAATGGATAAAGCAGGAGTTAATTTATGAAAAAACGTATGACTTTACACGAAAAAGCTGAGATTGCTATGAAAGTAGCGGTTAAGAAAGTTATGGCGGAGCATAAAAAAAATGGCCGCCCTGTTGCGATATGGGTTAATGGTAAAGTAAAAAAAGAACTCGTTAAATAACAAGTGAATTACGGGGTACGGATAACGGGTAACGGATTACGGGGGGGAAGAATATCACCCCCACCTTAGAAGCCGGATATAATCCGCCCGCTACGGGAAAGAAGATTTCTCGCTACTCTCGAAATGTGCATATTAAAAAGTACCTGTCCCCTTTTTCTTTAAGTACTTTTTACCTTTTTCTGTTAACCTATACTTCTGTGTCGGACTTTTGGGTGAATCAGGTTGCGTCATCTCGACTAATTCTGAAGCAAGTACAGGCTCTAAATATCGTTCCCTGAAATTTGCCTGTCCTTTTAGCCCCAACTTCTCCTGTAATTCTTTCCGACTCAACGGAGTGTTCAGAGCCATTAGCAATGGGGTTACTTCACCCGCTGCTTCACCTGTTACTTCACCTGCCGCTTCACCTGTTACTTGTTCGGTTACTTGTGGAGTTTTGGCATCACCCTGCTGTAATTCCCTATCCCTACGGGCAAAAAGCGTTACAAGCATCCCCCCGCTATTTTCCTCAAATTCAGGTTCAGGGAGCTTTGCTTCCTTACAGGCGTTAATAATTTTCTCAATCCCTCTTCCCCATGCATCAATATATCCACCCTTAAAACAAACATCCGCAATAATCGGATTCCGTGGTCTTGAAGAATGCGGCTTTCTTAAAAGGTCAATTGTCAATTCTTCCGGCAACCCTCCGTCATTCCAAAAACATATCTTGTCATTATAGACTTCTATTTGAATATGCGCACCAATATAATTTCTATGAATAAGCGCGTTAAGCAAAACCTCGCGCAATGCCGGGAGAGGATATTGCCATTTCTCAATTCTATGGAGTCCCTCAAATGAAACAGGGCTAATCAAAAATTTATGGTCAAGTTGATTTATTGCCTCATGTAAACAATATATTAAATTCCCTTCAATTGATTCCTGAAAACGCAAATCAACTTTTGATTCTCCAAACCGGCCGATGCGCACAAACATAGACGGGAAAAACCTCATTGGTTCCCTGCCGAATAAAACAAGGGCGGCTCTTTTTAATTTTCCCTTCTCCATCAATTGCAATTTCGCAAGTAATTCTTTAAGTGGTAATTTCTCATCGGCAGGAAACCGTTTTGATTGCGCCGCAGATTTCAGAAACACTTGAACGCTTTTTTTGTCAATATCAGACAATTTCGCTCGAGGTTCAATCACCTCGTCCCATGTTTGCCCTGTCTTCTTAAGCAAAAATTCATTAAGCGCACTTCCGGTTAACTCACGCTTTATGCTGCCTGTCCGATAATAATATCTTCCTCTATAAGAAATCGGCACCGAATACGAAGGCACGACAATTTCAATAAAATAAAGTTTCCCACTTTTTCTTAAATTAACTTCAGCAACAACGCCAAGTATGTCATGAACCTTATTGGGTAAATTTTCCATTAGATTCTTATGATCGCTAACACCGATAATCTTTCCATTATCATCCTTCCCGATATAAATGGTTCCGCCACTGGCATTAGCAAACCCGCAGACCCACTTCAAATAATCATCGCGCCAGCTTTGTTTATATTCAATATTTTGATGTTCTGTCATTTTTTCTTTCCTGCTATACAAAAGGGGACAGGTGCTTTTTTTGTAAAAAATATATTCTTAGTGGAGTAAAAAAAATGACGTTGGTATATAAAAGGTGCATGTTGTATTATAGCAAAGAATGCAGATTTGTTAATAATTCTGTGAGTTGTTTTTTGTATAATGCAGTAGAACAAATCCCCCTCTACTAAAGGGGGAGGAGATTGCCGCTCCGCGAATGCGCCCGCAATGACAGGTAAAAAGTATTGTCCCCTTTCTCTTTATTTTGCTAATATTAAGTGTATTTTGCAGGAGAAATAATATGGAAAATAGTTTTGATAAATGGACGGCTGAAATAAAAAATGTGAACGGAGGCAATCTTGTTTCCGTTATCCGCCACGGTGAAAACCATGTTCTTGTACTGCTCGGGGAACTGAATTTCAATAACCTGATTGAAAATTCAAAACTCGTAAGAAAAATGCAGAGCAAAGGTATTGTGCCTCTTTATCTGACCGAGGAATATATAAAGACATCGTGCGACGTGTATCCTCTTGAATACCTGAAAATGAAGCGGTCTTTCAAGGTCCTATACGGAAAAAGCGTTCTGGATAAACTTGAGATTCCTTCCGAAAATATCCGGCTGGAATGTGAACAGAAAATAAAAGGCGCGCTCATACGGCTGACGCAGGTTATTCTTGAAAGCGGAAAAAATATGAGGAACCTGAGCCGGGCTTCTTTTCTCGCTCTTGAAGATGTCTTTGCGGGGTTTGAGGGTATTCTGGAATTATCCGGAATTTCCGGGCAGTTTTCTCCCGCAGTTTTAATTGAAAATATGCAGCAGAAATTCAGCGTTGATTTAAAGCCGCTTAAAGATGTTCTGAACTGGAAAAACGGAACGAAACCCGATGACTTCAAAAAACTTGTTCATGACTTTTATGAGAAAATAGAGGAGATTGCCGGTCTTGCGGACAGGTTTGATACGGGCGGGCGGTAAAAAATGAAACGGGCGGTTTTTATTCTGCTTTGCTTCCTGACTGCCGGGGCTTCATTCCCGAAACCCGCCGGTTATGTCAATGACTTTGCAGGCATTGTAAAACCCGAAACAAAAAACATCATACACGGCCTCGCTTACGAACTCCAGCAGAAGAGCGGAGCGCAGCTGGCTGTTGTCACCGTTAAAAGTCTGGACGGAACAAGCGTTGAAGATTACGCCTGGAAGATTTTCGAAAAATGGGGCATCGGCGCAAAAGGCAAAGATACCGGAGTTCTTCTTCTGGTTGCGCCGAACGAGAGAAAACTCCGCATTGAAACGGGTTATGGATTCGAAGGGGCGCTTCCGGACGGTCTTGCAGGCGAGATAATCAGAAAAGACATCCTGCCTTACTTTAAAAAAGGCGATATGGACAAAGGCGTCCTGCGGGGCGCTGTTGTTATTCTCTCCATAATGGCGAAGGAGATGAATGTCGGCCTGACGGGAAATTACAAAATCCCGGAGAGGGCGGCGGCAGGACCGTCAATGCTGACCCTGCTTTTAAATTTATTAGTAATATTCCTGATCCTCGGCGGAAGATTATTCTTTTTTCCTTTTTTGTTTATGGGAGGCAGGGGTTACTACTCCGGCGGAGGAGGAGGTTTCGGAGGTTTCAGCGGGTTTGGAGGAGGCCTTTCCGGAGGCGGAGGGGCGAGCGGTTCGTGGTAGAAAATATTTGTTTAAAGGAAGGTTTATTATGAAAAAGTGGGCATGGGTTGTTTTAGGCGTTTTATTTGTTTTTCTCGCCGGTATTTCATGGTACATCCGCGGGTTGAACCGTGTCGTAAGACTTGACGAGACGGTAAACGAGTCGTGGTCCGAGATAGAAAATCAGCTTCTCAGGAGAAACGACCTCATCCCCAACCTGGTAAATACTGTAAAGGGCTACGCGAAACACGAAGAAAAAGTTTTCACTCACGTGGCTGACGCAAGGGCGCGCCTTGCGGGCCTTATCAAAGAAGGCGGCTCCCTTAACTCAAAAATAGACGCTGCAAAGGAGCTTCAGGGCGCATTGTCCCGTCTTCTCGTAATTGTGGAGAACTACCCGAAGCTGAAAGCCAATGAAAATTTCCTGAAACTGCAGGACGAACTGGCAGGGACGGAGAACAGGATAGCCGTGGCGCGAACAAGATACAACCGTGACGTTAAGACATTTAACGCCTACATCAGGGAAGTGTTCGGAAGTTTCTTCGCTTCAAGAAAAGGCCTTAACGATGCAAGGCCGTATTTTGAAGTGGCCCCTGAAAAGAAAGAAGCGCCTGAAGTAAAATTTTAAAACTTACCCGCAACCGCCGGATGGGGCAGCGGGGTACGAGGAGAGGAATATGGACAAAAAAGTTTTTTTTAAAATCAGTTACGGCTTGTATGTTGTAAGTTCCGTCGAGGCGGATAAATATAACGGGCAGATTGCCAATACCGTGTTTCAGGTGACAGCAGAACCTTCCCAACTGGCTGTTTGCATAAACAAGCAGAATCTGACCCACCGGTTTATTCAAAAAAGCAAAGTTTTTTCCGTATCTATTTTAGAGCGGGATACGCCTGTGGAATTTATCGGGCGGTTCGGGTTCAAATCCGGCAGAGATACCGATAAATTCAGGGATATCGAATATAAAAAGGGAATAACCGGCGCGCCCGTCGTTATCCGGAACTGTCTGGCATATCTGGAATGTGAAATAACAGGAAGTACGGATGCGGGAACGCATACTGTTTTTATAGGAAAAATTGTTGATGCGCAGACGATAAAAGAGGGGGAGCCGATGACCTACGCCTATTATCACCGGGTAAAAAACGGTAAAGCCCCTCCCGCGGCGCCCACCTATGTTAAAGAGGGGGGAGAAAAACCTAAGGAGGAAAAGAAGATGTCAAAGTACAAATGCACTGTCTGCGGGTATATATACGACCCTGAAAAAGGAGATTCCGATTCGGGAATAAATCCGGGAACTTCTTTTGAAAGTCTGCCCGACGACTGGGTGTGTCCCGTCTGCGGGGTCGGCAAAGACCAGTTCGAAAAAACAGATTAATCTATCCGGCGAACATAGGTCCGGCGCTTTTTTAACATTGATATTTCTGATAATGAACTTGACATTTCAATGTTATTTTACTACATTCATATTATGAAAAAAAATATAAAAAGACCGGCGGATAATTCTAGTATTAAAAAATATATTTCAATTTTTCCTGTAACTGCAATACTGGGGCCGAGGCAATCAGGAAAAACATTTATCGCAAAACAACTCGCCTATAATCACTATTTTGATTTAGAGAATCCGCGGGACATGACCGTGCTGGATAATCCTCAACTGGCATTAGAAGATTTGGAAGGATTGATTATAATTGATGAAATCCAGCGCAAGCCGGACCTGTTTAATTTAATAAGATATCTTGTTGACAGTAATCCAAAACAAAAATACCTTATTCTCGGAAGCGCTTCCGGTGACCTGATGAAACAGAGCTCAGAATCTCTTGCCGGAAGAATAGGATATTACTATCTGGGGGGATTTAGAATATCCGATATCGGTTCATCTAATATCAAGAAGATATGGTTAAGGGGCGGATTTCCGAGAGCTTATCTTGCCCGCTCAGACGGCGAGAGTTTTTTATGGATTACAAATTATATCAGCACGTTTCTTGAGAGAGACATCCCTCAGCTTGGTATAAGCATACCGGCAAATACCCTGAGGCGGTTCTGGATAATGCTGAGCCATTATCATGGACAGGTCATCAATTATTCTGAAATCGGAAGGTCTTTCGGTATCTCTGATTTTACCGTAAAAAAATACATTGACATTTTAGAGCACACAATGATGCTGCGGGTACTGCAGCCATGGCATATAAATATAAGCAAACGGCTTGTAAAGCGGCCGAAGATTTACATCAGGGATTCCGGCATTTTTCATTCATTAAACTCAATAGAAACCCACAAGCAAATACTTACGTACAACAAACTTGGGGCTTCATGGGAAGGATTTTCCCTGGAATGCGTTATAAGAGCCATAGGAAAACGCAATGAAGATTTTTATTTCTGGAATACTCATGCCGGAGCAGAAATTGACCTCTTCTGGCAGGATAACGGCAGGAACTGGGGCGTAGAATTTAAATACAGTGATTCTCCAAAGCTTACCAGGTCAATGCATACAAGTATTAACGATTTATCCCTTTCCCACCTCTGGATTGTATACCCCGGTAAACAATTGTATAAATTACGTAAAAATATTACGGTAATTCCTCTTGCGCAAATAAAGTATTGGAAAATGGGTCACTTCTGATTTTTTTAACTGTATTCTCATGAAAAAATAGCGGTGACCCGATTTTCCACTAATTTATAGCAGGTTTTAAAGGATGGTTCCTGGCAATGTCGGGATTTATATGGAATGCCTCGCAGATTTCGCGCAGGTTGCGTTTCTGCGGCGCACTCAGTTTTGATATTTCGCCTGCCCTGTCCCTGACTGAATCAAAAATTATAGAGTGATAAATGTTTTCCTTTTCACGGTAAGAAAGCAGAAAATAAATATCAAAAAGAAGTTTTAAAAACTCAACCTTTGAAAAGTCCCCGATAATAAACTTGTTTACCTCTTTGTTGAGCGCATCCTGAAGACACTGCCGCGTATAGAAACCGTCCAGATTCAAATTGTGTTCCTTCACAATCTGCACGAGAGACCTGACGACGGGTATTTTCTTAAGATTGCTGAATTCTTCAATTTCAAGAAGCTGGAACATCAGGACCTTCGCTATTACCGGCTCTATTTCCTTGATCGGTTTTCCGAACAGCCGGTAAACGCTTTCAAACTCAAGATAATGGTCGAGCAGCAGGTTATACGTATCTTTCAGTTCAACGATTTTTTTCAGCCAGAACTCGTTCATTATGCTGTATCTCGCTTCGCCGAAAATATTGTCCACCGTAAAATTGCGCGCGAGCTCGCCGCTTTTAAGTTTAATTTCAAACGGGAAATCACTGTCCACTATTTCATATTCAAAAAACATTTTTTCTTCGTTTATCTTTTGAAAAAATTCAGCCGTTTTCTTTCCGGTATCAATAAAAAGGTGAAAGAAGGAGTGCTCCAGCGCCTGCGGCCGGGCGAGGCCCGATGCGATTTCCTGCATAATCTCCCCCGCAACAAACGTGAAAATACTTTCTTTCTGGGTCGCCGCACACTGTTTGAAAACGTCTGCTCCGTCGGAAAAATCAGCGTTTGAAGGGGCTTTTTTAAGGATTTTCAGAAACTCCGGTTCTATATCTTCTCCCGTGAGTTTTTTGTAAATCTCAATTGCCCGGGCGGCGAAAGCCATATTCTGCACCGTCTCGATGCCGCTTATTTCCGCCCAGAACCAGCCGCAGGACGTAAACGTAAAAAGCGTCTGCCTGAGCATTTCAAAAAGATTCAGCACATATTGTTTCTCGGAAAAAGTGAGTTCCTTTTTCTGGAATTCGCCGATAAATCCGTCCGTTTTTGAAAAATTGTCAAGAATCCTCGGGTAATTTTCCAGCGCCGAATCAGCGTCCTTTAAAAACCCGCTTATTTTTTTCTCGTAAAGCCCCGACGTCTTTCCGGCGACGAAATTGAAGGCATCTCTTAACGGGCCGCGCCACGCCTGCGTAAAATTGTGTTTTTTCCCGCAGCCGCAGTCCTCGCGCCACCTGCCGAGCCCGTGAGCGCAGGACCACGAAGTTCCTTCACCTTCCCGCCCGTCTTTTATTTTTATTTCCCATTCGGCAGGGATTAATTTCCGGATATATGCGGGGTTTACGACTTTTATCCCTCTCTTCGGCAGTTCATATTTCAAAAGGTGGGCGAGCCCTCTTTCGGCGAACGGCTGGTGGTGGCCGAATGTTTCGCCGTCGAACAGAACGACAATAACCTGGTCGTGACGCGTCTTCTGCGAGAAGGAACTCTCAATCATATCGGCGGCCGTTTTAGAGTCCTTCATAAGATTTTCAAAACAGGCGGCATGCGAAATTCCGGGGTGGCCTACAAAACAGGTTATGGAACCTTTCTCCGTCGTTATTTTATACGGGTAGCGCGTGTCTATGTTGCCCGAGGATAAATCTATTTCGTGACGCCCGTTTATCAGCCGCGCCGACTGAATCTGCGAGGCCACGAGAAAAACATACTTTAAATTACGGGCTATCAGATCGTCTATCACGCCGCGGTTAACGGCTGTCTCGGGGAGCCACAGGGCTTCCGACGGACGGCCGAAACTTTCCTCAAACGCCTTCAGCCCCCATAGAATGTCCGTTTTCCTTATGAGCGGCAAATCAAGCGGGATAATTGTGTGGCTGTACGCGCAGGCGAGCGCGTTGCCGGACCCCAGGCGTTCTTTTGAGGCGGCGTCCGCTTTTTTTATTTTATCCCACGTGAAAGAGTGTTTTTTCTGAAACCAGTCCGCGAGGAGCGCTCCGAAATTAAACGACATGAATTCAAAATTGTTTACGACATCCACGGTAAGACCTTTATCGTCCATAACCCTCGCGCCGGTATTCGGCTGGTAACATTCGGTAAAAATTCTTTCATTCCAGTCGTGCAGCGGCTCGGCGGAGTCCTGCTGAAGCACTTTCCCGAGCCAGGGATTCACCCTCGGCGGCTGGTAAAAATGCCCGTGGAAAATTACAAACCTTTCAGCCATTATACTTATTCTCCCGCACATAATACTCGATTGCTATGTGCTCAAAGGGGGCAGTTTCCCCCTTTTGCGCTCGCTCGCATTCCTTCGGAATACTCACTTGCTGTTACCCCCTCCAAAGGAAACCATTTGCTCTATCTCACGAGCATTCATCTATATATCCTGTAATCCATCTGCGGGAATATGTTGTTCCTTTCCGCGCACATCTTCAAAAAGTTCCCGTCCACGCAGTCACTTTCAAGCATTTTCAGAAAAGTAAGAAAATTATTAAGATGCGTTTTTGTCCTTTTGTGGGCGTACGGGACAGTCGTTCCGGCCGTCATAATAAAAGCCCAGTCGGATGACTCGGCGAGCATCAGTTCCCTCGCCATCTGGTTTAAAATCATTTCTTTTATCCCCGATGCGTCCGGAAACTTTTCAGCCATTTCCGCCATTTTCTCCCCTGCATAATTGAGATGCCTGTAAATCCAGTCGTTTGTCTTGTTGAGCCACACCTCATTGAAGCCCTTGTCTCCCCACGTCGACGGGCACGGCTCAAGAACCTGCAGCTGCGGAAATTTCTCCAGATACCAGGACGGCGTCACCGGTTTCACCGTATCCTGCCTCGCAAGTTCCCTGAAAAGAAAATAAAGAAATTCGGGCCCTTCCCACCACCAGTGCCCGTAGAGTTCGGCGTCATACGGACAAACAATAAGCGGCTCGCGGTCCAGAACCGAATTCAAATACTCGCACTGTCTTTCCCTGCAAAAAATGAAATGCTTCGCATGCGTTAAAGCCGCTTCGCTCGCCGGGCCGGGGTCGTAAGGTTCTTTTTTATTCAAAGGAACCCTGCCGGTAATCCGGTAATATTTTATGCCGACGTTTCTCCGGACGCCGTCCCTGTGAAGATGGGGTTTTATGTAATCATACGGAAGGTCATACCCGGCATCCCGGTAAAATTCTCTGTATCTGTAATCGCCGGGGTATCCGGCTTCGGCGCTCCAAACCTGCATTGACGACTCAACGTCCCTTGCGAAAACGGCAACTCCCGACGGGCAGAAGACAGGCGCATACACGGCGTATTTCGGCCGCGGGCGCCCGTAAAGAACCCCGTGCGTGTCGGTAAAAAAGTACCTGATGCCGTTTTCCCCGAGGAGCTCGTCCACGCCATCGGTGTAACCGCATTCGGCAAGCCATATCCCCCTCGGTTTTTTCCCGAATTTCATAAAGTAGTCGGAAACCGCCATCCGCACCTGGGCGCGCTGGTTTTTGCGGCTTGCCATCAGCGGCAGGAAACCGTGAGTTCCCGCGCAGGTTATTATTTCGAGAAAACCCCTGTCCTGAAAGTGTTTAAAACCTTTTAAAAGGTTTCCCCCGTAACGCGCGTAAATTTTCCTGCAGGAGCTGAACCTCTCCTTGTAAAGATCCAGCGTCGCCCCGAACTGCGGTTTACTTTTTATCCTGAACGTTTCTTTTTCGGCAAGGGTCTCAAGATTCGACAGATATTTCGAATACCTTTGCTGGAGAAGAGAATCCGTCAGCATTCCGGCGAGAGGAGGCGTTATGGACATCGTCAGGCGAAAATTGAGCCCTTCTTTTTCCAGGCGCTCCATCATAAGGAGCAGCGGGATATATGTTTCCGTTATCGCTTCGTAAAACCAGTCCTCTTCAAGAAAATCCTCAAATTCCGGATGCCTGATAAACGGCAGATGAGCGTGAAGAACGAGACAGAGATAACCCTTTGTCATTTACTCACGGGCGCTGAACGGTTGCCCGCATTATTCATATTCTTCTTGTCATTGCGAACACATTCGTTACACTCAGTGTAAACTCCGTAAAGCAATCCAGATTGCCACGGGCTACGCCCTCGCAACGCTTCGCGGATTGCCGCGGCTGCGCCTCGCAATGACAACATGCATGACTTTTACTCATAGTGTGAATAATTCAAATTAGGGGCATCCGATTTATACTATTTCTGTTTTTTCGGCATGTGAGAAGAACTGCCCGGCGCCCTCATTCTCAGCATACCTAAAACGCTCTTGAGATACCCCTGCGCTTTCCTTAAACTGCTGCGTGATGCCTTACCGAGTCCCGTGTCTCTGATTATTTTCTGAAGGTCTTCCTTGACAATCATCCATTCCTCGTCCACATCGTCGGAAATACCGGCGCGCGGGACCAGAATCGTATTTGAAGAAAGGAGCCGGATAAACCTGCCGTTCGTAATCACGCCCAGTTCCGCCCTGTATTTCGCCCCTGACCACGGAACTTTTATATACCAGTTGTTTGCGTCCGGATTTATTGAAATATCAAAACAGGTTTTATCTTTACCGCCCGTAACTTCATAAACCCTTATCTGCATACTGCCTTCAATCTTTTTATTCAGTTCCCAGCAGGCGAAGATGACGGAAGGGTCTTTAGGAAGAATAAAGAACATATCTTTCCCGTAACCTTCCGGAAGGCTCGGACCCGTATCCACAAAAACCTTTCTCGGAGGAGCCGGTTTTTTAGGCAATCTGACGGGCGAAGCGGGCATTTTTTTTACAGGCGCGGCGACTTTCAAAATCTTATTCTTCCTTTTAATTTCTTTCTCCATTTTTTTATTTTTTTTCGCTTTTAACGCCGTCGCTCTGATTTTTTTCTCCTGCTCGACGGTCAGCGTTGAAACGGCGTATTTCTTTCTCATCTTTAACTTTTTTGCGATTTTCAGAACTTCTTTCGACGGTATATTCAACTTATCCGCCAGTTTGTAAATTCTCATCTTTCCTCCTCCGTATTTCCTCTTTCTCCTGTAATCTCCGCTTGCCTTTTCCTCACGCCCCGCACCTTATCCTCAGATGTCCGCCTTTCCTGCCGCTTTTAACTTTCATTATTTCGGAAATTATGCAGAGCGCAATTTCACCGGGCGAATCGCCGCCGAGGTCAAGACCGACCGGCGAATAGACCCTCTTATCTATATGGATTCCTTTTGCCGTGATTTTTTTAAAGTTTACGAGAATTTTATTCCGGCTTCCTATCATGCCGATATAAAACGCCTTCGTTTTAAGCGCTCCTTCAAGACAGGCGGCATCCCCCGAATGATTGTACGTGACGATAACGACAGCGCTGTTTTCATCCGCGTCAACTTTTTTAAACGCTTTTTCATACGGCGATACCGATATCCTGACATCTCTCAGCCGCAGATTTTTGATAAAATCTTTCCTGTTGTCAACAACCTCGCAGCCCCACTCCAGCAAGACCGCCAGTTTTATAAGTTTCTGCCCTATGTGGCCCGCGCCGCAGACAATCAGTTTCACCGGCGGCTGATAAACATTTAAAAAAACATCCACCGTTCCGCCGCAAATCATTTTTGTGGAAACGGATTTCCTCCGCCTGCCCGCGGCGAGATTAAACTTAACCATTCTGGATTTCCCCTTCCCGAGCAGCGAAACCGCCTCTTTTATGACTTTGCGCTCGATTTCGCCCCCGCCGACGGAACCTTCAATTTCTCCTGTTTCAAAAACGACCATTGAAGTTCCCGTTTTCCTCGGAGCCGAGCCGGTGCTGGCGATGATTGTCGCAACGACAAAGGGCTTGTTCATCTTTTTTATCCGCTCTATTTTTTTAAAATCAACCATCTATTCCCCTCTTACCGCTTACAGATTACAGCTTAACAAATCCTCCGGTGTGTCAGCATCTATTATAACACCTTTATCGGAAGTTTTGAAGTACGAAACGGCGTTCCCGTATTTTTTTAGAAAAAACCTGACGCCCCCTGCGGTATCATCGGGACTTTTCAGTATTTCCCCGGCGGCGGATGCGGGGAAAATCGCGGGGTGACCTTTCATCCCGTTAAAGACGGGAATTAAAATCCGTGACCCGTTCTGCCCCCATAACTCAAGCATTTCCCGGTACGTCTCTTTCCTTACGAGCGGACAGTCAACGGGATTCAGCATAAACCCTTCGCTATCCGGGCTCATTGCGGAAATGCCTTTTTTTAATGACGAGAACTGTCCGGCTTTAAAGTTTTCGTTAAATACGATTTTTGCCCCGGGCAGTTTAACCTCCGACAAAATTTCTTCTTTCCCGTGCCCCAGGACGACGATAACTTCCCGAACGCAGTCATTCAGTTTGGAGAAAATATTTTCAAGAAAGGTTTTCCCGTCCATTTCAAGCAGCGCTTTATTCGTCTTCATCCTTGACGAAAAACCGGCCGAAAGAATAATACCCGAAACTTTTGATATTTTATTCACATTTGCACATTAATTTTTCTTTCTCTTCCACGCCGGTGACCGCGCCGGGAAAGACCTCCAGCACGGCGCAGGTGCCCGCCGGCGCAAAACATAGCCGCCACGGCGCAAGATTCCTTACAATCTTCAAAATCTCAAAGCCGCCGCTCACTTTTTTAAGAAAAAAAACGTCAATCGGAAATTTCATAAAAAACATATGAATGCTCCCACACGGGACCAGAAGCAGCCCGTAATCTTTTGAAATATATTTTCTGCCGAGAAGCCCTTTGAGACGCGAAAAAAAAGTATCAGCAACTTCAAGATTTTCCACAAGGCATTTCCCGTCTTTATCGTAAAGTTTAGCAGACATTTTGAAGTGCGCCGGTTGACAGCACTTGCTTACGGACGTCCCCATTTTTTTTATTACAAAGCAACTTTATGAAGGACTTCGGAAATAAATGTTTGATATTTTATGCCCATGTTCTTAGATTTCCGTCTTATGCTTTCTAAATCCTTGCTGTTCACCCTAATATTTAAAACCGCATCCTTTTTGCGGTGCGCTATCGCCTTAGCGATAGATTGAAGTTCATCGCCCTTTACAGGAATGTAAATTCCATCCAAAATGTCTTTTTCTGTTTCTTTTTCCTGAGGTGATAATTTAATTTTTCTCATTTTTTTACTCCCCGGCATTACCCATATCCCCATTCCCAAAGTATTAGAACCGTCCCCTTTCTTTTTTAATCCTGGAGTAATTTCAGGCCGAGGTCTTTCAGTTGTTTTTCCGAAACCCTGTCGGGGGCTCCGGTCAGGGGGCAGCAGGCGTTCTGGGTCTTCGGGAACGCAATCACGTCTCTTATTGATTTCAAGCCGAGGAGCATTGCGGCGAGGCGCTCAAGCCCGACGGCGAAGCCCCCGTGCGGCGGACAGCCGTATGAAAGGGCTCCGAGAAGAAAACCGAATTTTTTATTGTATTCCTCTTCGGGAATTTTCAGAATTTCAAAAATTCTTTTCTGCATTTCCACGTTGTGGATTCTCACGGAACCCCCGCCGATTTCCTCTCCGTTTATGACGAAATCGTAGGAATGCGATTTGAGTTCCATCGCCTCGCCCGTAAAAACGTCGCCTATGGGAGCGGTGAACGGGTGGTGCGTTGCCTGCACGTTCCCTTCCTTATCTTTTTCAAAAAGGGGCGCCTCCGTAATCCACAGGGCGAAAAATCCGTCTTTTTTGAGATTGAATTTTTCCGCCGCTTCTATTCTCATTCTGCCGATGATTTCAAAAGCGGCAGGGCCGGTGCAGGCAAAAATAGTCCCCGAACCCGGGAACAATTTCAGGATGCGTTCGATTTCCTCTTTTCCGAAAAACTTCAAAACGGGACTTTTGAGTTCCGTCCCCGATTTCTTTATCCAGACGAGACCGCCCGCTCCGAATTCCTTTGCGGCGGACGTCAAGACGTTTAACTCGCTGCCGGAAAAATTCCTCTCCGCAAAAAATGAGGTAATTTTATTACCCTTCTGAATCTGCGACTTGAAAACGTTAAAACCTGTGTCCTTAAAAATTTCAGTTAAATTCTCTATCGGCGAAACGTTCAGGCGTAAATCCGGTTTGTCCGTCCCGTATTTCGCGATTGCATCCTCATATTTAATAATTCCGGGCTCCGGCAGTTTCAGCGAAAAGCCGGAAAAAATCTTCATCAGAAGTTTCCTGACCGTTTCCATCACTTCATCCGCGTCCGCAAAAGACATTTCCATATCAATCTGGGTGAACTCCGGCTGGCGGTCCGACCTTAAGTCCTCGTCCCTGAAACACTTGGCAATCTGGTAATACCTTTCAACGCCGGCGGACATCAAAACCTGTTTGAAAAGCTGCGGCGACTGCGGGAGGGCGAAAAACGCTCCCTTCTGCATTCTCGCGGGAACAAGATAGTCCCTCGCCCCTTCCGGCGTCGATTTCGTAAGAAGGGGAGTGAGAACTTCTATAAAGTCATTCGCAAAGAAATACTCCCTTGTGATGCGCATAATTTTATCCAGAGCGGCAAGGTTTGAAAGCATACCGCTGCTCCTTAAATCAAGGAACCTGTATTTAAGCCGCGTCTCGTCGCTTACGGCGTCACCCGGATAAAAAGGCAGCGCAAGCGACGGATTCAGCACGTCAATCCCGTCAACCCACACTTCAACTTCGCCTGTCGGTATTTTTTTATTTACGGAGTCCTCCGGGCGGGGTTTCACGCAGCCCTTTACGGAAACAACAAATTCCGAACGGAGTGACCCTGCAAGACGGCGGAATTCCCCGTCCTTGTTTGAAACGTCAAAAACCAGCTGTATCTTTCCCGAGCGGTTTCTCAAGTCGGCGAAAAGAACGCCGCCGTGGTCTCTGATTGTGTCAATCCACCCGAGAAGTTCAACGGTTTTCCCGGCGGAATTTTTATTCAGCGAATCAATCGGCAATCTTTCCTTCATTTAGAAAAAAATCAGGACGACTTGCATTATAACGTTCGTGAAAATCCCTGCAATAAAATCATCCGCCATTATTCCCCAGCCGGCTTGGAGATTCTCAGCCGTCTTTACGGGCTTGATTTTAAGCCCGTCGAAAATACGGAAAATAACGAATGCCGCAACAATCAGCCAGAATTTCTTCGGCAGGAAAGCCGCTGAAACGAGAAAACCCATAATCTCGTCAATAACGATGCGGGGGCAGTCCCTCTGCGCAAACATTTCTTCCGCCCTGCCCGCAATAAACACTCCGAGCGGCAGCCCGAGCACCAGCAGTAGCCAGTAGGCGGTCGGATACAATTTTGAGTCAGGCCAAATCACAAAAATAAGCACGCCGACCAGCGTCCCGACGGTGCCTTCTCCAGGGTGCGGCGCATAGTTCGACGCGCCGAAACCCGTGGCGATAAATTTGATAATTTTATTTACTCCGCCGGCGCCTCTCCCGTCAATAACAGATTCTTCTTTCATTTACTCTCCTTCGCGAATAAAGCATCAGTGAACAGATAAGCGTATTGAGCAACATAACTTATACCGCTGTAAAGGGTCGTCAGCGTCGCAAACAGCACCAGGTAAAAGGGCAGTGAAAAAACAACGTCCAGCCCGTTAAAATAGAAACCCCATTTCCTCGTAGCGTTTTTCAGAACGATTATGAAAAGCGTGGCAATAATCGCAATCATCTGAACGGTCGTCTTGACTTTCCCCGAAGTCAGCGCCGCAATTGAAATATTCTTGTGCGCGGCAACCACGCGGAGCCCCGTTATTATGAACTCCCGCGAAATAATTATGACAACCATCCACCAGTAAACCTTTATCCAGTCAACGTTGATGAAATAGAGCAGAGCGGAGATAACAAGCAGTTTGTCGGCGAGCGGGTCGAGAAATTCCCCGAGGAACGTAACTTCTTTTCTTATCCTGGCGACATGCCCGTCAATCCAGTCAGTAAAAGAAAGACCTATAAAAATAAAAAAACCGGCGGCCGAGCACCAGAAACTGAAAGTAACTTTTTGCCTGAAAACAGACGCAATCCCCATAAGAAACATAAACAGCGGAATACCGGCTATCCTGGAGACCGTTATTTTATTCGCGAGAGTCATTTTCTTAAATCAACCACCTTGACGTCTCCTGGTAAATCAAAGACACCTTTCTCAAAAACAACATCCGTCTCAAATGCCTCCACTTCCGTCTGCCATAGGCAGACAGGATTTTCTTCCCTGATGCTTTTTATATTTTTTTTGGTTTTATCATAGCAAATTTTCACCGTTCCATTATCCCTGATGACTTGTATGTCCACGATATTAGAACTGCTCTTTTTAACCTCTATGACGCCGTCCGGAATATCAAGATACAGGAAAAAGGGATTGCGCCCGTCCCAGTCGTTGACATATTTTTCGTTAAACTTCGGCAGAAACCTTTCAATCGTTTTCTCTTTTATAAGAATCGTTTCCGAGGGCATTTCAAGTTTAAAAAGCATAGGGCTCTTCCTGTAATAAATTTTTCCCTCCTCGACGAATGCTTTTTCCGACCCTTTGAGTTTCTGCGATTTTGTAAACCTGACAAAAACCGTTTTTGAGCCGTTTATCAGATTTCTGAACGCGGCCTTTTCCTTATTGACGCCGTTAATTTCATCAGCGCTCAAAGAAGCGGAAATAAACAGAAAAAAAACAAAACCGTAAAAATGCCTCATAATTCGGTCTTCAGTTTTTCAAGAAGTTCCGGGTCAACCAGAATTTCTCTGCCTTTCGTCGGGCCCATATCCTCTCCTATAATTCCTATTTCATACATCGTGTCCATCAGCGAGGCGGCGCGTGAATATCCGATGTGGAACCTCCTCTGGAGAAGCGATGTGGACGCCTTTCCCTGGCTCACGACGAATTCCGCCGCTTCCCAGAAAAGCCCGTCCGAAATCTGCGTCGAGGCGGACGCTCTCTGCTTGACCTCTTTCGCAAGGTCCAAATATTCATACGGGAAATTCTGCTCTTTTATAAAATCCGCTATTTTCTTTACCTCTTTCCTGCTGACAAACGGGGACTGAATACGTTCGAGAAAACTTGAACCCGGCTGGAGATAAAGCATATCACCCTTCCCGAGGAGCGTTTCGCCGCCCTGAGAATCAAGAATCGTCCGCGAATCTATTTTTGAAATAACCTTAAAGGAAATTCTCGCGGGGAGATTCGCTTTTATTACCCCCGTTATTACATTTACGGAAGGCCTCTGCGTTGAAAGAATCAGGTGTATTCCGGCCGCGCGGGACATCTGGGAAAGCCGCGTAATCACAAGTTCCATGTCTTTCTGGGCGACATTCATCAGGTCGGCGAGTTCGTCTATTATCACGACAATGTACGGGAGTTTTTCGCCCCTTTCAAGGAAACCCGAAATATCCCTGACGCCCGCCTGCGAAAAAAGTTTCAACCGTCTTTCCATTTCCAAAACGACCCACTTGAGGGCAGACACCGCGCCCGTTACGTCCGTCTGCACCCTGGAAATAAGGTGCGGGCACCCGTTATAAACGGTCAGTTCCACCATCTTCGCGTCAACAAGAAGAAGTTTCAAATCCTCAGGGTGGAACTTGAAAAGCATGCTCAAAATTATGTTGTGGATACAAACGCTCTTCCCCGACCCCGTGGCGCCTGCGATAAGGAGATGCGGCATAGAACCCAGGTCGGCGACGATGGAGTCCCCCACGACATTTTCTCCGAGTATTACCGGCAGCTGCGCGCTGCTCCCGGCGAAAATATCCGACTCAATAATTTCCCGAAGAAAGATCTGCGCGCGGTGAGACCGCGGCACTTCAATTCCCACCGCCGCCTTCCCGGGAATCGGGGCGAGAATCCGGACCGATTCGGCGCGGAGCTGCATCGCTATATCATTGGAAATACTCTGGATTCTCGAAATCTTCTGCCCGGATTCAAGGGCGAGTTCGAACCTGATAACGCAGGGACCGGTAATGACTTTTACAATTTCAACTTTTATCCCGAATGCAAGCAGCGCTTTTTCAAGCGATGCGGTATCGTAGTCCTCTTTCTGCGATGGCGGACTTTTCAAAAGCATCTCAGCGGACGGCAGACGATAAACGCCGGCGGCGGCGCTTTCATCCGCCGCGGCGGACGTTTCTTTTTCCTCCGGTTCGTGGCGCCGGGCCTGCGCGGGAACGGGACTAACTTTCGGAGGTTTTTCTTTCTTTTCCTTTTTTTCTTCCGGAAATTTTCTCCCCGTAAAAATTTTCTTCACAAGCAAAATAACAACGCATCCGAGTTTTGCAAAAGGCAGGAAAATCAGCCGCAGGAGACGGATGACATTAGTTTCAAACGTGATTAAAATTCCCGAGATAAAACCCACTCCGATTATGACAATGCCGCCGGTGCGCCCGAAGAGTTCCTCAAACGCCCAGCCCAGAAAATCACCGACGACGCCGGAGATTCTTGTTGCGCCGCCCGAAGCCGTTATGTCGGCGAAACTGCAAATCATACACACGATAATCACTATGCCGGCGAGTTTATACCAGAATCTCGCAATCACCACTTTTAAAATTGAAAAAATACCCACGATTACCAGAATCCCCGAAAAAATCACGGAAACAGCGCCGAACAGATATTCAAGGGTATATGTTACGGCATTACCGACGACGCCTCTTGACGGCACCCAAGTCAGCCACAGCAGGAGAAGAATCCCGGACGCCACAAGGACGATTCCCGCTATGTCGCCTTTCCCTGTCAGCTTTTTCTCTTTCATATCCTGAAATTTTGCTGCACCTGCAAAGCGGCCGGAGGACTGACGGAACCGGCGGCGCGAGGAATTTTCAGCGAGCGGGTTTTGGCAAGCGGGGCTGTATAAGGAGGCGGATGGTGTCTAACGGAGCCGTCAATCCGAGGAGTTTGACAGTATGCCCGCAGGATTGCCGGAGCAAGCCGCAAACGTGAGCGTCTCCGGTAGGCAGCTCCGCCGACGGCACAACCGCGAGCGTCCCCGCCGGTGCCAATAAATTTTTTTTTCATATGAGTAAAAGGTTGACCAGCGCCGCAAACAGCGTGTAAAACCCGAAAAATTTCAAATTCGCTTTCTCAACCACGGTAATCAGAATCCTTATCGCCAAAAGGCCGCTGAAAAATGCGGCGGCAAAGGCAAGAATATCCGCTGTCGTAAGTTGGGAAACGCCGAAAGAACTGAAAAAAATATTCCCGAACAGAACGGCGGGAATGCTCATATAAAATGAAAATACGACAGCGGTCTTTCTGTCAAGGCCGGAAAAAATCCCTGCGGAAATCGTCGCGCCGCTCCGGGAGACGCCTGGAAGGACGGACACCGCCTGAAACATCCCGATAATAAAAGAACCAAACGCATTCAGTTTCTTTGAACCTGTTTTTTTCATATCGCTTGTTATGAGAACCGCCGAATTAATGGCGAAAAAAAGAGATATGAAAATGGAATTTCCCGAAAAAACGGAGTCGATAATATCCTTGAAAAAAAGGCCCGCAATACCGGCGGGAATGCTCGCGATGAACAAAAAGAGGACGAACCGCCGGCTTTCGCTTTTTTTACCGAAGAAACCGGCAATTAATTTTACGAGCCCTTTCCTGAAATAGACGAACACGGCAAGGAGCGTTGCGATATGCAGAAACGCTATTTCATTGAAAGCGTTTGTGCCGCTGCCGAGAAGAGTTCTGAAAATAACGAGATGTCCGGAAGACGAAACGGGCAGAAACTCCGTAACGCCCTGCACCAGCCCGAGAAGAACGCCTTTAAGCGCCGCCGCCATTTGTTCTTTTATTTATTCCGGTTCTTCGAATATCTGCGTTTCGCCGGCCGGAGGCATTTCGTTATATTTACCGAGAACCTGTTCCGTAACTTCGTTTTTGAAGTTTTCGTCCTTGATCCAAACGGTGTTGTAAAACTTGTCGCCCTGGCCGCGCTGTGACGGCATCCCGACAAAAAGGCCATTTTCGCCTTCAACAACCTTGAAGGAATGCACTTCCAGAATTTCGTCAAACGTAACTACGGCAAACGCCTTTATTTTTGACGAACCTTTACTCATCCGGATCTTCACATCAGTAACTTTCATTTCTCCTCCTTACGTTTTCCAACTATTCGATTTCAAAGAGAGGGTCGCCTTTGGTCACGAGTTCCGCGTTCTTTGCAATTGTCTCAAGAACCCTGCCGTCGTCGGGGCTTTCTATTTCGTTCATAACTTTCATCGCTTCTATTACGCAGAGAATATCCCCTTTCTTTACCTCGCAGGGCGGCGTCACATAAGCGGAGGTATTCGGGCTGGAACTCGCGTAAAAAATGCCGGTCAAAGGTGAACGGATGAATTTTTTATTCCGGGGTTGTTCACCGGCGGCGGGCGCGGCGGGTTTCTCTTCCCCCGCTTGCGCGCGTCTGATATAAATTTTTAAATCACCTTCCTGAAAACGGAATTCGTTAATTTTTTTTTCAAGCATCAGGGAATAATAGCGGTTGAAAAGAGAAACCAACCTGCCCTCCGACGAACGTGAACGGCCGGCTTTACCCGGCGCCATCCGCTTTGTACTGGCTCTCATCGGTTATTTTCAGTTCTCTCAAAGCTTCCTTTCTTGAAAGCCGGACTTTCCCTCTGTCGTCAACGGCAACCACCTTTACAAGAATTTTTTCCCCTTCCTGGACGATATCCGTTACCATGTTAATCCTGCTGGGCGCCAGTTCCGAAATGTGGACAAGACCTTCCATCCCGGGAAAAATTTCCACGAACGCGCCGAAATTTACCGTCTTCACAACCTTCCCCATGTGTATCGCTCCGACCTTAACCTCGCCGGTAAGCCATTCAATCATCTGTTTGGCGGCATTGATATTTTCCAGCTTCGGGGAGGAAAGCGTGACGGTCCCGTCGTCGTCGATGTTGACATCGCATTCCGTGTCGGCGGTTATCCGTTTGATGTTTTTCCCGCCCGGCCCTATGACCGCTCCTATCTTTGACTGGTCAATTTTTATTATTTCAATCTGCGGAGCAAACTCCGAGACCTTCAGGCGCGATTCGGGTATGACTTCCGCCATCTTGTCAATAATACCGAACCTCGCTTTTTTGGCCAGCACCAGCGCTTTCCTGAACGTATCAACATCAAGCGATTCCATCTTCAGGTCCATTTGAACCGCCGTAATGCCCTTTTTTGTTCCGGCTACTTTCAGGTCCATATTTCCGAGATGGTCCTCCTCGCCGGCAATGTCCACAAGCAGGACTTTCTCCTGCTCGAGATTCGCAATACCCATCGCAATGCCGGCGGCAATTCCCTTCAGCGGCACGCCGGCGTCCATGAGAGAAAGACAGCCGCCGCTAACGCTCGCCATAGAGGAAGACCCGTTCGATTCAAGGATGTCGGAAACAATCCTGATTGTGTACGGAAAATTTTCCTCTGTCGGAATAAGCGCCGCAAGCGCCTGCTCGGCTAAATGTCCGTGGCCTATTTCCCTGCGGCCGGGGCCGCGGGGAAAACCCGTCTCGCCGGTGGCGAAATGCGGGAAATTATAATGCAGCATAAACCTCTTCTTGTAATCCCTTTCAAGTTCATCCATAATCTGCTTGTCCGAAACGCTCCCGAGCGTCGTGGTGGCAAGCGCCTGCGTTTCGCCTCTCGTGAAAACGCCCGAACCGTGCGTGCGCGGAAGGACCGAAACCTTGCAGGAAATCGGGCGGACTTCATCAAAAGCCCGTCCGTCGAGCCGGACCCTGTCGGTTCTGATTTTTGAAACAAAAATCTCTTTTATGCAATCGTCAAAAACCATTTTGAAGTGCAGCTGCTCATCTTCGGAAACCTCAAGTTTTTCCGTGGATGACTCTTTTATTTTTGACAGAAGTTCCACCCTTTTCGCGTGGCTTTTCTCTTTGAACGCATCCGTGAGCATGGGTTTTATTTCTCTGCTGACTCTTTCCCTGAAATTATCGGGAACCTTGCTCACTCTGACGCCCTGCACTTTCTCCCTGCCGGCATCCGATTTCAGTTGTTTGCAAATCGGAATGATGCCGTCCACTATTTCCTTTCCCATTTCAACCGCTTTCAGAAATACATCCTCGTCAACTTCGGCGCCGCAGCCCTCAAGCATCGTTATGCCGGTCTCTGTCCCCGCGATAACAACGTCCAGCGAACACTCCTCAATTTCGGTAATCGTCGGGTTTACGATGAATTTCCCGTCGAGAACACCGATTCTGCAGCAGGCGATGGCGGTCTCAAAAGGTATATCCGACAGGAGCAGCGCCGTGGATGCGCCTATCAGCGAAAGCACATCCGCTTTATTTTCCTGGTCCGACGAAAGCACAATAAGCGAAACAAGCACCTCCTGAACGAAGTCCTTCGGGAAAAGAGGCCTGATGGACCTGTCAACGATACGGGCGGACAGGATTTCCGATTCTCGCGGGCGGCCTTCCCTCTTGAAAAAACCGCCGGGAATTTTCCCCGCGGCGTAGGTCATCTCCCTGTAATCGACCGTAAGCGGCATAAAATCCGTTTCTTTCGCATCGCCCATCGTAACGGCGCACAGGACGACGGTTTCTCCGTACTGCACAACACAGGAGCCGTTTGCCTGCCTCGCATATTCCCCCGTTTCAATCGTCAAAGTTCTTCCCGCAATTTCCGTTTTTACCTTAAACATTTTTTCTATACTCCTTGAATTTTGTCATTTCGATTAAGCATTTTGATTTTTGATTTTTGATTTTTCTTATACTCTTATATCCAGGTCCTGCGCGATTTTGCCAAACGAAGGCGGGTTTACTCTCTTTAGATATGTAAGGAGTTTCTTCCTTTTTGAAACAAGTTTTATAAGCCCGAACCGTGAATGCTTGTCCTTTTTATTTACCTTGAGATGCTCGGTTATTTCATTGATTCTCGCGGTAAAAATCGCAATCTGAACCTCCGCCGAGCCGGTGTCCTTCTCGCCCTTCTTAAAACGTTTTATAATCTCCGTTTTCTTAACTTTCTTCAATGCCATTTTTTCCTCCAGTTCATATTTACCAGAATGTTAGCAAATTACCCTGTAAATTACCAGTGAGTAACCAAATTCAAAGTCAGAATGTTGCCCGAGATTCAAGGATTCTTGAAACGAGGACGCCGGCGACCATTCTTCTGTAATCGCCGGTAGAGCGGAAGTCGTCAATCGGTGAAATTTCGCCGCGCGCTATTTCCGCGGCTTCTTTTATTGTTTTTCCGGTTATTTTTTTCCCCGACAAAAATCTCTCCGTTTTATACGCTCTCACGACCGTCGGGGCGACGGCGCCGAGAGCAATCAATATCTCATTAACCGCGCCCTTTTGCATTTTTAAACTCACGGCCGCGGAAACCTTTGAAATGGCGAGGGCCTTTCTCGGACCCATCTTCAGGAATGCGGAAAACCTTTTCTCTTTCGCAATGACAATTTCCGTTATCAGTTCGTTGTTTTTAAGAACCGTCTTTTTCGGCCCTGTAAAAAACTTTTCCACGGAAATCTTTCTCCTGTCTGTTTTTATCTCCGCGCTTAGAACAAAAAGCGGAGGAATAGCATCTCCCGACGGAGAACCGTTCGCGATGTTGCCCCCTATTGTCGCCCTGTTTCTTATCTGGGGAGAACCCATCTCGCAGGCGGCCTGAACAAGACAGGGCGCGTATTCCGCCAGAACTTTGCTTTCCTTTATCTGCGAAAACGTCACAAGAGCCCCGATAGCGATTGTGTTCTTCCGGATTTCAATTTTTTTGAGTCCGCCGAGCGGTGAAATGTCGCAGAAGACCTCCCCGTCAAGCAGCCCGTCAGACAGGAGAGGAAAAATATCCGTACCGCCCGCAAGGAACCTTACTTTCCGACGGACATTCTTCAACTTTGCGATTTTTATAAAATTCACCGGACTCTCTGTTTCAATAACCGCACCGCTTTCTTCACGGCATTGAATATCTTCACATAACCCGTGCACCTGCAGAGGTTTCCCGAAAGACCTTCTTTAATTTCCGAAGCCGACGGGGATGCTTTTTTATCAAGAAGGGCTTTTGTTGCGAGAACCATCCCCGGCGTGCAGAAACCGCACTGGACCGCTCCTTCTTCCACAAACGCTTTCTGAATCGGGTGAAGTTTCGAACCGCGGATCAGCCCCTCTATCGTGATGACTTTTTTCCCGTCGAGATGACCGGCGGGATAAAGGCAGGAAGCGACGAGTTTTCCGTCAACAATAACGGAACAGGTCCCGCATTCCCCCTTCCCGCAGCCCTCCTTCGTTCCCGTCAAGCCGAGGTCTTCTCTTAAAACGTCGAGAAGACGCTTCATCGGCGAAACGTCAAGACGGACCTTTTTACCGTTTACCTCAAATTTTATCTCCATTTTTTATCCTTTATTTTACCAGCCCCGCAATTCTTTCGGGCACTGCCGGAAGATTTTTAATTCTTATCCCCGTCGCGTTATAAACGGCGTTAATCACAGCGGGAGCCACCGCTATAAGAGGGGGCTCGCCGAGCCCCTTCGCGCCGTAAGGGCCCTTCGGATATTTTTCCTCAACAATTATTGGCTTTATATCGGGCGCATCCATCGCCGTCGGAATAATATAACCCGTAAAACTGGGGTTCAGCATCGCGCCTTCTTTCAGCACAAGATTTTCGGACAGGGCATAGCCGATTCCCTGAAGGCCGCCGCCCTGAATCTGCCCTTCCGACTGCTGGGGGTTTATCGCTTTTCCTATGTCGTGAGCGCTCACAAAATTCAAAACGTCCACCTGCCCCGTCTCAGTATCCACTTCCACCTCCGCAATCATCGTCGAATAAGTATAAACGAAATAAGGGTCGCCCTGGCCGTCCTTATCTCTAAAAGTCGTACCTTCTACCCTGAACCAGCCCTGCGCGGTGAGATGAACCCTGTCCGCCCACGCACGCGCAATTGCGTCTTTATATAAAACCTTTTTTCCGCCGAGATGGTAAAAACCGTCCCTGGATATAACTTTTCCTTTTGCTTTGAGCATTCTGCGTACCGTTTCGTCAATCCCCTTTCTGATTTCAGAACAGGCGTTCAGAATGGAAGTTCCGCTCATCACGGTCGTGCGCGAGGCGACGGTGGGCCCCGAATCGGGGACGCGCGAGGTATCGGTTGCCATAAGTTCTACCATTTCATACGGCGCGCCGAGCGCCTCGCTTGCAATCTGCGGCAGAACCGTTTTGGCGCCCTGCCCCATTTCCGTGTTCCCGACAGCGATTAGAACGCTGCCGTCGGGCTCGACCTGGACGAATGAACCGCTTTTTGCCAGATGCTGACCGCCAGCGCCGAGGCCCACGCCGTAAATGGACGACGCCATTCCTATCCCGCGCCTTTTAACGCCTTTCTTTAACGACGGCTCCTCCCATTTTCTCTCCCAGCCGCTCAGTTTCTTCGCCCGCTCCATTGTTTTTGCGAGACCGATGCTCTCTTTTATTTTTTGTCCCGTTATGGTGGATGAGCCCTTTTTTACCGCGTTGAGCTCCCTGATTTTGTACGGATTGAGTTTCAGTTTCTCGGCGAGCATGTCAATCAGCGATTCGTTCGCAAAAGCAATCTGCGGCTGGCCGAAACCCCTGTAAGCCCCGCACGGGACTTTGTTCGTCGCAACCGCATACGTTTCAACTAAAACGTTCGGAATATCGTAAGGCCCCGCCGCGTGGACGGTTCCACGCCACAGAACAATGGGGCTGAGCGTCGCAAAAGCGCCCCCGTCGAGAACGTATTTTACTTTACAGGAAACGATTTTCCCGTTTTTCTTCGCACCGTACTTTATCTTCGCCCATCCGGGATGCCTTTTGGACATTGACTGAAAGTCCTCTTCCCTGGTGTAAATAATTTTGACGGGTTTTTCCGTAAGATGCGCGAGGAGCGCCGCATGACCGCAGACGATTGAAGGGACGTCCTCCTTCCCGCCGAAAGCGCCGCCCGTCGTCTGCTGGATAATCCTGACTTTATTGTAAGGTATCCCCAGAACTTTTTTCACGGCGTCCTGAACATAGAACGGGCACTGCATTGACCCGTAAACGTTCATTCCGCCGTCGTCCTGCGGAACCGCGACGGCCGCCTGCGTTTCCAGATAAGCGTGAACCTGATAGTTCGTCGTGAAAGTGTCCTCTATTTCCACATCGGGAGCCGCTTTTTTTAAGTTCCCTTTTTTTATGACGAATTTTTTGAAAACGTTGTCTTTCCCGTAGATTTTGGGCATTTTCTTCTTCAATGACTCGAGCGGGTCAAAGACCGCCGGAAGTTCTCTGTATTTTACTTTTACCAGCCGGACGGCTTTCCGGGCAGTCAATATGTCTCCCGCGGCGACAAGACCGATTGCCTGACCCTGAAATTCCGCTTCCTTATCCGCAAGAAAAGGATAATCCATAAAAACCAGAGGAACGATGTTGCAGCCCGGAATATCTTTCGCGTAGTAAATCCCGGCGACGCCCTTCAGTTTTCGCGCTTCCTTATCGTCGATCCCGAGAATCCTTATGCGCGGTTTCGGGGAGCGGATTGTCGCTCCGTAAAGCATCCCGGGAAATTTTCTGTCGTCCGTGAAGAGGGCTGCCCCCGTTACTTTCGGCGCAGCGTCTTTTCTGATTTCCGATTTTCCGACCGAGTTCATATGTTTTAGTTTATCATTTAACCGCAATTCCCTCAAGAACGCAAATGCGGGCTCTGCGCCGGCCGGGAGTTCAGGTCTTTTATAAAAAAAGTAAATGTTGATTCAAAAGATAATATCCAGATACAGTTGAGCCTTCCATTGGCTCCTCTGTCATCTTATATCCAAAAAGCATGCCCTGAGCGAAGTCGAAGGGTTCAAGGTAGTATGCCGTTAGGGAGCCCTCACTACACGACGTTAGAACGTGTTTGCAAACCTGTCCGGAGGAATTCGCCAATTTCAATTACCCGTAAACCCCTGCTCAACGCCTTGTTTAGCTCTATTTCGTGCATTTTCCACTTTTTTGCCACAGGTTACCTGTAAGAAGAATTAGGTATTTGGGGAGACATCTTACCCATATATTGATTAAACTCCGGAAAAACAAATTTCCCGAAGTGTTACGCTTAACTCCAAGTAGATAGCTTTTACAATTGGAAATTCTTTTTATAAGTTTCAGTGAAAAAAGAGACTTTGATGGGATAGTACAGGTTCATTTTGCCCCGTGCTTTTTAAGCAAATCCACCATTTGCTGATGACCTTTATTTTTTGCCCACTGCAATGCTGTTCCGCCACCTTTAGTTTTTGCATTAACATCCGCTCCCTCCGCTATCAGCAGCTTTGCTACTTCCTGAGAATTAAAGAAAGCTACACTCATCAATGCTGTCATACCATATTTATCTTTTGCATTAACATCCACTCCTTTCCCTATCAGCAGCTTCGCTGTTTCCAGGGAATTTCTCTGGACTGCTTTCATCAATGCTGTCTCGCCATTATCCGTTTTTGCATTAACATCAGCTCCTTTTTCTATCAGCAGCTTCGCCACGTCCATGGAATTCCAGTCGGCTGCCGTCATCAATACTGTTATACCATCTTCAGTTTTCGCATTGATATCTGCTCCTTTTTTTATCAAGAGTTTTGCTACTCCCAGGGAATTATTCAATGCCGCACTCATCAATGCTGTCCGGCCACCCTTGCTCTTCACATTAACATCAGCTCCCATTGCTATCGCTAACTTGACTACGGTAACTTTGTTGTTCTTTACAGCCCCCGTAGGAATTTTAGTACAACCGGAAACCATCAAAACAAAAGCAAAAACACCCACAATTTTCAATCCAAAACTTTTACTCATTTTTTACTCCTCCAATAAATATTAGGTATCAGGCCTTGACCCCACTCTAAACTGACCCCATTGCCCGTCTATTTTAAAAAATACCGGACGCCGATTCCGACGTCCAGGTCAAAATCTGTATCAGGCGCTAAATCAAGGACAGGAACAATTTCAAGAAAAATATCCACAGGGGCATCCGCAAAGATATAGCTGATTCCAACAGGCACACGGATACCAACACGTGTATCTCCATTATTCGTGACACCATTCTTGTTTGTGGTGTCCTCTTCAACTTTAATTCTCCCGCCAAAGCCATAATAAAACGGCAGTTTCCCTTTTTCCACATTGAAAAGGTTGAAATTATGAAAAAGATAATCCACATGCAAAAGTAAGGCATCCCTGCCGCTTAATGACCAAGCGACTGCCCCGTCAATTGCCGTGGTATCCGTCTTCCACAGTTTTGCGCTTAATCCTGTCGGCTCACCTAAAATAATCCCCAACCCTAATTCTCCATCCTGCGCTGCTATATTACCGCAAAACAGCGCGGCGCCTAAACCTACAAACAAAAATAGCTTAACCATAATGTAACACTCCTTTTTAAAAATTATCACCTGATTGTACGCCTTCAAAAACAATCGGACACTTTGCGCCTAAAAATAAGAGACACTTTCCAATATCTAACATCATTTTACAAACACGCTCCCATATTGTAAATACGCTGTTGTTTAAGAGAACTCCCATTGGGAACGGTCCTCAATTCCGCCCAATTTCCCCTACATGTTCGTCTCCCTCTTTTTCTATTCATTCAATTCGTTGACAAATTGAATAATCTGGTATTTAGTATTATCCGGGATTTTTTCAAAAACGAACCGCCGCCTTCTGGACAAAACTGTTCTCTTTGATTGGAAAAAGCCGTGGTCTTTTTTGTCTTTCCCCGACGAAAAATTTGAAATGCCCTTGAGAAATGGTGAGCGGAGCTCACCGAAAAATTTTGGGAAATCCGCCGCTTGTTATATGTGGGGTGAGTGACGGGACTTGAACCCGCGGCCGCCGGAACCACAATCCGGAGCTCTACCAACTGAGCTACACTCACCATAAAAAAATACCAAATGTTTTCGCGCCCGGCATGACTCGAACATGCGGCCCTCTGCTTAGAAGGCAGATGCTCTATCCTGCTGAGCTACGGGCGCAACCGTGCCAATGATACAAAATATTTTGTTTGACGTTAATAACCGCAGAATGCGGGTTACTGAATTTAAGAAACCCTTATCTGTTTTTTACGAATAAGGCAATCAATCTTTTGCCGAATAGCTGCGGCGAGCTTTCCATCCTTGCAACATCCGAAAGAATATTCTGTATCCTTTCCATCTGTTTGTAGCCCTCTTTTTTGAAAATATTCTCCCTGCCCCTGAAAAAAATCGTCATTTTTACCTTGTCCCCCACCGCGAGAAATTTTTTTGCTTTGCCTACCTTTACTTCGATGTCGTGGTCGTCGGTGTGCGGTCTGAAACGTATCTCCTTCAGCGTAGAAACATGTTTGGTTCCCTTGTTTTTTTTGGCCTGCATGTAGCGGTATTTGGAATAATCCATGATTCTGCATACGGGCACATCCCTGTCCGAGACCTGAACGAGGTCAAGACCCTTCACAGTCGCCATATTAATGGCTTTAAACTTTTCTATAACACCAATGTTTTTCCCCGTTTCGTCGATAAGCTGAACTTTTTCAGCCCTGATACGTTCATTTGTAAAAGACCTTTTTTGCACCTCTGTTTTCCTCCTTTAATGCTAAATCCGCCGGGAATTTCCCGCGGAACTCTTCATTAAAACCTCTGCAATTCTCAAATCCTCCGCCGTTGTTATTTTCATATTTATTGACTCCGCTGCAATAATTTTCACTGGGACTCTCATTTTTTCAAGAACCGCCGCCTCGTCGGTAAAAACGGTTTTTCCCGACAGAAGTTTTTTCATCCTGCCGAGAAATTCCGCTCTGAATGCCTGCGGCGTCTGAGCTTCGAACAGCATTTTTCTCGGCACGGTTTTCTTTACGAAACCATATTCGGCAACTTTCATCGTGTCCCTGCAGGGAACGGCCAGAACGGCGCCGCCGGACCTGTACGCCGCCAGGACAGACATCTTTATCATTTTCTCCGTAATGAACGGCCTTGCGGAATCATGAACAAGGACGACCTCCGTTTGCGGACAAATTTCCCTGACGCCGTTTAAGAGAGAGTCCTGCCTCCTGCACCCTCCGAAAACGATTTTTACCTTCGGATTACGCAGTTTACTCACGCCTCCGTAATCCCGCGGCACGACGAGAACAATGCTGCGGATAAACTTCGATTTCTCAAGTTTTCTCAAACTGTATTCAAAAAGAAAACGCGAGTTTAATTTTACGAACTGTTTCGGAATTTTCAAACCCGCCCTTTTGCCCGAACCTGCGGCGAGAAGAACCGCTGAAGCAAAAGGCCTATCGCCCGCCATTATCAAGTTTCGCAAAAATCATTCTGCCCGCATCGGTCTGAAGAGAACTCGTGACGGCCACCTTCCTCTTCGAACCTATAAACCTCCTGGCGTCTTCCACAACCACCATTGTTCCGTCATCAAGATACCCCACTGCCTGCCGGTGTTCCTTGCCCTCGCGGAGAAGGAAAATTTCAAGCGCCTCGCCGGGGAGAACAATCGGCTTAAGCGCTTTAGCGAGAGCGTTCAGGTTCAGAACCGGCACGCCCCTTATTTCGGCAACCTGGGCGAGATTGAAGTCCGTCGTCATCAGCCGCGCTTTCAATGCCCTGCAGCACTGCAAAAGTTTTTCGTCGGTCTTCTGAATTTCGGGATAATCCTTCTCATAAATCTTCATCCTGACGCCGCTGTCTTTTTTTTCAATGGCCGAAATTGTCTGAAGACCCCTGCGGCCGCGGGTTCTTTTCAAATCATCGGCGGAATCCGCGAGCGTCTGGAGTTCGGATATAATAAACCTCGGAATAACCAGCACCGTCAGGATAAAACCCGATTTCGCAACGTCAATTATTCTTCCCTCAATAAGAACGCAGCTGTCAACGACGATGCTATCGGGAATGAGTTTTTTTGAGGTGAATGAAATGTTTTTGTCCAGCAGGTATAACTCGCTTTTTTTCTTTACGGCGAGCAGCATACCCACATAACCGAAAACAATTTTCAAAAGGAGCGAATACCTCACCCATGCTCTCCCGATTTCTTCGCTGAAAGTTACAACGACGAGATAATCCAGAACTTTCGCAGTAATCAACCCGATAACAATACCGAGAAACGCCGCGATGATGTCGTCAAGCGGAACTTTTTCAATAAGCCATTCCACAAAAATAACAATTAAAGCCGCTCCCGTGCCGATTAAAATACCTTTCGGCCCGGAAGAAATCTGGAAATAACCCACGATGGGCCCCACGATAATAATCAGAATCCTTGCAAACCACATAACCATAATAACCCCCTATAAAAATATCAAATATCAGAAAGCAAAAGATAAATATCGGATTTCGTAGTCATTTTGCCTGTATAACCTTTGCCGCTTCCTTTATATTTCTTACTTCAAACAATTTCATTTTACCAGAAATATTTTTTCCAACCGGCGGAAGAACCATTTTTTTAAACCCGAGATTCCCGGCTTTCCTCACCCTGTCTTCTATTCTGGAAATGTTCCTGATTTCTCCCGTAAGCCCGATTTCGCCGGAGAATATGAAATCCTGCGGGACGATAAACTTCCTGAATGCCGAAATAATTGAAACAGCAATTGCAAGGTCGGCGGCGGGCTCGTTGATTTTCATCCCTCCGGCGGCATTCAGATAAATATCGGATGACGATAATCTGAGAGACAGAAAACGCTCGAGAATTGCGATAATGAGATACACCCTGTTGAGGTCAAGACCCGTAACCTGCCTCCTCGGATACTGGAATGCCGTCGGGTTTATGAGCGCCTGTATTTCCGCCGCGAAGGGAGAACTCCCCTGACAGGCGCAGACGGCAACGCTTCCCGGCGCATCCCGTTTTCCCGCAAGAAAAAATTTTGAGGCATCGGCCACCGGTTCAATTCCGGCACCGCACATATGAAAAACCGAAAACTCCTGCGTGTTCCCGAAGCGGTTTTTTGTCGAATGCAGAATCCTGTAACCGTGAACGGGACTTTCGTCCAGATAAAGAACGACGTCCACCATGTGTTCAAGAATTTTTGGTCCCTGCAGGATTCCCTCTTTCGTAATGTGCCCCGAAAGAATAAAAGACACATTCTGCGTTTTTGCAATACCGACTATTCCGGCCGTCACTTCTTTCATCATTGAAGGCGCCGCGGCGAAACCGGATATCTCGGAGGTCTTCAGCGACTGAATGGAATCAATCATAACCACCGCCGGTTTCAGCCGTTTTATTTCCGAGGCAACCTCTTCAAAATCCTGTGTCGCCAGGAGTTGAACGTTTTGTCCTTTCATTATTCTTTTTGACCTCAGGCAGACCTGCGATAAACTCTCCTCGCCCGTGACATAAAGAACTCCCGAAACGGAAGACGCAATCTGGAGCATAACCGTGGATTTCCCTATCCCGGGAGGTCCCGCGAGGAGAATAACCGAACCCTGCACAATTCCGCCGCCGAGAACAGCGTCAACTTCCGCAGAACCGGCGGAAATTCTTTTGAAATCACCTGCCGATAATTCGGAAATCCGCACCGCTTTTCTAAAGACCTTCCCGGAAGAAATACTTTTTTCCTCCGTAAAAGACCCCCACTTGCTGCAGTAAGGGCACTGCCCTAATTTCTGCGCTGACTTATAACCGCAGTTCTTACAGACAAACATTTTAATAGCGGGAAGTGATACTCACTTCAATATTCATTTCGGCATTGAGGTGGCGAGAGAGCCCAGACCGAAAAGGTACGGCAGGTCTTCATCATCATAAACAAAATTCAGCCCGACACGCATATCTTTTCCCTCGAGGACATCGCCGGCGCCGAGGTTTGCGTACAGCCAGCTTGCGAATCTTATTCTGGCGGTCACGTCAACCCACGGCTTCGTGCCGCTTGCGACCTTCCTGTCAAACCTGTAAACTTCGGAATTCAGCGACAGAAATTTAACGGGTTTCAATGAAAAACCGAAACCGCCCGATGATCGCAGAAGCCCGCCGTAAATCGTTACCCTCCCGAAGGTCTTACCCAGGTAAGCGTTGAACGAGCTTATTTTCTGACCGGCGGCAGGCGCGCTGCTCGTCGCCATATCGTAAGTTGCGCCGGATTTCTCCTTTATATTAGACACCCCCAGGTAGTAGAACTTGTTCTCCTGCGGCATTATCTTTATTCCGAGGTCGTTCCTGTATTTACCGTCATCCGTGTTGTAATCAAGTTTGTAATCCCATAACGTCTTAAAACCCGTCATCCTGTTGAGAACTTTATGGGCGGAGTCCGTGGCGCGCTTCAGGTTTGAAACGGTTTCCTTCACCTCGCCGGCGACTTTCTTGTCGTTAACAAGAGTCCCGAAAGTGCCTTCGGAATCCGACAGTTTATCGGCAAGTTCCTGTATCCCTTCAAACGCCTGCTGCGCCGACTCAATAAGTTCCGGAAACCGGTCAAGCGCCCTGTCTAAATCGCCTCTCCTTTTCCTGAGGGTATCGGTAAAACTTCTGATATTCTTAACGATGTTCTTAATGTCGTTTTCGTCCTCAATTCCCATATCAATTTTTCCCGTTATGCTCCTGATATTTTCTATTGCCCCGCGGAGGACTTCGCCGAGCGGCTCCTCGCCCGTGGCCGGTTTCAGGGATTCCAGAATTTCTTCAATACTCACCGACGAGAGCCCCATTATGACCTCGCCGTCTTTTATGAGAGGTTTGTCTATTCCCCCCGTGGTTATCTGCAGGTATTTCGTCCCGATGACGCCAGTTGAAACGACCCTCACGGTACAGCCGTGATATATTCTGTATTTTTGGTCAATCCTGACGGTCACCATGGCTTTCCCGTCCTTGGTAATTTCAAAACTCAGAACTTTCCCGACCTGCACCCCTGCGATTCTTACGGGAGAATCCGTGGTGAGACCTGAAATATCGTCAAAAATAATATTAAACCTGTAGCCGGGACGGATATTAATTTTACCTAAAATCACAATTACAACGGCAAGCACGCTCGCCCCGATTAAAACGAAAAGCCCCACTCTTATCTTATTTGTCATAAGCGCTCCTTATCCGCATATAGTGCGCGGCCGCCGCAGACGGATTAAACTTACTCCGCATTGGAAGCCCCTATAAAATCTTTCAAACTCTGCAGTTCCGTCTTTTTTATTTCTTCTCCCGTACCGATTGTTTTAATCACCCCGTCATAGAGAAAAGCGATTCTGTGCGAGACCTTGAACGCGGAGTGCATATCGTGAGTAACGGCGATTGACGTTATTTTAAGTTCCCTGTTTATTTTCACAATCAGGTCGTTTATAGATTCGGCAAGAACAGGGTCAAGCCCCGTCGTCGGTTCGTCGTAAAAAAGATATTCCGGCGACGTCGCTATCGCACGCGCAAGCGCCACTCTTTTTTTCATTCCGCCCGAAAGAGCGTAAACCTGCATCCGCTCCGCAGACGGGAGAGACACCATTTCAAGAACATCCCTGACCTTTCTCTTAATCTGCGCATCGTTCATTTTCGTGAGGTGTCTTATACCGAAGGCGACATTTTCAAAAACATCAAGAGAGTCAAAAAGGGCCGACCCCTGAAAAAGCATTCCGAATTTTGTCTGAACTTTCAGAAGTTCGTCCTCGCCGATTTTCGTAATGTCCGTCCCGTCCACCAGAATGCTCCCCGAATCCGGCTTTAAAAGCCCCACAATGTTCTTGAAAAGAACGGACTTGCCCATCCCGCTTGCGCCGATTATCGTTAAAACTTCTTTGTCCGGAATTTTTAAATTCAAACCCTTCAGCACATTCCGGCCGTTGAAACTTTTGTAAAGGTTTTTTATTTCAATTCCCATATTTTCCTTCTACAACCTCTTTTGAAAAATAACCGTTGTCTTTTTCATCCTATTCCTATGCTTATCAGGAGAGACGTGAGGAAATAATCCGTCGCAATAATCAGCACCATGGAAACGACGACGGCGCTTGTCGTCGCTTTCCCGACGCCCTCCGCACCGCCGGATGTTTTCAGACCGTTGAAACAGGAAACCCACACAATTATCACCGCAAAAAAAACGCTCTTTATTAAACCGTGCATCAAATCCTCTACGCCCATCCTTGTAATCTCTTCCCAGTATTTTGAAAACGGGACCTGCAGTTTATACATTGCGACGACAAGCCCGCCTAAAATACCCGCGCAGTTGGAAAACAGCGTGAGAAACGGCAGAGCAATCATAAAAGCGAGAAACCTCGGTACCAGAATATACCTGATGGGTTCCGTACCGAGAGTGTAAAGGGCGTCAATCTGTTCCGTAACTTTCATCGTCCCGATTTCGGCGGTCATCGCGGCCCCCGCCCGTCCGGTAACGACAATTGCGGTAAGCACCGGACCTAACTCTAAAATTATTGCATACCCGACGACAAGACCGACATATATCGGTTCGTTGAAAATACCGAGAAATGTCTCTCCCGTCTGAAGAGCCAGAACCATCCCCGTAAAAAAGCCGCATAAAATGACGAGAGCAACCGACTGGTTCCCTATTTTTATCACCTGGTCGAGGGTATTCCCGAATTCAATACGTTTCGTAAAAACGGATTTCACCGTTTTATAAAAAATCTCCGAGGCCTCGCCCAGATTTTCCAGAAAACCGGTGATATGCTTTTTCATCGCACGCAGACCCTCGGGACCCTCGCAGAAATTCCGCAGGTTATTTCATAGTTTATCGTTCCGCAGATTCCGGCGATTTCCTCGGCGGAAATCTGCTCGCGCCCCTCCCGCCCCATCAGCACGGCGTCTTCGCCGATTTTAGGCCTCTTCAAATCCGTCACGTCAACCATGAGCATATCCATACAGACCCTTCCGGCGATGGGAAACCTTCTCCCCCGTATTATGACGGAACCCCTGTTTGAAAGTTCGCGCCTTATCCCGTCGGCATAACCGATCGGGAGCGTTGCAAGGGTCGTTTGCTTTTTGGCGGACCAGGAGCCGCCGTAAGAAACTTTCTCGCCTTTTTTTATTTTTTTCAGAAACACAATTTTTGTGTGAACGCTCATCACCGGTTTTATCCCCCTGAATCCGGGATACGGTTTGAGCCCGTAGATTCCGAGTCCCGGGCGAATCATATCAAATGCGGGGTGCGGGAGCCGCAGAGCCGCCGTGTTTGAAGCGTGGAAACATATTCCCGGCGCCTCAAGTTTCTTTTTAAGTTCAATAAATTCACCCGCCTGTTTCGCCGTGAGAGGAATGTCGCAGTCGGCGCTCGGAAAATGCGTATAAACGCCGCCTATTAAAATGTTTTTCATGTTTGAGATTGCAAGAATTCCGGCGTAAGCATTTCGTATTTTCAGCCCTATTCTGTTCATCCCGCAGTCAACCTTGACGTGCACCAAAACGGGCCTTCGGGCAATCCCGGACAGGGCTTCCGCCGACGCGACGGAGGCAATCGTCGGAGTCAGGTTATATTTTATCACTTCCCTGAAATTGCCGAACGGATAAATGCTGCCGCCTATCAGAATGGGTTTTTTTATTCCCTGCTTCCTCAGAACAATGCCTTCCTCAATCAGAGCCACCGCAAACATTTTAATGTTCCGGCGCTGAAGCGTTTTTGAGACCTCCACGGCGCCGTGACCGTAAGCGTCCGCTTTAACAACAGCGATGACGGGAGAAATTTTTCTCAGAAATCCGTAGTTCGCATCGAGGTTTTTCAGATTAATTTTACAGACAGTTGGCCTTAATATCATGCCGGCTCTTCTTCCCCGAATGTTTTTTCAAGTTCGGCGAACTGCGAAAATTCTTTGCGGAACTTGAGATTTATCGTGCCCAGCGCCCCGTTTCTCTGCTTGCCTATTATTACTTCCATAACGGGATTAGCGTTACCATCGTCCGTCTCATCAGACCGGTGAAGGAAAAGAACAAGGTCGGCGTCCTGCTCGATGGCGCCGGAATCCCTTAAATCGGAAAGCCGCGGCTTCGCTGATTTTCCGGTCCTTTTCTCAACTTCCCTCGATAACTGCGAAATGGCTATGACCGGAACGCCCAAATCCTTCGCCATCAGTTTCAGGCTCCTCGATATCTCGGCGATTTCAAACTGCCTGTACTTTACGCCGCCCATGCTGCCCGGCATCAGCTGAATATAATCAACAAGGATAAGCCCTATGCCTCTTTCCGTCTGAAGGCGGCGGGCTTTCGCTTTCATCTCAAGAACGGTCGGCGTGGATGAGCCGTCGATAAAAACAGGGTAACCCTGCATTTTGTTTATCGTGCTGTTTATTCTGCTTTCGTCTTTGCTCGTGATGCACTGGTCAAGAGTTTCATACCTCAGCCGGTTCATTGCAATGTGCGCCTCGGCGGAAAGGACTCTTCTTAAAAGTTCGTCGGAAGACATTTCCAGAGAGAAGATACAAACCGCCGGCGGCTTTTCGCCTTTATAGTCCTTTACGAGCTGGCGGGCGACATTCAGACAAATATTTGTTCCGAAAGTCGTTTTCCCCACCGAGGGGCGCGCCGCAATAATGATGAGTTCGCCCTGGTGAAGGCCGAACGTCCTGCTGTCGAGTTCCCTGAAACCGAATTTCAGAGTCCCGCGGGGTCGGCTGCTTCCTATTTCGGTGAGAAAACTTTTTCCGAGTTCTCCCAGGCGGTCAAAGTCCGACGACGTTACCCTGTCGTATGTGACGTCCAGAATCCTCTTCGCCGATTTATCCAGAATAACGGAAGTCGATTTTTTCTCCTTGAGACACATATTTATCACATCGCTGCTTGCCTCAATCAGCGCTCTTAAGAGATACTTGTCCTTCACGATATGCGCGTATTCTTCGGCGTTGGCCGAAACTTCCACCGTTTCCACCAGCGACGTCAGATAATCCATCCCGCCGATACGGTCGAGTTCGTGCTTCTGGTCGATATTTGATTTCAGCGTCAGAAGGTCTATCGGCGTCGAGTTCTGCAGGAGTTCAAGCATCGCCAAATATATTTTTTTGTTTTTCTCGTCGTAAAAAACATCAGAATTTATTCCAAGTATGCCGAGGACATCGTGAATAAGTTTAGCGTCTATCAGAACGGCACCCAAAACCGCCTTTTCCGCTTCAAGGTCGTGCGGCGGAATTTTAATATTCTGAACTTCGGCAGAAACTGCCTCTCTCTCCATTTTCAAACGCTCCCTCCTATACGGAAGGGGACAGGGATTATGTCCCCAACTATCACTCTTTCGGCGTGACCCAAATCTTCAGCTTTGCTTCTACTTCCGGATGAATTTTTACCGAAACCTCATAAATTCCCACTTCCCTTATGGCGTCCTTCATGACAATCCGTTTCTTATCTATTTCAATGCCTTTTTCGAGAAGAGCCGAGGCGATTTCAGCCGGCGAAACAGCGCCGAAAAGTTTCTTTTCCTCGTGCACGGGACGGACGATATTGAGTTCCGTGTCTTTCAGGCGCGCCGCCGTTGCCTGCGCCTTCTGGAGTTCACGCCCCTTGCGCTCAATATACCGCGCCTTAATTTTGTCAACGCGTTTTATTTCGTTCGCCGTCGCTGGATAAGCCATACCCTTCGGAAGGAGATAGTTTCTCGCAAACCCCTCCTTAACATCTTTAACTTCGCCTATATCGCCGAGATTGACGACATTTTCAGCAAGAATTATCTTCACTTTTTTCCTCCCTCTTTTTATTTCCCCCCCTGAAGTCAATCCACGTATTCAAAATACCCGTGACAGCCGGAACAGGATATATAAAAACAAAAAAAATCATAAAACCGACTTTGAAAAAGGCGGGAACCCCGTGCCGTGACAGGAGAAACCAGAAAATTTCCAGCCCCTTTATGAAAAAAAAGAAGACCGAAATTACGAAAACATTTTTAAAAACAAACCGGCTGAACGGGCTCTCGTAAAAAAATCCTCCGGCGATTGAACCGGTTAAAAGGTAAATTGGAGCGGGAATAATTGCGGTATCCTGAAATATGTCTTTTCCGCCCTTCAGCAGAAATCCGATTATGCCCGTATTCAGAAAAAAACCGGCGACGGCAAACATGAAAACGATGGCGGGGAGAATCTCCGCCGTTTCAAACGCAAAAGACCCTTCCAGCACCATTTCTTTCTGTCCCGCGAAGGTGTACAGCAGAACGCGGCTGATTTTATTTAAAAAAGCGTCTGTAAAATCCAGCTTCGAAAAAACATAAAAAAGCAGCCACAGTGTCAGCAGACCCGAAAAAACGCCCGAAAAAACGGCAAAATATTTTCCGGCGGTCTTCAAAGACCTGCCGGCAAAAAAACCGCTCAGAGCCGTAACGGCGGCAAAAACCGCCCAGAACCCGGATGGAATGAAAAATATCGCAGCAGCCAGAACTCCGCAGAAAAGCACGACCTCGGAGTTTCTGCCGTAAGACCTGAGAACACCCAGCCCGCAGGATCCCGGAAAATAAAAAACGGGGAAAACCTGGGCGAGAAAAACAAAAAAAATGAAGGACGAGATAACCCTGAAGAACAAAACCACTTACATCACGTAAGGCAGCAGAGCAATCTGCCTCGCTCTTTTTATCGCGAGCGTAAGAGCCCTCTGATGTCTGGGACATGTTCCTGTTATGGACGACGGCAGAATGCGGGCATTGTCGCCGACGTAATTCCTCAGAACTCTCACGTTTTTGTAATCAATTTCCATTTTCGCAGTGCAAAACCTGCACGGCCGAGGCGGCCTTTTCTTCCTCACAAATTTTCTCTTAAACGGTTTTCTTTGCATAATTTACCTCAATTTTTTAATCTAATCTGCATCATTCTCAAATGCAGCACGGTCGCTACTCATCTCTAAAACGGTACGTCGTCTTCGGACGGGGTATTCGGCGGGTCTTCAGCAATTTCCTCATCCGGCGGAGCGGCAGCGGCGACCTGCGAATAATCATCACCCTGACGTTTCGGCGCGCGGTTTAAAAACTGAACCGCTGAAGCGATAACTTCCAATGTATTCCTCTTCTGTCCGTCCGATGTTTCCCACGACCGGGACTGAAGGCGGCCCTCAATAAAAACCGGACTCCCTTTCTGCAGATACTGCGAACAATTCTCCGCCTGCTTGCCCCACACGACCACAGGCACAAAGGAAACCATCTGCTTTTTTTCTCCCGTTTGCCTGTCGGTGTAAGTTCTGTTGCAGGCGACGCTGAAACGGGCAACCGGCTGGTCGCCTTTCGTATAGCGTTTTTCGGGGTCCCGTGTGAGGTTCCCCATCAGCATCACCTTGTTAAAATTTGCCATATCCCCCCCTGTTATACTTTTTCACTCGCCTATAATTCCCGGCCGGCTCAGCTCAATAGGGGGGGATTCTCCCCCCTGATTGCGCTCCTCACGCGCTTTCCAGCGCCTTCGCCGCTTGTCACCCCCCAGATGGTAAAAAGATTGTTGCTTTTTACGTGCATGCTGCTATTATTTCTTTTTCTTATCCACTTTAACAGTCAGGAATTTAAGGACAGAGGTGTTGTATCTGTAAAATTCCACGAGATTGCCGGGAATTCTGGAATCGGACGTTGAAAACTTTATGTAGTGGTAAACGCCTTCCGTATTCTTTTTGATTTCGTAAGCGAGATACTTCTTCCCCCAGACCTCTTCTTTTTCAACCGACGTTTTCTCGACCTCTAAAATCTTTTTTACTCCGCCGACGACTTCTGCGGAGTCGCCCTCCGAAATATTCGCCGGCGTAATGAAAATCGTTTCGTAATCCATAAATCCTCCTTTATGGCCTACCGTCCGCCCAAACTCGCCGCAAGGCAATCAGGCGGAAAAGGATACCCTTAAAACTCTTTTAACAAATAACAAAATTCTCAGAATAAATCAAGTATTATATCGTGCAGTTTGAAAATAACCGGCGCGAACACAAGAGCGACAATCGCCATAAGCTTCAAAAGGATGTTTATGGACGGGCCCGCCGTATCCTTGCACGGGTCGCCGACCGTGTCGCCTATGACCGTCGCTTTGTGAACTTCCGAGCCCTTGCCGCCGAGGTTTCCCTCCTCCACGAATTTCTTTGCGTTGTCCCATGCCCCGCCCGCGTTTGCGAGGAAGAGGGCAAGAGGCACTCCCGTAATGAGAGAACCGGCGAGAAAACCGCCGAGCGCCTCAGGTCCGAGAATAGACCCTACCAGCACGGGCGCCACAACCGCCGCAATGCCCGGAACTCTCATCTGGGCAAGAGCGCCGTCCGTCGTTATGCCGACGCACCTGGCCGAGTCGGGAAGAGCGCGGCCCTGCATAAGCCCGGGTATCTCTCTAAACTGGCGGCGGACTTCAGCCACGATGCTCACCGCCGACTTGTTCACCGCCTGAATTGTCGTGGCTGAAAAAAGGAAAGGAACCACGCCGCCGAGAAAAAGCCCCGCGACAACCGATGCGTCCAGAATATTTATCACGTTCCCGACTTCAGGGAGGCATAAAATTCCGGACGTTGCGGCATAGGCGGTGAAAAGAGCGAGAGCCGTCAGAGCCGCCGAGCCGATCGCAAAGCCCTTGCCGATGGCGGCAGTCGTATTGCCCACAGCATCGAGCTGTTCCGCCCGCGCCCTTACCTCTGACCCCATTCCCGCCATCTCGGCAATACCGGCAGCATTGTCGGCAACCGGGCCGTACGCGTCAACCGCAACCGTCATACCCGTTATGGAAAGCATTCCTATCGCCGAAAGAGCAATGCCGTAAATCCCGGCGTATTTGAATGAGAGAATGGTGGCAACTGCTATCGCGAGAACCGAAATACCCGTTGAATACATCCCGCAGGTCATTCCCGAAAGAATGTTCGTGGCAGGGCCTGAAACCGACGCTTCGGCAATTTTCCGGACCTGTTTCCCCGACGTGTAATATTCCGCCGCAAAACCCACCACCAGACCCGCGAGAAGACCGGCGAGAATAGCCCCGAACGGCCCGAATTTCGCGATTGAGGGGTTGCTGTACCAGTTTGCCGTCAAAAGCAGACTTCCTATTATAAAAACAAGAGCCGACATCCACAGGCCGTTTCTCAAAGCGGTCTGGGCATTTCTCTTCTCCGTCGTCTTGACAAAAAACTTCCCGATAATCGACGCAATAAGACCCCACGCGACAAGAAACAGCGGAAGCAAAATTCCCTTCACGTCCTTTGCCGCCGCGGCAATGACGCACGCCGAAATTATCGCCCCGACGTACGACTCATACAGGTCGGCGCCCATTCCGGCGACGTCACCCACGTTGTCCCCGACGTTATCAGCAATAACAGCCGGGTTCCTCGGGTCGTCCTCCGGGATACCCGCCTCAACTTTCCCGACGAGGTCCGCACCGACATCGGCCGCTTTCGTGTAAATCCCTCCGCCGACTCTGGCAAAGAGAGCGACGGAACTCGCGCCAAGGCTGAAACCGACGATGATATTCGTCGCATTGAACAGCACGTCATTAAAATTATCTATGCGCAGATGCAGATACCAGCTGAACAGCATAAACATAAGAGTCAGCCCCACAAGGCCCAGACTCGCCACCGAAAGCCCCATAACCATCCCTGCGGGAAAAGCGATATTCAAAGCCTCGTTGAGACCGACGGACGCCGCCTGCGCGGTTCTTGCGTTTGAACGCGTCGCAATGTTCATCCCGATGAAACCAGCCAAAATCGAAAACAGCGCCCCGCAGACAAAAGCGACGGGCATCAATTTGTCAACAAAAAAATAAATAATTACAGCGACAACCAGAATAAAAATTCCTATCTGTTTGTACTCCCTCATGAGGAAAGACATTGCCCCGTCGTGAATGAGTTCGGAAATCTCTATCATCTTTGCTTTGCCCGGCGACGCTTTAAGAATTTTAACGGCGAGTATTATCACCATAACAAGACCGGCGATGCCTGCCAGCAGCGGAATGTAAAAAACCTTTACCGATTCAATCATCTTTCACCCCCTGAAATTTCTTCGTTTTTGCCTTTCTTCGCCTAATCACCTTTTATCAATTTCTTCCAGAACCTCAGAAACATTTTTCACAACAGACAAAATATCTTTTTCGCTAACGATGAACGGCGGCAGAAACCTCACAATGTCCGGTTTGCAGTCGTTTACCAGAATGCCCCTTTTTAAAAGTTGCCGCGCAATGTCAAACGCAATCGGTTTCTTCAATTCGACCCCGAGCATAAGACCCCTGCCACGGATTTCTTTTATTATGCCGTTTTTGCTTTTCAATTTCTCCAGAGCAGCGGTAAAAATTTCGCCGAGCCGGTTTACTCTTTTCAGCATTTTACCGTCAATCTGCCCGAGCGTCGCAAGACCGGCGGCGCAGGAAACGGGATTCCCCCCGAACGTGGAGCCGTGGCTGCCGGCGGGAAGATATTTTTCAAGACCCGCATGCAAAACGGTTACGCCCAGAGGGAGACCTCCGCCCGCCGCTTTCGCGAGGGTTAAAATGTCCGGCTTAATCCCGTACGACTGAAAAGCGAAAGCGCTGCCGCACCTGCCGAACCCCGTCTGTATTTCGTCCAGAATCAGCAGCAGATTTTTCCGCGTGCACAGTTTCCGGAGTTCTTTTAAAAAACTTTTTTCCGCGGGATACACACCGCCCTCGCCCTGAACCGGCTCAATGATTACGGCAACGGTGCTTTTGCCGATGAGTTTCCTCACGGAGTCAACGTCATTGAAAACAGCAAAGTCAAAACCCGAAAGTAGCGGTGAAAAACCCTTCTGGAATTTTTTCTGCCCCGTCGCGGAAAGAGTTGACATCGACCGCCCGTGGAATGAATTCTTAAAAGAAATTATCCTGTACCGTTTCCTGGCCGCTCCGAAACTCCTCACGAGTTTTATTGCGAGTTCGTTCGCCTCGCCGCCCGAATTGGAAAAAAAGACCTTCCCCGGAAACGACCTATTCACGAGGAGCGCCGCGTATTTTTCCTGCGCCGCGTCGGTATAATAATTAGATACGTGAAGATATTTTGAAATCTGCCCCTCAATCGCCTTCAAAACCTTCCCGTTCCTGTGACCGATACTTGTAACGGATATCCCTGAGAAAAAATCAAGATACTTCTTTCCCTTCGTATCCCATATGAACTTCCCCTCCGCCTTTTTTACGGAGAGTGGAATTTTTCTATAAACAGCGAGAATATTCTGCATTCGTATAAATTACAAAATTACGCCGACCAATTCAAGGGGGAACGGAATTCAAGGGGGGACGGTGCTTTACCCCATAGGGGCAGGCAATATGAAATTTTTCATACTTTATTTTTGTCCCTTATTAAGTAGTTCCGACTGATTTTTATTACAGTAACGCCCGTAAAAAATCAACATACACCGCTATAATCAACGCCAGCGCCGATAATCCGAATATGAAGAAAAAGTTCATCCTCTCTTTTTTAGAGCTGATACTGCACAAAATTCCGTTTACCAAACTGTAATCTTCCGGAGAAAGTTCTTTTTTGCCGCGGATTTTATCAACCAGATTACTGCGTTTGATTGATTCGGCTCTCGTATTGCTTACTTTGAATTTGTAAAGGAAAAATAGAAAAAAACCGCCCACGCCGATATACCACGCAAGCTTCCCATAAACGGGATATACGGGAATTAAAACTATGACAATACGAATCGCTATAGTTGCGATAAGACCTATAATGAAAAAAATCCACGAAGATAAAGAATCCCTGCAATTTTTATATTCACCGCAATTTTTACAAATTTCGTTTTTTACATAAAAGGGGTCAAGTACTTTTTTATGCATCTATTTTAATACTTCATCCGGTTTGTTAAGTTTTTCCTGTAAAAGATTGTAATACTTACCACTATGAAAACCATCCACTAATGCATGGTGCGCCTGCAGAGAGACCGGCATCCTTAACGCGGAACCGCTTTTATGGAACTTTCCCCATGCTATTCTCGGAACCGAATCCGCCGGATGCATATGCACCGGATGCGTTATATTCGTAAAAGAAACCCAGGGAATAGCGGTGACGAAAAGAAGGTCGTCACGGCCTTCGGGGTCAGCAAGCCGCGGATTCTTCAGCGCATCCTCCATTGCCCTTTCCGTCCTTCCTGCAAAGCCCGCAAAACCGGGCGAATACTCCACAAGACAGAAACTGAAAAGGTCATCTTCCGTAAGCATTGTAAAAGACGGGTGAACGGCGCCATGCTCAACAACCTTTTCCCCGCGTATCCTCTGTCTCAGTTCCGGCACCCCGTTAGCCGCCTGCGCCGTGATATACAAAACCGCCTTAAAAAAGGAAATGTCATTTTCCTTCGTGTATTTCCTGGCGGCGGTAACGTCAACGTCCGCGCACAGGCTGAAATGAGGATAATCCATGGAATTGAAAAACTCAAAGTGCTTTTTTCTCTTCCATTTCTCAATGTCTATATATTTCACTTTGCCGCCGGAAAATTTAATCATATTAAGAGGATTTACGCAATATGGGTACGGGGTACGGGGTACGGATTAAGGGGGAAGAACAAATTCACCTCAGTCCCCCTCTACTAAATGGGGAAAGAAGAAATCGCATTCTGCAAGAAAAGATAGTTTACATGAAAAAGAGGAGTTTGACCGCTATTGCCGGAATAACAACCGCGAGAACTGCTCTTATAAACCTGTCGCCTTTTTTAACCGTAACATTTACCCCCATCCACGCGCCGGCGGCATTCCCTGCAGCCAGAACCAATCCGGGCGCCCATTCAATCTTGCCGCTGGAAGCAAAAACAGCGACGGAAAAAATCATATAAAAAGCGACAATAAATAATTTTAAACTGTTTATCTTAACGAGGGAAAGGTCTGTCAGAAACGACAGGATAGCGATAATAACAATTCCCACACCCGCCTGGATGATTCCCCCGTACAGCCCCACAAAAAAGAAAGCAACGGCAAGAATTATTTTTCTCCGGGCGGCCGGCTCTTTCTTAACGCTTGTGTTATTCTCAGGAGTTTTTCCGAGGATTGAAATTAAAACGAAAATCATAACAACGGCGAGAAGACGATTGAAAATACGGTCTGGTAAATCAACGGCGATGAATGAGCCGATTACGGCTCCCGTTACGGAAGGGAAAGCGACGAGAAGACCTAACTTGTAATCAAATACGCCTTTGCGGCGGAAGCGCTCAACGCCTAAAGCGCACTGGACTAATACCGCAAGCCGGTTTGTTCCGTTGGCTACCGCAGACGGCATTCCCATAAAAATCAACAGAGGGATTGTGAGCAACGACCCGCCGCCGGCGAACACGTTGATAAAACCCGCGCAAACACCGGCGAAGAATATCAGGAGTAATTTCGCAAAATACATTTATTTAAGGGGAAAAGAGGCAAGGTCACTGTATTCCGCGCCGGAGGATTTTAGGAAACTCCGGATGAGGTAAACCGAAGCCACGGGAAAACTGAAATCAATATCCTGCCTGAAGAACTCCTCCGGAACGTAAGGGCTTTTCAGGCGTGCGACGGTGAAATGGGGAACGAATTTTCTTTTTTCGTCTTTTATCCCGAGTTCTTCTAAAATCCTTTCCGAAATAACCGCCGCCATCCCGGAAAGTTCATCAGCTCCCTTTTCAACGCCGAGCCACAGGACCCTCGGATTCTTCGGGGGGAAAGTTCCGGCGCCATTTAACCGGACGGCGAAAGGCGCGTAATGTTTTAAAACATCCTTCAAAATTCCGCAGAGCGTGTTTTTCTGCTCTTCGTCAATTTCACCGAGGAATTTCAGGGTAATGTGCATCGCCGGTTTTTTTACGAACAGCCCTTTTATTTTATTCCTGAACGGACTGATTTTTTTCAGGATTTTTTCTTTTATCTCTTCGGGAATTTTAACCGCTATGAAAGTCCTCATAACGGGGACGGTGCTTTACCTGTCTGCCGCCAGGCAGGCAATATGACATTTTTCCAAAAAGTATTAGAATCGTCCCCTTTCTTTTTTTTATGCACGGGGATGCGTTTTGTCATAGACCTCTTTCAGATGTTTAGGGGAGATGTGCGTGTAAATCTGCGTTGTGGAAATGTCCGCGTGCCCGAGAAGTTCCTGAATCGCCCGGAGCCCGCAGCCGCGGGAAAGGAGAATCGTCGCGAAACTGTGCCTGATTGTGTGAGGGCTGACATGTTTCACAATTGCCGTCTTCTTTATGTATTTGTTCAGATTTTTTCTCACGGACACCGCCGAGAGAGGCGTCCCGTTCTTGTTGAGAAAAAGTTTATCGGGGTTCTTCGGCCTTCTCTCCAGATACTTTTCAATAAAATCGACGGCCGTTTCCGTTAGGTAACAGAACCTCTGTTTTCTGCCCTTCCCCGTAACTTTTACCGAACCGCTCCAGAAATCAATGTCGATGATTCTAAGGTCGGTCAGTTCCCCCACCCTCATACCCGTAGCATAAAGCAGTTCCAGAATCGCCCTGTCTCTCAGGCCATGCAGTTTTGAAACATCCGGCTGCGCGAGCAGCGCATTCATCTCGTCTTCCTCAAGAACATCCGGAATTTTTTTGATTCTCGAAGGCACCGAAATCCCGTAAAACGGGTTTTCCGAAACGACTTCATCCCTCATCAGGAAACGGAAAAAAGACCGCAGCGACGATAGTTCCCTTCCTATGGATACGGGAGATAAACTACCCCTTAAATAAGTTATGAAACCTCTTACCTGAGGCCGCGTAATGCTTCCTATTTCAATTTTTTTTCTGGCGGCGTAGCTCAAAAAATTTCTTATGTCTTTGCTGTAAGCCCTTATCGTGTGGGGCGAACAGTTCCTTTCCACGATAAGGAATGTTTCAAAGTTTTTCAGGAGACCCTGCAAACGCATTACGTGTTTATTTTCCGCCGGCGGCCTGATTGAAAGGAACGATGTTCCTGCATTTCGGGAACTTGCTGCAGGCATTGAAATACCCGAGACGGCCCACTCTCAAAACCATCGGAGCGCCGCACTTGCCGCAGAATTTCTTTTCAGGAAGAATTTCCTTCCCGTCTTCGAAATAAATCCTGTAAACGCAGGCGGGGAAACCGCTGCAGTAAAGGAACTTGCCGTTTTTTGAGACCTTTTCAACGAGCATTGACCCGCACCATGGGCATTTCCTGTCCGTTACCCTTTTCAGGGATTTCATATTAACTTTCGCCTTTTCCAGAAGAGGCAGAAAGACCTTGTAAAAATTTTTCAGAACCGCAATATCGTCCGTCTTCGCATTCGCGATATCGTCGAGTTTTTCCTCAAGATCGGAGGTGAAATTATAATCCGTTATCAGCGGGAAATGCTCGTCGAGAACGCCGGAAACGACCTCTCCTATTTCGCGCAGGAGAATCTGTTTCCTGTTTCTGACGACATACTTGCGGCGGAGGAGCGTTTCTATGATAGAGGCGTAAGTTGAGGGCCTCCCGATGCCTTTTTCTTCAAGGACCTTTACGATGGATGCGTCGTTGTAATGCGGCGGGGGCATCGTCTCGTGCTCGGTGGTTTCGATTTTAAGAAGTTTTACGGCATCCCCTTTTTTAATTTTCCCCAGCGCATCGTAAATTTTCCGGTGTTTTTTATCTTCCTCTATTCTCTTCCGGAAAAGCGCAATGAAACCCGCCTTTTTCAAAACGCTCTGGGACGCCCGGAAAAAATAATTCTCACCGTCTATGTGAACCGTCGCAATTTCCTGCAATGCGCCCGCCATTTGAGAGGCGACGAACCTCCGCCAGATCATATCGTAGAGCAGATTCTGCTCTCCGGAAAGATTTTCCGAGATACCCGACGGAACAACGTTTACGTCCACCGGCCGGATCGCCTCATGGGCTTCCTGCGAGTGAGCCGCCTTCGTCTTGTAGAAAGGTATTTTTGCGGGCAGAAATTCCGGACCGTATTTTCCTTCTATGAATTTCCTCGTCTGAACCTGCGCCTGTTTCGCGACCGAGAGCGAATCCGTTCTCATATACGTAATCAGACCCGTCCTGCCCGTGGGGAGGTCAACGCCTTCATAAAGCTGCTGGGCGACAGCCATCGTTTTCTTTGACGAAAAACCAAAATTAGTGTTCGCCTGCTGCTGGAGGGTTGAAGTGATAAACGGTCCGGGAGGCGACAGTTTTTTCTCGGTTGTGCCGACTCCGGAAACGCCGAAATTTCTGCCTTTGAGTTCCGAGACCTTTTCAATCAGTTTCCCGTCAAAAATTTTTCCTTCTTTTGCGTCGGAACTGCCCACTCTGACCAGTTCTGCCGAAACGGCGTTCCCGTTATGTTCAAATTCGGCGCCGACTTTCCAGTATTTTTCCGGTTTGAAATTTCTTATTTCTTTCTCGCGCTCCACAATCATTTTCAAAGCCACGGACTGAACTCTCCCCGCCGAAAGACCGTATGCGATTTTCTTCCAGAGAATCGGGCTTATCTGATAACCCACGAGGCGGTCCAGAAATCTTCTCGCTTTATAAGCGTTCACCAGATTCATATTGATGCCGCCCGGATTCTTAAACGCGTCCCTTATGGCGGTCTTTGTTATTTCGTGAAAAACCGTCCTTTTTATTTTGGAATCAGGGATTTTCAGAACTTCCTTTATGTGCCAGGCGATTCCCTCGCCTTCTCTGTCGCCGTCGGTGGCAATATAAACGAAGTCGTTTTCCTTGTAATGCTTCCGCAGCAGAGCCACAATTTTCTTCTTCTTTGCAATAACCGCATAGGTCGCTTTGAAATTGTCTTTTACGTCCAGGCCCAGAACCTTCACCGGCAGGTCCCTTATGTGTCCCATTGAAGAAACAATGGTAAACTCATCCGCCAGAAAATTCCTTATCGTCTTCGCCTTTGTGGGCGATTCAACAATCACAAGATTATGTTTTGCCATATTTTCCCCTTTTTATCTTCGCCCGCATATCACTACATCAATATAAATTACCATCCAAAAGCCCACTTGTATGTCTTTCGTAACTTCTTGTCCATGAGCAATAATAATTCTACCAGCTTCTGAATTAATGTAAATTGCATTAGTTATGTAGATTAAAATAGCTAACAAACCACCACATCACTGTAAAATTTTTGGCATTTTCGAAGCCATGTTTTCTTCTTTTATCCTTTTATCTTTGTTTAAAATTAAGGACAAATTTTCGCCTAACCTGTTCATAATTCGAAACCCGTTCCAAATAACCCTACAAATTCGGGGTATATCAGAATAACCCATTCTTTTTTCCCTCTAATTTTCTAAGTTTATCTTCTATAACAGATGGAGCCGGTAACTGTTTTAATAATTTAGCAGGTAACTTTCTTGTTAAATAATACTTTGCTACACCTACCGGCTTTTTGATATTTCTTAAGGCATATTCAACTACAATATTGTCTTTCTCTTTGCACAGGATAAGTCCTATAGATGGATTCTCATCTTGCAATTTAACTTTATCATCAAGAAGATTGAGATAAAAATTCATCTTTCCCGCATATTCCGGAATAAATTTGCCTATTTTTAAATCAATAGCAATCAAGCATTTCAAGTAACGATGATAAAATAGTAAATCAATGAAATATTCATTTTCGCCAAGCGCAACTTTATATTGGTTTCCAATAAAAGTAAATCCAGTACCAAGTTCTAATAAGAAACTTTTAATATTTTCTAAAAGTTTCTTCTCTAATTTCTTTTCTTTAATATCCTCAGATATTTCAAGAAAATCAAGTAAATATGAATCTTTTATGACCGGCTTTGCTTTTTTCAACATCTTAACCGGTAGTGTCTTATCAAAATTATGATTTTTCTTATCTGTTAAAAATCGTTCAAAGGATTTTGATTCTATTTGATGAACTAAAATACTTCTGCTCCAGATGTTTCTAATAGTCATTTGCAAATAATATTCTCTCTGATAATCATTTTTCATTTTTGTGAGAATGACAATATTTTGTCCCCAGGGTATTTGTGCAACAAGTTGTTGCACTTTTGGCTTGTCATTATATTCACGATAAAATTTTCTCATATATTTTAAGTTTCTCTCAGAAAAACCGCTATTTTTAGGAAACTCTTTTTGTAAATCTTCAGCAAGTTGCTGAATTATTTTTTGTCCCCAACCTAATTTCTTTTGCTTTTCAACAATAGATTTACCAATATCCCAATAGAGATTAATAAGTTCCTTATTGACAGTCCTATATGCCTGATATTGAACACGCTTTATCTTGCTTTTTAAATCATTTAGAAACTTAATATATTCTTTCTTTTCAGTCATCATTTTTTTCGCACAAATTTTCCGCCTGCCGAGTTATCAATAAATCCATTTATCTGAAGATTTGTCAAGGTCTTAAAGATTTTCGCTATCTCAAAACCCGATTTTTCTTTTATCTCATCCAGCGTAACGGGTTTCCAGCCGATGCATGAATAAATCTTCTTCTCGCCGGAGTCTTCGGGCAACGACGCGGTCGCCGGAGCCTTCGGCATCGGCTCAATCCCGGGAAGATTCAGTTCGCACATTATGTCCTCAATGCTTTCGCACAGTTTCGCCCCGTCTTTTATCAAAGCGTGGGAACCTTTGAAATTTTTATCAAAAATATCTCCGCAGGCAACCCACACGTCTCTCCCCTGCTCGCCGGCGAAAGAAGATGTTATGAGCGCACCCGACTTCTGCGGCGCCTCGACCACCAGAACCCCGCAGGACATTCCGCTGATTATGCGGTTACGCACCGGGAAATTCTGTTTAGAAGGGATGGTGCCCATCGGATATTCGCTTACAACCGCCCCGTTTGAAATAATTTTTTCCGCAAGAAGTTTGTTTTCCCCCGGGTAAATAACATCCGCGCCGCAGCCCAGAACCGCAACCGTGCCGGATGCGCCTTTCACCGCCACGGAGTGCGCCACGGTGTCAATTCCCAGCGCAAGGCCGCTGACGACGGTAAAGTTTCTTCCCGCAATCTCTTCCGAAAAATATTCGCAGATTCTTCTCCCGTAGGACGACGCGCGGCGGGTGCCGACAACCGCTATCATCCTTTCGGCGCTGGCGGGAATTTTTCCTCGCACACGCAAAAAAAGAGGCGGGTTCGGTATTTCCTTAAGCAGGGCGGGATATTCCTCATCGACGAGGAAAACGGCTCTTGCCCCTGCCTTTTCCATCCGGCGTACTTCTTCGCTCACTTTTGTGCGCGGATTTCTCAAATTACCGGCTCTGTTGCCCATCACGTTTTTCAGTTCCTCAATATCCATTTCCTCAATTTCAAAAGGGTCTCTTTTAAATTTGTAAAGCAGGTAAAGGTCCGGCTGCGTGATGCCTTTTGCCAGAGAAAATTCAATCCACTTAAGCCGTTCTTTTTCCGTCATTTTTTTTCTTGAAAACATTTGCCACTTTTTTAGCGTTACATGCCTGTGTGGCGGCGAGCGAAACTTCCATGTCATTATCCGCGACGAGACGCTCCAAAATTGCCGCCGCGGCGCCGTCGTTTAACTGGGAACAAGCCCACACGGCTGAAATTTTTTCCCACCTGTCCTCCGATTCAGCCATCTTTTTTATCGTATTCATTGCCAGTACCGGCTTGTATTTATAAATTGCCTTCGCCGCGTTAGCGCGTGCACGGTTGTTCTTGTGTTGAAGGAACGGTGTCAAAAATTTGACAATCTCTTTCGGGTCGGTCAGGAAGTATTCGGAGAGTTCCACCATATCGGCTGTAAGCCGCGGGATGGGATTTATATCCGTAAAAGCCCTGTTTGCATCAACAAATTTTATGTTGACGCTATCGGGCACTTTCTGGGTTGAAAGAAGCTTAAACATTTCGGCGGCGCGCTCGTCGCCCAACTGTTTTTTCACCGCCTCAGGGTCGTTTTTCAAATAATTAGTAAGTTGCATTTTAGTCCTGAGATACTGCTCGTAGACAGTTTTATTGCCCTTTTTCTTATATTTGTAAATCAGGTAAACCCCCACGAGCAAAACGGCGTTGAAAGCAATGCTCAACCATATCCAGTCCGGAATTTCCGCAACCTGCTGTATCATCTCCTTCGTGACGTATTCCGTTTTGGTTTCATATTCTATCTTCGTTTTAACTTCCTGGCGACGCTCGAAATCCGGAGATTCAAGTTTCTGTTTTCTGACTTTAACTTTTTCGGCTTCAATCTTTTCCGGGGTGACCTTTACTTTCTCGACTTTTTTTGTCGCAAGATAAAGGTCGCGGGCTTTCGCATTATCCGGATTGACCTTGTACGCTTTCTCGGCATAGGAGCGGGCTGTCTCTTCGTCACCGCCGTCAAGCGATTTCTTTGAAAGTTCTATGCAGATTTTCTGATAAATATTTTGCGCTTTTTTATCTTCGGGATTTTTTTCCAGATACTCGCTGATGTTCTTTTCCGCCGCCGCAAAATTTCCGCGGACAAATTCTTTCGACGCTTTCATCAAATCGTCTGCGGACAACGTTGCAGAAAAAAACAAAATCACACAAAAAAGAAAGGGGACAAACAGCCGGCAGTTCATTTGACCGCTCCTGTTTTTAAAAGCGCTGATATAAAACTTTTCGCCGTCGGGAATCTGTCCTTCTTCTTAAGAGCGACTGCCTTCATAATCACATTTTCCAGCGGCGGAGGAACGCTTTTGTTATAATGGGATACAGGATGCGGCTTTGCGGCGGCTTCGGGGTATGAAATAATTTCGCTCGGGGCGTACGGGAAATGGCCGGTGAGGAGCCGGTAAAAAAGGACTCCCGCAGAAAAAACATCGCTTTCGGTTGAAACGTCGCCGTAAAACTTCTGCGGGCTCATATATTCCACCGCGCCGGGCGCGCCCGGCGGCGAGACGGCTCCTGCTTCAAAATAATATGCCGAATCTAAATCAGCAAATTTTATGCCCCCCTTCCCTGAGACAATAATGTTTTCCGGGTTCAGGTTTTGAAGTATGACCCCGCGCGAATGCATATGAGCAAGAACTTCGAGAACCTGCATTATTATTTTACAGGCGCTTTTTACTTCAAGCCATTTGTCCCGCGCCATTAACTCCGCAAGAGTCGCGCCCGCGCCGCAGAACTCCGGCTGCCCGCCAACAACCGTTCCCGGTTTAATCATACTCCTGCTCCGAGCCGCTCAATCAAAAACAGCGGGCTGTCCGTTTTCCTCATATCATTCTGCGTACTCTTTATATCATACTCCAGGCGGTAAAGCGTAACCGTTCCAGCATCCCCGTCGTAAATTACGCAGGAGGCGCGCGGGTCTCCGTCTCTGGGCTGACCGACGGCGCCGGCGTTGATAAAGTATTTTGACCCGTCCGAAATTTTAACGGGAGAACCGGGATTAAAGAACCCCGAACTTACGGTTTCCTCCGCAGCACGGAAATAAAGCGGCCTGTGGGTGTGGCCGTTAAAAACAAGCCCTTTTTCCTGCGCCCTGAGCGAAGGAATATAATCCGGAATGCCCGTCACATACTGCTTGATAGGGTCAATCAGAGAGCCGTGAACAGCGGTAAAATTATCAACGGTGATTTTGCGCTCAAGGCCGGACAGAAAGGAACGGGATGAATCCGTTAATTTTCCCATCGTCCACTCTACCGCCGCGGCGGCGTCTTCACTGAATGTTCCGGCATCCCCGGCGCCTATAACCGCCAGGTCATGGTTCCCGCAAACGATGTAAGTATTTTGAAGACCCTGCAGCATTTCAATACACTCGTTCGGATGGGGCCCGTAACCGACAATATCACCGCAGCAGACAAAACCGCCGACTTTACTTTTAAGGAATTCAATAACTTTCCCGAAAGCAGGCAGATTCGCGTGAATGTCCGCAAAAACGCCTATTTTCATTTTTTTCTAATACCGCGCTCGCGGCAATTCTCTATTTTTCACTCCACATCTTATAACCCGTTACCGAGTTATAAATTTTTTCCGCAATAACCTGTCTGTTCCTGCCTTTTTTAAGGATTTTCAGGTCCTTCCTGTTGGTGATAAAACCCGTCTCTATGAGAAGCGACGGCATCCTGGCGCCTTTCAGCACATAAAAACCCGCCTGTTTTATGCCTCTGTTCGTGTAAAAAAAATTCCCCACATCCCTGGATATAAACGCGCAGCACTCCGCCGACTCGTTCATATACTCGTTCAATTTCATCGACCAGAGTATTGAATTGATGTCCGACTTATAAGCCGGTTTTTCCTCCATTTCAATAACGGCGTTTTCGGTGTTTGCAACCGTCTGCGCTTCGTCGTCGGATGCGGTGTCGCTTAAAAAATAAACTTCAAAACCCCTCGTGTTTTTTTTGTATGAAGCGTTTGTGTGGATTGAAATAAACAGGTCGGCTTCGGCGCGGTTTGCTATAAGAGTTCTTGTGGCAAGCGGCAGGAATATATCCGTCTTTCTCGTAAGTATCGCGTTGAAAGCCGGATTTTTTCTGAAGAGTTTATACAGGCAAAGCGCAATATCAAGGACAATGTCTTTTTCTTTTGTGCCGTCAAGAGCGACGGCGCCCGGGTCCTTGCCGCCGTGGCCGGGGTCTATAACAATCGTTTTTACCTTTCTTTTTGTTTTCCGGAACGGCGCCCTTATCTGCGGCGGCGGGACAGTTGTCAAACTTTTCTTCGGGCGAGCCCCAAAACCGGAGATAGCAAGTTTCTTGGCCTGAAAATCCCAGAAGACCTTTGAAGAAGCAAAACTCTGAAACGACTTCGTAAGAATAAGTTCAAAGGGAATCCATGACTTTCCCTCAAAAATCAGGGGGCTTTTTTTCAAAGTGCATAAACGTTTCCGTATATATATTTTTTTTGAATTCAGGAAAAGCCGCAGGTCCTCCTTTTCTTCGTTAATCAGGCGGATGCATTTTTTATCGGGGAGCCACTCCGCCCGGAGACCGAAAAAATTCGCCACGTCCGATGTTTTTAGATACCCCATCCCGTCTTTTAATATCAGCGGGGCGGAACCCGCCGGTTCTTCATTTTCAAAAATCTTCACCTCAACGGTTTTTGTATCGGCAGATAAACTTGAAGACAAAAAGAACAAAAGCCCCAGTATTTTAAACATTCAGCGCTTCCATCCCGGCAAAATTCCTGCCCGATTTAACATTTACCTTTACGGGGACTTTTAATTCGACGGCTTTTTCCATGGTCGTTTTCGCAATTTTAGCAAATTTCAATGACTTGTCATTCTCCACTTCAAAAAGAAGTTCATCGTGAATCTGCAGAATCATTTTCGCCCCGTAATCTTTAAGAATGGGAAAAATATCAACCATTGCTTTTTTTATTATGTCGGAGGACGTCCCCTGAATCGGCGTGTTCACCGCAACGCGCTGCTCAAAAGGCGAACGCCCGTAAATGGGCCGTCGGCGCTTAAAAAGCGTTTCCGTAAAACCATGCCTTTTCGCGTCCTCAATGCTTTTTTCGACATAGTTCTTCACTTCCGGAAAAATCATCCAGTAATTGTCTATAATTTTTTTGGCTTCATTTTTCGAAATACCCAGGTCGGCGGAAAGCCCGTATGATGACATTCCGTAAACAATGCCGAAATTCACTGTCTTCGCAATACGGCGCTGCTCTCCCGTAATATCTTTTCTTCCGACGCCAAAGACCAGCGAAGCGGTAAAATTATGGATGTCATCGTTCTCCCTGAATGCCTTCAGGAGCCGCTCGTCGCCGCTAAAATGCGCAAGCGCTCTCAAATCAATCTGCGAGTAATCAGCCGAAATCAGAACGCAGCCTTCTTCCGCTACGAATGCGGAACGGATCTTGAAGGCGAACTCGCCTCTGACGGGAATGTTTTGCAGGTTCGGGTTTGAGGAAGAAAGACGCCCTGTAAGAGTTCCCGTCGAATTGAAATCGGTGTGGAGCCGGTTGTCGCCGGCCACCAGGCGCGGCAGAGCATCCACATAAGTTGATTTCAATTTTGAGAGAGTTCTGTATTTTATTATTTCACTGCAAATAGGGTGAAAAGCCGAAAGTTCCCTGAGGACATAAGCGTCGACGGACGCGCCGGTTTTTTTCTGTTTTTTCACCGGAAGTTTCAGTTTTTCAAAGAGTACCCGTCTCATTTCAATTTGTGAATTTATGTTAAATGTAACGCCTGCGAGAGAAAATATTGTCTTCTGTACCGCTGTAATTTCTCCCGCCATTTCGGCGGAAAGTTCTTCAAGAATCCCGCAGTCAAGTTTCACGCCCCACAGTTCCATTTCCGCGAGGACCCGCGCCAGAGGAAGTTCTATTTCCTCGTATAAAAATTTCAGACCCTTCTTTGAGAGTTCCTCTTTCAGAACTTCCCGCAGTTTGAAACACTGCGCCGTTATTTTCGCCTGTTCCTTTTCGCCGACCGCCGCGGGAAGTTCCTCGCCGAGATATTTTCTTGAGAGGTTAAAAATGTCCTGCGAAGGACCCGAATCAAGCACATACCCCATAAGCGAAATATCTTCAAAAGGACCTGCGGGCTCCCGCTTTTTGGATAATGCGAACTTGCAGAGATGCTTGGCGTCATTTGTTACGACGGAAAAGCCGCCGCGGGATAAAACTTTCAAAAATGCTTCTATTTTACCTCCTCCGAAATCAAACTCACTCTGCAGGGTCGGAATAAAAACCGCGTTCTTCCCGTCGGTCGCCGCAAAGCCGGTTGTGTCTTTTGAACTGACAAACCTTACCGCCATTTTTTCGGAGGCGGAAAACGCGGCAAGGTCATCGGTATATTTTATTTTCTCAAAAACTTTGCTTGTCCCGGAAGAGTCATCTTTGCGGAGGAGTGAAGAAAACTCCCACTTTTCGGCGACGCTCTTCACCTTCTCCGCATCCAAACTGAAAGACAGGTCATCAAGAGCAAAGTCCAGCGGAACGTCTTTCAGAAGAGTGACCAGTTTTTTCGAAAGAAAAACATTTTCCCTGCTTTCAAGGAGTTTGTCTCTGAGGTTCGCGGGAATTTCGTCAATCTTTTCGTAAATTTCCTCCACGCCCGAGAAAGAACCGAGCAGTTTCGTCGCACTCTTCGGGCCTATCCCTTTTGCGCCGGGAATGTTGTCGGAGGAATCCCCCGTGAGAGCGAGCCAGTCGCAAAATTTTGAAGGGCTCACGCCGTACTTCCGCATGATTTCCGCCTCACCCATAACGAGGTTTTTCATTTCATTGTATATCAGGACTTCTTTACCGACAATCTGCGAAACATCCTTGTCGGCGGACAGAATGAATATCTTTACCTTCCCCAAAAATTTTCCGCAAACACTCGCCATAATGTCATCCGCTTCAAAGCCGGGCGCCTCAAACGTCTTTACCCCGAGCAGGTTAACGATTTCTCTCATATTTTTCAATTGAAAGACAAGCGCATCTTCCGGCTTGGGACGCGTCGCCTTGTACTGCGGAAATTCCCTGTGCCTGAAAGTCGGCGCGGGTGTGTCGAAAACCGTGAGCAGATACTCCGGCGTTTCCTTTTTTACAAGAGACAGAATCATTCTGACAAAACCGTACAGCGCACCGACGGGACGTCCGTCCTTCGTGGTGAGCGGCGGGAGGGCGTGATACGCCCTGTGCAGATAATTGTTGCCGTCAATTACGAACAGCCTGTCTTTCTTCATTCTAAGCATCTTTCAAATCCGCTATTTGATCAATCAATTCCGCCACCGACTGATATCTATTTTCTTTTTCCGGCTGAAGGCATTTCTCAATTATTGATTCAATACCCTGAGGGATTTCGGGATTGATTTCCCTGATTTTTCTATATGACATCTTTTCTTTCTGCAAATAGAAGTTTGGACCCTTGTAAGGCAGTTCCCCTGTGAGCATTTCATACAAGCATACTCCAACCGAAAATATGTCCGACTGCACATCATAACTTCCCAGTTCCTGCTCGGGAGCCATATAAGCCAACGTGCCCGATGTATCCTTTCCGGTTAATCTTGAATACGTATTCTTTGCTTCTCTTGCAATTCCGAAATCCATCACTTTTACCATCATTCCTCTCCCCTTCGGGGAGAGGTCAGGTGAGGGGCAAACAATTATGTTTGAGGGTTTCACATCTCTGTGTATAATTTTTTTACCGTGAGCATATTCAAGCGCTTCGCAGACCTGCTTGATTATTTTCACCGCCTCATTAACTTTGAATTTCATTCCTGAATTAAGCATCTGCTCAATTGTTCTTCCGTCCACAAACTCAAACACAAGATAAATCCCGCCCTCTCTTTTTCCTCTCCCCTCAGGGGAGAGGTTAGGTGAGGGGATTTCTTCTTCAACAATATCGTAAATGTCAACAATGCGCGGATGATGAAGTTCGGCAACTCTCCTTGCTTCTTTCAAAAATCTCTCCTTCTCTCTTGGATTTATTGCAAGTTCCTCTTTCATCTTTTTCAGAGCAACTTTTTTCCCAAGTTTTTTGTTCACCGCCTCATAAACAATCCCCATTCCCCCTCGCCCGATTTCTCTTAAAATCTCATATTTTTCTTTTAATATACTCTCAGATGACGGCTTTTGCACAGGGGCGGAAGTGAGCGTACTTTTTCCTGCCGATTCTAATTTTGCTCCGCAAAGGTCACAGAATTCCCCTTCAGGAACTTCTTTTTTACATTCCGGACATATCATAATTTTCTCCCTTCTTCAAAAGATATTATTAATTCTGATTTTTCGTTTCTCATATTTTCTAAATCTTATTCATAAATCCACACTGCCTTTCGGCAGGAAATAATCAAATAATCAATACTCACGGGCATCCACGCACCGGACGAACATAGCCGCTATCGGTCTTATTGACGTAGCCCACGTAGCCATTGCCGAAATACACGTACCATGTAAAATTGGTCCTAGCGTGAGCAGACGAAGACCAATACCAAGAAGATGAGTAAGTAATATATGTCTTCCCATAATCATAGAGTTGTTTTAGTTCATCTTTTGTCGGCAGACGCCAGTCGTCATAGCCATTATAAACCAAATCCCGCGCCCAGGACATAGCTGACGACCAGTTTAATTCTCCATTATTGTTGCATCCGGCCCTGTATTTGTTTCTTGGCCACATCAGGTAATCACCTCCTCCGATACCTACAATTACAAGGTCATCGTCAATTATACTCCATTCGCCCTTCTGTACCACCCACTTCCTCTTCTTCTTCTTCGCTTCCGCCAATAATCCTATTACTTCTCCTGATGCTCCGAGATTTACTGCTTTCTGAAATTCATCCACCGCGTCCGAATATTTTTTTTGATTGAGGTATCTTTTTCCTTTGGAAATAGAGTCATCAATTTTCTTTGACGTTACAAATTTCAGCTCGTTCTCCGCTTTGCTGTCGCCCGGCTTGTATTTCAATGCTTCCTGATATGACGTTATCGCATCCTCCCAGTTTCCTTTTTCCGCATAATTTTTTCCTTGAATAAAAAGTAGCTCATAAATTTTATTTTTACAAAATTCAATTTTTTCTTTTGAAGCAGAATCATCCGGGCGGCAATTCAACACTTTTTCAAAACATTCCAGTGTCCTCCGGTATAAAGGCAGAGCAAGCTCTGCTGCTACGGTTTTTTCTGCTTTTTTTAGGTTCTCCTCTCCTTCCACAAACCAGCGGCCATATTTTATATCCGATTCAAGGCGTGCAGTTTCATCTAATTTCTTTGCCTTTTGAATTGCACTTTTTGCATATTTTAATGACGCTGCATAATTCCCTGCAACATAAGTTTCTTTTGCTAAACGAAGAGATTTCCACGCTTCATACTGTTCCCTTAAATAACCAGCAGGATGCTTTCCTTCACGGAATTTTGGGAGTGTCTGCCTAATTTTTTCCGCTTCCTTTATTTTTGCATTTGCTCGACCGGAGATATTTATTATTGAATAAAAATACCAGCCCGCTCCGACAATAGCGCTAATAAAAAAACCAAGCGCGATAAATCGCACCGCTACAGATAACTTTAATGTTTTTCTGCAGTTCTTGCAGAATACCGCCTCGGCTCTATTTTCCGTCTTGCACTGCGGACAGATTTTTACTTTCATAAATTCTTATGAGTTTTTATTCTCCTATTAAATTTAAACCGTATAAAAGAAACCATTTAGCAGGAATATAATAAACTCTCGTCCTGTGTATTTTCATTATTCCGAACTTATCCTTATTGATAAATATGGCTTTTTCAGGTGAAAATGAATTAATAAAAGAATGGAAACTTTTGGTAAGCGCTCCAATTTTTATTTTTCCCGACTTTATTTCTATCGGAATAATTCTCCCCTGCTTTTTTATAACACAATCTATTTCCGCTCCTGCTTTTGTTCTCCAGTAAAATATCTCTTCGTCTAATTTCTGTTTCTTTAAATTTTCAGCTAAAAGAATATTCTCGAGCAATGCTCCTGAATCCATCCTCGTATCGGTTTTATTAAACTGCCTTATGGCAAAATTTCGCAGGCCAGTATCAATAAAATAACATTTGGTTGCATGTTTGACCTCATTCCTTTTTTTAGAGGTGAACGGTTTTAAATAATAAGTTATGAAAGTTTTTTCAAGAATGCTTAAATATTTAGTTACGGTTATTAAATTACCCTGCACAAGGGAGCACAATTCAGAAAAATTCATCATATTACCTATTTGCGTGGCTGCCACTTTAATCAATTTGTCATAAATATCAATGCGTTCAACTTTTAAAAAATCAACAACATCCTTTTTTATGTATGAATTGAATATTTCCGATAGTTCTTCAATCCTCTGTTCATAATTTTTTTTAGTCAGCGCCGCGGGATATCCTCCGTAAAGCTGCATATATTCCAATTTGTCTGAAAGGTATTTACCGTAAAGCAACTCATTATCCGCCCATAATGACAATGTTTTGTTATTTATTTTTAGTGATTTCAAATCTTCCGGAATTTTCCTCCCCGAATCAATATACTCCGAAAATGAAACCGGTAATAATGTCGTTTCCCTTTTTCTGCCGGTTAAAAATTCTTTTGTCTTGGATTTTATTTCAAGAGAGGAAGAGCCCGTAACAATTATTTTTATGTTCTTTTTTAAGTCATATATCCCTTTCAAAAACTGTCCCGGATTTCTTAATCTCTGAACTTCGTCTATAAAAAGATAATTTACGCCTTTATCATCGGCAAATGACCTTTTGATATTTTCATAAAATAAATAGGGGTTTTCAAATAGTTCGTAATTTACAATCGTATCAAGATTTACGTAGAATAATCTCTTATGGTTTTTCCTGTTTTTCAATATATCCTTTATGATGAGATACAGCAACGTTGTTTTTCCCGTCTGTCTCGGTCCTGTGATTATTTCAATGTTTTTTTCTTCTAATCTGCTTAATATTTTTTTTATCTTAAATCTCGGAATTATTGATTCCATATTAAAATCAATGTGCTCTTCCCTGTTCCAAAATCCATTCAGGTCCAGTGTTCTAAAATAAATTCTTTTCATCTATTAATCTTTTTTCCTTTAATATCAACCCGACTAATTATATAGATTTCTATAATATCAGTCAAGTCAAATTTTATTAATACCCATCGGATGTTAATTTCCTCCGGCCCTATTTTTTCTATATCCCAAGGGCATCTTCGCATTTTTTGATTATATAAAGCGCCTGCGGGTGAGCAGGTTCCAGCATAAGCAGTTTCCTGAACGTTTTTATTGCTTCCTCATATTTTTTTGCCTGGTATAGATTTAATCCTCGGCTATAATATTGCCTTTTCAGATTTTCGATTCTTTCCACGCGACTTGCATATTTTTCTTTATCTTCTACTCTCTCAAGAGTTTTTTTCGCTTCTTCTTCCCCCTTCTTTAATTCTCTTCTCTGCCAAACATCTCGGACAAATTTCAGTTCATTCTCTGCTTTCTTATCATGCGGCTTATATAGGAGAGATTTCCTGTATGATTTCATTGCCTCATTCCAGTTTCCTTTTTCCGCTTCTTTTTTACCCTGCGCAAAATGTTGTTCATAAAGTTTTTGGTTAAAATTAATTTTTCCTGCCTGCTTTGGAGGCGGACTTTCCTTTTTGGTAATCTCTAATAGGGGAACAAGGTCTCCTTCCACAAACCAGCCTTTTACTGTTTCTTTTACCTTAAGAATATATTTATCACCACCATACCACCGGAGCTCATTATTGAGCCGCGATCGTCCAGAAATATCTGAAAAATAATACACTGCACCGGCAATTGCGGTAATAAAAAGAATAAGCGCAATTATTTTAAAGCGGTTGCCGCAGTTTTTGCAAAACCTTGCCTCGGCTCTATTTTCTGTTTTACACTGCGGACATATTTTTACTTTCATATTTTTTTGAGTTCTGTAATCAAATCTTCAACCGTATTATATCTATTTTCTTTTTCCGGCTGGAGACATTTTTCAATTATTGATTCAATTTCCTGCGGAATTTCAGGATTGATTTCTCTGATTTTTCTATATGACATTTTTGTTTTCTGCAAATAGAAGTTCGGACCTTTGTAAGGCAGTTCACCTGCAAGCATCTCATAAAAACAAACACCGACGGAAAATATGTCCGACTGCACATCATAACTTCCTAATTCCTGCTCGGGAGCCATATAAGCGAGAGTGCCGGATGTGTCCTTTCCTGTTAACCGTGAAAAAGTATTCTTCGCCTCTCTTGCTATTCCGAAATCCATTACCTTTACTCTGCCATTGTGACAAATCATAATGTTTGATGTCGTCATATCTCTGTGAATTATTTTATGCCCGTGGGCATAATCCAGTGCCTCACATATTTGTTTAGTTATTTCTATCGTCCTTGATAATATGAATTTCCCTTTCTCATTTAAATGCCATTCTATTGTTCTCCCTTCAACAAATTCAAAAATAAGATAGATATTATTTTTCTCCTCAATAATGTCGTAAATATCAACAATATGGGGATGTTGTAACACTGCCACTCTTCTCGCTTCCATTAAAAACCTTTCTCTTTCCCTCGGATTTATTGCAAGTTCCTCTTTCATTTTTTTCAGAGCGATTTTTTTGCCAAGTTTTTTATTCATCGCCTCATAAACAATTCCCATTCCGCCTCTACCCCTCTCGCGAATAATTTCATATTTATCAAATACATCCCCTTGTGAGCGTATTCCTGCAGAGATTGTACCTTTTGTCTGAACAGGTTTAATTTCTTTCTTATCAGTTTTTTGCCTGATAAAAAATACTATGGAAAAAATTAAAAGTAATGCACCGAGAACAACAATAATTATATTTTCAGAAAATATCCTGCGATAACTTAATTTTAGAGGAATAATTTTTTCTTCAAAATCGCCGGTTATTTTTAATAAAAGGGGGAGAACTTTCGGACCAATATAGCCAGCGTCAAGAGAAAGTACGAATTCAGTAACTTTTTTCTCTCCTGGCAGAATATCATCCTTTTCCTCTTTTCCTTTTGTTATTTCTATATGAGGATGCGCTGTTAAAAGATGAAACGCACTTGACATTCCTGCGCCTTTTCCATTATTGACAATCATAACGGACATTTTTACCCGTTCTCCTTTTTCTATGATACCATCCCCGTCACCCCATGTCTCCGCTGTTGAAGAATCATCAATTTTTATATCCAGAATTTCGAAAATGGGCTCCCTTCTCTTTATTTCAACAGGGATGGAAAAATTTCTGAAAAAATTATACCGGTTCTCCGTCATTTCAAAATTAAAATGCAGATTATCTTCCTTTGCATGCCACTGGACAGAAACCGGAAAAATCAATTTTTTCCCTTCTCCGTATTTTAATTCATTTAATTTTTCTTTTGATTTATATTCAATATAAGGTGAAGATTGCGAAATGGAACATTTTACCGTAATGTCTCTGAAATTCTGCGATGATTCATTATTTAACTTAATTTCTATATTTTCTTTTGAACCGGCAAAAATTTCAATCCTTGGATTCCCAATCAGATATAACCCGTTAAACGCATTAAGATATTCATTTTTTTCTTTCTCCTTTCTTTCCGCATTTCTTTTATGCGCAGCTTTAATTTCTTGTTCTTCCATCAGTCTCGATGCTTCTTGAATTGCTCTAACAACTCCTTCTTCAGTGTCCCTTTTTTCTTTCTCCCATGGTGTAAGCCAGATTTTTATCGCTCTCCAACTTCCCGAGGCAAGATATTTCCCATCTGGTGAAAATGATACTGACCACACTTTAAATGTATGTCCTTTGAGCGTTTCTATCAATGTCCCATTAGAGATGCGCCAAACTTTTATTGTTTCATCCTGACTTCCAGAGACAAGAAATTTTCCATCAGGCGAAAATGATACTGAATAAACTTTCCCTGTATGCCCTTTAAGCGTTCTTATTAGAGAATCATCCGAGACGCGCCAGATTTTTATTGTATTATCTAACACATCACTTCCTGATGCAATATATTTCCCGTCAGGTGAAAATGATAGCGATCTCACGTAATCTGTGTGTCCTATAAGCGTTCCTATGAGAAAACCGTCGAAAGCCGACCAGATTTTTATTGTTTTATCTTCACTTCCTGATGCAAAGTATTTACCATCAGGTGAAAATGATACTGAATTCACAGGGGATATGTGTCCTTTAACTGTTCTTATGAGAGAGCCATCAGAAGTCCGCCAGATTTTTATTGTTTTATCTTCACTTCCTGATGCAAGATATTTTCCATCAGGTGAAAATGATACTGAGTTTACATATCCGGTATGCCCTTTAAGCGTTCTGATTAGAGAACCCTTTGAAACATGCCAGATTTTTATTGTACAATCCCAACTTCCAGAGGCAATCAGTTTCCCATCGGGAGAAAATGAAACTGAAACCACCTTGTTAGCATGACCTTTAAAAGTTCTAATTAATTTGCCGTCTGAAACACGCCAGAGTTTTATTGTTCCATCACCACTTCCTGAGGCAAGATATTTCCCGTCCGGCGAAAATGCAACCGACAACACCCATCCGGTATGCCCTTTAAGAGTTCTTGTCAGAGAACCTTCATTTGCAGTAATGCCGTATGGGAGGAAAGAAAAAAACAAAATAGCAAAGAAAACTTTTTTTATCTTAGCCGCCATAACTGAGCAAAAATTAGTTCGGTTTTGCAGTGCCGACAAATTTTAATTTTCATTATTTGGAAATCTTAATTGCGGAGGGGACTGCATATTTAGCATTTTTGTACTGTCCGACTCTGACGATTACCCCGTATCTGATAAGAGGTTTAAGAACATAGTGAGCGCCGGGAACGGTTGTTCTAATCGCCCGCGCTATATCACGAATACCCATTATTCCCCGTTCCTGAATAATTCGCAAAAGTTTTTCCTGTTTTATAGTGATAGAAACAGGCGTCTCGGTAGCAATCCCTATTGACATCATACGACTGTAAACGCGCTCAAGCGTTTCCAGTATTGTTTCCGACATAAATTCCAGCCACGCCCCAAGCGGATACTTTTCAAGTTGAACTCTCTGAAGGTTTTTAATATAAAGAGTCCTGTTTTCAAGCAGAACCTCATCAATCGAAAAAATATGCAGGGAGTCAAAGCCCCTTCTGAATAATTCCCATGACGCCAGCGCTCTTGCGCATCTGCCGTTGCCGTCCCTGAAAGGATGGATGTTGACAAACTGAAGATGAATCAGAGAGGAAGAAAAAATAGCGGGGATCTGTTTCGATTTGTTATTCAACCAATTCAGCAGAGCTTTTAATAAACGAGGAACTTTCTGCCAGTCAGGCGCCGAATAAATGCCGGCTGTTACGTTTACTCTTCTGAACTTTCCAATCGGCCCCTCATCAACAGCGTCAGTCCCTATAATTCTGTGAAGGTTTTTAATGTCTCTTTCGAGTATAACAGATTTCTTTTCTTTCTTTATAATCTCCCGTATCGCATTCAGATAATTTTTGGCCATCCGGACATCTCCGGCAGGATAACCGGAAACTTTTTTATTCTCAAACAGCAATTTTACCGCTTCCACAGAAAGAGTGCATCCCTCTATGGCTGTAGAACCATGCGCCGAACGGACCACGGCATCTCGAACCAGCGACGGTATCCAGGGAAGCCGCACACCTGTCATCTGTATTTTTGAGCGAATATCGGTAATTTTTTCCAACAATTTTAGTGTTCTATCGTTAATTTTGTAATTTGGCTGCCACATATTTTTTCCTTTCATAAAGTTTACATAAAGTTTTGCATAAAGTAAACCCCGCCCCGTAAGAAATAAGATTTAGCAGGGAGGGGCAGGAAATATCCCCGCTCACTTTCGTGAATAATCACGTTCATCCCCACTAAAGCACCTGTCCCCTTTTTCCTTTTTTGAAGATTTTAAAGGATACTTCTTTAAAAAACTCTGCAAAGCTTCCTTGTATTTTGTGCCGCGGAAGTTTAAATTTTCTGTAATTTTTGCTGATGCCTGCTCTTTAAAAAGTATTTCCCAAAATAAGCAAAATATTTCAAAAAAACCCTTTAAAAGAATCCCAAGCCACTGTTTGTACTCGTGCTCGGTATCCTCATAATCAAAATATGCTGCTTTTAAAAGTGATTCATCCCTATCCTCAATACATCTTGTTAAAACCACTACCGCATCGGCATGAGAATAAACACTGCAACATTCATGCATCGCTACTAAATTCTTTACCAAAGGATGATAAGTTCCAATGTCCTTATTAACTGTAGCTTTTATGTTTCTAAATATTTTATTCCATACCTCTTTTGCAACAGAATCAGGAGAAATATGCGCTAAGTAAATCTCTTTCTTCTCAGGAAATTTTAAGAGATAGCATGCTGTAAAAACACTGTCTAATGCCGCTCTTAAATTGCAAAAGGATTTGGTATAATGTCCTCGCAGAAAACATGCCATGGCTAAATAAAACTCTCTATGCGTATTCAAAAAAAGAAAAACCGGTATTTCTTGCTCTTTTTTACTGATTATACATTCGAGAGCTTTGTTATATAAGATATCCAAATTATGAATTAGCCAAAAATCCGCTCCCAAATTTACACAATTTTTGATTTTATTTTCTTCTTCTATTCCAAGGAAATGCATAAAATCGCTGATATCATTTTTGGGCTTTTTTGTCATAATTTACTTGTTTCTATAATTTCTAATTCCTTGATTAGTTTTTTCACCGACTGATATCTTTTCTCTTTTTCCGGCTGAAGGCATTTCTCAATTATTGATTCTATTTCCTGCGGAATTTCAGGATTGATTTCTCTGATTTTTCTATATGACATTTTTTCTTTCTGCAAATAGAAATTTGGCCCCTTGTAAGGCAGTTCCCCTGCGAGCATTTCATACAAGCATACTCCAACTGAAAATATGTCTGATTGCACATCATAACTTCCCAGTTCCTGCTCAGGAGCCATATAAGCAAGAGTGCCTGATGTGTCTTTGCCTGTTAATCTTGAATACGTATTCTTTGCTTCTCTTGCTATTCCGAAATCCATTACCTTTGTTTCTCCGGCACTTCCGACAATAATGTTTGAGGGTTTCACATCTCTGTGTATAATTTTTTTGCCGTGCGCGTATTTCAGTGCTTCACAGACCTGATTTAATACTTTCACCGCTTCTTTAACTTTAAATTTCATCCCCAAAGCCAATAGCTGTTCAACTGTTTTTCCATCCAGAAACTCAAACACAAGAAAAATGTCATTGCCTTCCTCAACAATGTCGTAAATGTCAACAATATGAGGATGGTGAAGTTCCGCAACCCTTTTTGCCTCTTTTAAAAATCTCTCTCTTTCCCTCGGATTTATCGCGAGTTCTTCCTTCATCTTCTTTAAGGCAACTTTTTTGCCAAGTTTTTTGTTCACCGCTTCATAAACAATTCCCATACCACCACGACCTATCTCCTTCAAGAACTCGTATTTCTTATCAATATATACAGCCTCGGAGGGTTTTGTAACACCTGGCATTGTTTCTGCGTAAGCAGGTCTTTTCATCCCTTCAGGAACAACTGCCCCAGAAAGCCGGATGTATCTTCCAAATACATCTTTATAGGGAACATTTTCATTGACAAATTTTTCATAAATTAAAACCGCCTCTTTTATTTTTCCTTCTTCTTCAAGTATTTTTCCTTTCTCATAATACATATTCAGAATTTCTTCTCCATCAGCTTTTCGTCGCCTTATCTGGGTAGGTGACTTTACAGCCCTATCATTCAAGCCCTGTTTAATGCAGGTATCAAACCGTCTGTTATATTCTTTTACTGTCCATTCATACTCCGGAATTGCGGAAAGAAAGTTCATTATTTCTTTATATTGTCCTTTGCCTTCCATCAATTGGAAAATCTGCTCCCGATAATTTCTCGGCAGAGTTGATGGCTGGAGTTCTCCAAGACGATTAAGTTTATCAGATAGAGAAATTAACAACTGATAATTATCATCTGACAACCTATCTGAATAAAATCTTTGTTTTGTTTTGAGAACGGATAATGCAAACTCAAATTCGCCCTGATTATTGAGTTGATTTATGATAAAATCATAAACAGGTTGACTAACCTTTTGTTTCTGAATGAAAACAACAAGATCTTTGATTCTGTCATTTTTTTGATATGTATCAAAAATGACTTTTATATCTTCTAATGATATTGTTTCATTGAATATTTTCACTCCATTACTGACCATCAAATATGCCTTCTTATATTCATTCTGTTTCAGAAAAATCCGGGCATAATTTATAAGCCATGAAACAGGAATATTTTCCGAAGCAAGTTTCTCTAACAGGTTTAGTTCCTGATGAAGTTTTAGTAGCTCATCTGGGTCAAACTTTGTGGGAGTAATTTCTTTATATAATTCGTATGCCCTTTCATATTTACCAACCGCAATAAGTTTTTTAGCAAAATAAACCCAATAATCCTTAGGTAAATCTTCTTTCATAAGTTCATCAATTTTATTTTGATGAGAATAAATTGTAAATAATTCCTCAGGGGTAAAATTAGTTAAAAGAGGTGTTATTAAAAATCCTTTTTTGTATTTTAAAAATAATGCCACTGCCTTATCAATATTCCCTGAAGATATACATTTTTTTATTCGCCCTGGGAGTGATGCCCAATTCAGCTGGAGGATTAATACGATAACAAATAGAAAACCTATTATTGACAAAATAATGATTGAATTCCTTTTTCGTCTTTTTACCTTAGCAATTTTTAATTCGACCTGCCTTTTTGCTTCAGCAATCCATTCTGACGGAGAAAATTGCCAGATTTTTGTTGTGCCATCATGACTTCCTGAAGCAAGATATTTCCCATTCGGTGAATATGCTACTGAGTACACAGTAATAATATGCCCTTTAAGAGTTCTTATTAAAGAGCCGTCAATGACCCGCCAAATTTTTATTGTTTTATCATCGCTTCCAGATGCAATATATTTTCCATCAGGTGAATATGATACTGACCCCACATCATCAGTATGTCCTTCCATGGTTCTTATTAAAGAGCCATCTGATACACGCCAAAGTTTTATTGTGTCATCCCTACCGCCTGAGACAATAAATTTTCCATCAGGCGAAAATGAGACTGAACACACATAGTCAGTATGACCTTCAAGGGTTCTTATTAAAGAGCCATCTGATACACGCCAAAGTTTTATTGTGTCATCATTACTTCCTGATGCGAGATATTTTCCGTCAGGAGAAAACGAAACTGACTGCACCCAGCTAGTATGCCTTTTAAGAGTTCTTATTAAAGAGCCGTCAATGACCCGCCAAATTTTTATTGTTTTATCATCGCTTCCAGATGCAATATATTTTCCATCAGGTGAATATGATACTGACTCCACCTCGCCAATATGGCTTTTAAGGGTTCTTATTAAAGAGCCATCCGAAACACGCCAGATTTCTATTGTATCAGCACAATTTCCTGATGCAATATACTTTCCATCAGGTGAATATACTATTGAGTTAACAAAGTCAGTATGACCTTCAAGGGTTCTTATTAAAGAGCCATCTGATACACGCCAAATTTTTATTGTTTTACTTCCTGAGGCAAGAAATTTTCCATCAGGTGAAAATGAAACTGACTGCACACAGCTAGTATGGAGTGTTCTTATAGGTTCTGCTTTTATATTCGGACAATAGACATTAATCCCTAAACACCAAGCAACAAAAAACAAAGTTAAACTTTTCATCACTACATCTCGCTATAACTATCTTGATTTAATTTTTTTAATTCTTCTTCCAATTTTTCAACTAAACTTACCCATATATTACTATCTCCTGAAACAATTTCTTTTCCAGTAACATAAACATTACCTGATGAATCAGCTACTATGCCACGACCCATATCCCAATTAATAGCAGAACCATTATGAGTTTTAGTCCAGTCAACAGAAACATCAATTGCATTTACTGCTACTGAAATGACTAAGAGTCCAAACGACAAAAAATATTTTATTTTTTTAGACATTCAATAAACCATTCTTTCGTTTTTGTTTTTGCTAATTCCAATGCAGGTTTTAGTTCATCTGGAACGCCCTCACCATTTTCATAAGACAAGTACCCCACAATTTCCTTTTGGATTAGCATAGCAAAACCTTCTCTACAATTTTTCTTTTCTATAATGTTATTTGGTTCATAAAATTTATAAATGTACCAGTGTGCTATCTCATGAACAAACTTGCCTTTAAAATCTTCCTTTCTTTGATATCTACTCTCATCAGTCACATAAAAAAAGGGATAATTAACTTTTAAATCAGCCATACTTGATTCAGGAAGACTGCCATGTAAAGAAGTTTTATATTTCTTACATACTGCCGTGTAATATTTGCAAAGAACTCTACCAAGATTTCCTGTAAAAATTATTCCTTTGGGCTGACTTCTATCCATATCAACATTAAAATACCACTTTTTAACTTCTAAATCCCATTTTTTACAGTCGTTTAATATTTTTTCTTTTAAGTTTTGAATATTTTCACAAGGTGAAATAATATCTTTAATTTCTTTTTCAAATTGTTTTACTTTATGAGGAACGAAAATCTCATTTATTATCTGTAAAAATACTTTTTCCTTTTTTGCTATATCTATTTCCTCAGCATTAAAATATACAATTTCTTCGTTTACCTGCGCAAAAACTGAATCACTCATTTTTACCCTCCAATATTTCTATTTGTCCTCATTCCCTTGATATTTTTTCTGTCAATATTTCCTTTTTTCTTAATTATTTTCCTCATATTTATCCACCTCGGCTTAACAATTGTCTTTTTATCCGTATTATTTTTATTACGTTCCCTTTTTTTTATCTTGGTTTTACCAACAAGATAAAAACCCAATAAACCCAGTAAGATAAGAACAACGGAAAACAAAGTTAAAATTTTCATCATTGCATCACATTATTACTATCTCAACTTAATTTTTTTAATTCTTCTTCCAATTTTTCAACTGAACTATATCTATTCTCTTTATTTACTTGAAGGCACGTGCGAATTATTTCTTCTATTTTTTCTGATATTTCCGGGTTAATTTCTTTAGCTGTCCTATAAACCATTCTTTCTTTTTGAGCAAGGAAGTTCGGTCCCTTGAATGGCAGTTCCCCGGTTAGCATCTCGTACAGACATACACCAACTGAAAAGATGTCTGACTGCACATCATAACTTCCCAGTTCCTGCTCGGGAGCCATATAAGCAAGAGTGCCTGATGTGTCTTTGCCAGTTAATCTTGAATACGTATTTTTTGCTTCTCTTGCAATCCCGAAATCCATTACCTTTGTTTCTCCTGCGCCTCCGACAATAATGTTTGAGGGTTTCACATCTCTGTGTATAATTTTTTTACTGTGCGCGTATTTCAGTGCTTCACAGACCTGATTTAATACTTTCACCGCTTCTTTAACTTCAAATTTCTTCCCCGAATTCAATATCTGCTCTATTGTTTTTCCATCCACAAACTCAAACACAAGAAAAATGTCATTACCTTCCTCAACAATGTCGTAAATATCAACAATGTGCGGATGGTGAAGTTCCGCCACTCTTCTTGCTTCTTTCAGAAACCTCTCCTTTTCTCTCGGATTTATCGCGAGTTCCTCTTTCATCTTTTTCAGAGCAACCTTCTTGCCCAGTTTTTTATTCACCGCCTCATAAACAATCCCCATGCCCCCGCGCCCGATCTCTCTTAAAATCTCATACTTTTCTTTAACTCTTATCGCTGTGTTCATACTGACAATTGTATCCTTAACATTTTCTTGTTTAGAAGACATTTTATGTTTTTTTGAGGCATTATCAAGTGATAAATTAACAATACAAATTATCTTCCAAATAAATTTGCAGAGATGTAAAAATAAATAAGAGACCCACATAAATATTAGAAAAATACAATATCGTGCGAGGGGAGCATCATAAAATGGCGCAGTTTCAAACAGCGAGCGGAAGCCCCTTAACTCATAACGTTTTGGAAAAAAAGGATCTAAAATTTCGCCATTATTTCCAAGAATAAGAATTCCCGCTATAATCGACAATACTACAAGAGATATAACACTTTTTCGCCCAATAACAACAAATCTAATCTGCAAATAAATTAAATAAAATATCCATATAAAACTTGTCAACAGTCCCGCTATCGAAAATGGACTTTCTTTACTATATGTGAATGTGATACCCTCTTCACAAATCGTCCCTATAATTAAAATCAAAATTGACAATACTACAAGAGGTATAACACTTTTTCGCCCAATAATAACAAATCTTATCTGCATATAAATTAAATACAGTATCCAGAAAATGGGAATAAGTAATAAAAGCCCTATAAATTCTATATTGTCATACACTACGGCTAAAATTGGTGAGGATATAACCATCAAGATTGATAAAGCAATAGTTAAACTTAAAACTCCTACGTGAACTCCTTTTTTAAAACCTTTTCTAATGTCTCTGAAAAGCCACCAAATAATAAAAATAGCAAGTATGATGAGGATAATAGCTGAAACAATTAGACGAAATTTCACCACTTTTTGATTTCTTCTTCTAATAAAGCGATAAGTTCTGTTTTGATTTTTTCGAGACCGTTGGAAGCGGCGGCGTCTTTTGAAGAGCCAAAACCTTCCGCGGAGGGGCCTTCAACAGAGGACAATAAGCGGTTTTCCGTCAAATTAAATACGGAAATTTTGCTTTTAACCTGCGTCTTATACATATCATAATCGGCAACTTGCTTTCCCCCTATGGATTTAATTGAAACAAAAATATAGTAATCTGCATTGGTTTGAACAGCATTTTCAATATCTAATTCTGACGGTTCAGATTTACTTGCCCGTATTTCTTCCATATCATATCCATATCGTGAAAGTAATGATTTCAGTGAATCTCTTATAGAAGTTGGGCGAGAAACTTCTCCTTCTCTAATAAAAACCACCGAATAAACCGCCCCCTTTCTTTTTTCCAGATTGATGCGATAAAACGGCGCAACCATATTTGAAAGTTTGAGGTCAATGTCTATCTGTATTACTGCCTCCCCCATTTCAGAATTAATATAGTCAACAGGTATCACTGCCTCGCCGTAATCGCCTGTTATCAGTTTTAAATCGGAGATATTCCCTTCACCACGGACAAATTTTGCCGTAAGCGGCAATCTGGAGACAGGTATCTCTTTTTCCTCTTCCTCAAAATAAACGGAGATTTGCGGTTTTTTTATGATTCTTCCGTCCAGCCCGTAAGTATATCTTTTTTCCCCCCGACTGAATTTTATGCTTTTCAGCATGGATGACAAATAAACATCAATCAGCGCGCCGAGTTCTTCCGTTTTTCCGTCATTGTCTATATCCATATTCAACGGGACCTGATGAAAAAATTCCTCATACCACATCTGCGCCTGAATAAAATTGTGAAGCGCCTGAGTTATAAGTTTTGATTTATACGCTTTTAAGCCCGCTCTGAGATGCGTAATGATTTTGGCTTTCTTATTCTCCAGTTCTTTTAAGACGGTCTGCTTATATTTTTCTTTGGAAACGACCGCAATAACGGTTACCAGACCCTTTTTAGGATAATCAGGGTAGTCCTGATATTCTATCTCTTCCAAAACTTTATCGGCATAGAGTTCCGTAATGTCTTCAATCTCTTTTTTATATCCGTCTTTCCCCATACTGAGCACTTGCCTTAACGATGTATCTACTCTGATTTTTATATATTCGTTCAGTTGCTGTCTGGCTCTTTTCCTTGCTTCCTCGGTTGTTTTCCACAAATCCCCGTCAAATTTTTTCACTTCTGCAAACGCTTCGCCGAAGTATATTTCCGGATTTTTCTTAACTTCCTTTATTTCTTTTTTTATTTCCTGAACTCGTATTTTTTCTTTATCAACTCCTTTCTTGAAAGGCCAGACGGCTGCCGTGGGCGATACTGTTATCAATAAAATAACCATACTCAAAAAAATCTTATACAACATTGTAAACCAGACCTTTTTCTTCTATTTTCCCGCCAGAAAAAAGGGGTTCTGTCTTCAACCGGCTGGTAAGAAAAAACACACCTTCATTTAAGCATATTCTGTACCGCCCAAATTCAAAAGCCATTCCCGTCGTTTTGAAGTCAACCGGCACCGACCTTTTAACAATTAAAAAATCTCTGTCATCACCTTCAATATATATTCCGTTTGTTTCTTCTTCGCCTCTCGGGATAGGGGGAGATTCTCCTCCTGCTAAGGTCTGTTGGGCGGCGCTTATCTTTGGCTTTTCCATACAAACGTGAAAAACAAAGCGGTAAGCATGGGCCAAATCTATAATATCCCCGTCGGAGACGACGGACTTACTGATTTTCTCACCCCTGTGATAGTTTCCGTTTGTGGAATTAAGGTCTTCCGCAATCACTTTGTTTCCAATTACCATAATTTTTAGATGCGGGCGGCTTATCATTTTGTGGGGAATAACAATATCCGCATTATCTCGGCCGAAAGTCAGAACTTCTTTTTTTGTAACGAGTATTTCCTTTCCTGTCTTTTCAGGAATCAGCGTTAAAATATCAGCGGATCGGGCGCTTTCTATCTTGCCGAGTAAATCCCGCGCGGAAGTAAAGTCAGGATTTATTTCTATTGCTTCCCTGAGCAATTTCTCTGCGCCGGATATTTTCATATTCTTCACTTCCGCCTCTGCTTGTTCAAAGCATTTCCTTACCCGCTCCTGTTTTTTTCTTTTTTCTTCTTCAGTAATCTTTGAGTACTCTTCATATGTTATTTTCAGCTCCGGAGAATACGGGATTAATGCGGAAAGTTGATTTTCTTCTCTGCTTTCCAAGGCGGGGATACTTCTTTCTGAAATTCGCTTTTTTAATTTGAGCATCTCCACATAAGCAACCTGCGCTTTTTTAGGGTCGTTTCCGCAATAATCCTCAAGGCGTTCTTTGAAAGCAGTCAGGTCGGTGTTTTCCGGCAAAACCCGGATACACTGCTCAACCAGTTTCTGAGCCGCCACAAAATGTCCCTGTCTGGAGTAATTTTCCAGCCGTTCCATAATTGCCGGAAAATCCCGTATTATTCGTTTTTTCTTTATAGTTATCAGAATTGAAGTCATAATCAGAATGCCTAAAGACACGGCAAAAACTCCGACGCTGATATAAGTTCCGAATTTCACGACTTTTTTTCTTGTTCCTATTTGAGAATAATATTTCGGATGTGTGAAGACCGTGGAAACCGATAATATCTTTTGCTTTGTGTCAAAACCAATAATGTTCAATGTCAACTTGCATTGATTCCTCTTTTCAGGGATGTATTCCCAGAACACATGCGGGTAGAACTTTATTTTTTTTACAGTTCCTGCCTCTTTCTGAATCATTCTATAAAAAGGTTCTTCGCCGAGGAGACCCCTCCACCGCTTCATATAAATATCTATTTTATCCTTGACTGCCGCCCTGTTGCGTTCATCAACCAGAACTTTCCAGCCGTTATAAACGAACAAAACAGCGTTAATATCGGCTTTTAAACTCTTTATTGCCTCATCCGGCGGGCCCTCAATATCCTCAACGGATAAAATATAACCTTCAAGACGTTTTTTTGAAGCGGCGTTTCTTAAGTCATGCGCAAGCGAAGAAAGAGCTTCGCCTGTGGAGATTGCGGATACGGGGAAAAGATAATGATAAAAAAATATCAACGGAAAAACGAGAGATACCAAAAGCAACCATAAAAAAACTTTCCTGACCATGGTTAAATATTACATAATTCTACCGCTCAATACCTGTCCTGATTTCAACCGCGGGTCTCTTTTTCAGAAAGACCTTTATTTTGTTCCTGTAGAGGAAAACTTCGTACCCGAGGATAATCAGAAGAATGACGGAAAATATTACACTCGCCATCTTTATTATGAAAGCCGGTTTAATTCTTTTTTTCAGCACAAATCTGTTAAACAAGTAAAGAGCAATAACAATCGCAAAAAAGACGGCGGCAACGTCCCTGCTCCTGTAAAAAAACACTGTTACAACCGCCATGTGTTCTGCAAGAACCCTGCCCAGACCCATCCAGAGAAAAACGCCTATTACTTCGCCTGCCATCTGGTAAGGAACGAACTTTTTTATCTTTAACCCGCTCACACCGGAAAACAGCATTATAAATGGCCTTATCCCGAGGAGCAGCGGCCTTAAGACAAAAACCTTTTTATACCCGTAAATGCGGAAAAATCTTGAGATCTTCCTGATTCTTTTGGGAGTCGCAAAATTCCGGATATACCTGATTCTAAAAATTCTTTGCCCGTAAAAATAACCGGTGATATACGGAATCATATCGCTTATAAAAACCGCAACCATGCAAAACAAAAACATAGGTATAAAATGCGCAATTTCCTGTGATGTGAGAAAACCCGCGGCGAGCAGGGTTATTTCTTCGGGAAGAGGAAACCCGCAGCCCGAAAGAATCAGCAGAAGAAAAATACCGATGTAAACATACGAGGAGAAAAGTAAAATAAATTTCAAAACAAAACCCTGCATCATTACTTAATCCTTAATCCTTTCTGCAAATACTTCCCCGTGTACGAACTTTTGTTCTTTGCCACTTCTTCGGGAGTTCCCGCCGCAATGACATAACCGCCTTTATCGCCTCCTTCCGGACCGAGGTCAACGAGCCAGTCAGCCGTCTTTATTATGTCCATATTGTGCTCAATCACAATCATTGAATTACCCTTTGCCACGAGATTGTGGAGGACGCCGAGAAGTTTTTCAATGTCCGCAAAATGAAGGCCGGTGGTCGGCTCGTCGAGAAAATAAAGGGTTCTGCCGGTCGCCGTCTTTGAAAGTTCCCTTGAAAGTTTTACCCTCTGCGCTTCACCACCCGAAAGGGTGAGGGCGGATTGTCCGAGTTTCAGATACCCTAATCCAACCTCGTCAAGAACCTTAAGTTTCTTCTGAATATGCTTATGCGCTGAGAAAAAACGCAACGCATCATTAACGCTCATTTCCAGGACATCGTATATGCTTTTTCCCCTGCAGGTAACATCCAGCGTTTCGCTGTTGTAGCGCTTCCCCCCGCAGACATCGCAGGTCACGTAAACGTCCGGCAGAAAATTCATTTCAACTTTCATAACGCCGTCACCCCCGCACGCCTGGCATCTTCCCTTTCTCACGTTGAAACTGAACTGCCCCGGCTTATAGCCCCTGGCTCTCGCAAGGGGCATCTGCGCAAAGACGGAGCGTATTTCGTCCCAGGCCTTGGTGTATGTTGCGGGGTTCGAGCGGGGTGTTCTCCCGATGGGGCTCTGGTCTATCAGAACAACTTTGTCAAGCATTTCAAAACCCTCTATTTCTCTGTGTTTCCCCGGAAGTTCCCTGCTGCCGTACAACTTTTGCCGTAATGACTTTATAAGAATTTCCTCAATCAGCGTTGATTTTCCCGAGCCGGAGACGCCCGTAACGCAGGCGAAAACGCCGAGCGGAATTTCAACATCTATATTTTTCAGGTTATACTGGGCGGCGCCCTTTATCCTGATAAAACCACGCGACTTCCTTCTTTCGGGAATTTTGATTTTCAGGGGTTCTCTCAGGTATTTGCCCGTTACGGATTTAAGGTCTTTTTCCATCTGCTTCGCCGTGCCGGTAAACACGACGCGGCCTCCGTGGATACCCGCGCCGGGGCCGAGGTCAACAAGCCAGTCGGCGGCCCTGATAATCGTTTCGTCATGCTCCACGACGCAAACGCTGTTGCCCGTATCTCTCAGTTGAAACAGATTCATCAGTAAGCGCATTATGTCCCGCTGGTGGAGGCCTATGGTCGGCTCGTCAAGAACGTACAGAACACCCGAAAGACCGCTGCCGATCTGAGTCGCGAGACGGATTCTCTGCGCTTCCCCCCGGGAAAGAGTGGAAGTTCTGCGGGAGAGCGTCAGGTAATCAAGACCGACGCCCGAAATAAACGAAAGACGGGAGTTTATTTCTTTCAAGAGAGGAGCGGCGATCTTCGCGGCGGCACCGTCAAACGACAATTCCCCGAAAAATTTCTTCGCATCCTTCACGGAAATCCCGCAGACGTCGGCAATTGACTTCCCTTCTATCAGAACCGAAAGGCATTCCTTCTTCAGCCGCTTTCCCACACAGAGCGGACAGACCTTTTTGCGCATATATTTTTTCATGAGTTCTTCCCTGACAAAATCGGACTCCGTTTTGCTGAACCTCCGCTTGATGTGGTCAACAAGACCTTCGTACGGTGAACTGTATTCGCCTAACTGCGAGGAACCGTATAAAATGAATTTCTTCTGCTTCTCCGGCAGGTTCTTCCACGGTATGTCCGTCGGAATACCGTATTTTTCGGCCGCATCCTCAAGCTTGCCGTAATAGTAGCCCCTTGCGGCATGCTTCCACCTGTGCGTCTTCGTCGTCACGGGGTCAAACCACGGAACAACCGCACCCTCGCCGATGGAGAGATCGCCGTTTATAACAAGGTCCTCGTCAACAGTCAGAACCGTTCCGAGGCCGGAACATTCGGGACAGGCGCCGTAAGGACTGTTGAATGAAAAAGAGCGCGGGGAAATTTCGCCGATGCTTATGTTGCAGGAAGGGCAGGCGTGGTGGGTGCTGTAAAGTTTATTTTCCTTTCCGGATATGACTTCGCACTTTCCGTCCGAAAGATTCAGCGCCGCATTTAATGACTCCGTAAGGCGGCTCCGCTCGGTTTTGAACCTGTCAACGACGGCGAAAATGCTGTGCTTTTTATTTTTTACAAGGTGGATTTCTTCATCAAGACCGTAATCGCTCCCGTCAATCCGGGCACGCGTCCAGCCCTGTTTTCTCAGGCGCGGAAAAAGTTCTTTGAAAGAACCTTTCTTGCCACTCACTACTGGAGAAAGAATTTCAATCATTTTGCCGCCGAAGGTCTTTGTAATATCGGAAATAATTTCGTCAACCGACTGCCCTCTTATTATTCTTCCGCATTTCGGACAGTGCGGGATTCCGACCCGCGCGAAAAGGACTCTTAGAAAATCGTGGATCTCCGTCGTCGTTGCGACGATTGAACGGGGGTTTGCCGTCCCGCCTTTTTCCTCAATCGCAATCGCAGGCGAGAGGTTTGTTATGTTTTCAACGTCGGGTTTCTGTATCTGTTCAAGAAACTGCCTCGCGTAAGCCGACAGCGACTCAACATACCTCCTCTGGCCCTCGGCGTAGAGGGTGTCAAAAGCGAGCGATGACTTGCCCGAACCCGAAATCCCGCTGATCACGACGAGTTTGTTTTTCGGAATTTTAAGATTGATGTTTTTGAGATTGTGCGTCCTCGCGCCCGTAATTTCTATAAAATCATCCTTCGCTCTTTTCACTTTTTATTTTTGCTTAATCCTTTCCTGCTTTTATTATCGTGTCTTTCTTGAACTTAGCGTCGTTTTTCCGCGGGAAGTCAATCATAAAATGCGTCCCGCGCGATTCCTTCCTCAACATCGCCGACGTTATCGTTATGTATGCGACCTGCGCAACGTTCCTCAATTCTATCAGGTCCCTTGTGACGAGAAAATTCCAGTAATACTCGTCAATTTCCTTCAGGATGTTTTTTATCCTGTGGTGCGCGCGTTCAAGACGCTTCATGCTCCTTACAATCCCGACATAATTCCACATGAATCTCCTGATTTCATCCCAGTTCTGCGAAATTATCACCGCCTCGTCGGACGGCCTTGCGCCGTATGTTTTCCAGCGGGAAATTTTCGGAACTTTTTCTTTCTTCTTTAACTGCCCTGTAATTCTGACCGCCGCGCGGTGCGCGAAAACGACGCCTTCCAAAAGGGAATTCGAGGCAAGGCGGTTCGCTCCGTGCAGACCCGTGCAGGAGACCTCTCCGGCCGCATAAAGATTCGGAATTTCCGTCCGCCCCCATTCGTCCGCCGCCACGCCGCCGCACATATAATGCGCCGCCGGAACGACGGGAACCGGCTCTTTTGCCATATCAAAGCCGAATTTTTTCACGTTTTCACAAAGATACGGAAATTTCTTCCTTACGAACGCCGGACCCCTGTGCGAAATGTCCAGATAGACGAAGTCGTCGCCCGTCCGTTTCAGAACGGCGTCAATCGCTCTCGCGACAACGTCCCGCGGGGCGAGTTCCCCCATCGGGCGCATAAATCTTTCGCCCGATTTCGTAAAAAGACGCCCACCCTCCCCTCTGACCGACTCCGAAATCAGAAACGATTTGGCTTCCGGGTGGTAGAGGCAGGTCGGGTGGAACTGAACGAACTCCATATTTTTTATCGAGCACCCTGCCCTGTAAGCCATCGCGATGCCGTCGCCGGTGGAGACATCGGGGTTGGATGTGTAGAGGTAACTTTTGCCGGCTCCGCCCGTGGCAAGCAGCGTCGCGCCCGCGGAAAAAATCTTCACTTCCGAGGTCTTCTCGTCCAGAACATAAGCTCCCCTGCACTTTGAATTTTTCTTTATCAGGTTTACCGCAATGTGCCGCTCAAACACGGAAATATTTTTCCTTGCCTTTACTTTCCTAACGAGAACGTCCACCACCGCTTTTCCCGTGAGGTCGTCAGCATGAATAACTCTCCTGTGGGAATGACCTCCTTCAAGATGAAGGTCGTAAAAACTTCCCGACTTCGTGAATTTGACGCCGAGAGAAATCAAATCGTTTAACCTCGCGGGGGCTTCCCTGACAACAATTTCAACGATGTCTCTTTTGGATATTCCTTCTCCTGTTTTTAACGTGTCACTGATGTGCGAGTCAAAGGAATCAGCAGGGGAAGTCACGCAGGAAATTCCTCCCTGAGCGAAAGACGTCTCCGAATCGGCGAGTTTTCTTTTTGTTATAACAGCGACTTTAAACTTCGCCGGAAGCTTCAGCGCGGCAGAGAGCCCCGCAATTCCGGATCCAAGGATTAAAACATCATATACCATAACTTATATTTTAATCAATATACCGGCGATTTGCAATTTCCCGCAGGTCAATGCGGACAAACTCCGCGTTGACGTTGTTTCTCAGGGAGAACTCTTTCATAAAGTCAACGTAGGTTCTGACTTTCCCGTCAATCTTTGTGTCGATGTGGAAAAACACCGCCTTTCTGAATTTGTATTTTTTGTACTGCCTGTCAGCAACTTTATTTAATGCCTCAAAATCGGAATAAGTCAGCAGTTTGTCGTAATACGGGATTTTCGCGTTCTCTTTCAGAAAGCCGAACTCCCCCGAAAGTATCAGAAAGCCCGCGCCCTGTGATTTCGAAAATTTCAGAACATCGTCTATGTATCCGGCGAGATATCTCTGCCTTGCAGGGAGCAGACCCTTTTTACGGGATTTCCTCCTGCAGCAATGCGTTATAAAATAAGTCCCGTTCCGCTTTGACATTAAGCCTCAGCCCTTACTTATATGTTTTCTCGCTTCTTTTGCGGAGAGCAAGTATCCACACAATTTTTTTCTTTGAATCAACGTCATAAAGCACTCTGTAATCGCCTACTCTTATGCGGTGATTAGCCGCATAGCGAAACAAAATAACCGGCGGCTTTAATGTCTTGAAGTTTTTCCCGCCCGGATAAGGATTGAGGGACAGTTTTTCCGTCTCGGACATAATTTTTTCCCGAAGGGTTTCGTCGGAAATTTTCATCAACTTTTTCTCAAATCTTTTCTGAACCGAACTGTTGGCAAAAAAGAGTTTAAATTTCACTTTCTCCGGTTTCTGATTTTCTTGAAAAGTTTTGAAACAGGAATGCCTTTTGACCCTGCGGTAATTGAACCGCGCGCTTTCATAACGGCTGCAATCGTCTCAGGGTCGGATATTTCATCCATTATTTCCAGCAACTCAACCATATCCGAAAAAGAAATTATTATTTTTTTCGGCGAGCCGTGGTCCGTGACAATCAGCGGCTTGTCCTTGCTGAAAAACCTGGAAATATTTTCCCTTAATTCTCTAATGCCGACATACTCTGACTTCAATAAACCGATAGCCATATCCATTGCGCCCTCCTTTATGTAGTATCATTTGTGTCCACTATGATTATATGAGGATTCTTAACCTATGTCAAGCCCCTCTGATAAAAAGCAGGAGATACCCCCCCCATCTTTATTATTTATTTTTGAGTTCTTTTATTTTCACAGTGACGGCGCCCAGATGTTCATGTGTCTTAGTGTAGTTGTCGGGAACAAGTTCAACCGCCCGCTCCATTTCCTTTAATGCTTCCCTATATCTTCCCATTTTGTAAAGAGTCCAGCCCCGCGTATCGCGGTAATAGCCCTCCCCTGCCTGACCCTCTCCCAATTCTATGGCTTTATCCGCCAGTTCCAGAGCCCTCTCAAAATCTTTTTCTAATTTATCGGTAAGTATGTATGCCTGCATATTATAAACGTCGCTTAAAAAGGCGAAGCGGGGGGCATTCTTGCTGGCTGCCATTTCTTCAAAAGTTTTCAGCGCTTTTTCGTATTCTCCGGCGCGATAATAAGTTGTTCCTGCAAAATAGATGGTATAAAGATATTTTTCCTCATTTGGGATTACCGCTTGCATTTTTTCGATTTCAGGAACGATTTTTTTTAAATAATTTGTTTTTTTCTTTTCCGGAATATCGTGAAAATTCGGATAATCCGTACCGAGAATAAAACCCTGTTCAAATTCCACCGCCGCTTTTCTGTATTCTCCCAAACGCAGCAGCAGCCAGCCGAACTGCTGATGCGCATAACGGTATCTCCTATTTACCCGGTTGACTGAGTCCCTGTATTTTTCGGATTCCGTACTGTTGCCCTGCAAATAAGCAATTCTCGCCAGCCAGCTTAGAGCCCATTGATTACTGCGGGAACTTTTCAGCGCCTTTTCCAGCAATTCCTTAGCGTCACGAAGTTTCTGTTCATCCTGACCGTTCAGAAGATACTCATAGACATTGGCGATTCCTGCCAGCGTTAAGAAAACAGGGGACCGGCGGGCGCAGGAAGAAACATCCTTGAATTCCTGCAGAAAATAAAACGGCTCACCGTATATAAACCATTCCTCATATTTTTTGTGAATAGCAAGATACAGTTTTTCATCTTTGCTCCATTTGAATCTGACTTTATCCAGCATCCGGGGATGAGTCAAACCATCGCGCAGAAAAGAGCGCCGGCCTTTACTCCCGCCCAGACCGAACGACTCGGCTGCCTTTTTCAGAAAAACCATTTCAAGCCTGTGTTTTAAAATCTCATCATCCGTTTTTTTAATTCCCGCTAACTCCATTAATTTGTTTATAACTCTCATTTTTTTAATGGCGGCATTTTTAATTTTTTTCGAGTATAGATATCTTTCAATCTCGCTTATAAGATTTTCTCGGCGCGGTTTTTCGATAGGGAAGTTTTTAATTATCCTGTTGACTTTACTGATTGCACGGCCGACCGCTCTGGTGTAACGATATGACATACTGCGCGGCCGAAGGCGGCTTAAGGAAACCACTCCCGAATCCCCATAAAATATCCACGACCAGACATATTTCCATTTTCCCGCTTCGTCTTTCAGGTCAACATCCGTCACGCCTATTATGTGGTTTGTGTAGCCGCCGTATTTCTTCTTCAGAGCGTATACAATTGCCGCGGGCGAATATTGCTTTTTCTCTCTGTCATACGCATAAGCCGGTAAAGACATACGTTTAACAATAACAGCGGGGGAACCGAAACTTTTTTCAAAACAGGTTTTCAAATCACTGACAATCTCTTTATCAATACTCCCGACCGGCACCAGATAAACAGGAGCCAGAGGCAGCCGCGCTTTTTCAAAGATACTTTCCCGCCATGGACGGCGCTGCGCGCCCTGCCTTAAATATAAATATCCCAAACAAATCAAAAACAAACACAAAAACAAAATACGGGTAATTGTTTTTGTCATTTTAGTTCTATGACTTCTTCTTCACCCCCGCCGCGGTAAGTTTTCATTATTTGCTTGCTTTTCATATTTTCCTCTAAAACATTAAACCGTTCCTTAAGGCCACCCGCATATTTTGAATCGGGATATTTCTTCGTAAATTCACTGAAAAATTTCTGGGCTTTTTCCTGCTGTTCAAGGTTTCCCAAATACAACAGAATGAGCCGGTAATGCATATACTCCGTTGAAAATTCATCTGAATATCTTTTAATACATTCTTCCGCCCATTTTGCGGCTGATTCATAATCTTTCTGCGCTCTATAAACAGTAAATATTTTATCTGCCGCTACTTTGTCATAGCGTAAATCTGAAGACTTATTTTTGAACGAGCGCCTGAATTCTGAAAGAGCTTTGGAATATTTTTTTTCATCATAATACATATTACCAAGTTTGTAATGTAACCATGCAGCGGTGAAATTTTCCGGATATTTTCTGAGCGATATTAAAACAATATTCTTAAATTTATCCATCTTTTTTTGTCGCCCATATATCTCCGCCAGCCAACTCAGAGCCATCTCTTCGAAGTAAGTGTTCTCAAAGTCCCGCACAAGTATATTCGCCTGTTCTTCCGCTTTCTCTTTTTTATTTATGTGTCTCGTATAGAGTCTGACAAGCCCTAATCTCGCATTGGGAATCAGAAAACTTTCCGGTTTACTCTTAATAAATTTTTCATGCTCACTGACAGCTTCTTTATATTTCCCTTGGACCCAATACCACCCGGCAATTTTGTAGGATACTTCATCCACCCAGACCGAATCGGGATAATTTTCAAGATATTTCCTGTAGGTTTCTATTGCGCTTTCGTAATTCCGGTTTGAATACTGCTTGTGCGCTTTCTCTATCAATACCTTTTCCGCATCCTGCATCCCGAACAGCGCTCCCGCTGAAAGAAACAAAACAAGTAATCCTTTAAAAAGAAACCCTTTTTTCATCTGCTCCTCCCGAATTTTTCATATTTTAAGACCGCTTCCCCTTTTTTTATATTTAGTAGCCGTTCCGATTTTCATTCTCATCACGGACTTTCTCCTAAAGACATATTTATTCCAAAAGTTTTATAATCATCTTCATTTTTTCCACATTCTTTTATTTTTTTTAGAAAGGATTTTAATTTTCTGTCGTTCGGGTCATACTTGATTGATTCTGCCCAGCAGTAAATCGCCTTATCATTGTCGCCAAGGATAAAGTAGCCCGAACCTAATCTTTTCCACGCCAGCGCATCTTCCGGATTTGCTGCCACAACTTCTTCCGCCAGCGAAATCGCCTCTTCATATTTTCCCTCGTAGAAAGATTTTAAAGATTTATAAAGTTTTTTATCTCTTGCACTGTACGACATATCAAGTTTCTGACTTTCATCATGCTTACTACTTGAAAAAATGGAGTGGATGAAAACGTCAAACCCCTCTGAAAAATTATCCCTGACTTCTATCACATCCACAACAGGGACGCCGTCCTCAAAACTTCTGATTTTACCGAGTATGTGCTTCATCCTAACAGATTTTCCCATATTCATGTGGAGTTTATGACCAGTATCATATACATTCCCAAGTAATATCCTCTTTCGGGTAGAGCCTTTATATAAAGCAATATTTTTCACATGCGCCGTCACAGGCCAGTAAACAGTGCTGCCTATATACTTTTTTTTATCCTTTACGGCTTCGTTATAAGACGGACCTTTCCTGCCCTCTCTTCTTGCATCATAATATACATCATTCTTTATCCGCTTTTGACAATATTTCGTCACCGCAAAAGAAAGCAGAAAACCCGCAGTAAAGACAGCGGGTATCAGCCACTTATTTTTTACCTTTCTATTCTTTTCTGCTAAAGTTTCTATGTAAATTCCGTTGACTTCTTCAATCATTTCACTGGCTAACGAAGTTATTTCTTCGTCTGTCATATCTCTTGACGGTAACGTAAAAACTTCTATATCCGGTAAAACGCTAAATAAAGGTCTCCTGCCTATATAACTGTAAAACTCCCGCCTTGATTCCGCCATGTCCCCAATCTCTATTTTAGGGAGATTTTCCCGTTTTAATATGACTGGAATATCATTTCTCGACGACGTATCAATAATCACTACTTTATTTCCTTGCCCGATATTATTTAGAATACCTATGATGTTACCGTCCTCGCTGTAATCGTGTCTGATAAATTCTATATTTTTACAGAAAAAATGCTCTCTTAACTCTTCAAGTTTATCTAACAGACCCCCAACAATATTCTTGTCATCATTGATTTCATCAACTATATCTAATATAAAAACTTTTATTTCCTTCATTTCTTTTTCTCCTAATTACTTAAATACTGCTTCGGTAAAATACCCTCTTTTAGGATGCCTTTTATTGCATTTTTTCGTTGAGAGAAAACTTTTGCAATCATATGCTCTGACTGGATTCATTATACAATTATCATGCTTGTACATCTCGTCGTAATCAAATAATAAATGACCGTACTCGTGACAGGCAATCATCGAAATCACTTTTCTTTTCTCAATAATTGATAAACCTTCCCCCCTCCATTTACTGAAAGGTAAATCATCTGACATAACAGGTAATGTAACTACCATTCCCGTCCCTTTATATTTTGAATTATTTTTTACGGCGCATCCAGACGCAATAAAACCGTGAATTAAAGTATGCAAAGGAATCTCTCCGTAATCATCTATCAATACGCCGTTATAAAGAACTAAATTGTATTTTTTTATTTTCCCTAATCTTCTATGCCAACTCATTAGCGAATGCTTTGTATATTCATTGGGGTTACCTTTTTCTATACCAAGCATTTTAAGCACTTTTTTGTTCTTATCAATAATTTCCTGCGCTATACCTCTAATTGATTTATTTTCAAAAAATTTACTCCATTCCTTATTGTCTTTTATAAATTTTAACTTCTCATAGTGCACACTCATAATTTGTGTTACTTTATAATCATCTCTCATATCTACTTTTGGTTTACGTTCATTCTTTAAATAATCTTCAATATCCATTTTTTCAATCGTGATATTCTTTACGTTTATCTCGAAAAACCTGAGCATATCTTTCTTAATAAACGCTGTAATCATTTGAATATCTTCTTCGGATAAACCCTGAAATTTACGGTTCTCAACGTAAAGAATATTGACGTCTATATTTTTCTTATTATTTTTGCCCGAATACTGCGAGCATCCGCTGCACAATACTGAAATAACCAACACAATAGAAACAAAGAAACCAGTTCCTTTTTTCATTGCATAGTCATTATACCATCTCTATAAACCTAATTCAAAGCAGAATTTACTAAAATCACATTCCCTACTTCTTTAGACAGTTTTCAAGGTAAAAAAGTTCCATCGACGGACTAAAATACAGCGAATTAAAGCACCTTTGAAATTGTGCCACGTGGCACAATTTGCCTTTTTTCCGACGACGCCGTTTTAAGGGGTACCCTTTTTGGCTGTTATTCCACGAAAAAAGTATCTTAATCGGCCCCTTTCTTTTTAATTATCCAAACAGCGTGTATATAATTGGGTATAATGCAAAAATAGTGGCCGTTTTGGTTTTCATACCGCCCGGTTTTCAAGGAGTTTTTTTATTGTGCGGGGAATTTTTGCGGCGATTTCGCGGACGAGAATACCGCGGCCGCCTTTCTCTTTCAGCAGAATGTCGGCGGTAAGGCCGTGAATATAAGCGGCGGCTTTCACCGCATCCGGATTCTTCATCCCCTGGGAAATAAAACCCGCAATCATCCCTGAAAGCAAGTCCCCTGTGCCGCCGGTGGCGAGAACGGGGTTACCTGTGGGATTTATGAAAACATTCAGACCGTCTGAAATCACCGTTTGAAAACCCTTCAGCAAAACGACCGCTTTCAGTTTCCTTGAAACCTCTTTTACAACTTCCCATTTGCCGGGGACATTCAGATCTTTAGAGGTGAGGTTTTTCATCTCGCCCGTATGCGGAGTGAGAATACAGTTTTTTATTTTCCCAAAGTACTTGAACTTTTTCAGAAGATAAATTCCGTCGGCATCAATCACTTTGGGAACTTTGATTTTTGAAAGCAGTTTCAGAATACTTCCGTCCTCCCTCCCCCAGCCGCAGCCGAAAACGACGGATCTAACCTTCTTTCTCCTGATGTATTCGGAGAGGTCTGTCCCGTATCCGATTTGTATCGCCTCAGGGATATCTATTTTTTTGTCCGTTACGATTGTAAGGAGTCCTGATCCCGTCCGGAGAGCACCCAGCGCCGCGAGGGCGGCCGCTCCTTTCATTTTCCCCGCGAAAACCAGAACATGACCCGACCCGTATTTATGCTGCAGCGGGGTTCTTATAGGAATTTTACTTCTGATTTCCTGTGAAGTTGTCATCTGAAGAAATGATTTAATTTCCGGTTTTTTAAGACCTATGTCAACCGCTCTTACGGAACCGGCGAGAAACCTCGCGGGCTCAAGGAAGAGACCGAGTTTCGGGAAACCGAACGTGACAGTAAAAGAGGCCCTGACGGCGAGAGAGTACTGCCCGGTGTTTGAATCAATTCCCGACGGAACATCGCATGCGACAACAGGAATCCCGCTGTTATTTATGGCTCTGATTACGCTCTTCGTAAAGCCCCTTACTTCGCCGTGAAAACCCGTTCCGAAAATACAGTCAATAATGCAATCTGCAGTTTTAAAACTTTCTTTCAGTTCATTCAGTGACGGTTGAAAAACAATTCCCTCACCGCATATTCTCCCTGCCCATTTCACGTTATCGTTTACCTTGTTCGCAGGAAAAATGCAGAAAACATTTCTTGTGATGTTTTTTTTCAACAGCCCCGAAGCGACCACGCCGTCGCCCGCATTGTTTCCCGCGCCGAGGACAAAAACAACATTCTTTGCGCCGAAGTTATTCAGGAAATCCGCGAGGCCCGATGCCGCTCTTTTCATAAGAGTCCTGCCCGATATGCCGGAGGCAATCGTCTTTTTATCGGCGGCAATGCAGGCCTTTCCCGTTACTATCCGCATTTACTGCGCCAACACGACCGCAATTGCGACATCTTTTGTGTGTGAAATGGATATAAAAAACTTTTTCTTTTTCCCTTTAATAAAAACGTCCGGAGCGCCGTTTGCCCTGTTCTTTACGAATATGTCTTTCAGCGCGATATCGGTCTTCGTCGTCGCCTTTATTACCGCTTCTTTCGCCGCAAACCTCGCCGCAAAATGCATTGCGGGATTTGCGGACTTCCGGCAGTAACTGATTTCTTCTTCTGTAAAAACTCTGTTCAGGAATTTTTCCGAGACGCCCTTGAAACGCTTTATCTCGGCGATATCTATGCCGATGCCGCGCATTTTAAAAATTAGTTTTTAATACCGACTCCGAGCTGTACGCCCGTCTCACTTCCCGCTTTTGACACGCCGAGATTGGCATAAACAAACGGCAGAGGCCTCAACTCAATTCCGGCAACGAGCCGGGTCTTTGATTTTTCGGGTTTCCAGGTTACAATGCCGGTATCAATACTCATTTCGGTCGTGTCTCTCCCTACGGATACATAGGGGCTGATAAACGGAAGTTTTTTGCTTACCGTCGCGCCGATAGTCGTCGTTCTGGCGTCAATGGAAGTGACACTCAACGTATTTATAGCGGCAATCAGCGAAACGCCCGGCAGAGCGGAAATCAACTTATCTTTTATCAGATTATATTCAACGCCGAAGCCCAGAAGAGCGATGCTGTCGTCCGACGATTCCATTTTTATCTGCATCGTCCTCGCAAAAACATCAACATTAAGGACCGGAATGCCTTTTGAAGCGTAAATCCAGTAAGTCCCCATGCTGTCACCGGATGTCATCACGGGATTGTCGTCCGAAATTTTTGTCGTGGCGACTCTCACCCCGAGGTCAAATCCAAGCAGACCGCACGACTTCGTCGGTCCGTAAATACCGCCACCGAGTACCGCGCCTATGTCGCCGGCAAGCGGCTCCAGAAGTTTTTCAGATTCATTTTTAGCATCGTTAATCCAGTCCGCGTAAGAGACCGAAACAAAAAACAGCATCCCTGCAAAAACCATCAATTTCTTTTTCATTCCCCCCCCTTCATTTTTTCTATCCTGATAAGACATTTGAAATCTTCAGCATTTCTCTGTCTATTTTTTTCCTGTGACCGGCGGGATACGACAACGGAACCGTCTTGAACCTGTCATTCACCCACGCGCACATCAGATTTTTCTTCCCTTTTTTAATCAGTTCCACCGCCTTGTAGCCGAGAACGCTTCCGAGAACACGAGAGTCAACCGAGGGCGAACCTCCCCTCTGAATGTAGCCGATTTTTGAAACCCTCACGCGCTTGTTTGATTTTCCCGAAAGATATCCGCAAAGTTTCAAACAGTCCCCTGCGCCTTCCGCCATTACGATAATGAGCGACGATTTTCTCTTTTCAAAACTTACCAGTTTCTTCAGAATGTTTTCTTTTTTCCATTTTATTTCCGGGAGCAATACAATTTCGGCGCCCGAGGCGATTCCCGCGCTGAGGGCGAGAAAACCGCTGTCCCTGCCCATAACCTCAACGATAAAAACCCGCTTGTGGGAAGTTGCCGTATCCCTGATTTTGTCAATCGCCGAAAGAGCCGTGTTTATCGCCGTGTCAAAACCGATTGTCTCGTCGGTTCCGGCAATGTCGTTGTCAATTGATGCGGGGATTCCGATGACCGGCACTCCGCATCTCTTCGAAATTTCATACGCCGCTCTCAGCGAGCCGTCGCCTCCTATCACAACAAGACCGTCGGGCGCAATTTCCACGAGATTTTTTACAATCAAGTCCATTCCCCGTTTCGTTTTTGACTTTGCGCACCTCAGCGTTTCCAGAATAGTTCCGCCGCGGGAAATGATTCCGCTTACATCCCTGTTCGTCATAACGGAAAAATCATTTTCTATAAGACCCCACCAGCCCCTTTTAATGCCGGAAATCCGGAAATTACAGTAATGGGCGGTTCTCACGACCGCTCTTATCGCGGCATTCATTCCCGGCGCGTCGCCGCCGGTGGTTATGACCGCAATTTTCTTCACTTTGCAGGGGGTCCGAGATGTTCTTTGAAAAACGGCAGCAGACCTTCGAGTTTTTCTTTGATATCCCTGTAATCGCTTTCGGACATTTTGTCTTTTAACCCATTGATGCGCTCTGTAATTCCGGTTATCGCCTGTTTTGAAATTTTGATTTCCTGCGAAATCTTTATCCCCATGTCCTCAATCTTCTCGGCAATATCCTTCAACTCGTCGTGCTTCCTTAATTCTATGCTCCCTCCGAAATAGCCTTCCCTCATAATATCAAGCGTCTTCTCAATCGCCACAACGGGCCCAATCAGGCGGTGAAAAAATATCGTCGCTTGAACAAACGCCATAACGAGAATAAATACCGAAACGACCATCACGCCCCCGCGCACCTCATTTATAAGAAGCTGTGCAGCCCGGTCGGGCACTCCGTCGAGTATGCTTGAATTATAGATTATGTGATCCATAACCATCATCGATACCGCAGCGGTGACAACGACCAGAATAAGCGTAATGAAAACATACTTCAACTGAATTTTCGGTTTCGCAAAAAATTGTATCCTCTTTTTCACAAATCCTCCTCGACCCCTCCGCCCGAGGCGGAGGAGAATACTTTTATTTCGACGGGGTTATGCCCCTTTCGGACGCTTTTACAAAATTTGCCAATTTTTCAAGTTCCGGTATTTCCCCAAGTTTCAAAACGCTTTCTATTGCTTCTTCTTTTTTCAGACTGCTCTTAAAAAGAGTCCTGTACGCTTTTTTCAGCAGCGAAATTTTTTCAGGAGAAAAACCCGCACGTTTCAGACCGACCGTGTTCAACCCGTAAAGATGTGCGGGATTGCCGACAGCCATTGAATACGGCGGAACATCCTGGACTATACGGCTGTCACCTCCCAGAATCGCAAATGTGCCGATTCTGACAAACTGGTGGACCGGCGTGTACCCTCCTATAATTGCGTTGTCCTCCACAATTACGTGGCCGGCAAGCCCGGCGCAGTTCGCAAGGATGCACTTATCCCCTATCACGCAGTCGTGGGCGACGTGAACATAAGCCATAAGGAGCGTGCCGTTTCCGACGACGGTCTTTCCCGATGCCGCCGTTCCCCTGTTCACCGTAACGAACTCGCGGATTAAACAGTTGCTGCCTATCTCGCAAAACGATTCCTCTCCTCCGTACTTCAGGTCCTGCGGGTCGGTTCCTATGACCGCATACGGAGAAATTTTTGTGCCCTGCCCTATTGTTGTATTTTTGTGTATGACCGCGCCGTGGCCGACGGAGACGCCGTCCAGTAATTTAACGTTTTCGCCGATTTTCGCGAAATCGGATATTTCAACGTTTATGCCGATTGTAGCGCTCTTTGAAATCACCGCCGTATTTGAAATCATTATTTATCCACCAGAGAAAACATAAAAACACATTCACAGACGAGCTTCTCGCCCACATACGCCTTGCCCGACACCTTGCCTCCTCTCATCCTCGCCCTCAACACTTCTATATCCAGCGTCAGGGTATCCCCCGGAAAAACGGGTCTCCTGAATTTGACGCTTTCAATTCCCATAAAAAAGGGAAGTTTCCCCTTCAGTTCCGGTTTTGAAAGAATGAGTACGCACGCTGTCTGGGCGAGCGCCTCCGCAATTAAAACGCCGGGAAAAATCGGATACCCGGGAAAATGACCTTTGAAAAACCATTCGTCGGGTCTTATCTTTCTTTTACCGACCGCCCTTTTGACGGGCTCTATAATCTTCACGCTGTCAACGAAAAGAAAGGGAGGCCTGTGGGGAAGCGCATCCATTACCTGTTCCGGACCCAGTTCGGGCGGAGGTTCCTTATCGTCGGCAAAAAGTTTTGCGAGCGCCGTATTTGAAGTGTGCCCGCCGCAAAAAGATGTAATCTCCGCCTTTATCGGTTTTCCAAGAAGATAAATATCACCGAGCAGGTCAAGAATCTTGTGCCTCACAAACTCGTCCTCAAAAGTCATTATCTTCCTGTTGTGAATTCCCTTTTCGCCGATTACGATGACATTCTGAAGAGTTCCCCCTTTCCCGAGCCCCACCGCTTCAAGCTGTTCAATCTCATAATCAAAACAGTATGTTTTTGCGGGGGCAATTTCTTTCTTGAAAATTTCCTCGGTTATCACAAATTCCCTGTGCTGATTCTGGATAAACGGATGCTTGTATTTCAGGGTGAAAGAAATTTTCAGATTCTCCGACGGGACTGCTTCAATCTTTATGCCGTTTTCGCAATAAGCAATTTTTTTTGACGGGGTATAATAATTTTTTTCCTCATCCTGCTCATCAATACCCGCTTCTTCTATCATTCTAACAAAAGGCATGGCGCTGCCGTCGCCGAGAGGCGGTTCGTCGGAGTTGATTCCGACGCAGATGTTGTCAATCCCCATCCCGAGAAACGCCGCCATCAGGTGCTCGACCGTATGTATTACATTTTCCCCCTCGCCGATTGTCGTTCCCCTGACCGTATTTGAGACCTTCCTTACGTCGGGAACAATTTTTACGCCGTTCTTGATGAAATAAATTCCCGAGCCGGCCGGTGCGGGCTTAAAAACTATTTCTGTTTTCTGCCCTGTGTGGAGACCGGTTCCCGATAAGGAAACCTCTTTTTTTATGGTTCTCTGTTTCATTGGTTTTCCCGCTTCTGCGCCTTTTTATTTTTACTTTTCAGTTCCTTCACCAATTCCGGAAGTTTCATCATCGCCGCATAAACCTTCATCATCTCCGAGTGTTTTCTCGCCGGAAAACCGGAAACGACCGCCCCGTCCGCAACGTCTTTAATGACCCCGCCGCGGGCGGCGATGGTCACATTTTTTCCTATCTTCAAATGCCCTGCGACACCGCCCTGGGACGCTATCGTCGTGTTGTCTCCTATTTCGGTGCTTCCCGCCAGACCCACCTGACCGAGAATTAAACAGTTCTTCCCTATTTTCACGTTGTGCGCAATATGAACGAGATTGTCAATCTTCGTCCCCTGTCCTATGATTGTCGACTCAATCGCAGCGCGGTCAATGGACGTGTTGGAGCCGATTTCGACGTTATCTTCTATAACGACATTTCCCGTCTGGGGAATCTTTTTGTGAATACCTTTGTCGGTCACATAACCGTAGCCGTCCGAGCCGATAACCGTTCCCGAATGAATAATGACATTGCGTCCGATTTTTGTCCTTTCTCTCGCCGTAACGTTCGGATAGATAAAGGTATTGTCTCCTATTTCGGAGCCCTCCCCGATAAAGACCTGCGGCATAATGACGGCATTTTCTCCGATTTTCACGTTTTTGGAAATATAGGAAAAAGCGCCGATGGAAACACTCGCCGGGATTCCGGACGACTCAACGACCGCCATTTTGCTTATCCCTCTCACAGGGTGCGGCGCAGGAGGCCTCAAAACAGAAAGCGCTTTCGCAAAAGAAAGATACGGATTTTTTGAAACGATGCGGGGAATGCCGACGTCAATCCCCTCTCCTGTAATAACGGCGGAAGCGCGGGTTTCTTTTAATTTCGAAAAATACTTCGGGTTCGAAACGAAAGTTATATCGCCCTTCTCCGCATTATCAATGCCGGAAATTCCCGTTATCTCAACATCCCCGCCTTGCGGTTCCCCGCCGATGCGCACCGCCAGCTCGGAAAGTTTCATCTAACTTTTTCCTGAATCATTCTCTCAAAATCCCGTTTCAAAACTTATTCTATACGTATTACCAAGTCATGAGTATTCCAATATCTCTTATCAAATCAAACATCTTATTTAAATTATACGATATTTTTGCCATTATATTCAAGGGTTAACTTTTTTCACCTGCTTCTTTCCATTTTGCCCTTTGTGCCCTTTGACAACTTATTGAAAATTCTATGAATTCATGCTATCATTTTCTTGGTTTTAAGTAACCTAATTATGAAATTTTTTTTAAGTTTTCTTTTTGTATTGCTACTTTACTCTATCGCTTTATCATCCGAAAAGAAGGGTATTTTTACAACAAAACAATTTGAAATAGAAGGAGTTACTATCGGACAAATCTATGATTTCAAAAATATTTACGGTTCATATTATGTGATAGAAAATTATTTCCAAGAAGACTTAATAATTATTGTTGAACCGGTTATTCCCCTTGAAAGTCAATTAGTTTCTAAAAAATATGAGCCTTTTCCGGACATCTCATTGATAAAATTAGTAAAAAAGGAATATCTTGTGAAATATGGTTCCAAAGCTCAAATAAATTTCTCTTTTGAAATCCCGGATAATCCTGAGTATATGGATAGAAAATTCCAGTTTAATATGAAAATATTGTTACAAAGCAAGCCCAAGCCCATTATCGCATTTACAAAATTCCTTATTTCTGTTTCGCAAAGTAGAGTTAATGTTAATTACCTGATAAAGCAAATGAAGTTATCTGAACCAAGCTTCGACTTAATTCCCCGTAAATGTGTAATTGATAATTTCCCGCTGGGTAAGAAAATAAATCTTAATAAATTTATCGGCGAGCCATTTGAGTTATTGAATAATAGTAAACAGAAATACGCATTCTGTATAACTGCTTCAAGTTTTACGATTAACTTAAAAGAGGGATTGTTAAATAAAGGAACAGCGGATAACAATTTTCTCTCTTTTGATTTTGATAGAGTAATTTTAAAGCCGAAGGAATCTGCTACACTTGTTTCATATCTTTTAATTCCGGACGAGAAAATATACCGGGGAAAGGAATTTGAATTCTTTATTAAAGCTCAAATCGACGGTCAAGTTCCTGAAAAGAACATAACAAGCGTTATTATAGTAAAAACAGAAGGCGATTAAACATAAGGGAGTAAAAATGAATTCAATTATTAGAAAATGCTATTTGTATTTAACCTTAGTCATTACAGGTGCAGCAGTTATGATTATAGAATTTACAGGGACAAGAGTTGTTGCTCCGATATATGGAAGCGGCCTTTTTGTATGGTCGTCACTTATAACAGTTACTCTTACCTGTCTGGCAATAGGTTACTTTATCGGAGGGAAAATTGCTGATAAAAATCCAAGTTTTACACTTTTTTATTTGATAATCGCTTTATCCGGAATTTTAATAGCGCCGATTCCGCAATTTTCCAAGCCCATTTTAAAGTGGAGCTTGAATTTTGGTTTCCGGATAGGACCCCTGGTAAGTGCATATATTATATTCGGAATTCCCATGATTTTATTAGGTATGGTATCTCCATATGCAATCAGGCTGTCAACTTCAGAAATAAGAGTTTTAGGGGCCACTGCTGGAAAACTATATGCTATTTCCACTGTTGGAAGTTTTTTAGGGGCAATATTGACGGGGTTTATATTAATACCGAATTTCGGCTCAAAAAAGATACTTTTTATGCAATCCGTAATATTAGTTCTGTTATGGGTGGGACATAATATTATAAGTAAAAAATATTCTTTAGGTTTATTTTCTATGGCAATCCTCTGTATTCCGGTTGTTTTTATTTTCCGGCAATTTTTTCCGGGTAGTAAAACTAAAAATATGAAATTATTATATAAAACTGAATCATTTTATGGCCAACTCAAGGTTATTGAAGAACAGGACAAAAGAAGCCTATATTTTGATAATACAAATCAATCATCCATACATACTCATACTTATTTACCGGTGAATTCATATATATATTTTTTTGAATTCTTGCCATTATATAACCCGCATGCGGAAAATGCATTGCTAATTGGGTTGGCCGGTGCAAATATTCCACGCCTTTTATGGGAATACGATATAAAAACAGATTGCGTCGATATTGAACCCAAGATGGAATACATCTCTAAAAAATATTTTGGATTTCTTGACGATTTCGGAAAGATTATCATAGCCGATGGAAGGGCATATATTAATAAAATCAAAGATACTAAAAAATATGACTTTGTAATTCTTGATGTTTTTACAGGCGATGCTATGCCGTTTCATCTTCTTACGAAAGAATGCTTTGAAGAAGTTAATAACGTGCTCAGCAATAATGGGATTCTTGGAATAAATTTTGTGGGTGAAGTTTATGGTGAAAATTCTATATGTTGGAAATCAGTTTATAAAACACTTCATAAAGTTTTTCCGGATGTAAAGGTTTTTTCTGAGGGGAAAGATTGCCTGGCAAAAGAGAATGCGCAAAATATAATATTCTTTGCATCCAATTCTAATCTTTCCCTGCCTGAAAAAGTACAGTTATTTTGCAAAGGGGCAATATCTCAAAAAATAGTCAGTATACTTTCAAAATGTGAGTTAAACACAAATTCTAATCAAGGTATAATATTAACCGACGATTATTCTCCCATTGAGTTTTTCAGAAGAAATATATCAAGTAAATTAAGAAAAGAGAAAGGTTACCTTACTCTTGAAGAAAAATTTCTCTAATCAGCAAATTGAGAAACTCTTTACTTTTTCAAAAAGGGAAAAAGGGGATGTCCTGCTTTTACTCAAATAGAAAGTTCTATTCCAGTTTTTTGAGGACTTCGTCGGTCAGGTCGGAGGCGGGAATTCCGTACAGGCACTCGCTTTTATTTATTACCACCGTGTAACCGTGGAAGTCGGCGACTTCCTTTATAGCGTCGTAGATTGTACCCATAATCTGGACTGAGTATCCGCTTTGCATACCTTTTATTACGCTACCCGCTTTTTCCGAAAGTTCTTTTCTTTCTTTCTTCAACGCCGAAATCTGCTCGGAGAGTACCGCCCTGACGGTTTCCGTTGAGATATCCTGCGGTGAGTCAGCGCTCACCGTCTGCGTTGATGATACGACTTCCGTCTGGGTGGAAAGCGCAATTTCCGGCTCTCGCGATTCCAGTTCCTGCTTTAATTCCAGTTCCCTTATTTTTTTGTCCGCCTCGTCCAGTTTCCTGCGGAACTCCTCTTTTTTAAGTTTAATTTCCTCTTCGGCAAGCGCTTTCATAGGGAACTTTTCGTAAATCCTGTCCAGATCCACAAAAGCGAGACGCTGCGTTGAAATCGTTTCGGCATGCAGAAGGGTAAAGAGTGAAGAGTGAAGAGTAAAGAGCAGGAAACAAACTGTAAATTTTATTTTTTTGCTTTTCTTAATCACTTAATTTCCCAATTTCCTAAATTTCTATTCCCGATTCTACCAAAAGATGTCCCCGATGGTAAAGTACCACTGTGTTTCGGACTCGCCTTTCCGGTGGTCAAGACCCTTCGCCCAGTCAAGCCGGACGGGGAAAGCGGGAATTTTGAATCTTATGCCCATTCCCCAGCCCCTCTTAAAATTTTTTTCATCTATTCCGTAAGACCATTCAATGTCGTTATAATTATCCCAGCAGCCGCCTATGTCAAAAAAGAACGCCCACTGCAGAATCGTCTGCTTATTCTCCCTGACGAGCGGAAATTTCAATTCAAAGTTATTCACGGACATAAATCTGCCGCCCTCCGGAGGTCCTATCTCAGCCCTGTATTTGTAACCCCTTATTGTTTCACCGCCGCCAACATAAAATCTCTCATACACGGGGACATCTTTCGTTGAACCGTAGCCGTGTACCGCGCCGCCTTCAATATTCGTAACGAAAACAAACCGCCACACCAGCGGCAGAAAATGCGAGAACTGGAGCCGCTCCCTGTGAAAATAGTTCTGCCCGCCGAATATCGCCGTCGCCAATTCTTCCGAGACCTTCTGCAGGGAACCCCTTGACGGGTCCCAGAAATAATCCCTCGTGTCTCTCGTAAAAGACGTGGAGAAACTTGACGTTCTTCCCCTCTTTTTCGCAATATCGCGCTGCTTTATCATATAAGATGCCTCTACATCTTCCAGATTTATCGCCTCATACGCATAACCGACATTCGCTTTGTAAATTACGCCGTATCTTTTCCCGAACCCGATGCTGCCTCCCCTTTTATGCTCGTCGTAGTTGTCGTGCTCCGTCGCACTCTCGTATTCCTTCAGCCGCTCGATGTCGTAAATGGAAGAGGTGAACGAAAGGTTTCTGCCGAAAAAATACGGCTCGGTAAAAGATAAGTTGTAATTCTTTCTCCTCTTACCGAACTCCCACATAAGCGAAAGTTTCTGACCATGCCCCCTGAAATTCGTTTCCGAAACCTGCATGGTTCCGACCAGGCGGTCGGACGAAGAATAGCCCGCGCCCATTGAGAGCATCCCCGTCTGCTGGTCCTGAACCTTGAAAGTAAGATCCATCTTCGCGGGCAGGTGCGTGTCCGTCGGGATAATCTGCACGTCGGAGAAGAACCCGAGATTAAAAATTCTCCGCTGGGACTCCCGCACCTCGCTCAGTTTGAACGGGTCGCCTTCCTTAACGTGAATTTCGCGTTTTATCACAAAATCCTTCGTCCTTGTATTCCCCTCAATATAAATGCCGTTTATAAAAATCTGCTCACCCTCGAAAATCTCGAACCCGATATCCATCAGACCGTCGTGAAAACTGCGCTTCGGTTCAATCAATGTCTTTAGATAGCCCACCTCGGCGTAGGAATTCTGAATCAAATCAATAACCTTATCCTCATCCTTTTTTGCATAAATTTTCCCCGGCCTGAATTTTGCTTCTTTCATGAATTTTTCGAACTCGTCGGCGGTCTTGACGGAAGTGCGGGAAAAATTCACATCGTTTATTTTGTATTTTCTGTCTTCATAGATAAAAAGCGAAATATCGACGGACTCGCCCGATTCCCCGTAGTAAACGAAGGGTTTTGACACCTCGAGCCGGGCAAAGCCACTGTTTTTATAGAATTCCTCTATTTTTGTAATGTCATCCTTGAACTTGTCCGGATTAAAAATTTTCTTCTCCCCGACTTCGCACAAACCTTTGATTTTTTTTACGGAATACGCCCGGACGCCGAAAATGCTTAACTTTCTTACCACAATCTTGTTGCCTTCCTCCATATAAAACGTAACGGGGCTCCTGTCCTTGTCGTCCGGCTTCCCGACAAAATGAGTAATTTTCGCCTTTGAAAAACCCTCCTCTTTATAAACGTCCTGCATTGCCCTTATTTCATTCATAATATCCGAAATCGAAAAATAATCGCCTTTTGAAAGCGTCAGTTTTTCCTTCAATTTCCCGGAAGAAACGTTATTGTTGCCCACAAATTCGAACTTTCTGAGACGCGGTTTCTCAACAACCTCGAACATAACAACGCTGCCGGTGGCGCTTGTGGAAACGGAAACCGTAACATTCTCAAATTTAGCCATTTCATAGATTTTTTTTACGTCGTTCAGAAGCAGGTCATCCGAACAAATATCGCCGGCCCTTACCGAAATCTCTTTTAATATCTTTTTTGTCTTAACCGTTCTGTTCCCCGAAATTTCTATTCTCTCGACAAAACTGCTCTCTGCCGAAGAAGAAACAGAAAACACTAAATGACAAATGGAAAATAACAAACAGAAAAGCAGAGACGCGGTTATTCCTCTATTCTTCACTTGCCCAGCACATCAAGAATTCTTATTATTGTTTTTTTAAGGTTTCTTCTCTCCACAATCATATCTATCTGACCTTTTTCAAGAAGAAACTCGGCTCTCTGAAAGCCGTCCGGGAGTTTTTGCCTTATCGTCTGTTCTATCACGCGGGGTCCTGCAAAACCGATAAGCGCCCTCGGTTCGCTTATGATTATATCGCCGAGGAAAGCAAAACTTGCGCTGACCCCGCCGGTCGTCGGATTTGTGAGAACCGAAATATAGGGGAGCGCGGCTTCCGACAATTTCAAAAAAGCCCCGGCCGTTTTTGCCATCTGCATCAGAGATAAAATTCCCTCCTGCATTCTCGCCCCGCCCGAGGCGGAAATAATCAGAACGGGAAGCCCAATCTGTATCGCTTTTTCAACGAGAAGCGTGATTTTCTCGCCGACGGCGGAACCCATACTGCCGCCCATAAAAGAGAAATCCAGGGCGCCTATGCACACGTTGTGACTGCCTATCGCGAGAAGCCCGCACTTCACCGCCCCGTCAAGATGCAATTTGCTTCTTTCTTCCTTCAGCCGTTTTGAATATTTTTTTACATCTTTAAAACCCAGCGGATCGGCCGAGAGGATATCGCCGAAAAGTTCCTGAAATGAACCTTTCTCCCCCAGCATTTCAATATAACTATCGCTGCCGATTCTGAAGTAATTGCCGCACTTCGAACAGACATAAAAGTTCTCGGCAACCTGTTTTTTGTAAACAATCGCGCTGCACGAAGGACACTTCAGCCACAAACCGTCCTGCGATTTTTTTATAAAGAACATTTTAACTCCCTGACAAACCCGCTGATTTTTCCGCCGCGGTTTATTCTTTTCTGAAAAGCGCTTCCGATAATCACGCCGTCAACCGTTTCCCTGATTGCCCTTACCTGCCCGGGGCGTGAAATTCCGAAACCGCTGCAGACAGGCAGTTTTGAAACCGACCTTACTTGCCGGAGACGGCGGGCGGTATCGGCGGGCAGCGCGTCTCTCGCTCCCGTAACGCCTTCCACATTCACATAATACAAAAAACCGCCGCCGTGTTTTGAAATTTCGCGCGCGCGGGAAACCGGCGTTCTCGGAGACACGAGCGGAATAAACGCTATTCCGTTTTTCCGGCACAAACGCGCAAACGGAACCGAAAACGGAAAAAATAAATCCGGAACGATAACGCCGCTGACGCCGCTTCTCGTAAGCTCCTTTAAGAAACGGATTTCTCCCCGCTGTTTTATAAGATTATAGTAGATAAGAAGCACAACGGGGATTTTTACTTTCTTTCCGGAATTCTTTATCATTTTCAGGATTTTGGTTAACGTCACGCCTTTTTCGAGGCCTTCCTGATATGCGGAACGTATAACAGGCCCGTCGGCGAGAGGGTCGGAAAACGGAACACCTATCTCGACAATATCGCAGCCGAGGCCGGGAAGTTTTTCAAGAATTTCAGCCGAACGTTTTAAGTCGGGCACACCGCCGACAAAAAACATAACCAGCGCTTTGCCCTTCTTAAAAACATCCCACATCGGGGACGGTGCTTTACCTGTCTGCCGGCAGGCAGGCAATATGACATTTTTCATACTTTATTTTTGTTCCTCAAATATTAAGGACGTCCCCATTTCCCATGCCCCATTTCCTCACCACCATAAAAAGAGCGGGCAAGAGGTTCTTCTACTTTTAATAATTCACAATACTTTGACCATGATAACATTGGTTCAAATTTAGCAGACAGTGTCTGCTGAATTGAAGATTTCCAAGACAGCGTCTTGGATTTTCGCTTTTTGACAGATTCGTCAGACAGTGTCTGCTGAATTGAAGATTTACGAGACAGCGTCTTGGATTTTGGACTTTCCAAAGATTTGCCAGACACTGTCTGGTATTTTTTAGATTCAACAGACAGTGTCTGTTGAATTCGAGTTGGAAATTCTAAATAGAAACGTCTCATATTTCTAAGATTTATTTCAGAAAATCCTCGTCCAAATTTTCTGGTCATATCTTCTGATAATCGCTCTATTAATTGCTCCCCATATTTTTCCCTGGCTTTCCCTTTCTGCTCGAATTCAACTATTTCCCTGCCGATTTCCCAATAGGCTAAAACCTGTGTTTTGTTTATTTCTCTGACAACTTTCGTCCGGGCCTGCCTAAGAATTTCTACAACTTTTCCAAGCAGATTATTATAAGTTTTTGCAAGTTTTTTCATTTTCTATTTTCTATTATTCCGAGGTCCTTGTCGCCGCGGCCCGAAAGGCAGACGCAGACAATTTCATTTTTCTTCATTCTTTTTGAAAGGCGCTCCAGATACGCAAGAGCGTGCGACGACTCAATAGCGGGAATTATCCCCTCAAGCCGGGAAAGATTCCTGAAAGCACTTACCGCCTGCGCATCACTCACCGTCACATATTCCGCTCTGCCGGTCCTGTAATAAAAACTGTGCTCCGGACCGACGCCAGGATAATCAAGACCCGGCGCAACGGAATGGGTGTCGAGAATCTGACCGTTTTTATCCTGCAGAAGATAACTGTAATTCCCGTGAATAACCCCCGGCCGCCCGTAGAGAATGGAAGCTCCCGTGTTTTCCGGTTTTCCTCCCGTGCCGCCCGCTTCCACGCCGATAAATTTTACTCCTGTCCTGTAAAAAGGATGGAAAAAACCTATGGAGTTGGACCCGCCGCCGACGCAGGCAACAAGGTAATCCGGATTTCGGCCCTCCGCTTTCTTTATCTGTTTCTTCGTTTCTTTCCCGATAACGGCCTGGAATGTTCTTACAATCAAAGGATACGGATGAGGCCCCACGCAGGAACCTATAAGATAATAGGACTGCCTCGTGTTCGCAATCCAGTCCCTTATCGCCTCGCTGACCGCTTCTTTCAACGTCGCCGTACCGTACCGGACGGGACGAATTTCAGCGCCTAAAAGTTCCATTCTTTTGACGTTTTCCGCCTGCCTTTTTATGTCAACGGAACCCATATAAACAACGCACTCCATCCCGAAAAGAGCGGAAACCGTGGCGGCGGCAACACCGTGCTGGCCCGCGCCCGTTTCGGCGATAAGACGTTTTTTGCCCATATATTTCGCAAGCAGAACCTGACCGAGAGCATTGTTTATTTTGTGCGCGCCCGTGTGGAGCAGGTCCTCCCTCTTGAGATAAATTTTCCGCCCGTAATGCCCGGAAAGTTTCCCTGCAAAATAAAGAGGGGTGGGCCTTCCGGCATAATTTGCGAGAAGAAAATTCAGTTCCTTTCTGAAGTTCCGGGATTTTACGCATTTTCTGAACTCACTTTCAAGTTCCTTCAGCGGCAGATAAAGCGTTTCTGGAACAAACTGCCCGCCGAAATCACCGAAATACCCTACTCGGGGACGGTTCCCAATCAGCCTTTTTCCAAACATCTTTTTTCTCATCCTTTTATCCCTCAATTAGGAACCGTCCCTAATTCTTTTAACAAAAAGCCTGACTTTTTCTATGTCCTTGCTCCGGGGCGTTTTTTCAACGCCCGAGGAGACATCCACCGCAAACGGCTGTATTTCGGCGGCAACACCGGCGACATTCTCGGGGTTGAGACCGCCGGAAAGAAAAAGCGGTTTCTCAAAGGACTTCATTTTCTTCAAAACCCGGGAAGAAACCATTTTCCCCGTTCCTCCGAGTTGACTTTTTGAATACGCATCCACAAGAAAATAACCGCAGACGCCGAGATAACTTTCCGCCAGAGCGGTCTCGTCGGCATTTTTCGGCCGGAACGCTTTTATTATTTCAACTCCGAGTTCTCTCACCGCCTTGAGAAAATCAACCGTTTCCTCCCCGTGGAACTGGAAAAGTTTTATTCCCGTTTTTTTAGCAATACGTTTTACGTCAATAAGGGCGGGGTCGGCCACAACTGCGACCGGTACTATGTAAGGCGGGACGATTTCCGTCAGTTTTTTTGCGGACGTTGCCGAAACGGCTCTTTTTGTGCCTTTGACAAAATTGAAACCGATATAGTCAACGTCAAGCATTGAAATGAACCTGACGTCTCTCTCGTTCGTCACGCCGCAGATTTTTATTTTTACTTTCACTTTAAGAATTCCATTACCCTGTTAAAAATACTCTGAACGTCAATTCCCGCATCCTTCTGCAGTTGAGAAACGGAACCGTGCGTAACGAATCTGTCCGGAAGAGAAATAACGCGAACCCTGTTTCTGAACTGAGGCTGAATTTCTTCAAGAACCGCCGTGCCGAAACCCCCGCAAAAAGTGTTTTCCTCAACCGTCACAATGAGTTTGCTCGACGACGCTGCTTCATTGAGTATGACGGCATCAACGGGCTTTGCAAACCTGGCGTTTACGACACCGCATTTTACACCTTGGGAATCCAGCTGGTTTGCCACGAGGAGAGACGGATAAACCATGCTCCCTATCGCAATCAGGCAGACATCACGCCCTTTTTTCAGCACCTCGCCGATGCCGGCGGGGATAAAATTAAAATTCCCGCGCGCAACATCGGAAACGGACCCCCGCGGATACCTCACCGCAACGGGTCTTTTATATTCGAAAGCCGAGTAAAGCATATTCCTCATTTCGTTTTCGTCCCTGGGCGCGGCGACAATCATATTGGGAATAATCCTGAGATATGAAATATCAAAACTGCCGTGGTGGGTCGGCCCGTCTTCTCCGACGAGACCCGCCCTGTCAACGGCAAAGACAACCGGCAGATTCTGGAGGCAGACGTCGTGTATAATCTGGTCGAATGACCTTTGAAGAAAAGTGGAATAAATTGCGACAACCGGCTTTAAGCCCTGCGAGGCGAGACCTGCGGCGAATGTCACGGCGTGTTCCTCGGCAATGCCGCAGTCAAAAAACCTGTCCGGAAATTTCTCCGCAAAGGTGACCAAACCCGTTCCTTCGGTCATCGCCGCAGTGACGGCAACAACATTCTTGTCATGCGAAGCAATATCGCAGAGGGTTTCGCCGAAAACATCCGAATAGGTCTTCCGGGAAGGGTTCGTTGCGCCGCTTTCAACGTCAAAACCTCCCAGACCGTGGAACATAGACGGCGCATGCTCCGCGGGAGTATAACCCTTACCCTTCTTCGTAACCACATGAAGGAAAACGGGACCATTGAAGTTCTTTATTTTCGAAAAAATGAGAATAAGATTTTCAAGATTGTGGCCGTCAACCGGGCCGAAACAGGAAAAACCCATTTCCTCAAAAAGCATTTTGGGCGAAAAAATAACCTTTATTCTTCTTGCAATCTTCAGGAAATCCAGACCGAGAAATTTTACCCTTTTCAAAAAATTAACGAGCGCCGTTTCCGCCTTTTTTATAACCCCCAGCGTGAAGAGTTTTGTGAGAAGTTTTCCGACCGCACCGATTCGCGGAGATATAAACATCGCATTGTCGTTCAGGATTACAAGAACATTCTTTTCCGAAGAACCCATGTTGTTCAGGCCCTCGTAAGCAAGACCTCCCGTGAGAGAGCCGTCGCCGATGACGGCAATAACCTTATTATTTTCCCCTTTTATGTCCCGCGCGCAGGCCATTCCGAATGCGGCTGAAATGGCGGTTGATGCATGACCCGTACCGAAAGCGTCATACGGACTTTCTGAAATTTTCGGAAATCCGGAGATGCCGCCGAACTGCCTCAGCGTCGTGAACTGCCCGTATCTTCCGGTAAGAATTTTATGAGCGTATGCCTGGTGGCCGACGTCAAAAACGATTTTATCATCTGGACAGTTAAAAACATAATGAAGTGCCGTAATCAGTTCGACCGCGCCGAGAGACCCGCCCAGATGCCCTCCCGTCTCCGAACACACGGAAATAATCTTAGCCCTTATTTCCCTCACAAGAACGGGGAGCAGTTCGCTTTTGATAAGATGAAGCTCCCGGGGCGATTTAATAATCTCAATCACAGACATTTTATTTTTCCCTCATGCTTAAAACGCCCGTAAGATCGGAGAGAATTCCGGTGTCCCCCGGAAGGGCGGACAAATTCTTTTCCGCTTTCGCCGCAAAATCATTTATTTGTCTTCTGCAGGCAGCGGCGGAATAAAAACTCAGCGCGGTCAGTTTCCTGTTTTTCCCGTCCGTCCGGGTTTTCCGGAACTCCGACTTTTTTCCGAAACGGTCAAGCAAATCGTCCATTATCTGAAACCCCATCCCCAGGTTTTCGCCGAAGGCCGCAAAAAGTTCTGCAATATTTTTTTTCTGCTCCATCGCCAGAGCGGCAGACCGGCAGATGCCCGAAAAAAACGCAGCGGTTTTATTTTTATGAATATACCGGAACGCCTGTTTTGAAAGTTTTTTTTCATACTGCATATCGGCGGCCTGGCCCGAAATCATTCCTGGAACGCCGATGCTTGCGTTCAAAACAGCGGCTGCCGCCGGAAAACTTTCATACAGAATTTTCAGACCTCCTGTCAGCAGAGCGTCACCGGCGAGAATCGCAACATTAACGCCGAATTTTTTGTGAACAGTGGGGTATCCGCGCCTTGTATTATCGCCGTCCATAATGTCGTCGTGAATCAAAGAATAATTATGAATAAATTCTATCCCGCAGGCAAAAGAAACAAGTTTTACGAATTTTTTCGGCGGTATTTTTTTCCCGGCAGCGTGCGATGCGGCGAGAAACAGCAAGGGTCTTATTTTCTTCCCGCCCGTTTTTATGGAATACTCGAGCGCCCTGTTCAAGTCGTTGGTAAACCGAGACGGAGACGGTAGAAGTTCCGCAAGTCCGCGCGAAATAACCGGCAGAAATTCCGCGCTGAATTTATTAAACATCCCCGTGCTTTTTTTCATTCGGCGGCTTCAAACGGCTTTGTCGCGAGAACCCCGCTCTCCACAGTTATAATTTCTATTTTCCTCTTTGCCTCGTCAAGATACTTTTTCAGGGCGTCCGCTTTTTTAACGCCCTCTTCAAAAAGTTTAATAGAATCATCCAGAGGCGTCTCCCCTTTTTCAAGAAGCGAAACAATCTCCTCAAGACGGCACAGTTCCTTTTCAAACGTCTTTTTTCCCACAGCCTCATTTTTTTTGTTCATTTTAACTTCCTCTTATATGTGCTCCTGCACTTCACAGTTTACCGCCCCTTGATAAAAAGTAACTCTTATTCGCTCGCCGTCGGAAACGGCATTTTTATCTTTTATCACAGCGCCGCTTAATCTGGTTGAAATCGAATATCCCCGCGAAAGGGTATTCCTCGGCGACAGAATGTTTAACCTGGCTGTCGATTGCTCAATATTGTTTTCAAAAGAAAGAAAAATTTTCTCCCGCGCTTTTAAAAAATCCTGCATCTCCAAATCAAACGCCTGCTCGTACCTTGAAAGGAAAAGCGCGGGATTACGGAAATAAGGCCTCCCGCATATAACTTCCACCCTGTTCTGCATTGAGCGGAACCTGTTTGCCAGAGAGCCCCGCATTCTTGCAAGAGAAACATCCACCTTATGCGTAAATTCGGACTTTCGGCTCAAAACAATCTCTGCGGCGACCGAAGGAGTCGCGGCCCTCTTATCCGCCACAAAATCCGAAATCACCCAGTCAACCTCGTGACCGACGGCAGATATTACCGGAATACGGGAGGCAAAAACCGCGCGGGCGACGTCCTCTTCATTAAAAGCCCACAGGTCCTCAAGCGAGCCGCCGCCCCGGCCGACAATCAAAACGTCAACGTCGGAAAAATCCGCATTAAACGACTCAATGGCTCTGACAATCTCGCCTTTTGCCGAAGCGCCCTGAACCCTTACGGGATAAAGGAGTACATGAACATTCGAAAATCGGCGTTTCAAAACGGTCAGAATGTCACGGATGGCGGCGCCCGACGGCGAAGTCACAACGCCGATCTTGCGGGGCAAAATGGGGATTTCTCTTTTCCTCGCCTTATCAAAGAGCCCTTCCTTTTCAAGTTTTTCCTTAAGTTCCTCAAACTTCCTCTGAAGTTCGCCGGCGCCTTTCACCGCCATTGAATTGACAATTATCTGGTACGAACCCCTCGCGGGATATATCGTAATGGTGCCGCGCGCGCAGACGCTCATCCCGTCCCGGGGCTCAAATTTCAGGGCGGGCGTTTTGAACTTGTACATAACGGCGGAAATCTGGGCGGACGAATCCTTCAGCGAAAAATAAAGGTGCCCCGAACCGTACTTCTTGAAATTTGATATTTCGCCGTCAAGCAGAATGTTTTTAAACTGCCCTTCAAGCAAAACTTTGCTGCGGTTGTTCAGTTCCGTCACCGTATAAACTTTTTCCTGCATACTCATTTGCTGATTTTAGTAAAAATCCGCAGAAATACAAATAGACGAACTGCTCCCCGGGCGAAATAAATAACCGGTAAGCGGGATTTTCTCTTGAAATCGTGTATAATGCACGCAGTGAGTTTAATTCGGATTATTCATAATAGGTATATCTACATGACTCAAGTTGATATAATTTTGTAGAAAATGGGTCACTTCTATTTTGCGGGGTCAGTGGAAAATGGGTCACTTCTATTTTTTTCATGAGAATACAAATCAGAAGTGACCCATTTTCCAATAGAGGTGACCCGATTTTCCACGATTTTCCATGCAATTAGGCACTTATTTGGAATCATATAGATATGCCTAATTCATAATACCGTGAGTCCGCCTCAGACGGACAACCGCACTACATTATAAGTATAAATAATGCAGATTATTTATGCCTGCTGTTTTTTTCTTCTAACTCCGGCGGTGTGGTTTTTTTTGAAAATCCCGGCGCTAATAGAACTGCGGTTTCTTTTCCCGCGCCGCCGTACGGGTCTCTTCTGAAATTCCGGCAAATCAGGGTCTTTAAATTCAATCATTGCCTTGCCGCAACTTCTCCAGATAATTTTGGAATAACCGATTTTTTTATCATCAATTTTTCCCGAAGGGTTTTATTTTCAAAAGGCGGCCGATGTTCAAAGCGGTTTTAAACAAATTGTCAGGAGCGCCTGAAAGCGCTTCTTTCAAAGAAACAGCGCCCGGAGTAATGCTGAAAAAACTTACGTTGCCCTCCGCACCGGATGTTTCTTCCACCGTTCCCGCAAGACAGATGACGGGTTTATCGTATTTTTTTGCGGTTTTAAGAACACCGGCAACCGTCTTGCCGCGGAAGGTCTGGCTGTCAATCTTCCCCTCCCCCGTAATAACGATGTCGCAACCCGCGAGGATTTTTTCAAGATTAAGAACCTCCGCCGTAATTTCAAAACCCGATTTGATTTCCGCATTCAGAAAAGCGGCAAGACCCGCGCCCATACCCCCCGCGGCGCCGCCGCCGGGAATGCGGGTAACATCGCGCCCGAGATCTTTTTTTATAACTCTTGCGAAATTCGCCAGACCCCTCTCAAAAACTTTTACCATTGCAGGAGTTGCGCCCTTCTGCGGGCCGTAAACTCTCGCTGCGCCCCGGCGGCCGAGGATGGTATTTTTCACGTCGCAGGCGGCGATAATCTCTGCCCCGTTGACCCGCCTGTCCATTTTTGAGACATCAGCTTTTTTAATTTTTGCAAGTTCTCCGCCGCCCTGGCCGATACTTTTTCCTTTTGAATTCAGAAACCTCACGCCGAGCGCAGCCGCCATCCCAACGCCGCCGTCAACCGTGGCTGAATCACCCAGCCCTACAACAATTTTTTTACAGCCGTTCCGCAGGGCATCTTTAATGAGCTGCCCCGTGCCGTAGGACGTTGTTTTCAGAGGATTGCGTTCCACAGGCTCGAGGAGTTCAAGACCCGAGGCGGAAGACATCTCAATAACCGCCGCTTTACCCCTCTCAATCAGGGCATATGCCGCTTCAACGGGTTTCCCGATAGGTCCTGTCACTTTTAATTTTACCCTGCGGCCGGGAATATTTTTCAAAATGATGTCAACCGTTCCGCGCCCGCCGTCGGCGAGCGGCAGGACACAAATCTTTGCGGTCAAGCCCGAATTTTTAAGGCCATTCTCTATCTGCCGCGCGGCGTTAGCCGGCGAAAGGCACTCTTTGAAACTGCCGGGGCATACAATAATTCTCATTATTTTATTATACTAAAATAATGGCTCATGCAAGAAAAAACATTTTTGCGAAACTCTGGCGGTTCTTCAAGCCCGCCAGCAGAGAATTTCTCTTTCCCGCCGCGGGCTTAACATACGCAATCATCTGCCGGATTCTTATGAGAACGGTCAGAATGAAAAAAATCGGCTTTGAAAACGAAGAATGTATCTTAAAAAGCGGAAAAAAATTTATTTACGGTTTCTGGGACGGGCGGCACATTATGCTTCAGCCCTGCGGCATAAATAAAAACATCGTTACCATCGCGAGCAGTTCGGACGCGGGGGAAATTCTGACCCACATCCACAGGTTTTACACCTTAACCTGCATCAGGGGCTCCTCAAGCCGCGGCGGCATAAGCGCTCTAAAAGGAATGGCGAGAAAATTGCGCGGGGGAAAAAACGGGGCAATCGCGGTGGACGGCCCGAGGGGCCCGAACGAAAGGGCAAAACCCGGAATTATCCAGATGGCAAAAATGTCGCAGGCGGTCATACTGCCTCTGACGGCGGGCGTTAAGAGAAAAATTTATTTTAAAAAATACTGGAACCGGGTTCAGATTCCCTTGCCGGGAACTGCGGGCCGCTGCATCGCCGGAAGACCCATAATCGTGCCGGCGGACGCCGATAGACAAACGATAGACAAACTGTTAAAATTATTTGAGATGGAACTGAAAAGAATCACGGAACTCGCAGATGACTATTGTTGAATACTACGAAAACCCCTTCATAAGAAAAAGAATCGCCGAGTACTGCGGCGGGCGGCGTGAAGAACCGTCTTCCTTCACCGCCCAGTATCTCGTCGGCTACGGCGTTTCGCTTCTGGAGTCCAGGAACATAGAATTTATGTCTGCACCGAAGGAATACTTCGACTGGATTCTGAAAAAAGGACTGGACATTTACCGCTCAGCGTGGGACATTGATTCGACCCTCGCCGTTCTCGACGTTGAATACTTTAACCTTGATTCCCCCGGCGTGATTTACAAAAATCCCGAAGAGACATTTGAACTCATAGAAAAAGCATATGAAAAAATACTCGTCGTTTTCAAAAGGTTCGGGATAACGCCTCTTACAATAATGACCGGACAGGGCTATCATTTCGCTTTTAAAATCTCAAGACATTCAGACGCTGATATGGGTCTTGAAAAAATAGGCTCTGTTCCGGACACCCTGAAGATAAAATACCGGACGGTCAAAGGAAGAAGAAAAAGATTTGTCTCAATAAGACACGGAAAAGCGTTTGAAGGAATGGGCAAAATTCTGGAATTCGTTGTTCATACTGTAATGAAAGAACTTGCGGCGGAGGATTTTCCCATCCCATGCGTGATAACGGACGTCGCGGTAGGGTACTCGTCAAGAAAACAGAGAGAGGCGCTTTCTTTTGACCTTTCAATGTACGGCGACCCCATTTATATGCGCGACATCAGATGCCCTTTCAGCACCCACCAGAAACACAAACTCCAGAGTTACAAAGTCGGGCAGGAAGTATCTCTGAAAATCCCGCCGCGTCTTGCAATCCCGAGAAACAAAATCACGCTGCGGGAAGCCCTTGAAATCAGAAAGAGCCCTGAAAAAACAATTGCGTATGCTGAAACAGTTTCCTGCGAAATCCCCGATTTTTCCAAAAACTTCTTGCGCCTTCTGAAAACATATCTTAAATCGCCGCTTTACGAAATTCACAGGGTCTTCGACCGCATAGAAATAGACGACGAGAAGTCATGGCCCGAAACATACGACGCCCTGGACCCCTGCACAATTCCGACATGCGCGCGGCTGTGCATTCTCCTGCCGAACGACAATCTCCTCAAACCGGCCAACCTGCAAAATCTGACGAGAATCCTGCTTTTCAAAAAATGGCACCCGAAACACATCGCCGGACTCGTGACCTCAAAATTTGCAAGGACACAGTACAACTGGACGGAAAACTGGCAGAAATACGACCCCTCTTCCAGGGCAAACTTTTATGTGAGAATCTTTTCAGATTTGATAAAAAATGGTATTGATAGAGAGGTGGATTTGAACTGCATCTCAACGAAGGAAAAGGGTTTCTGCCTGCAAGAATGGTGCGGGTGGAATTTAAGCGACTTTAAACTGGAGGGGGAAAAATGAAAAGAATCATTCATTGCATGCTGGGCGGCGGTTTATGTCTTATGGCAATCGGCTGCGCGACGACGAAGGTCTCAAGAATGGAAGCCGGAGAAGAAGTCGACCTTTCGGGTTTCTGGAACGACACGGATTCCCGGCTCGTATCGGAGGAAATGATACGGGACTGCGTCGCAAGGGCGTGGCTGACGGATTTCACGTCGGAAAAAGGTAAAAACCCGCGTGTCATCGTCGGAAAGGTAAAAAACAAATCTTCCGAACACATTGCGACGGACACTTTTGTAAAAGACATGGAAAAGGAACTTATCAATTCCGGAAAAGTGAAATTCGTCGCGGCAAAAACGGAAAGAGAGGAAATCCGCGAAGAGAGAGCCGACCAGCAGAAATTCGCCGATGACGCAAAGGACTTCTTCAAAGAAAAGGCAGCCGACTTTATGCTTCAGGGGACAATCAACAGCATCCTTGACACCGCCGGGGGAAAAACCGTGAGGTTCTACCAGATTGAACTTGAACTCACCAACATGGAATCAAACGAAAAAGTCTGGATAGGCCAGAAAAAAATAAAAAAACTGGTTAAAAAATCAAAGTACGGAATGTAAACATCCTGAAGTGTGAAACGCAAAGTGCAATGTGAAATGAAAAAGGTCAATTTGTTTTTATTCTTCGCTGTTCACTCTTTACTCTTCACTCTTTTCGGCTGCTCGCCGCCCAGTTTTTATCAGAAAATTGATTCAAAACTGATGTCAGATAATTATGCCGGCGCAGTCGGCGAAATTCAAAAGAACAGAAAAAAATATTATCCGTCCAGAAATACCCTGCTTTATTTTCTTGACTACGGCTTGCTGAACCACCTTGCAGGGAACTTCACGGAGAGCAACAAATCGTTTGAAAAAGCGAAGCAGATTGCCGACGATTACTTCACCAAAAGCGTAACGAAAGAAGCGGCCACCTTTCTCATAAACGATTCCATGAGACCGTATTACGGCGAGGACTTTGAAAGGGCTTTGATTTACTTTTTCAAAGCGGTAAATTACGCAGCCGTCGGAGAAACGGATGAAGCCCTTGTTGAGGCAAGACAGCTGAACCATTTCCTGAAAACGCTCCAGACAAATTACGGACACAAAACCGTTTACAAGGAAGACCCTGCCATCCGGTACATAATGGGCATTCTGTATGAAGGAAGCGGCGAGACAAACGACGCCCTCATCGAATACAAAAAAGCAATAGCGGCGTACGAGGAAATGCAGCAGGTCATCGGATGCGGCGCACCCGAAAGTTTGATTAAGAGCGCAATCCTCTGCGCTGAAAAACTCGGGTTTTCCGACGACACTGACTGGTTTGAAAAAAAATACAAAGTGAAGGCGGAACGAAGAAAGGAGTCATCCGAGATTATCCTGATACATCTGAACGGGCCGGCGCCCCAGAAAATAAACCATTTTATAGAGGTCTCATTCAGCGACGGGTGGGCTTATGCCGAGAGCGTTAAGGTCTCGGGAAAAGACGCAACTGACGTTGAGCAGGCCAGAGCGGCAGCGAGGGGTTTCACTTCAAAAAAACAATTCCGCGTCGCGTTTCCGCAGTACATCCAGCCGGAATTCAAAACGGGAAAAATAGAGGTCGCCGTATCCGGCGGAGAATACGAGAGCACCACGGAAAAGGTCTCCGATATCTCGCGGCTCGCGATGAAAAACCTGTCCGACAGAATTGCAAGAATACGGGCAAAAGCAATCGCAAGAGCGTGGACAAAACATGTTCTCGCCCAAAAAGCGGAAGAAGAAACAAAAAAGAAAAGAGGAGAACTCACAGGTATGCTCGTCGGCGGGGCTTTGCGGGCGGTCGGCGCGGCGACGGAAATCGCCGATTTAAGGACGTGGGGAACGCTACCCGCCGAAATCGGCATCGCGAGAATTCCCGTAAAAGAGGGAACCTACCATTTAAGATTATACCCGAAGGACAGAGGCGGAAATACCATCGGCGAAAAAGTAATAAACGATGTTACCGTCGGGAAAGGTAAAAAAATCTTTCTGACAGTCAGAACTCTGAGATAGTGGCTTCCGCTTCTTCCACCAGCTCTTTCATCAGATCTTTAACCGATACAATTCTGTCAACTTTGTCCGTATTAGAACCGACAAATACAAATCCGTTTTCCAAATCCCCCTTGGCGGCATTAATTAACGCATCGGCAATACAATAAGGCGAGGTTACCGGATTACAGGTTTTTAAACACTGGTAAGAGCAATTGAATTTAACTTCACCTCTCTTCGCTCTGTCGAGAAATTTATTCTGTATTGCCCGGCCGGGCATTCCGACAGGACTGCGAATGATAGTAAGGTCTTCTTTTTTTGCGTTTATGTATGCCTGCTTGAATTCCTCCGCAGCATCACATTCGTAAGTGGCCGCAAACCGCGTAGCCATCTGCACTCCGGATGCGCCCAGTTTCAAAAAGCGGGCAATATCTTTGCCGTCGTATATCCCGCCGGCGGCAATAACGGGGATTTTTCTTTTTTGTTCATTCCCGTATTTCTGAGCGACTTTGACGACTTCAACGACAATGTCTTCCAGTTTCGGCATTGCGGTTTCATTTTCCAATTCTTTGAAACTGAAACCGAGGTGACCGCCGGCAAGCGGGCCTTCAACCACAATCCCGTCGGGAACATAGTTGTATTTTCTTATCCAGTTCCTGCAGATAATTTCCGCTGCCCTGCCCGAAGATACTATCGGGCAGATTTTTGTTTTCGTACCTTCAACAAGTTTCGGTAAACTCAGCGGCAGCCCCGCGCCCGAAAAAACTATGTCTATACCTTCCTTCGCCGATGCCTGCACCAGCGAAGGATAATTGGTAAGGGCAACCATAACATTCACTGCAATTACCCCTGTCGTAAGCGTTTTTGCTTTCCTTATCTGGTCAATTACCTCTTTTATGTCCGCAAGTTCGTGTTCGTCCATGGAGAAATGACTTTTCAGCCCGCCTATAAGCGCGGTCGCAATGGTACCGACACCGCCTTCGTTAGCGACTGCGGATGCCAATTTTGACAGTGAAATCCTCACGCCCATCCCTCCCTGCACAATCGGAGGGTTTATCTTCAAATCCCCGATAATTAAATCCGGCAGTTTTTCCATAAAAGCACCCTTCCTATTTTTCAAACTTTGGTAATTGTAGCATAAATCCAACAAAAAGCAAAATGTTTATTAGGCTATATCCACAATACGGAAATTGCGCATTCGGCAAGAAACAAAAGAAGGCATGCAAGCAGAAGAAAATTCCGAAGCGGTTTTCCCGATAAAATAAGCGGGATATCGCGTGCGGGATTTTTTATATTAAAGACATCCGCACCCGGAAATATTTTCCCGATAGCGCGTTCGCTCATTCCCGTGAGGTCGTTTTCAGAACCCCTTCTTAAATTTACGGAAATGATTTTTTCATCCGGACCTGTGCCTCCTCCGCCTCGGCCGGTTTTAACGCTGTACAACCCCGTTTCGTCAAGCGGCGGAGAAACGAATAAAATTTGATTGTCTCTTATTTCCTTTGAAAGTGATATTTCCTTACTCCCTGAAAAGAGTTTTGCGCGCGGGTCCGGGTCCTCGACTCTGTCGCCGATAAAATAATTCCGCCTGAATTCGTTTTTCTCCCAGATAAAATAATTCATCGATGCCAGAATAAAAGCGGGAAAACCCGTCTGAACGGGAAGATTTGAAAAGTCCATATCGCTTGAAACAGAGAAAAGAATCACGCCGCCCTCGCCGAATGCCTTCGCGACACAGACCGGGTTGCCGCCGGATTTCATTATAACTGAGGCGCCCTCGCAGGGCAGAACCGGGAAATATTTTTCAGCTCTGAATTCGGTAAAATGCAAAGAACTTAAATCTTTCTTCAGCCACGGCGCAGAAATGTATTCCATGCCGAGAAGTTTTTCCTCCTTCACCGGATAAATGTACGCGGGCAGAATATCGGGCATAACTGAGTTCAGAACGTCAACATCGGTTTTCTCGCCTAAAAACACGATTAAAATTCCTCCGTTAAGTACCTGCCGTCGCAGGATGCCCCCCTGCTTTTCCGTAATAGCGTCAACATTGCAAATGATTCCCGCTTTTGAATTCCCGTAATTATCAAAAAAAACTTCTTTGTCCGTCACAACATTCAGGTCGAGGAACGGAACCTGTTCAAAAATTTTCCTCAAAAAATACGTCTCGTTCTTTACGGCATTCATGCTCGGCGAACCGTTCAGGCAGGGGACCTGCAGCGTATTTCTTCTCGGGAGAGAAAAATAAAAGACATTGTCGCAGGGAAGGATATCTTCGTTTGAAAGCAAAATCCTGCCGCTCAATTTTCCCTGCGTCATAAGAAGCGCTTTTGCCGCTCCCGCCGGGACAGACGACTGGTTAATTTTCTTCCCCTCCGAATAAAGATAAACGGAGTAATCGGCCTCGGCCGGCGGAATTGCTTTCAGGCGGACGGAAACGGCATCTTCCCGGGGGCTGAAACCCTCTACAAAAAAATTACGGCCGGGGCTGCCCATCTTAAAACAGGTAATCTTACCGGCGGCAGCCGCTTCAACCGGATTTATGAAAGTATTCCTGCCGAAGTCCGAAATGATAAAAACCGAACCGATATCCCTGTTTCTGCGGATTATCTGCGCAATTTCCTTACCTGCCTGTCCCGATTCAATATATGGTTTTTCCTTCCGGCGGAGAATTGAGAGCGCTGCGCCGCCCCTTCCCTCAAAAAAAACTTTTTTATTGAAAGTAAAAACACTGATATTTTCGGCGCGCCAAACATCCATTATCCGGGAAACCGCCGCGAGGGACTCTTTCCAGACGGTCGTCTCGAGAAATCTCCGGTTCATTGAATAGGAGTAATCAAGAAAAACCGCGGCGGATTTTACGCCTTTTTTTGCCTTCAGGAAAACGACGGAAGGCGCTGCAAAAAAAAGAACGAGCAGAATTATTATCAGCGTTCTCAGAAGCAGAAGAATTATGTTTATCAAATTCAGATTTACGGTCCTGGCCAGAGCGTCCTTTTTCAGCAGAAAAATCGAAGGAAACGCAAAGGGCACCGCTTTTTTCCTCGTGAGAAGGTGAATGATAACGGGAAGAAGAGCCAGCGGAAGAAAGTAGAGAGTCGCAGGGTTCAGAAACCTAAGCATTACCTGAAGGAGAAACCCGTCCTGCAGAGCCCTTCGGGAATTCCCGCCTCGGCGCTTATGCCGGTATTGAACCTGAAATATCCCGCGCCGCAGTTTTTAAGAGAATTTTCTATGCCTTCGATAAACTTCTGAAACTGCTTTCTGTATCTCTGCGATGACTTTTTGACATTAATCGCTACCTTTTCCTGTGTTTCTTTATCCTTAAAAAGGAATCTGTCGCCCGGCGGGAGGTCAAATTCGAAAGGGTCAATCACCTGAAACACGACAAAACTGTGTTTCTGATGAATAAAATTCCTGACCGCTTTCATAACCGCAGACGGTTCCGTCAGCAGGTCGGAAATCAAAATGATAAGAGTTCTCCTTCTAATCTTCGAACCTATATCCCTCAGAGTTTGCGCGATATTAGTCCGCCCCGATGCTTTTATTTCGGAAATTTTTGTAAGGAGTTTCGAAAGATGTTTTGTTGCCCGCGAATTCGGGAGAAATTCCTCCACTTCATCGGAGACGGAGGAAAACCCGACGCTGTCGCCTCTTTTTATCAGAATATAAGCAAGTGTCGAAGCCAGAATTTTGGCATAGTCAATTTTGCTTATTCCGGAAGAGCGGAAGTCCATTGAAGCCGACTTGTCAAAGACAACGCATGAGCGCATATTCGTTTCCTGTTCAAACTGCCGGATAAAAAACTTTTCCGACCGCCCGAAAATCTTCCAGTCAAGATACCTTATGTCGTCTCCCTGTGTGTACGGCCGGAACGCCAGAAATTCAGAGGAATAACCCCTGTAGGGGGCTGCGTGACGCCCTGAAACGGTACCCTCGCAGAGAATTTTTTTTGTAAAACCGAGACGGGAAATCTTCGCGATAATTTCCGGCTTCAGGAATTCACTTTTTTGTACCGAGTTCCTCTGCATAGTCAGCCCATTTCGTCCCCTGAAACCTTCCTTTTATCACTTCTATGTACTGCTGCGCCTGAGCCGGCTGATTTTCTTTAATAAGTATCCTCGCAGACGAAAGGTATGCCTCGGGGGACAAATAATGCCTGTCAAAATCGGTTAGGAACTGCTGATAGGAGTTCAGCGCGGCCTCAAATCTGTTCAGCGCCTCCTCGGTTTTTGCGATTGAAAAAAAGACATCGGGTTTTAAACTGTTGTCGATCGAATCAAGAGCGGACCTGTAAACGGCCAGAGCGCCCTCGTAGTCCTCTTTCGTAAACAGAGCGTTGCCTTTTATGTAAAGAGCGAGAGAAGTCAGATCCGGCGAGGCGTGAAATTCCGAAATTACCCTGTCGCAGAGAGAGAGTGAAAGATACGGGTCGGAGTATATTACGGACTCGGCTCTTACGAGTTTGGCAAAACCGCTGTTAATATTTTTTCTGCGTGCGGACAAGAGCAGGACGGAAAAGACAGCCGCGACGACAAAAACCACCAGAATAATCAGCGATGTCTGCGAATTCTTTCTGATAAATTCATAGACGAACGACGTAACCGCTACAAGCGGATCTTTCTTCAGTTCTTTTTTAACCCACTGTTTCGCCATTTTTATCTGTGGGGGACGGTGCTTTACAATATGACATTTTTCTCCAAAGTATTATCCCCATTCTTTTTCTACGGCAGACCCTGTATCTTTGACAGGTCCTGAAATATAATACCGCTTCCTATAACTCTTCCCTCATTCGTTTTTATCAAAATCGTTCCGTAGCCCAGAATCAATTTTTCGCCGTTTGTTTTCAAGGTGTTTAAAACCAGCCGGTTGCCGGTTTTGCCTTCTTTATACGTTTTGGAAAGCACATCCGTAATCTCTTTCTGCATTTTCAAAGTGTCCTTTATGTTTGTGTTTGCGGCACTTACTCCAAAACCGAGAATCCTTCCCGCGGCCGTGTTGAACTCAATAATCTTCCCACCCTCGTCAACCGCAATAAAACCTCCGGGAATGTTGTCAAGAATCGTTTTCATAAGATTCCTCTGGTTGGTGAGTTCCGTAAAAAGCCCTATGTTTCTCAAAACCATTGAAACTATCCCGGCCAGCGCCTGAGCAAAATAAAGGTCATTCTGAACAAAACCTCCCGACTTCTTGTTTACGATTTCCAGCGCTCCCATTTTACGCATTCTGGAAATAAGCGGGACGCAAATAATATTTTTCGTCTTGAAACCCGTCTTGTTATCAACTTCCGGCAGAAACTTCGGGTGGGAATAAGGGTCATTCAAGAAAACGGATTTTCCCGTATTGTAAACCCATCCGGCAATTCCCTCTTTAAGCGGAATGCTTTTAAGTTTTACGATTTCTTCTTTTGATGGTCCCGCAACGGCGTAAAAAGAAAGGACGTCGGAGCCGGGCGTGTGGAGAAGAATTGACATTCCCTCCGTGTTCAGTATTTCACACGACCTTTTTAGTATCTGCGAAAAAACCTCCTGCTCTTTTAAAGAGAAACTGACTTTTGAACACATTTCGTCAAGAGCTTTCAAATGTTTTTGAAGTTCTTCTTCCGGCATTTTTATCATCCTCCTTTAGTAAGGCAGAGCAATCTTTGCCGTTACATTACCTTGATGAAGAATTATATATAATTACTTTTTTATTTTCAACCTGAAATCTTTAAGAACTATTTCGTAAATTTGAGTTTCAGTTTTCTGTCGTCATTCAGTTCCAGCCGCAGTTCCTTTTCTTGCGCCTCGTCAAAGTTTACGGCGGTCACTATCGTCTTGATATCCTTCCCCGTCACGTTTATAACAGCGGGCCCGGCCGTTTCCTTGATACAGTAGAACTTCAGCGCTCCGTCCGTCCACGGCATCACCTTCGTAACGTTAAAATCATCCGGGGTGGTCTCTACCTGTATCTTGCCTTTGTAGTCATCCGAGCCTTCCGCAGTAAGCTCCACTTCCAGCGGCAGACCCGCAATAAAACCTTTTTCACTTTTAAGTTCTATCTTAATCTCAACATCTTCCTTCTCCGGCTCGCTCCATCCTGCCTGTTTTTCCATATCTTCTTCTTTCATATCCTCGGGCGCCGTCGGGGCCGCGCCCGGCCCGACCGTGGTTTTCTCGCCCTTCCGGCAGCTTATTTTTCCGTAACTGTTAAACACGTCCACTTCTCCGTCCAGAACATACACCGACGTCATGCCGCCGCCCGCGATCACTCCGAACTTCGTTCCCCTCACTGCCGTAACCGCCTGCGGGGTCTTAACTTTGTAGTCGCCGCCCTTCGGCACTTTTGAAAGCAGTTCGCCAAATATTAAATCAAGTTCCTCTTTCTTCTGACCTTTATCCTCTTCCGCCTTTATCATAAATTCCGTTTCCGCATTCACGCTTATCTCTACGCCGCTTATAAAATTTATTACCGCCTTTGAACTCTTTTCCGTTTTTATCCTGTCTCCCCCGTACAAAAACATTCCCGTTTTTCCCGTCAGCCACTTTTCCTGTTCCGGTTTCATTACCCTTACTTTTCCTTCCGCCTTGCTCAGCACAGCCAGCGGACTCTCGGCACTTCGCGCCGAATCTAAAATTAAAAATGAAAAATTAAAAATCAATAAAATTCCGTAGACCACACCAAACCTACTACTGTTTTTTTTATCTTTCCTTTTCACTCTTCCCTCTTCACTCATTTTATTATCTCCAGCCGGTCCGGATATACGGTGTCGCCTGCGAAACCCGTCAGTCCGAGGAGCTTTGCAGCACGCCCGCAGGACTGCGGAGCCGAAGGTGCGCCGTGGCGTGCGAGCCTCTCCCGTGAGCGTGTTTCGCAGGTGATGCCGTATGTCCTCATTTTATTATCTCCAGTTCCGCTTTCTTTATTTTCACTTCTCCGGCAGCTATTTTCTCGAGCTCCTCGTTCACATCGCCTTCGCTGATATCAATTCCCGTCACCTTATACTCCTCTAACTGCTTTAATAACTTCCCGTC
>JBDRRS010000002.1:0-9995 GCA_043825615.1 bacterium | reverse complement strand
GCTTGATTTTCTGACGGTTTTTTTCTACATTTCATAGAGGGTTCGCTGTTTTTATGCCAAAGATTATCTGCCATAACGATTTTGACGGGGCCGCCTGCGCCGCTATCTGCAAATGCGTTTTCCCCGACTATTCCGTTGTTTTTGCGGGAATACAGGAACTTTACAATCTTCAGATAACTCCGCAGGACATAATCTGCGACCTGCCTTATCCGAGGGAATGCGGTTTGTGGTTCGACCACCACGCCGGCAATTTCGAGGAACTCAAACTCAGGGAACTGAACATTGAATCCATCCCGGGAGAAAGGCGGGAAGAAAAGTCGTGCGCAAAAATCGTCTTTGAATACTTCAGGGAGAAAGGCCTGCCTGATTTCCTCGCCGAACTTGTCGCCGCCTCCGACAAAATTGACAGCATGGACTATGAAAACGTTGAACAATACCTTGCGGAGACCCCCGACAGGATTGCCGCATTATCCATTGACCTGAAAAGCGAAACATACGGACAGAAACTTGATTATATGAAATTTCTTGCGGATAACCTTACGAAGAATTCTTTAACGCGCATATGCGGAATGGACGAAGTAAAAAGCAGATACAATGCCGCTAAAAGCGAAGAAAAAAGGGATTTTGAAACAATAGAAAAATATCTTTTTTTCCTGCCTGCCGACGAGGGAAAGGAAATCGGAATAATCGACGGGTCTCAGTGGAAACGGAAAAACATTCTGAACAGGAACCTCGCCTATATTCTGTTTCCGCACATCGTGGCGGTCTCCTGCATTGACCCTGTTTTTCAAAGAGGTATAAAGACAAACGACCTTCACGTTTCAACCAGTTTAAACCCGTTCAGGGAACCGCGCGGAAAAGACATAGGAGAGATATTCCGGGAACTGAACATCGGCAGCGGTCACAGGGGCGCTGCGGGAGGCGTGCTTCATTATAAAAACAAGCAGGAAAGAATTTTAAACTACAAAAAGGACCTGGGAAAAATATTTATCCTCTGGAAAAATCAAAAATAGCCTGTTTATATTTTCAGTTTTTTGTAAATTTTTTCTTCGATGTCCGAGTAAAACTTCAGAAAATCTCTCATGTCAAATTTCTTTATCATTTTCGGAAACAATTCAGGTTTATTTCTGAAGAAACTGACATTTTCTTCTATCCGGAATGCCGCGCTGGGGAAATCGTCAAAAATTGCGTCTTTTTTCCGCGCCTCTTTAAAAATTACGGATAAACTCAAAGAAGAAAATTCTTTCCTGATAAAATAAAAATCCACAAGATCCTTTGCTTCGGTTCTGGAAACGATTGCACAAAGTTTGTTTGAAGCAATATTGCGCACCGTGTCCACCGACAAAGGCCTGCCGTTTTCAAAACCGAACACCGGACGGCTTTCTCTATTTGAAAGATGGTCAATAACAAATTCCACCTTTATACCCTTTATCAGCAAAGATAGAAATTTTTCACTTCCCGTGACGGTGACAACTTCCCTGCTCCAAATTCTTTTAAGAGCAAAATCTATTTTTCCAAGGTCTGTTTTATCTACCGTAAAAAAATCCAGGCCGGCCGATTTCCTGTGGTAAATATAAAAAACGGACAGCGCTGTTCCTCCCGTCAGAAAAAATTTACTTTCGAGATAAGACAGGGCAGCGAGTTCTTTCAGTATTTTACGCTGCAGGACAGAAGCGTAGCACTTTTTATTTTCTTTCGGCTTTATCATAAACTTCTAAAATCCTTTTCCATTTTCTTTTACTGTAAGAAGAAATCCTCAATTTGGTTATCAGCCGTGAAATTTCCCTTATCGGAAAAAAGCGGAGAGTGTCAACAACCCTGCCGTGGGCGACAAACCTCGTCATAACCCATTTATACACGGCATTATTCCTATTGCCGCGGACAAATTTCTTCAGATATTTTTCATCCGCAAATTTCGGGTAATCCCAGAAAACTGCCTTTAGATAATTCATTTTTCTACGCTGTTCTAATTATAGCATTTTTGATTCAATGAGGTATAGTTTCCAATGTCTGTTTTATTTTTTGTATGAGGAACCCGGCGGCGGGTTTTTTTTCAAGAGTTTTTATTACTTTTCCGTTTTCAAAATAGATTGCCTTCTCGCCCGCGAAGGCGATTCCGAAATCGGCGTTCCTCGCCTCGCCCGGCCCGTTGACCTCGCAGCCCATTACCGCAACGTTGAGCGTTCTCTGCGCTTCGCAATTCCTGTCCGGGAAAAAGGCCGCGATATTCTCAAGAATACTTTTCAAATCAACCCCGCACCGGCCGCAGGTCGGGCAGGTAATAAAATTGATTTTCCTTTTACTTAAGCCAATTTCGGATAATATTGAATAAGCCGCTTTAACTTCTGAAACGGGGTCGGTGAGCAGCGAGACCCTTATCGTATTTCCTATACCCGCAGAGAGCAGAGAACCGAGCGCAATCGCACTTTTAATAATACCCGCATCTTCCGTTCCCGTCGCGGTCACGCCGATGTGAACCGGGTAACACATTTTATCCAGCAGATAATTGACTTCAATCGTCGTCGGAACATCCTCCGCTTTCGCGGAAACGACAATGTCCTTAAACCCGGCTTTCTCAAGAATGCCGACCTCTTTGGCGACGGCATTAAAAAGTTTACGCGCCCTTATCTTTACAGAGTCATCTCTTATCAGTGCCTTAACCGACCCGCTGTTCGAGCCCACCCTTATCGGGATTTTTCTCTCTTTGCATATTTCCGCAATTTCCCTGACTTTCCGGGAAGAACCGATGTTGGAAGGATTTATCCTGATTTTGTCAACGCCCGCTGCCGCCGCTTTTACGGCGAGAGACCAGTCAAAATGAATGTCGGCGATGAGAGGAATTCTTATATTCTCTTTTATTCCGGGAATATGCTTTATCTCGTCTGCGGACGGGACGGCAATCCTGACCATACGGCAGCCCGCCTCTTCCATTTCCTTTATCACGGGAATTGTCTTTTTATCCGAAGGAAGCGTTTTTACCATACCCTGAACCGCCGGCGGATTTTTCCCGCCGATACTAACGTTTCCGATTTTCACGATTTTTTTCATACGTAAATCCCCCTTTCATTCCCCTTTTGTAAAGGGGGAAAGAGGGGGATTAGATTTTTATTCTTTTTTGCGTTTTCTAAACACGTCCGTTTCATCTCAAAAAAGTACCTGTCCCCTTTTTATTACTTTTCTTCGAGGACTGCCTGAGCTGCGGCAAGCCGGGCCAGGGGAATCCTGTACGGCGAACATGAAACATAGTCCATCCCGACCCTGTGGCAGAACTTGACGGAATCGGGGTCTCCGCCGTGCTCGCCGCAGATTCCGATTTCAATGTTTTTGTTTGCCGACTTTCCCAGGTCAACCGCAATTTTTACGAGTTTTCCGACGCCTTCCTGGTCGAGGGAAGAAAACGGGTCTTTCTGATAAATCTTTTTGGCGACGTAGTCCACAAGGAACTTACCCGCATCGTCTCTGGAAAAACCGCAGGTCATCTGGGTTAAATCATTCGTTCCGAAGGAAAAGAATTCCGCTTCTTTCGCCACTTCGTCGGCGGTCAGAGCCGCCCTCGGGACTTCAATCATAGTCCCTATCATATATTTCAGTTCCACGCCCTTCTCTTTTATGATTTTCTCCGCGACTTTCTTTATTACATCTCTCTGATTGACATATTCCCTGACATGGCCTATAAGGGGCACCATGATTTCCGGAATTACTTTTATCCCTTTCTTCTGCACATTGCAGGCGGCTTCTATTATTGCCCTCGCCTGCATTTCCGTGATTTCAGGGTAAGTTATTCCGAGACGGCAGCCCCTGTGGCCGAGCATCGGGTTAAACTCGTGAAGAGAATCGACTTTCTGCTTAACGACATCCGCAGAGATGCCCATCACATCAGCCATCTCCTTCTGGTCTTCGTCCGTGTGGGGAAGAAATTCGTGCAGCGGCGGGTCAAGAAGCCGTATTATGACGGGCAGCCCGGCCATCACCTCGAAAATACCCTCAAAATCCTCTCTCTGCATCGGAAGCAGTTTCGCGAGCGCCTTTTTCCTGCCTTCAACATTTTCGGCGAGTATCATCTCTCTTACGGAGAGTATCCTGTCTCCGCCGAAAAACATGTGTTCCGTACGGGTAAGGCCTATCCCTTTGGCTCCGAAGGCAATCGCGACCGCGGAATCTTTGGGCGTGTCGGCGTTTGTCCTGACGCCGAGTTTCTTCACCTTATCAGCCCATTTCAGTATTTCATCAAACATCGCAGCTGTTTGAGCGTCTTTTATATCCATGGTTTTTTCTATAAAAACTTGAACAACTTCCGAGGGATTTACCGGTATTTTGCCCTCATAAATTTCCCCTGTGCTTCCGTTTATTGAAATATAATCGCCCTCTTTTATCGTCTTCCCGCCGGCGTTCATCCGCCTGTCCTTGTAGGATATCTGCAGGGCGCCGCAGCCGGCAACGCAGGGTTTTCCCATTCCCCGTGCTACCACGGCAGCGTGACTCGTCATTCCGCCGCGGGCGGTGAGAATACCCTGCGCAATATTCATTCCGCCTATATCCTCCGGCGAGGTCTCTATCCTCACCAGCACACTTTTCGGATATTTTCCCGCATCGTCGGCAAAAAACACGACCTGTCCCGTCGCCGCTCCGGGAGAAGCGTTAAGGCCCTTCGCGAAGTTTCTGCCTTCTCCCTTTGCTTTTTCGGTATCCTTCGGATTAAAAATCGGCGCGAGAAGCTGCTCCAGCCCGTAGGGGTCTATCCTCTTGAGCGCCTCATTTTTATCTATAAGTTTTTCCTGCACCATCTCGTAGGCAATCCTCACCGAAGCAAAACCCGTCCTCTTACCCGTCCTCGTCTGAAGAAGATAAAGACGCTGTTTCTGTATGGTAAATTCCAAATCCTGCATATCCCTGTAATGATTTTCAAGTTTCTGATAAATGTTTACAAGTTCCCCGTAAACCTTCGGGAATTTTTCTTCAAGCGAAACCTGCGAATCTTCGGTCTTGGCGGCTTTATTTATCGGCTGGGGCGTTCTGGTCCCCGCTACAACATCTTCGCCCTGGGCGTTCACCAGATACTCTCCGAAAAATCTCTTTTCTCCGGTGGCAGGGTCCCTCGTAAAAGCCACGCCAGTTCCCGAATCATCGCCCATGTTCCCATAAACCATCGTCTGCACGTTCACGGCCGTGCCCCACTCATCGGGGATACCGTTGAGCTGTCTGTATTTGTTCGCTCTTTCGTTGTGCCAGGAAGAAAAAACGGCCTTTATTGCTTCCTCTAACTGAACAAGAGGCTCGCCCGGAAAATCCCTGCCGGCTTTCTCTTTCACAAGTTTTTTGTATCCGGTTACGAGTTTCTTAAGATCCTCCACTTCCAAATCCGTATCATCGGAAATGCCTTTTTCTTTTTTGACCTTTTCCAGTATCATTTCAAAAGGGTCTTCCTCTTCCTTTGAAGGGCGGACATTCATCACGACATCGCCGAACATCTGTATGAAACGCCTGTAGCAGTCCCACGCGAAACGCCCGTTTCCGCTCATTCTGGCAAGCCCCTCTACCGACGTGTCGTTCAATCCGAGATTGAGAACGGTGTCCATCATTCCGGGCATTGAAACGCGCGCGCCCGAGCGGACCGAAACAAGCAGCGGGTTCTCCGCGTCGCCGAGCTTCAGCCCCTGGTCTTTCTCGACGAGTTTAAGGTTCTTCACGACTTCGTCCATGAGGCCCCGCGGCATACCGCCTTCCTTATAATACTCAAGACAGGTCCGGGTTGTTATTGTAAATCCGGGAGGAACCGGCACGCCTATACTCGCCATTTCGGCGAGGTTCGCCCCTTTACCCCCGAGATCATTCTTCATTTTCGTGTTACCCTCAGCATTTTTTCCGATAAAGTGATAAACCCTTTTCATAAAAATTTCTCCTATCTTTTCAATATTTCCAAAAACTCACTTCTGGATAAACCCGTTTCTTTGATAATAACCCGCAATGTCCCTCTGGCAACCGTTCTATGATTTGGAACAGTAAGGGATTTTCTCCAGGAATGCCTGAGGTGAATATGACTACCTTCCTGCTCCCTGATATAATAGTCAATCTTTTTTAAAACTCTAATTAACTCCGCGCCTGAAAGGACAGGCAATTTGCTCATACGGCTATTTTCAACGTTAATTCCTTAATACTTTTTGATTCTGCAATTGGAATTCCGTCTCCCGTCAGACACCGCAGATGTAATTTAATTGCCTCTCTTATGTTTTTTACCGCTCCTTTTTCCGTTTTCCCCTGAGAAACACAACCTGGAAGTGACGGACAGGTCGCCACAAACCAGCCGTCCTCATCTTTTTCAATCTTTATTTTTACATCCATACCACACCTCCACGCATAATGTGTTTTTTACCAAATGTTTATGAAATTTACAACCTGATAGGCACGATTTTAACTGTACTGCAGTGCGAGGTCTACGATACCCTTTAGGGTGATTTATCCTCGCCTAAGAAAAAAGGCGACCTTACCCTAACGCACAAGTAAAAGGGCACACCCCAGTTAGGGACGAGCCCTGGCGCATCCTATATCTTTACGGATGTGGAGTTCCTGTTAAATTAAATTTATTTTTTTGTTATTTAACCTCTATCGCATGCATCGTATCCGCTTTTCCCTGCGTCGCCGTGATGTAAACGACTCCGGGAGCAAGGCATTTCACCGTAACTGTTTTTCCTTCCTCTGTTTGAAGAGCGCCGATTGCGGAATTATCACTTTTCCAGGTCGGGTTGACGGCGCCGGGACGCTTGATGGATGCCGAACGGTCATCAAAACCTTCTGCTGTCAGCGTAACCGTTTGACCGACTGTCGCCTTCGACGGACCTTTAATTGCCAACTGCGCCACGCCTCCCGTAATGACGCCCCCGCCGACGCCCGTTTTTCCTCTCGTCTTTTCGGCGAGCATCGCGCAGCCGGCAATCAAGCCGACAGCCAGAAACAAACCGACCAGACCAACAATCCTTTTCTTCATTTCCGCCTCCTTTTACTTCCAGCATTTTTTACAAAATTCAAAGAGAATTTACAAGCGAGTTTCACGTCTTTATTTATTCTTGCGGCAAGGTGTTTCTTTGTCTTAAATTTCTTCTGTTTTCTTATGAATTTTAAGAACGAGACATTGAAATTCCTGCACCTGAAAATTTTCGGAGAATACCCCGGGAGAGCGTAAAGTTCAAAAACATTTTTCAGACCGAATGTCGGGGAAGAACCGACGTTGGCGAGAGCAAAAAAATCCCCGCTGACGCACGCACTTTTTACAAAAAAAACCCCTTCCGGCAGGATTTTGTGCTTTTCCGGCTTGAGATTTATCGTCGGGAAACCGAGAGACCCCGCAATGCCCAGGCCTTTGATTTTTCTCCCTGTAACAGCGTAGCATCTGCCGAGCATTTTATTCGCCGTATCAAGAGCGTTTTTTTCAAGGCATTCTTTAATCAGGGAGGTGGAAATTTTTTTATTTTTCAGTTTCACGCCAGGAACGACTTTAAAATTTATATTTTTCTCTTTTGTCCACTTCCGCAAATCGCTTATCGTTCCCCGCCGGCGGTGGCCGAAGACAAAGTCATCCCCCGCAATAAGATTTCCTACGCCGTATTTCCTTACGAGAAATTTGTCCAGAAAATCGTAAGCGGCCATCCGCCAGAATTTTTTTATATCGAGGTTTATAACTTCAACGCCGGAGGAACTTAAAATCTCCTTTCTTTCTTTCAAATTCGTCAGAATATTATCCCCTTTTTTGGGGTTCTTGAAAAAAAGAAAAACAATGTGCCTTCCCAGATTTTTTTGGAGTTCTCTCAAAATCCGGACGTGCCCCAGATGAACGCCGTCGTAAATTCCTACCGTTGCGGAAATCATTAATTGTGATTTGTCATATATTTGACAAAATCATTTATTATTTTGTCTTTTGTCTCTGAAAATTTTCCTTTTATTGTACCGCCGCAGGCGAGATTGTGACCGCCGCCGCCGAGTTTCCTGGCAAACGGCAGGATATTTTTTTTGACGGAGCGGAAATTTATGCGCAGCGCACCGCCGGACATCTCCCTTACATAGCAGGTTGCTTCAACTCCTTTTATATCCCTCGCAAAATTTATGAAGTCCTTCGTGTCTTCGCAGGTTGTCTTCGTCTTCCGGAACATTTCACAGGACGTGTGCATCGCGGAAATTTTTCCGCCGATTATTTTAAGCGTTCCGAGAGTGGCGGTCAGAAGCCGCAGAGTTTCGGGTTTCTGACTCCCGTAAGACCTGTTATAGATTTTGACGGGTTCGGCGCCGGCTTCCATTAAGCCTGCTGCAATGCGGAGCGACTCTTTCGTCGTGTTTTTCTGACTGAATCTTCCGGTGTCGGTTATAATTCCCGTCAGCAGGCAAACCGCTTCCGTCTTCTGCACCGGCAGGCCCTGAATTTCAAAAAACCGGTAAACAATTTCCGACACGGATGAAACATCCGCATCGACGATATTAAAATCCGCATACATTTTATTATCCGGATGATGGTCTATATTGACCGTGGTCAAGTCCGCAAGTTTCCCGCCGAAATCAAAACCGCTTCTCCCCGGCATATAACATTCCATAAAAATCAACGCATCTTTTTTGTTCAGGTCAATTTTGTCCGCGCGTTTTATTCTTCCGTCATCAAGGAACTGAAGGTTGTCCGGTATTCCGTCCTTCTGATAGTTCGTTACCCTGATGCCCAGCCGCCTGAGAAACGACGCAAGCGCGAGAGAAGCGCCTATCGAATCCCCGTCGGCGCCCGTGTGCCCCACAATGACAACATTTTTCCGGCGGAGCAGCGCCTGAATTAATTCTTTTATTTCTTCATCCATAATAGCGCATTTGGTAACTGACACAAACTACAACCCTTTTTTTTACTCCCACTAACCACATAACCACTATTTTAATCGTTCATATCAATAACCGAAAGCCACGCTGCAAAATAAAAGCCGATAATAATCAAAAACCCCGAAAGCACAAAAGCCCAGGTCATCGGAATTATCGTCAGCAGCCACGCGCTGAAACCGAGTACAGCGCTCGTTATAAAAACCCTGAGAAGAACCTCTTTCTTTGAAAAACCGAGTTTCAGCATCCTGAGAGCAAAGTGGTCTTTTGAACCGAGAAAAGGAGAAAGGCCGCGCCGCGTCCTGTGAATCATAACAAACAGCAGGTCAAAAAGCGGGATTGCAAGAATCAGCATCGGAGCAAAAATACCGACAGGGTGAACCGCTGAGTATTTCACCCCGAGAGAAATCGCGGCCATGATAAAACCCGTCGTCAAACTCCCCGCATCTCCCATAAAAACCTTTGCAGGAGGAAAATTGAAGAGAAGAAAACCTCCGGCTGCGCCGAACACGGCAAGGGCGGAAAAATTGACATAAATCTGTTCTGTGGGTAAAGACACCAAAAAGAAAAAAAGCCCGCTTGCAATCAGAACCGTCGCGGTCAGACCGTCCATAACATCAATAATGTTGAAGCCGTTGGTTATAGCGAGAATCCACAGGACGGAAAGAAAATAATTCAAAAGAGGCCCCTGAAAAATTTTTATCCCGATCCCGTAACGGAACAGAACCGATGCGGCGACAATCTGCACAAAAAATTTAATTTTATAATCCAGGTCGTGGATGTCGTCAACAACTCCCATCACGAATATCACGGTCGACCCGATAACAATCCCGCGGAGCTGATAGAGGGTTCCCGTCGGAAAATGCGAAAGATACCTTATTAATGCAAGAGACAGAACAAAACCGGCAAAAACCGCCGCGCCGCCCAGGTAAGGAACCGCCGACGTGTGCGTCTTTATTGAAGACGTCGGGAAATCCATAATGTTCAGTTTCCTCGCCGCGAGGATGCACAGCGGCATAAAAGCCGCGGAAACGGCAAATGAAATAACCAGCGTCACCAGGTAATACGGCACACACCCTCCTTTTGATAAAATGCAGTTTTTATTATATTATGAAATCTGTTAAAAAGCAAGGATTGCGGGGGACAGTTTATGG
>JBDRRS010000001.1:0-9741 GCA_043825615.1 bacterium | reverse complement strand
TATTCTCTGAATCTGCCGCCGCAGTTGGGACAGTACTTGGCGGATACAGGTACCTCGGTGTGGCAGTTGCCGCAGCGGAAACGGCGGGCGGAGGTTTCATCCCTGAATTTCACGTCGGGCATTTTCTTCTCCTGTGCGGAGCGGTTTTTTATTTCTTCAATTTTCTCTTCCCATTTTTTTCTTTCCGCCAACGAGTCGTTTTCCGTATCCTTTAATTTCTTTTCCAGAGAACTCTTTTCTTTCTGAATTTCCGCGAGCCCCGCAGAGAGACGGTCTGTGCGCTCCTTCCATGACGCCTCCTGCCGGCTGAGGTAATCCTTCATATCGCAGATTTTCTTTGCCTCGGCCGCCAGTTTCCTGACAAACGCTTCATCCCGCTCTTTCGCCGCACGCACCGCCTCGTTAAGGTCTCTTCCCAGACGGCCGGATTCTGACTCCGCGGTTTTTATGCGCTTTTCCGACGACTCCATTTCCTGTTTCATACCTGCGGACTGTTTTTCAAGAGCGGCGAGCGACGAACCTTTTTCTTCCGCTTCTCTCTTTTTATCGTCCAGCGCATTTTTCAACGACTTTATTTTTTCTTCCCTTTCCTCAACGGCGGAACGCATAATTTCATTCAGAGCGGAAATTTTATCCTCTTTGCCGGAGAGCTCCCGCGACCATTCATCCTCGCGCCCCTTCTCCGCCTGTTTCCTTTCTTCAAGAATCTTTTCAACGCCTGCAATCTCCTGATTCAGCGCAGTTCTTATGTCGCTGACCTCCCGCTTCCGGCCTGCCCGTTCATCCGTAAGTTCTTCCCTCAGACGGGAAATATCCGCTTCGAGAACTTCAATTCTGTCGCCTGAGGACTCCAGTTCTCTGGTTGACTGCGCCAGCCGGCTCTCCAATTCCCTGATTTCCACAATTCTTTGCTCTCTCGCTTTTTTAAACCCGTTAAGACGTTCGTCCGCCCGCGACGTTATTTCATCCGCTTCTTTTTTTATGTTTTTTATTTCGTTTTCTTTAGACGCGAGCATTTCTTCCCTGATATTCTTCTCTTCACGCAGCATTTTTTCCGAGGATTCTATCTCGGCCCGGAACTGTTCCGTTTTCGCGGTCAGTTCCTCTTTCCGCAGGCGTTCCATTTCTGCAACCTGCATACTGTGGCGCGAAAGGTCTTTCCTCAGCATTTCTATTTCATCTTCCCTTTCCCGCAATTTTTCCCGCAGGCGCGCGGTTTCGCCCGCAAGTTCACTCTCCCGCCTTTTTAACGCCTCTTCCTTATCCTGAAATTCCTTCAGCAATTCCCTCTCCCGTGCGGACAAACCGAGTTTGAGAGTTTTTATTTCCTGTTCTCTCGGGCGGAAATCCGAAATTTCCTTTTCCAGCGATTCTTTTTCCTCTTGTAACCTCTCGCCCTTTTTTATCACATCCCTGCATTCTTTCAATGATTTTTCCAGTTCTCTTTTTGAGTTCTGTATCTGTTTCACCGTGGCGGCAAAACCCTTGTGCATCCTGAGCTTTTCCTGCAGAATCCCGTCTTTCAGCAAACCGTTCATGTGAATGATTTTCTGAAGGTCGGCGATTAACCCCGCCTCATCATTGCCGCCGTCAAAGACGACGCTCTCGCGCACGCCGAGCAATTTTCTCACACCCGCCTGCGAGCGGCGCAGTTCTTCCAGTTTTTTTCTTAAAATTCTTTCCGAATTTTCCATGTCAAAATACGCGCTTGGCTATTTTCTCTCCCTCAGTTTCACAAGCAGACGAAGAATTTCCACGTAAAGCCAGACCAGCGTAACCATCAGTCCGAAAGCGGCATACCATTCCATATATTTCGGCGCGCCTTTCTCCGACCCGTTTTCAATAAAATCAAAATCCAGCACGAGATTAAGGGCCGCAACAATAACGACGAAAACGCTGAATGCAATTCCGACAAGCCCGCTGGAATGTATGTACGGAATGTTTACGCCGAAGATGCCGAGGAGCCAGGTAAACAGATAGATTAAAAAAATTCCCCCCGTCGCCGCAACGACGCCAAGTTTAAAGTTCTCCGTCGCCCTGATGGCGCCCGATTTATAAGCCATAAGAAGAAAAAAGAGCGTGCCGAAAGTCAAACACACCGCCTGAATGACGATGCCGTGGAACCTCCCCTCCAAAATTGCGGACAACCCGCCGAGGAACAGCCCTTCAAGCAGCGCATACACCGGCGCCGTCACACCCGCCCACTGTTTCTTGAAAACCGTGAGCAGCGCAAAAACAAAACCACCGATAGCGCCGGCCGCCATCCACGGCAAAACCGCGCCGGGACCCGCGGTATAATACGCCTTCCACGTCCACAGAGCAGATATAACAAGGAACAAAAGCAGAAAGCCGGTTTTGTTCACGGTTCCCTGAATCGTCATGACATCGCCGGAAGCGGCAACGTGTCCGAAACCTTCAAAAGTTCTTGCGTTCAACGCAGGATTAGCAGTTCTCATTTTTCATCCACCCCCAAGATAAGCAGAGATTCTGCTTATTTTTAATTTCTGATATCGCAATTCCTTCCGGAAATTGTATAAAGTCAGACGCCAAAATGCAACAATAAAATGGGGTCAGTTCTGATTTTTTAAATAAGTTATCCATATAAAAAATAGAGCTGACCCCAATTTTTTACGACCCTATTTTTTTCTTACTGCAGAATGATTTTCGCTATTGAAAAATAAAGAAGCAGCCCGCTCGCGTCAAGAATCGTCGCGAGGAAAGGACTGCTTATCACCGCGGGGTCAAGTTTCAGTTTCGTGAGAATTATCGGAAGAATACTCCCTATCAGATTCGCCCACAAGATTATTCCTATCATTGACAGGCCCACGACAATTCCTATTTGATGACCGCCTTTCCAGATTGTCCCCCATAGAAAAAGAACCGCACCCAGCGTCAGGCCCAAAAAAGCGCCTGTTAAGAGTTCCCTTTTCACGACCCTGAACCAGTCCTTGAAATCAAGTTCGCCGACGGCCAGCGCGCGAATGACAATCGCCGCCGCCTGTGTGGCGGTGTTCCCGCCGCTCCCCGTTAAAACAGGAATAAAAAAAGCGAGGGCGATTACCAGTTGAATTGACTCCTTGTAATGCGCGATAACGGACGACGAAAGAAAGCCCGCTATAAGCAGCAAAAGCAGCCAGCCCACCCTTTTCTTATAAAGGAAAAATGGGGAAGACGCCGTGTAGTTTTTTTCCAGCGGCGCAACCGCCGCTGTTTTGTGGAAGTCCTCCGTCGCTTCTTCCTCCATAACGTCCACGATATCGTCAATCGTCACGATGCCTATCATTGTTCCTTCGGAATCCGTCACGGGGAGAGCGACGAGGTTGTATTTTTTCATAATTCTTATGGCGCTTTCCTGGTCCTCATAGGCGAAAAGTGAAATAAATCTTCTGTCCATAAGAGATTCGACCGGCTGCTGAGTATCCGCGAAAATAAACCTTTTCACGGGAATGTCGTCAAGAAGACGCCATTTGTCGTCCACAATATAAATTCTGTCAATTGTTTCCGCATCTTTTCCCCTGCGGCGAATATGTATAAAAACCTTTTCAACCTTCCAATCGGGTCTGACCGCCACAAAATCGGGAGTAATCAATCTTCCGACACTGTTTTCAGGGTAAGCGAGTACGGCAAGAGCCTCTTTCCTTTCCTCCGCCGAAAGAAGGTTGAGCAGGGCTCGGGTGAAGTTTCCGGGCAGTTCTTCAAAAAGTTTAGTCCTGTCGTCGGGCTCGAGTTCGGAAATGATTTCCTCTATATGCTGGCTGCTCATCTGTTTCAGAATGCTTTCCTGAAACTCCGGTTCCAGTTCCGCAAAGACGTCAAACGCCGCTCCTTTAGATAAAAGGCGGAACAGAATCGCCGCTTCCCGCTCATCAAAGTCCTGTATCAAATCGGCGATATCCGACGGATAGGAGTCCTCAAGAAACTTCTTCAAGGCGTCCCATTGCTTGTTTTTCAGCAGTTCTTCGATTTCGGGAATTAAAAGTTTTCCGATCATTAAAAACCCTCTTTTATTTTTCCGCGGGACTCATCCGCTCCCGCAAGCCCCCTATAAATACAAAATTATTCCGCGCAAATCAAATTTCCACGCGACGGAAAAAGGAAAAGCGGACATCCTACTTTTTTTAGTTATGTTTTTTTCCCGCTCAGATATTGCGCCTTCCGGGCCGGTGGAGGGGTTTTTTCTCGTAGCGGCTGGGAGCGGGGGCCGAGACGCGGCTGTATTGTTCACTCTTAAACGGGACAGGACTGATGTCTGCAATTTTCTTGATATCCTCATAAAGTTCTTTATCCGCCGGGGAGACCAGCGAAACGGCCGTGCCCTTATTTCCCAGACGGGCGGTCCTGCCGGTGCGGTGTATGTATATCTCCGGGTGCCGCGGGAGGTCATAATTAATAATGTGGCTCACGCTGCTGATGTCTATGCCCCGCGCCATAACGTCGGTCGTAATCAAATATCTCGTTCTCCTTTTCCTGAATTTTTCGACGATGATTGTCCGGACGTTCTGCTCCAGTCCGCCGTGAAGATAATCTATGCCCCTCACCGCGGACCGGATATTACTGAACACGTCCTTCACGCGGTGCCTTGTGTTGCAGAATACAATCGCCTGAGAGATATCCCCTTTTGAGAGAAGTTCCTTCAGCACCCTCTCTTTGTTACCCCGTTCAACGCGGATAAAATAGTGTTTCAGGTTGACCGGCGACACCTGTTCCCTGTTCAGCCGGATATGCACGGCATCTTTCATATATTTTTTCGTAAGGCGTTTGATGGGGTCGGGCATGGTAGCCGAAAACAGCAGGGTCTGATGTTTCTGCACGATGCAGTCATTGATAAAATCCACATCCTCTATAAACCCCATTTTCAGCATTTCATCCGCTTCATCTATGACCAGCGTCTTCAGGTGCTCCAGAGAAAAATAGTCGTTATAAATGATATCTATGAGACGGCCGGGCGTCGCGACCAGAATCTGCACACCGTCCCGCAGTTTGGCGAGGTGTATGTCCCTGTTGAAGCCGCCGTAAACCACGAACGGCGTCACACCATAGGGTATGGCAATGGAACTGACTTCCGTCAGGTACTGCAGGGCGAGTTCCCTCGTCGGGGTCAGTATGAGGACCTGCACGTCATTCAGCTTTTTGTCAATCTGCTGTATCAGCGGAATCACGCAGGCGGCGGTTTTTCCGGAACCTGTTTCCGCCTGACCGATAAGGTCCTTCCCTTTCAGTATCAGAGGAATGGTCTTCTCCTGTATGTCGGTCGGGCGCTCGAACTTATTTCCTTTAAGAATGCGCACGAGCGACTGGTTGATTCCAAGGTCTGTAAAATTTCCCATATTCCTATATTAACTGATTTTGAAAAGAATTACAAAAGGAACTCTTTTATAACCGGAACCATCCCCGGGCTTTAGTTAAAAAAAAAAACGAAAAGCCTGGTCGCTGAAGGGAAGCGGAGGCGGGTACAAATGGCGAAGACAACGGCAATAAAATTTGCTATAAATAAAGCAGTTGAATAATTTGAATTATGTTGTTCACCAAAAGAAAAAAAGAGAATATTAGTAGGAGGCAGTTAAAAAAGAAATTTAATTAAAGAAATTTACAAAACAGTTTTTTCGTAAAGAGGGAGATTCCTCTAACAAACTACTACGAAGAAAGCTGGCGCTTTTGGGGCGACAGCCAATTCTTAGGTTCAGTAGTTTGTTACTGGGGATTGATTTGTCGCCCCTTTTTTATTGTAGCAAGTGAGAGTATAATGAAAAATAATTTACTAAAACCAGCGCGGAACCGACTCCGGAAATTATTATTTCCCCGTAAAAAGATGTGTAAACTAACTGCTGCAATAGTTTTGTCGCTTGCCTTGATTCTTCCGGTAACAGGATGCAAGTCACCCGCGCCGCAGACAATTAAGAAGGTAACCGTCGGAAACAAAAACTTTACGGAGCAGCGCATTATAGGTCAGATGATGAAGCAGCTGCTGGAAAACCGCGGATTCAAGGTTAATCTCGTATCGGACATCTCCACCACGGCTCTCCGGCAGGGGATGGAATCCGGCGGCATAGATATCTGCGCCGCCTATACCGGTACCGCCTGGATGCTGCACCTCGGTCACACGTATGAGCAAGGAATTGACAACAGTGAACTTTACGAGCTTGTAAAAAAAGAGGAAAAAGGCAAAGGTTTCATCTGGCTGGATCCGATTTGGAACAACAACACATATGCTTTAGTTTCATGGGCCGCATTCGCTAAAGCGCACGATGCCGCAACCCTGTCCGATTTGGCGGCGCTTTATAGAAAGAATGAAGGAAAGATCAAGACTTTTGTTACCTTTGAATTCTCCGAACGCCCTGACGGCCTGCCCGCCCTGGAGGCGTTCTACGGGTTCAGCGTGGACGAGGCCTTCCTCATGACCGGGGCGCCCGGGGCTTCAATGAAGGGTTTAGAGACCCGTCAGTGCGAAGTGGCAATAGTCTTCGGCACCGATCCCCTGATTACTAAATATGGCTGGCATGTGTATCCGGATGACCGGGCATTCTTTCCTCCGTATGACTTGACGCCCTATGTCAGAGCGGAAGTCCTTAATCAGTATCCTGAGATTGCGGATATTCTCAATGAACTGGCGGCCGCCTTCCCCGGCGGAGGCAAGCCTGCCACGATTGAGATAGTTGCCGAAGGTCAAAAAATCTGGCAGGCGCTTAACGCCGAGGTGGACATCAAAATGATGAAAGCGGATCAGGTTGCCCGCAAGTATCTGGTTAAACATCGCTTGATAAAAAAGTGACGAGATTTCAGTTGCCGGTGCTCAGGTTTCGCAGGGAGCGGGCCGTCTATAAGTCGGTAAATGAACGTGGTGGGTAATAACAAAATCCAAAGTAATGGTTTGCTCCGCTTTAATAGTCTTTTTCGCGAGATATTTCTGGTCTTTGCCCTTATTATGGTCGTGTGTCTGGGGGTATCCGGCTGGTTTGTGCTGCAGTACAGCAGAAATATCGTCACCCGGAAAATTTGCGACGGGGACCGGAATTTCGCCGCTCGTGTAGCTCAAGAGATAGAGGCGGAGCTGGCAGATATCAAACCAACCCTGACGCTGCTTGCCCAAACGCCGGAACTGCGCCTCATGGATGCAGCAAAGATACCCGTCGGGGTTGACCGTGTCCGAAGGGCCTTCCCGGAGATAACCGGCGTCTGCGTGGCGGATATGGAAGGCATGCCGATTTACCGAACAGGCAGCGGACAACTGGAGAATGTGTCCAGAATGCCAAATTTTCAAGTAGCCAGTAGAGGCGATAAGGTTTTTTCCGACATCTACATTGAGCCGACGACATTAGAACCGATACAAACCATTACCTTACCTATCATAGCTGACGACGGCAGAACGGTGGTCGGGGTCATATTCGCAGATATCAGCTACCGGAGGATAATGCGTTCGTTCATGGGCGTTAATATCGGGGACGACGGTAACGTGCTCGTGATTGCCAATCATGGCACTGTAATTGCCCATACTAATCTGGAGCAAGTTCAGGGGGTTGACCTGAGCGGGCTGCCTGTTGTCAAGGCTGTCCTGGCTGGTGAATCGGGAACAATGAAAGGTTACACGGACGAGTTAGGCCGCGAGGCGCTCGGGACATATATGCCCGTCGGCAAACTGGGATGGGGAGTGCTGATACAGAGGCCCATTTCAAATATGTACGCTGAAGTTGGGCGGCTGAGGACTGTGATTATATGGGTAGTAATTGCCGGCGTCCTTATAGTTCTGCCGGCGGGCTGGCTGATGGCAAGACAGATTGCGGGGCCTGTCGGCCAGTTAGCCGGCGCAGCCAAAAGAGTTGCTCAAGGGGACCTATCAACATCGGTTGAGGTGATATCCTCTAATGAGATAGGGATGCTTGCCCATTCCTTCAATCAGATGGTAATATCACTTAAGAAAGCAAGGGATGAACTACAGGAGTGGAGCGAAGCCCTGGAGCAGTCACGCAACGCCCTGAGGAAGAGCGAAGAACGGTTCCGGCAATTCTTTGAGAACGCTCCGGCGTACTGCTACATAGTTTCACCGGAGGATATGATACTTGACGTCAACAAGGCCGCGCTCGACACACTATGCTACCGGAAGGAACATCTTGTGGGAAAACCACTGCAGAGTGTTTACGCTCCTGAATCACTGCAGAAAATAAGGCGGCTTACAGCAATGCGGCAGGAAACCGGAGAACTCAGAAACGAAGAAATGGTCATTATCACAAAGGAAGGGAATAGGCGCATTGTACTCTTCAGTGTTAATACAAATAGAGATGAGGAGGGGGATATTCTCAATTCCGTGGCAGTGCAACAGGACATTACGGAGCACAAGAAAGCCGAAGAGGAAAGGGAAAACCTGCAGAAGCAGCTTTTACAGTCGCAGAAGATGGAAGCTATCGGTCAATTTGTCGGAGCCATTGCCCATGATTTTAATAATCTTTTGACGCCAATTTTATGCTTAAGTGATTTAAGTGTTCATTTTCTTTCCGATAAGAAAGCGCTGCGGAGCAATTTTACGGAAATCAAAACGGCTACGATAAAAGGGAGAGATTTAATTGCGCAATTATTAGCTTTCAGCCGTAAACAGGTGCTCCGTCCTGAAACGCTTAACCTGAACGATTTAGTAAGTAATATTTCGAAAATGCTGGTTCGAATAATCGGCGAAGACATTGAACTCAATATCCGTCCTGCGGATAAACTTGGAAATATCAGTATTGACCCGGTTCAAGCCGAACAGATTATTATGAATCTGGCAATTAACGCCAAGGCGGCCATGCCCAAGGGCGGCAAACTTACATTTGAAACTGCAAACGTCGAATTAGACGAGAATTACGTAAAATCCCATGTTGACATGAGCCCCGGTTCTTATATTATGCTGGCAATCAGTGACAGCGGCGCCGGTATGGAAAAAGAAATCATAGCCCATATTTTTGAGCCGTTCTTTACCACAAAAGGCGATAAGGGTTCCGGATTAGGATTATCCACTGTTTACGGAATAGTCAAACAAAGCGGCGGCGACATCCGCGTCTATAGCGAGCCGGGACAGGGAACAACTTTCAAAATATATTTCCCCCGGATATACGGCAAAGCCGATATAATTGCTAAGGAGCAAATCTCTAAAAAATCTTTAAAAGGCACAGAAACTATATTGGTGGTGGAAGATGAGAAAATGGTGCGGGAGACAATCCATCAGATTCTTAAAGTATTCGGGTATAATCCGCTTTTAGCTTCAAACGGCGCTGAAGCTGAGAAACTTATCAAAAAATACAAGGATGAAATCCATATGCTGATAACAGACATCATATTGCCCGGAAAATTGAACGGGAAGGAAACCGCCGAACATATCATCCGTGAGCGTCCTGATATAAAAACGCTTTTCATTTCCGGTTATACGGAAAATGCCATTGTTGAGAACGGTATATTAGCGGTGAATATAAATTTTCTCCAGAAGCCTTTTGACTCGAACTCTCTGGCAAAGAAAATAAGGGGAATACTTGATGCGCCGAAGGCGAATCAATAATGAACGCTTTGCCTTGAGATTTTTCATGTCTTTTTATTCCGATGTTCTACTGAAATTATTCAATGAACGGGAACGCGAGTTGGTCGACCTTATTAAACCTTGCTCGAACCCATTTCGAGGATAATCCTTAAGATTTCTTTTCACTAAAGAGATTGTATAAAGTTCAATCGGGAAAATCAATCAAATGATGATTAGCTCGCCGCGCTCGGCCACATTTCCGG